>JAVBXP010000028.1 GCA_030824495.1 bacterium
GGGGAGGAAAGCGACCAGAAACTCCTCATGGCCCGGGCGCGATCACCGTGCGGTCGGCGGCGGTGCGGGCGTTCAAGCTTGGTCGGTACATGTCGTGGGCCTGGGCGCCGGGCAGGAGGAAGTCGCCCGGCGTCACCGCTCGCGCCACATAGGCGAAGGTGAAGCTGGACTTGCCCGCCAGGTCCATCGAGGCGACGTAGCGGTCGTCTCGCGCCTCCTGGACGTCGGCGCTGGACAGCTCGCCCAGGAACTTGAACGGCCCGCTCTGGGCGTCGTCGGGACCGAGCACGGTCTCGATTTCGAAGCCCGCCGGCAGCGGGTCGTCCACCACCAGGGCCATGGTCCGCGCCTGGGCCGAACGGCCCGACACCACCACGATCACCCGGTCGCCCTGGGTCAGGCTGGCGGTGTCCACCGATCCGCCAGAGAAGCCGACTAGCCGCTTGGAAAGCGACAGGCCGTTTTCCTCGGCCGCCGGCGCAACCACCGGCGTGCCGGTGACCGAGACCATCCGCCAGAGGGCGCCCTTGCCGGCGTTGACGAACTGCGCCTCGGCCAGCTTGCCGACCGCCCAGCGCGGGGCGCCGCCGGTCGCGCCCAGCGGGATGGCCCCCTTGGCGTCGATCTTGATGGCGCCGGCCGCCTTCAGCATCCAATGGGCGGCCTGCAGCAGGCGCGCCTGTTCCTGGGTGTTGAGGGAATCTGGATCCTTCACGGCGTTCTCCAGACGGGTCTGGAGGCTGCGGGCCAGTTCGACGTCGCCGGCCTCATAGGCCAGGGCGACCACGGCGGCGACGTCGCGCAACGGACTTTGGTACCAGTCGCTGTCGTCCCGGAAACCGAGCGAGCGAGCGGCCTGACGCATTGCTGAGCGAGCGCGCGCCTTGTCGCCCATCAGGGCGAGGCCTGCGCCGACCTGGGCCTTGGCCAGCGGCGAGGCCTCGTTCTTCATCTGCACGTCGTGCCACCAGCGCAGGCGGGCCAGGTCTCCGCGTCCGCCCTTGGCCAGCACATAGAGCGCATAGGCCGAGGCGCGGCTGCGCATCCGCACTGTCGCCTTCTTGGAGGCTTCGGGCGAGCCGGCCCACCACTCGGGATACTCCATGCGGTAGGACACCGAGGCCCAGCCTTCCGGCCGCGAGACCTGGCGCATGGCCGAGAGCGCCCGGTCGATGGCTTCCTGCGGCACCGGGGCGCCCGCCTTCTGCGCCTCGAGCATGAAGTCGGTGACATAGGCGCCGAGCCAGGGGTCGGCCTCGCCGTCCCCGACCCGCCAGAGGCCGAAGGCCCCATCCAGGGTCTGGCGATCCAGCAGCCGCCCGACCGCGCCGCCCAGCGCCGCCGAGGATCGCTTGACCTTGGGGTCGTTTGAAACCTCGGCCGCATACAGCAACGGATAGGCCGCCGACACGGTCTGCTCGGTGCAGCCGAACGGATAGCGCGACAGCGCCACGGCGATGGGGCCAGGATCGAACCCGCGGAACGGCGAGTAGCTGACCTGCAGTGTGGTGTCGCCCGCCGCCAGCCCGGCCAACAGGCCCGGCGACGGGGTATAGGCCGCGCCCGGCTGTTGCAGTTCGAAGGTCGTGCGGGTGATCGGGCTCCAGCCCAACCGCGTCTGGATTGGATAGTCGCGGGCGGTGGTGAAGCCGGGGCCGGTGACCTTGAAGCCGATCTTGCCGATGCCGGCGCGGTTGGGGGCGTTGAAGGCGATCCGCTCGGCGATCCGTTGGCCGAGCGCTAGTTCGAAGGCCTTGCGGAACGGCGCGATGACGCCGCCCTGCGAGGTGAGCTCGGCGATGTAGGAGCCGACCTTGCCCTCCAGATTGTGGAGTTCCAGGGTGGCGAACGCCTTGTCGCCGGGGGCCAGGAAGCGGGGCAGGGACAGCTCGGTCACCACCGGCTCGCGTACTGTCAGCGGCTTGGAGGCCGAGCCGACAGCGGTATCGGTCCAGGCCACCGCCATCAGCCGCAGTTCGCCGTTGAACTCTGGCGCTGGCAGTTTGATCACCGCCTTGCCGTCCATGCCGGTCTCGACCACGCCCGACCACAGGGCGACGGTCTTGATCGGCGTGACCGTCAGGCCCTCGCCGCCGATCCCGTCTGCGCCGAAGTTCACATTGGCCGGCGCGCCCAGGTTGGGATCGAGCAGACGGCCATAGTCGTCACGGTAGTTGAGCGTCAGGGCGCGCTTGCCGAAGTACCACTTCACCGGGTCGGGGCTCTGGAACTTAGTGAGTTGCAGGATGCCCTCGTCCACGGCCGCCAGGGTCACCCGCGCCCGACCGCCGAAGCCGGCGCCCTTGATGGTGATCGGGATCTCCAACATGGCTTTGGAATCGACCTTGGCGGGGGTGTTGAGCTCGACCGTCAGCTTCCGATCCTTGGGGTCGAGCGGCACATAGACCAGGCCAAGTGCGCGGCGCGGCTTTGGCGAGGCGACCGGATCGCGCGGCTGCACGACGCTGACCAGCACATAGGCCCCGCCGCCCCAGGCGGCGCTGGTCTTCAGGCGCACGGTCGCACCGTCCTTGCCGACGGTCACGGTCTTGAAGTCGATCAGCCGGTCGGTGGCGACCGCGATCTGGGCCTCGCCGGCATAGGGCGGCTTCAGGGTGATCTCCACGGTGTCGCCCTGGGCGTAGGTCTTGGTTCCGGCGCTGACGCGCACGAAGTCCGGCGCCTCGACGTCCTTGGCCGGAGAGCCCCAGCCGGAGGCGAAGCGGATGACGCTCTTGGCGCCGCCCGCACCGGTCAGCTCCAGGCGATAGTCGCCCCACCCCAAGCGGCGCGAGATGCGCGCGGGCTGTCCGGCGGCGATGTTCATCGTGCCCCGCGCCACGACCACGTCGCGGCTGGTGCGTCGCCATTGCCAGCGGCCGTCCTGCTGGAACCAGTCATAGTCCCAGTTCTCGGCGATCAGATTGTAGGTGACGCCGTTGGTGGCGACGCGCTGGCCGGTCGCGTTGGCGGCGATCAGGTCCACCGAGATCGTGGGATCACCGCCGGCCGGGGCGTCGCCCTGGTCGATCTTGGCGCCCAGATAGACCGGCTTGGTGCGGACCTTGAGGTTCAGCCCTTCGCGCACCGGCCGGCCGCCGGGCTCAAAGACGCTGGCCGTGAAGACGGCCAGCAGCGGTTGGGGCGTATCGCCGGCTTCCTCCGACGACAGCGCCAGCACCGCGCGACCGTCGCCGTCGGTGACGGTCTGGCCCAGATCGAGGAACTTCTCCTCGAACGGCTGGCGCTGGTCGCCCCACTGATAGCCTTCGAACTGCGGGAACGGGTTGGGATCGACGCGCAGCCGCGCCTCGCCCTGGGTCTGCAATCCGGCGCCAGCCGCGCCATAGAGGAAGCGGGCGGTGACGTCGATCTTGCGGGTCTCGCCACCCTTCAGCGGGACCTGCTCTTGGCCCACGGCGGTGACCGCAAGACGCTGGGGCGCGAAGTCCTCGACCGCGAAAGAGATATCGCCGGCGGGCTTGTCCAGGCCGTCGATTTCCAGTCGCGCGCTCCAGCGGCCGCGCGGAGCGCTCTTGGGCAGGGCGATGTCGGTGGCGATCGCGCCCAGCGGCGCCTTGTCGAAGGCGTAGCGCTTGAATTCCACGCCCGAGGGGCGGCGGACGACGATCACGCCCTTGCGGTCCTTGACCGCCTTGGCCTCACGGTCGCGGAGCAGAGCGTTCAGGTGGACGGTCTCGCCGGGGCGATAGATGCCGCGGTCGGTGTAGAGGTAGCCGTCAACGGCCGAGGCCACCGAGCGACCCGACGTGCCGCTGGCTTCATCGGCGCGCCCGCCGACGCCCTGCTTCGACAGATCGACCGGCGCACGGTCGAGGTCCAGCACCGCCAGGTCGCCGTCGGAGCCGTAGGCCATCACCATCTTGGCGTCGGCGGCGCCTTCGCCGTCGAGCAACGGACGGTCGAAACGCACGCGGCCCTGGGCGTCGCTGCGGGCCTCGGCGAGGTCCTCGCCGTTGCGGGCCACCAGCGCCACACGGACGCCGGGCATGACCTTGGCGGTCTTCAGCGAGCGGACCACGACGTCCAGCGCCTCCGAACCGTCATAGGCCAGCAGGGCCATGTCGGTGAACACCACCCAGCGTCGGGCCTGGGCCGGCGGATTGGGGTCATAGCTGTCGTCGTCGCCAGTCTTGATCGCGCGCCCGCCGGAGCCGTCGCGGACCTTGATCACATAGGCGCCGGGTTTCATTTCCTTCAGCACTGCGCCGAGCGGGAAGACGGTGGTGGTGCGCTCGCCTGCACCCTGGGCGGTGACCGGGAGCTCGCCCTTCCAGACCACGCGGCCCTCGTCATCCGGGCTGTCGGAGCCGTAGTCGTCGGGATACTGGCCCTCGCCGGTCGGATCGGGGGCGCTGATCGACTTGCGGACCAAGTTGCGGTCCACCACGCGCCAGACCTCGACCTGCAGGCGGCTGACATTGACGGTCTCGATGCCGATGCCGTCGGCGTCCTCGCGCGGCAGGATCACGCCTTCGCCGGCGAAGCCGACATAGGGCGGCTTCTCGCCGAAGGTGAAGTCGATGTCGGCGTTGGCGGCCAGGGTCTCGCCGCTCTTGGCGGGCAAGCCCTTCAGCAGGGTGATGCGGCGGTCGGTGAAGCCGGTCCCGGCCACGCAGAGCTCCGCGCCCTTTACCGAGACAGCGGGGCTTGAGCCGAGATCAGGCGAGACCAAAACGAAGTCGGCGTAGGATTTCGACGGATCGAGCGGACGGGTCAGCTCGACGCAGGCCTGCGGCTCTGCGCGGCTGGTGTCGATGCGGTGGCGCCAGACGGCGAAGCCTTCGGGCTTGGGTATCCCGCGACGGGCGGCGCCGGCCGCGCGCGGCTTGCCGAACAACGACCAGCCCTGGGCGCCGGGCTCCAGCTTGGCGCTGGCTTCCGGCTTGCCGAACGAGAGACCATCGAAGCCCTTGGCCGCAAGCACGCCGCCGCCGAACGCCGCAACCAGAAGGCCGGCCGCCAGCAGTCCTGAGACCCGGCTGGCGCGGATCTTCGTCCACCAGTTCTGGCGAGGCGTTTGTGAGCCCACGGTCGGCGTCTCGTCGCTCGGCATAGGCCCCTCTCGACTGGCAGAATGTCGCAGCCCTGATGGGACGTGAACGACGCCCCATGTCAATCGACGGTGGCGTTATTGGTAGGCTTGGGCGGGACGTGTCCTCCAACAAAGCTCGTCATCCCCGGGCTCTTGTCCCGGGGATCCATACGCACGGCGCGCCGAAGTATTTCGCCAACGGCGGAGTGTATGGATGGCCGGCTCAAGAGGCCGGCCATGACGAACCTGGGGGAGGATGAGGGCGAAAGCGGCGCCTTAACGCAGCGCCAGGGTCAGGGCCTTCACCTGCAGGTAGTCGTCGATCCCATAGGTCGAGCCTTCCCGGCCGAAGCCCGACTGCTTCACCCCGCCGAACGGATTGGCGGCGTTGGAGATCAGCCCCGAATTGATCCCGACGATGCCGGACTCGATGGCCCGCCCGACCCGCATGGCGCGGTTGAGGTCGTCGGAGAACAGGAACGCCGCCAGGCCGAACTCCGAGGCGTTGGCGCGGGCGATCGCCTCTTCCTCGGTGTCGAAGGTGAAGACGGGGACCAGCGGGCCAAAGGTTTCCTCGTGGCGGAACAGCTCGTCGTCACCCCCAGCGATCACGGTGGGTTGGAAGTAGCTGC
The DNA here is from genome assembly GCA_030824495.1 of bacterium. Classification (GTDB taxonomy): domain Bacteria; phylum Pseudomonadota; class Alphaproteobacteria; order Caulobacterales; family Caulobacteraceae; genus Phenylobacterium. Next base: position 5,689 of record JAVBXP010000028.1, read on the forward strand.
CGGTCATTCGTTGACCGCCCGTCAGGACCTTGCCCCCGGCCGCCACCGTGCGGGCGATGTGATCTTCAACCTTTGTCACGCCCTTCTCGTCGATCAGCGGTCCGATCTCGGTGTCGGGCGCAAAGGGATCGCCGACCGTCAGCGCGGCCACCCGTGCGGTCAGGGCCTCGAGATAGGCGTCCTTGATGCCTGCCTGGACATAGACCCGGTTGGGACAGACGCAGGTCTGGCCGCCGGCCCTGAACTTCCCGGCCACCGTGCCGCTCACCGCCACCTCAAGGTCAGCGTCGTCGAACACCAGAAGGGGCGCGGCGCCGCCCAGTTCCATCGACATCCGCTTGAGCGTTGGGGCGCACTGGGCCGCCAACTTGCGGCCAACGGCGGTCGAGCCGGTGAAGGAGAGTTTGCGGATCAGTTCGGAGCCGGTCAGCCGGCCGCCGACCACGTCCTGTTCGCCGCTGACCACCGAGAAGCATCCAGCCGGGACTCCGGCTTCCAGCGCCAGGGCCGCCAGGGCCAGGCCGGTGAACGGCGTCGCCGATGCAGGTTTCAACACCACCGGGCAACCAGCGCAAAAGGCGGCGGCCGCCTTGCGGGTGATCATGGCGGCGGGGAAGTTCCAGGGGGTGATGGCGGCCACCGGGCCAACGGGTTCGCGGAAAGCCAGGATCAAGTCCTCGCCATTCGGGCTCTCGATGGCCTTGCCGTCCAGCCGTTCGGCCATGCCGGCGAACCAACTGATGAACGAGTTGGCGTAGCGCACTTCGCCGAGCGCCTCCTTCCACGGCTTGCCGTTCTCCAGCGAGATCAGGGCCGCAAGGCTATCCTCATTCTGTGTGACCAAGGCGGCCCAGCGAGCCAGGATTTCGCCCCGCGCCTTGCCCTTGGTTCGGGCCCAGGCAGGGAAGGCGGCGGCTGCAGCCTCGATCGCCTGATCGACCTGGGCCGCCGACAGCTTGGGCACGCGCCCGAGCAGCGCGCCATCAGCGGGGCTGTGGACGCTGATGGCGTCGTCGCCCACTGGAATCCACTTGCCCGCGACCAAGGCGGCTTCGCGGATCAGCGCCCGGCCCTGGGCCTTGAGGTGGTCCGCAGGCGGTTGATCTGACATCGAAATTCCTCCAGCGGCGCTCGACTGACTATTAGCGCGAAGGGCCGCGATAGGCTCCGATCAACTTTTTCGTGTTGCGGCGCACTTTCCGCAACGCTTGACTCAGGTCGGCGTTGTGGTTGTCATTGAACCGACATGCCGCATTGCAGCATAGATTTGTGGAGGCGTTTATGACGGATTTTCCGTTCGCCTACTCCCTCGCCCACGCCGAATCCGGCTGGACGTGGCGGATCTTCGACGAGGACGGCGAGACTGTCGCCCAGGGCCTCGACCTCAGTCAATCGGCCGCCCAGGCGGCGGTTGAGAGCGCGATCCGCATGGCGGCCTCGGAGGCCCGCGCCTAACCACGAACCTTGACGGTGGATCAAGCTGGCGCTCCTCTGCGGCCAGCGCGGCGCATGCCGCATTCTCCGCTCAGGGACGTTTCTGGTTATGAAATCCCAATTGCTGGCCGCCACGGCGGTCGCTCTGCTGGCCTTTGGGCCGGCATCCGCCCAGGGCTCCAAGCCCACGGCCGCAGAGGCCAAGGCGTTCGTCGATAAGGCCGAGGCCGAGCTGGCGGCCTTCAGCCCCTACGTCAATCGCTCGTCCTGGGTGCGCGCCACCAATATCACCGAGGACACCCAGTGGCTGGAAGCCAAGGCGACCAGCGAACAGAACGAACTGGTCACGCGCTATGCGATGCAGGCGGCCAAGTACAATGGCGTGGCGGTCGATCCGGTCACCGCACGTAAGCTGAAGCTGCTCAAGCTCTATCTGGTCTCGCCGGCGCCTGACCGGCCCGGCGCGGCGGCCGAACTGGCGACCCTGACCACCCGCATGGATTCGACCTATTCCAGCGGCAAGTTCCAGCACAAGGGCAAGACCCTGACCCTGAACGACGCCGAGGACATACTGGCCGATAGCCGCGATCCGGCCGAGCTGAAGGCGGTTTGGGAGGGTTGGCACTCGATCGCCAAGCCGATCAAGCCGGACTACGTGAAGTTCGCCGCGCTTTCCAACGAAGGCGCCCGCGGCCTGGGGTTCAAGGACACCGGCGCGCTGTGGCGGTCGAACTACGACATGGATCCTGACGCCTTCGCCGCCGAGACCGACCGCCTGTGGAAGCAGGTCGAGCCGTTCTACAAGAACCTGCACTGCTATGTGCGCGGCCAGCTCAACGACAAGTACGGCGACGCCGTGCAAAAGCGCACCGGCCCGATCCGCGCCGACCTGCTGGGCAATATGTGGGCCCAGCAGTGGGGCAACATCTATGACGTGGTGCAGCCCAAGGGCGCGGCCTCCAGCTACAGCCTCGACAAGCTGCTGGTCGCCAAGGGCTATGACCCGATCAAGATGGTGAAGACCGGCGAGAATTTCTATTCGTCGGTGGGGATGAGCCCGTTGCCGGAGACCTTCTGGGCCCGCTCGATGATCACCCGTCCGCGTGATCGCGAAGTCGTCTGCCACGCCTCGGCCTGGAACATCGACGACCGCGACGATATCCGCATCAAGATGTGCACCAAGGTCAATGGTGAGGACTTCTACACCGTCCACCACGAGCTCGGGCACAACTACTACCAGCGCGCCTACAAGGATCAGCCGTTCCTGTTCAAGAACGGTGCGAACGACGGCTTCCACGAGGCGATCGGCGATTTCGTCGGCTTGTCGGCCTTGACCCCGACCTATCTCCAGCAGATCCGGCTGATCGACCAGGCTCCGGGCGCCGACGAGGACATTCCGTTCCTGATGAAGATGGCGCTCGACAAGATCGCCTTCCTGCCGTTCGGCCTGATGGTCGACCGCTGGCGCTGGGAGGTGTTCTCCGGCGAGGTCACGCCTGATCACTACAACGAGGCCTGGTGGAAACTGCGCCTGAAGTATCAGGGCCTGGCCCCTCCCGGGGACCGGCCGGCCGACGCCTTCGACCCAGGGGCGAAGTACCACGTGCCTGGCAACACGCCCTACACCCGCTACTTCTTGGCTCACATCTACCAGTTCCAATTCCACCGCGCGGCCTGCCAGCAGATCGGCTGGAAGGGACCGCTGCATCGCTGCTCGGTCTATGGCGAGAAGGAGATGGGGCAGAAGTTCAACGCCATGCTGGAAATGGGGGCCTCGAAGCCTTGGCCTGAGGCGCTCGCCACCTTCACGGGCGAGAAGACTGCCGACGCCAGCGCTGTGGCCGATTACTTCCAGCCGCTGAATGCTTGGTTGACGGTCCAGAACAAGGGCGAAAACTGCGGCTGGTAAAGTCGTGACGGCGCCAGACCCGCAATAAGCTCTGCCTTAACCCTGTCTGGCGCCGCTTCCTTTACCGTGCTCTGCCAAGCTCCCCGGGATTCCTCAAAAGGGGGCCGGGCGTGCAAGACAAAGACATTCGATCGGAGCGACTGCTGTCGCGCCTCAAGGCGCAGCTGCAGGTCAAGTTGAAGGCTGGCTTGCGTGACGAGCGGGGCGCGACCGCCGTGTTCTTCGCGGTCGGCCTGGTGCTGTTGGCGCCTGCGGCCCTCGGCCTGGTCGATGTCTATTTGACCACCACCCAGCGGGCGGAGCTTCAGGACGCGCTGGACACCGCGACGCTATACGCCGCGCGGTCGGACAAGATGACCGACGCCGAACTGAAGACGGTCGGGGAGGCGGCTCTGGTGTCCAACCTCAGGCTGCCTGAGGGGCAAAAGCTCGTCTCGTCGGACTTCAAACTCGCCGCCGACAAGATCACCGTCGTAGGGACCGCGCAGATCGAGGCGCCTGGCGTCGGGCCAAAGCTCTGGGACCGGGCCGATCTGACGGCTAATTCCGAAGTCCTGCGCAACTCGAACAACGTCGAAGTCGCCCTGGTGCTGGACACGACTGGGTCGATGCAAAACAACATGGCCAACCTGCGAAGCGCGGCCACTGATCTGGTCACGCTGGTCATCAAGGATCAGCAGAAGCCGTACTACACCAAGATCGCGCTCGTTCCCTATTCGGTGGGCGTGAACATGGGCGGTTGGGCCGATACAGCGCGCGGCGCACCAATCGGCCCGACGGTCATATCGGCGGCGACGCAGACCAATCCGATCCAGATCACCACTTCGACTGAGCATGGCCTTCAGACTAACGAGCGTGTGTTGATCACCGGTATCGAAGGCATGACGGCCCTGAATAACAAGGAATTTGTCGTCACCAAAGTCGATGCCACGAAGTTCAAGCTCAACAGCATCAACGGTACGGACGCGGGCACCTACAAAAAATACAGCAAAGGCGGTGCGGCTCAGTGCCTCCGGGAAGGTTGCGCGCAGCAGAGCTTCCAGGACACCCAGTCCGTCCAACAACGTATGCCGGTCAGCGCGTGTGCAACTGAACGAGTTGGGACCTCGGCCTATGATGGCGTCGGCCCGGGAACGGCCAAGGTCGGCTGGCACTACAACCGGCTCGGCGCGACGGACGGCTCCTGCCGATCGGCGCCGATCGTGCCTTTGACGAGCACGAAGAAGACCCTCACAGACCAGATCGCGGCGCTGTCGGACGACGGCTCAACGGCAGGCCACATCGGACTGGCCTGGGGCTGGTATATGATCTCCCCCGATTGGGACACGGTCTGGACGGGCGACAGCGCACCGGCCGCCTACAACAAGCCTCAGACCCTCAAGGTTGTTGTGCTGATGACCGACGGCGCCTTCAACACCGCCTACTGCAAGGGTGTGAACGCCAAGAATTCAGGGTTCGGCGAGGCGAAGGACCGCATCAAGTGCGACGCGACGAACGGCACGGCGTTCGCTCAGGCCGATAAGCTCTGCAAGAACATCAAGGCCAAGGGCGTGTTCATCTACACGGTTGGGTTCAATGTCGGTAACGACGCCAACGTCAAGAAGCTGATGAACGACTGCGCGACCTCGGCCGAGTACGTCTACATGCCGGCCAACGGCACGCAGTTGAAGGTGGCGTTCCGAGCCATCGCCCAGGACATCAACTCGCTGCGGATCTCGAAATAGCAGAGCGGCGCGCCGGGGTTTCCGGCGCGCCGATCTCACTTTAGCCGGCTTGTTCGGGCGACTCGCCTCGTTCGGCCAGCTCGGCCTGGGCGGCGAGTTTGCGCAGGCTCTCTTCGTGGCCCTCGCGGGTGATGCGATAGAGCGAGACGCAGAGGATGGCCGCGCCGTAGAGCGCCGCCAGGACCACCAGGTACACAAGCCCCAGATTGTTGACGACCTCCTGGCCGACCTGGCCGGGCTTGGCGTCCTGCGGGAAGCCGATAGCCAGCAGGATCATGCTGGATGCGAAGATCCCGACGCCCGACACGGCCTTGGCGATGAAGGCGGCGGCCGAGAAGAACAGGCCCTCCGACCGCCGGCCCGTGCGCAGTTCGGAATCCTCGACCACGTCGGCGATCATCGACGAGATCAGGATGGCCGAGGTGATGGTGAAGCCGGTCGACAGCACGGTCTGCAGGAAGAGCAGCGGCACCAGCGCGCCGTCGCCGTTCTCTGGGAACACGCCCAGCAGGCGCAGGCTGATGGGGGTGAAGGCGATCAGGAACGCCAGGACCTTGGTGATCTGGGCGGCGGTTTTCTTGCCCATGCGCTTGGAGAGCGGGGCTGCGAGGGCGAAGGCGAGGGCGGCGGAGATGAAGTTCCCCATCGCCAGGGCGGCGATCTGGCCCGACGAGAGCTGCCAGAAATAGGTGTTGAAGTAGAGGCTGAGCGACAGCACCAGGCCGCCGGCCATGGCGTTGAACAGGCCCGCGCCCATCAACACCAGGAACGACTTGTGGGTCAGGGTGCCGAACATTTCCTTGGCGAGCTGGCCTAGCGACACCTTGCGCTGGGGCGGCATCTTGAAGCCGGCGATGTGGCGGTGGGTGCCGAGCGCCGAGACGATGATCGCGGCCAGCATGACGCCCGAGGCCACATAGGCGTAGGTTTGGTAGCCGGCGCGGTTGAGCTGCCCCACGGGATTTTCCGCGTCGGGCTTCAGGAAGACCTGCAGCGCCAGGACGGTCATCACCAGGCCGCCGAACCAGCCGAAGAAGTGGCGATAGGCCAGGACCTTCGTGCGCTCGTCGTAGTCGCTGGTCAGTTCCGGCGCCAGGGCGGCCGAAGGAATCTCATACATGGTGATGAAGCTGCGGATGATCACCGCGACAACGATCAGATAGACGAACAGGGCCCCATGGGACCAATCCTGCGGCGGGTTCCAGAGCAGGAGATATGAGGCGGCGACCGGCAGGGCGGCGGCGTACATGAACGGATGGCGACGACCCCAGCGCGAGCGCCAGTTGTCCGAGACCTGGCCCATGATCGGGTCGAGCAGGCTGTCGAACATCAGGGCGATCATGATCGCCAGGCCGACGGTCGCCGAGGGCAGGCCGACCACCTGGTTGTAGAAAATCAGGAGGAGATAGGAAAAGCCTTGGTCCTTCACCCCGAAGGCGACGGATCCAACCCCATAGAAAAGCTTGGTGGGAACGCTGAGTTTCCCCGATGTTTGAGCTTTGGGTACGGCTTCGGCCACGGCGTTTCCTCGGGATGATTTCCTGATTTGTAAACGTGACAGGCCAGCCGAGGGAAGCGGAAGGTTTCGCGCTCCCTATTCGGCGAGGCTGGAGGCCGCGTTCAACGTGGCGACGTTCCGCTCATGGGTGTCCTTGTCGATCTTGTAGAACAGCAGGACCAGGATCGAGAGGGCGTTCACCGTGAAGGTCAGGGGCAGGTAGATCAGCGCCAGATGGCGCATCACCTCCGGGGGCGCCGATCCGGCGGCGGCGTCGATGGGGAAGGCGACGACGGTCAGCAGCACGCCGCTCAGGAACACGCCGATGCCGGCGGTGAACTTGGGCAACAGGCCATTGGCGGCGAACAGCAGGCCTTCGGAGCGAACGCCTGTGGCCACGGCCGCGTCCTCGACTACGTCGGCAATCATCGAGGAGATTATGATGAACCCGCCGATGGCCAGCGTGGTGGCGATGAAGGCGTCGATCCAGAGGATCGTGAACACCCAGGGGGAGCCGTTCAGCGGCATCAGGCCGAGCAGCCGCAGCAGGATTGGCAGGGCCGCGGTGGTGGTGGCGACGCCGAACAGGCCGATCATCGCATGTTTCTTGCCCCAGGCCCGGGAGGCTGGGCCGGTGATGGCGATGCCGGCGAACGAGGCTAGCACGGAGGCCAGGGCGAGATAGGAGATGTGCGAGGCCGTCAGGCCCCAGAACTCCAGATAGAAGTACTGGCTGAGCGCGCCGGTCATGCCTGTCGCGATCCCCGAGCAGAGCCCGGAGATCATCACCACGACAAGCGAGCGGTTGGACAGCGTGCCGCCGATCTCGCGCAGCAGTTGGGAGAGCTTGACCTCGCGCTGCGGCGGAACCGCCAACCGCGGAATGTGGTGATGAGTGCCGATGGCCGACACCAGGATGGAGATCGCCATGACCACGGCCGCCAGTATGCCGTAGTGGCCGTAGGCCTCGCGGTTTAGGATCCCGCCATTCTGGGGGCTGAGGAAGAACTGGTAGAGCACCACGTTCATGCCGAACCCGCCGATCACCCCGAAGAAGAACCGGTAGCTGAACAGGCTGGTGCGCTGGTGGTAGTCGCTGGTGAGTTCGGGGGCGAGCGCCTGGCTGGGCACCTCATAGAGGCTGACGCAGAGCCGCAACAGCACCAGCATCCCGATCAGATAAATGCCGAGCGTTTCCTTCGGCCAGTCGGCAGGGGCGTTCCAGAAGCCGATACAGGCGGCGGCCACCAGCGGCGCGGCGGCGTACATGAGGGGATGGCGCCGGCCCCACTTGGTCCGCAGCTTGTCCGACCATTGCCCCACCGCCGGGTCGATGACGGCGTCGAGCATCAGCGTCAGCATGATCGCCGTGCCGACCCAGAGCGCCGGCAGGCCGATCACCCGGTTGAGGTAGGGTTGGAGCACCGCCGAGGAGAGGCCCAGGGTCGAGACCCCAAAGGCGACCGACCCGATGCCATAGAAGGTCTTGGAGCGAACGCTCAGCCGCGTGCTCGATCCATCGGCGGCGTTCGCCGCGCGGGCCTTGCTCATCTCATCCTCCCCAGGCGAGTCGGGGCCGAGGTCTGCGCCTCAATCTCCCATCGTTCGAATATTCGGTATGAATTCGACGATGGCAAGAGGTTCGATGAGCAAGGTTCTCCCGGCCGCTAGGGTCTTGGCGTCACCGGGCTCAAATCGCCGGCCGGTCCGGAGGCCGCCGGGGAGCCTCCTTCGATCTGGGCGTCGGTGGTGCGAGCCTCCAGAACGCCTTCCTGCAGGATGCGAAGGTTCTCTTCGTGCACCGACTTGTCGATCTTGTAGGCGAACAGGCAAGCGATCGCGACGGCGTAGAACGCGCCGATCGTCGGCAGGTAGATGAGCGCCAGATTGCGCAGCATGTCCGGATCGACTTCGTTGGGCTTCGCGCCTTGCGGGAACGCCACATAGGTCAGCAGCACGCCGGAGACGCCGACGCCGACGCCGGAGACGATCTTCTTGAACAGGTTGTCGGCGGAAAACAGCAGCCCTTCCGAGCGCCGGCCGGTCTTGACCTCGCTGTCCTCCACAACGTCGGCGATCATCGATTGCAGCATGACGCCGGTCATGATCGCCATGATGCCGTTGGCCATGAAATCGATGATCAGGATGCCGAACAGCAGGTTGGTGCCGTTGGCGGGCATGACGCCGATGATGCGCAGGCCGATGGGCAGCAGCAGGGCGATCACCGCGCCGAAGAACATGGTGATGGCCGCGTAGCGCTTGCCGATCTTGCCGGCGATGATCGGGGCCAGGGTGACGCCGATGATGCTGGCCAGCACGCCGGTCACGGTCATGATCGCCAGTTGGCCCTGGGTCAGGCCCCAGAAATAGAGGTTGAAGTAGAGCTCAAGCGCGGTCTTCAGCCCGAGCGACACGTTCATGAACATGCCGGAGATGGCCAGCACCACGAACGAGCGGTTGTTCAGGGTGGCGCCAACCTCGCGCAGCATGGCCGGGATCGTGATTTTCCGGGTTGGCGGCTTGCGCAGATAGGGGATCTGATGATGGGTCGCCGAGGACGAGATCAGGATGATCGTGAAGATCGTGATCGCCCCGACAATTGAATAGACTTCCCAGCCGCTACGCTCGAGCAGGCCGCCGGTGCCGTCGGCGTTCTTCTTGAGGAAGACCTGGTAGACCAGCAGCTGCATGATCAGCCCGCCGGCCACGCCGCAGAACGAGCGGATCGAGATGATGCTGGTGCGCTCGTTGTAGTCCTGGGTCAGCTCGGCCAGCAGCGCCGACGAGGGCAGTTCGAAGAAGGTGTCGAACAGCCGGATCGTGAGCAGGCAGACCAGCATGTAGAAGAACAGAGCCTCGTTCTCCCATCCGATCGGCGGGTTCCAGATCATGTAGAACGCCAGCGAGACCGGCAGGGCCGCGACGTACATGAACGGGTGACGCCGGCCCCAGCGGGTGCGGGTGTTGTCGGAAATCTGGCCGACCAGCGGGTCAACGAAGGCGTCGAAGATCAACGCGAGCATGATCGCCGTCGACACCATGGCTGGCGGCAGGCCGACGACCTGATTGTAGAACAGCAGCAGGAAGGTGGTGATCCCCCGCTGCTTGATGACGCTGGCGGAGGCGCCAAGGCCGTAAAGCGCCTTGGTCTTGAACGTGATGGGCGGGCGCGGCGGCAGGCCGGCGGAGTCGGTCGCAGTCATGTCGGCGGCCTTTTTAAGCTTTTGAACCAAGGGGCGTGGCGTTTCCGGCCACGCGGGTCGTTGCGCTGGCGTCTTCGTTATCCAGCACGCCTGCGGCCTCGCCGGCGTCAGCCAGCTCGCCCAGGCGACGGAGGTTGTCCTCGTGCTTGGCCTTGTCGATATTGAAGGCGAACAGGCACGCGATCCCGAGGGCGAACAACACCCCGATCGTCGGCAGGTAGATCAGGCCCATGGCCTGGATGATCTCAGGATCGACCTGGCCGCGCTTGGCCCCCTCCGGGAAGCCGATGAAGGCCAGGATCGTGCCGGAGATGAACACGCCGACGCCGGAAACCATCTTCTTGACGAGGTTGTCGGCGCTCATCAGCAGGCCTTCGGAGCGCCGGCCGGTCTTGACCTCGGCGTCCTCGATCACGTCGGCGACCATCGAGACCAGCAGCACGGCGGTGCCGCCCGCGAAGGCGGTGTTGATCAGGGTCTCAACCATCAGGATCGCGAACAGTTCGGGCGTGCCGTTGGCCGGCATCCATCCCATCAGGCGCAGGACGATCGGGGCGACCCCGATGGTCAGGGCGCTCGTGTACATGAAGATCGCGCCGTACTTCTTGCCCATCCGCCGGGCGACGTGAGGCGAGGCGACCATGCCGATCGCGCCGCCGAGGACGCTGACGGTGACCAGAGCCGCCAATTGGCCCTGGGTCAGCTCCCAGAAGTAGAGACCGAAATAGATCTCCAGCCCGTTGCGGGCGCCGGTGGCGACGGCGACGAACATGCCGGTCAGGGCGGCGACGACGAAAGCTCGGTTGTTGAGGGTCTGGGAGACCTCGCGAACCATGGCCTTGAAGGTGATCTTGCGGGTGGGAGCGGCGCGCAGATACGGGATCTGGCTCTGGGTCCCACGCGTGGAGACCAGGATCGTCGTGAAGATCAGCACCGCTGCGGTGAGGGAATAGAGGAAGTAGCCGTCGCGGGCGAGAACGCCGCCGCTGCCGTCGGGGTTCTCTTTCAGGAACACCTGGTAGGCCAGGATCGTCATGCCCAGGCCGCCGACCACGCCGAACAGCATCCGCAGCGAGATCAGCTTGGTGCGATCGTCGTAGCTCTTGGCCAGTTCAGGGGCGAGGGCGCTGTGCGGCAGTTCAAAGAATGTATCGCAGAAGCGAAGGGTCAGCAGGCAGACCAGCAGATAGAAGAACAAGGCCTGCTCCGACCATCCCTCGGGCGGGTTCCAAAGCAGGTAGAAGGCCAGCGAGAACGGAACCGCGGCGGCGTACATGAACGGGTGGCGCCGGCCGAGCTTGGATTTGAAATTGTCCGAGATCTGCCCGACCAAGGGGTCGATTAGGGCGTCGAAGATCAGCGCGATCATCAGCACCAGGGTGACCGTCTGCGGCGCCAGGCCCACGACCTGGTTGTAGAAGATCATCAGGAAGGTCCCGAGGGACCGAAGCTTGATAGCGCTGGCTGTGGAGCCCACGGCGTAGAGCAGCTTGGTCGAGAGCGCCAAGGGTGGTCGGTCGGCGGCGGTGGCCGTCGCAGTCATGAAGGGCTCCGATGGGAAATCAGTCTCGTCTGGCCGCGTCCAAAATCGCGTGTCGGCCAGGTGCGCCGGAGTCCGGCGGGTTCGAATGGGTGAGTCAGTACGGTGGCGCAGGGCTTATGTGCGCCCCTCGGAATCGGCATGTGAAAGCCGTCAGCCACCAAATCCTCCCGCCGCGCGAAAAATACTGCGCAGTCATTATTATCGCTTCGGCCAGACCAGAGCCTTGAAGACCTGATGCGACCGAACATGAATTGGCTAAATCGTGAGGGACAGGTTCCCCACCGTCAACGGCTTTGATCTTTCGATCCTGACATAATTTCGCCGTTGGCGCGTAAGGCGTTGCGGTTAGTCCAAGGTTTGGGGGCGGTGTTCCCGAAACATTCCGTAGGCAAGAAAAAGGGCGCGCCCGCCTCACGGCCCGCGCGCCCCTCTCATGGATGGCGAAACCTAGAAGCGGTATCGCAACTCGATTCCAAAGTTCAGGGCCCAGGTTCTAGGTTTGGCTGAGCACCGCGCCGCCACCAGACTCAGGCGATCAGCATCACCTTGCCGACGTGGCTTCCGCCCTCAAGATAGGCGTGGGCGGCGGCGGCTTCGGCCAGGGGGAAGGTCTTGTCGATCTGGGGCGTCAGCTTGCCGGCCGCGATCCAGGGCCAGACCTGGGCTTCGATGGCGGCGGCCAGGCGCGCCTTTTCGTCGGCGTTGCGGGGGCGCAGGGTCGAGCCGGTGACCAGGGCGCGCTTGAGCATCAGCTTGAAGATCGGCAGGGCGACTTCGCCGCCGGCCTGGGTGGCGATGTAGACGATACGGCCACCGGTGCGGATCGAATCCAGGCCCTTGGCGAAGTAGTCGCCCCCGACCATGTCCAGGATCACATCGACGCCGCCTTGCGCCTTGGCGACTTCGGTGAAGTCCTGGGTTGTCACGTCGACGCTGACATCTGCCCCGAGCTTCAGGGCTTCAGCGGCCTTGCCGGCGCCCCGGCTGGTGGCGATCACCTTCGCGCCGGCGGCCTTGGCCATCTGGATCGCCGTCGTCCCGATCCCGGACGTCGCGCCGTGGACCATCAGGGTCTCGCCGCTCTTCAGGCGGCCGTGCTCGAACACGTTGGCGAAGACCGTGAAGACGGTCTCGGGCAGGGCGGCGGCCTGCACATAGTCCAGGCCCTCGGGGATCGGCAGGGCGTGGCGGGCGTCGCACACGGCATATTCCGCATAGCCGCCGCCGCCGAGCAGGGCGCAGACCTTGTCGCCGACCTTCCAGCGGCCGGCCGCGACCAGAACCTCGCCGGCGACTTCCAGGCCCAACGTATCGGGCGCGCCGGGCGGCGGCGGATAGGCGCCGATGCGCTGCGCCAGGTCGGGACGGTTCACGCCGGCCGCATGGACCTTGATCAGGATTTGGCCGGGACCGGGAACTGGGCGGGGGATCGTCGCCGCTTTCAGGTTTTCCGCAGGTCCTCGCCCGCCCTCCACAGTGATGGCGGTCATGGTGTCGCTCACGGGTGTGCCCTCCGGTCGTTTTGCGGGTAAAGTTTTCTCAGTGCTCAGATAGACGTCGAAGGACGCTCGGCAAAGGGAGGCTCTTGATGGAAGAACCGGTGGAAACCCGCGTTGGACGCGGTCAGCGCCTCACCGAGGCGATGCGCGAGGATCTCGAACTCTACGCCGTCGTGGAGTTGGAAGAGCGTATCGAGGCTCTGGAAGTCGAGATCGCCAGGTGTCGTGCCCAGATTGAGCGTAAGCGCGCGGGCCGCGCCGAGGCCGACGCGCTATTCTCAAGGCCAAGCTGACCTGCGTATACGGATAACCGAACGTAAACGCGGATCATGGATAACCGATGTTTAGGTTTGGCACGGGGGTTGCAGACCCACCGGTCCGAGCGCCGCATACCAAGCGGGCGAAGCTATTAGAGGCTCAGTGCTTTGATGACCGATGGATTTGCCCCTGCGGGCGCCTGGCGAGCCGATGTGATCCAGGACTTCGCGCGGTCTGAATTGTTCGACAGGACCTTCCAGGAGGGCATGGACCTCGTGGAAGAGACAGCGGGCTACCTCGACGGTTCCGGCCGTCAGGAGTCGAAGCTTTTGTCGCGCAATGCAGCCTTGGCCTATGCCGGCGAAAGCATGCGCCTCACCACCCGCCTGATGCAGGTGGCCTCCTGGCTGCTGGTCCAGCGCGCGGTGCGCGAAGGCGACATGCCGCCCGAAGGCGCCTGCGAGGACCGCTACCGGTTGGGCGCCGAAGACGTCTGCCGCGGTCCCACCACTGAAGATTTGCCGGTGGGCCTGCTGGCGTTGCTCGATCGGTCAGAGCGCCTCTATGAGCGCGTCCGCCACCTCGACCGCCGGATGTATGTCGAGGACACCACCATCGAAATCCCGAACCCGGTGCTGTCCCAATTTGACCGACTGCAGGCCGCCTTCGGCCGCTGAGGTCGAGCGGCTCCTTTTGCGCGCGATCAGGTGTTCGCGTGTCCGGGTCTTGTGACGCAAACTCGCGTGAAGCTGTTGTTGCACGGTCTCCCCAACCTCAAGGTGTCATCCCGGAAAGCGCGAAGCGCTTGTCCGGGACCCATTCGCGCCGAGCTTGCCGGATAAATTACTACGTCTACATTCTCGCCAGCGGTCGACATGGCACGCTCTATGTCGGCGTGACCAACAGCCTCGAGAACCGCGTCACCCAGCACAAAGCCAAGGAAGTCGCCGGGTTCACCAAGCGCTATGGCGTGGATCGGCTAGTCTGGTGGCGAGCTTACGGCGAGATCACCGAAGCCATTCATTTCGAGAAGCAGCTCAAGCGCTGGCGGCGCGAATGGAAGGTGCGGCTGATCGAGGGGCAGAACCCAGACTGGGGCGATCTCTATCCAGCGATGATCGCGCCCTAGCCTGCCCGATCAGGTGTTCATGGGTCCCGGACAGCCGCTACGCGACTTCCGGGATGACACGGGAGCCATCCACCCACAGCAAAAAACGCCGCGCACGGGACGCGGCGTTTTTGTAGCTGCTCACAAGGATCTGCTGCGCGACGAACGCGCGGGCAGTCCTACTTGCGGGTGAAGCCGCCGAACTTGGCGTTGAAGCGCGACACGCGACCACCACGGTCCAGCATGTGCTGGTTGCCGCCGGTCCACGCCGGGTGCGTCTTCGGATCGATATCCAGGTTCAGCGTCGCGCCTTCTTTGCCGAAGGTCGAGCGCGTCTGATAGCTCGAGCCGTCGGTCATCACCACGGTGATGAAGTGATAGTCGGGGTGGGTGTCTTGTTTCATCGAAAGGGCAACCGACGTAAAGGAGCGGCAGGAATATATCGCGGCGCCACGGATGGCGGACGCGAGGAAGCCGCGCGTATACAGGAAAAGGCGCGGGAAGAGCAAGGGCGCTAGTTTATATGAGTGATATGGCCCACGAGGCCCCCGCCCCCGGACGCCCAAGCGCGGGCGCCGCAATGGCCCAGGATTTGAGCGAAGCCGCCGATCGTCGGGCGCGCAGCCGCAACGTCAAGGCGCTCGGCCGCCTGATGCCGTTCCTGGCGATGCACAAGGGCGACGCCGCCTGGGCGGGTCTCTTCCTGCTGACCGCGACAGCGTCCACCCTGGGTCTCTCCGGCGCCGTGCGGCTGCTGGTCGACCACCTGACCGACCCCAAGGCCAGCGCGGCGACGGTCGATCCCTGGTTCTGGCTGATCGGCGGCGTCGCCCTGGCGCTCGCGGCCTCCAGCGCCCTGCGCTACTTCTTTGTCACCAAGCTGGGGGAGCGGATCACCGCCGACCTGCGCAAGGCGGCCTACGCCCACATCCTGACCCTCGATCCGACCTTCTTCTTAAAGACCCGCACGGGCGAGGTGCTGTCGCGCCTGACCACCGACATCCAGATCGTCGAGAGCCTGCTCTCCACCTCTATCTCTGTGGCGCTGCGCAATCTGCTGACCCTGATCGGCGCCCTGATCCTGCTGGTGATCGTCAGCCCCAGCCTCACCGGCCTGGTGCTGGGCATCTTCCCGTTCGTGCTGGCGCCGCTGTTCCTGTTCGGAAAGCGGGTCCGCAAGCTGACCATGTCGACCCAGGATCAGTTCGCCGCCGCCGTCGGCCATGCCGGCGAGACCCTCGACGCGCTGGAGACCGTCCAGGCCTTCGGGCGCGAGGACGCCGGCGCTGCGCGGTTCGGCGAGGCGGTCGAAAGCTCGTTCCAAACCTCCCTGCGCCGGATGACCGCGCGGGCGATCATGACCGCCCTGGTCATCGGCCTCGTCTTCGGCGGCGTTGTGGTGATCTTCTGGCTCGGCGTCCACGCCGGCCTGCGCGGCGAGATGACCTGGGGCGCGCTGTTCCAGTTCGCCTTCCTCTCAGTGATGGCCGCCGGTTCGGTGGGCGCCCTGGGCGAGACATGGGGCGACGTCCAGAAGGCCGCAGGGGCCATGGAGCGGATCTCCGAGCTTCTGGCCGCCAAACCCACCATCGCAGCGCCCGCGGCGCCCAAGGCCCTGCCGGTCCCGGCGCGCGGCGAGATCGAGTTCGAGGGCGTCGACTTCGCCTATCCAGGCCGCCCCGACGCTCTGGCGCTCAGCGGCTTCACTTTGAAGGTGGCGCCCGGCGAGCGGGTGGCCCTGGTCGGGCCGTCGGGCTCGGGCAAGAGCACGGTCTTCCGGCTGCTGCTGCGGTTCTACGACCCGCAGAGCGGGACGATCCGCCTGGACGGCGTGGATCTGCGTGACGCCGATCCTGCCGAGGTGCGGGCTCGCATGGCGCTGGTCTCGCAGGACTCGCCGCTGTTCTCCGGTTCGGCGGCGGAAAACATCCGCTTCGGGCGTCCGGACGCCGATCTGGATTCCATCCGGGCCGTCGCCCGCGCGGCCCAGGCCGAGGGCTTCCTCGAAGCCCTGCCGGAAGGCTTTGAAACTCTGTTGGGCGACCGCGCCCGCAGTCTGTCGGGCGGCCAGCGCCAACGTCTGGCCATCGCCCGCGCGCTGATCCGCGAGACGCCGATCCTGCTGCTCGACGAGGCCACCAGCGCGCTGGACGCGGAGAACGAGCAACTGGTCCAACGTGCGCTGGAAGGCGCCATGGTCGGCCACACCACCCTGGTCATCGCCCACCGGCTGGCCACCGTGCTCAAGGCCGACCGCATCGTGGTCATGGACGGCGGCCAGGTGGTCGAGCAGGGGACCCACGCCGAGCTCGCCGCCAAGGGTGGTCTCTATTCACGCCTCGCCGCCCTACAGTTCGGCGACGCCGCGGCCTAGGGCATAGTTCCGGGCAGCGACGGCCATGGCTGGGAAGTCGCTGAAGACGCCGTCGACGCCTGCGGCGTAGAGGGCGTGGAATACGGCCTGGGCGTCGCCGTGCTCGGCCGGTGAAGGCCCGCGGCGCAGCTTGGCCGGCAGGAAGCGGTTTTCCGCTCGGACGGTCCAGGGATGGACGAGCAGGCCGGCGGCGTGGGCGTCCTTTACTAAGTCGCTCGCGGGACCCAGCGCGCCGTCCACGGTCGGCAGGACCATCGACCAGTCGGGGCCGACGCCGTCGGCATAGGCCGCGATGGCCTTCAGGCCTTGAGCTGTGACCATGGCCGGGCTGTCCGCGGCGACCAACTGCACGCGCCGGGCTTTGGAGAGCGTCTTGAAGGTCGCCAGCGGGCCGGGTTCGAAACACTGCACGAACACCGCAGCGTCGGCGGCGTCCAGGTTGTTGATCCTCAACGCCCGCGCCAGCCGCGCCTCTATCGGCAGGCCCACGCTGGCCAGGAAGGTTGGGTGCTTCATCTCGGGATAAACGCCGATCACGCGACCCGCCCGGGCGCTCTCGACCCTGGCCAAGTCGATGACCTCCTGGAAGGTTGGAATGGCGTCCTGGCCATCGAACCTGGCGCTGCCAGGCCGCAGGTCCGGAATTCGCTCGCGGGCGCGCAGGGTCTTCAGTTCGGCCAGGGTGAAGTCCTCGGCGAACCAGCCTTCGACCTCCTCGCCGTCGATGACCTTGGTGGACCGCCGCGCGACGAACTCGGGGCGGGCGGTCACGTCGGTGGTTCCGGCGATCTCGTTCTCGTGGCGCACCACCAGGTGGCCGTCCCTGGTCACCACCAGGTCGGGCTCAATGAAGTCCGCGCCCTGGGCGATCGCCAGGAGGTAGGCGCTTAGGGTGTGCTCTGGACGCTCGCCGCTGGCGCCCCTGTGGGCGATGACGATGGGCTTGGGCGTTGTCTTGGCCATGGCTGGGCTGGCCGCCAGGGCGGCGGTCGAGGCGGCGAAGGCGCGGCGCGTCAGGTGCATAAGGACGATTTAGCCGTCCTGCGTGACGCTTCCGTCAAGGCAGAGTTAGCCGGCGGCCTTCAGCTTATCGAGCATCAGCGGGTGCAGCTCGAGATTGGCGGTGCAGATCGAGCCCTTGGTCAGCATGTCCTCGCCGCCGTCCATGTCGGTGACCTTGCCGCCGGCTTCCTGGATCATCAGCAGGCCCGCAGCCATGTCCCAGGGCTTCAGGTCGCGCTCCCAGAACCCGTCCAGGCGACCGGCGGCCACATAGGCCAGGTCGAGGGACGCCGCGCCGAAGCGGCGAACGCCGGCCACGCGCTGGCTGATCTGGTGCAGCTCTTTAAGGAAGCGCGCGTGCTGGCCGTGACCGAGGAACGGGATGCCGGTGCCCAGCACGCTTTCGTCCAGGTGCTTGCGGCCGGCGACGCGCAGGCGCTTGTCGTTGACGAAGCAGCCCTTGCCCTTTTCGGCCCAGAACAACTCGTTGGTCACGGGGTTATAGGTCACCGCCGCCACGATCGCGCCTTCGCGCTGCAAAGCGATGTTGATCGCGAAGTGCGGGATGGCGTGCAGGAAGTTGGTGGTGCCGTCCAGCGGATCGACGATCCAGGTGTGGGTCTTGTCGGTGCCTTCGATCAGGCCGCGTTCCTCGCCGAGGAAGCTGTAGCCGGGGCGGGCCTTTTCCAGCGCTTCGAACACCGCCTGCTCGGCCTTGATGTCGGCGGCCGAGACGAAATCGGCCGGCGCCTTGCGCGACACCTGCAGCTCGGAAAGCTCGCCGAAATCACGGTTCAGGCCCCGGGCCGCCTTGCGGGCGGCGTCGGACATCACTTTCAGAAGAGCGGTTTGCGTCGACACAGGTGGTTCCAGTTCTAGCGCCAAGGGTGCGCTAAACGCGCCGGAAAGGCGGAAATTCGAGGCGCGGAACCTAGTGGGAGCAGGGCCTCAAGGCAAGGATAGGCCTCAACCGCGTTCCGACAAGCCCTGGGCGATGGCCGCCTCGATGGCCGTCACCCCCGCCGCTGGCCCTTGCGGGTGCGCCCAGACGCCCGCCGAAACCGCCAGGAAGTCGGCGCCGGCCTTGGCCAGGCCCGCGGCGTTATCGGCGTTGATCCCGCCGATGGCGACGCACGGCGTCTCCATGAACTGCTGCCAGATGGTCAGGATTTCCGGCTCGGCGTGGGTGGGCGCTTCCTTGGTGGTGGTCGGGAAGAAGGCGCCGAAGGCGACATAGTCGGCCCCGCCCTCGGCCGCTTCCATCGCCAGGTGGCGGCTGTCGTGGCAGGTGACGCCGATCATCGCGTCCGGACCCATGATCATGCGCGCGTCCTTCAGTGGCATGTCCGACTGGCCGACATGGACGCCGTCGCAGCCGAGCTTGGCGGCGAGGTCCGGGCGGTCGTTCAGGATGACCGCCACACCGCGCGCCTGGGCGATGGGCGAGAGCGCATCGACCGCCGCGGCGATCACCTGGTCGGGTTGATCCTTCAGGCGGATTTGCAGGGCGGCGACATCGCCGGCGTCCAGGGTCTGGGCGAGCAGCCGACCGAAGGCGGCGAGGTCGTCCAGGCGCGGCGGGGTGATCAGATAGAGGCGGCAATCGGCGGTCATGGCCGCCTTCTAACCCTGCGGATAGTCCGGCAACAGCGCCTTCATCGTATAGGCCACGATGGCGGTGACGCTGGTCGCGGCCACGGCGATGCCGAAGAACCAGGCGAGGCGCTTGTACCACGGGGGCAGGGGATCGCCCGGCTCGGGCGGGGGTTCAATGATATCCCGCATCGGCCGTCACCTTGCCTCTGAACAGCCAATAGACCCAGATCGTGTAGCCCAGGATCACCGGCAGCAGGATCGCCACCCCGACCAGCATCAGGGCAAGGGCGTTGTCCTGGTTGGCGGCCTGCCGATAGGTCATGTCGTAGGGTACGATGTTGGGGAAGAAACCTACCGCCAGGCCAAAATAGCCGGAGAGAAAGACCAGGCTCGCTCCGAGATGCGGCCAACCGTGCGAGCGGCTTCTCAGCCCCATCGCCACGAGCGCCAATCCGGCAAGGCCGACGATCGGGATCGGTGTGAGCGGGAGGAACACCGCCATGTCGAACCCGCCATTTGCGAACCCCCAGCGTTCGGCCACCCGCGGGTGCACAAAGAGCGTGGCGACGCTGACCGCCGCCAGCAGAGCCGCCGTCGCCGCGCCGGCGATCCAGGCCCAGCGCCGGGCGTCGCCATGCAGTTCGGTCTCGGTCTTCCAGACCAGCCAGGTCGCGCCGAGCAGGGCGTAGCCGGCGACCAGGCCGGCGGCGACCAGCAAGGTATAGGGCGTCAGCCAGTCGAACGGGCCGCCGCCAAAGGCCAGGTTCTCGTCCAGCGTGATGCCTTGGATAAAGCCGCCAAGGATCAAGCCCTGGGCGAAGGTCGCGCAGATCGAACCGCCGGCGAAGGCCGCGGTCCAGAAGGCCTTGCCGCGTCGGCGGCCGCGCAGCCGGAACTCGAAGGCCACCCCGCGCAGGATCAAGGCCAGAAGCATCAGGATGACGGGGATGTAGAGCGCCGGCAGGATCGCCGAATAGGCGAGGGGAAAGGCTGCGAACATGCCGCCGCCGCCAAGCACCAGCCACGTCTCGTTGCCGTCCCAGACCGGGGCGATGGAATCCATCATCACGTCGCGGTCGGCGGGCGTGGCCGCGAACGGAAAGAGGATGCCGACGCCGAGGTCGAAGCCGTCCAGCAGCACGTAGAGCAACACCGCCGTGGCGATGATGACGGCCCAGATCAGCGGGAGGTCGAGGGTCATAGCCGGTCTCCCCAGCTCGCGGAGTTGTGGCCTGGGTCTTCCGGCGCAGCGGCCAGGGCCGAACCGGGCGCCCGCGCCCCGGCGGGAGGCGGCTCGTCGGAACCCGCCACTGGCCCCTCGGCCATCAGCCGTATGATGTAGAGAACCCCGACCGAGAAAATCACCGCGTAGACCACCAGGAATCCCAGCAGTGAGGCCGAGACCTGGCCCGCGCCGATCGGTGACACCGCATCGGCGGTGCGCAAGACGCCGGTGACCACCCAGGGCTGGCGTCCGACCTCCGCGACAATCCACCCGGAGATCACCGCCACGAAGCCTGCCGGCCCCATGGCGACACAGGCTTGCAGGAACGGCCGGGACTGTTCAGGCGCCGCGCGCCAACACAGCCAGACCCCCCACGCGCCCAGGGCGATCATCGCGATGCCGAGGCCCACCATCACCCGGAAGGACCAGAAGACGATCGCGACCGGCGGCCGGTCTTCCGGGGCGAACGCCTTCAGGCCCTTGACCTCGGCCTTGGTCGAGCCGGCGGTGATCAGGCTGCCGACCTTGGGGATGGAGACTTCCCACCGGTTGCTTTCGGTCGCGCGGTCGGGCCAGGCGACGATGTGGAAGGCCTGCTCGGGGCCGGTTTCCCAGAAGGCCTCAATCGCCGCCAGCTTGGCCGGCTGCAGGCGCAGGACGTCCTTGCCCGACAGGTCGCCGACCAGCAGCTGCATGGGCGCGACGATGGCCAGCATGCCGACCGCCATCCGCAGGCTCATTTGGGACTCGGGCTCCTCGGGCCGCTTCAGCAGACGCCAGGCCGAGGCCGCCCCCACGACGAGGGCGGTGGTCAGGTAAGCAGCGAGCGTCATGTGCATCAGCCGCGAGGCGAAGCTTGGCGAGAAGATCACCGCCATCCAGTCGGTCGCGATCAGGCCGCCCTCGGGCGTCCGTGCGAACCCGGTCGGATACTGCATCCAGCTATTGGCCGAGATGATCCAGAAAGCCGAGATCAGCGTGCCGACGGCGACCAGCACCGTGGCGGTGAAGTGAAGGCCTGGCCCGACCTTCTTCCAGCCGAAAAGCATGATCCCCAGGAAACTCGCCTCCAGAAAGAAGGCGGTCAGCACCTCGAAGGCCAGCAGCGGCCCGATGACCGGGGCGACGACCGTGGAGAACACGCTCCAGTTGGACCCGAGCTGGTAGCTCATGACCACCCCGGTCACGACGCCCATGCCGAACGAGATCGCGAAGATCTTCACCCAGAAAAGATAGAGTGTCTTGAACACCTCGTTCCGTGTCGTCAGCCACAGCCCCTCCAGAACCGCGAGGTAACTGGCCAGACCAATGGTGAAACTGGGAAAGATGATGTGGAAGGCGATAGTGAACGCGAACTGCAGTCGCGACAGCATCAAGGCGTCGACGTCCATGACGTTCGGTCCCCAGCTCTGAAACTGCAATCGCCGTTGACTGCGGTTGTCACCACTTCATGCCGAACAACGTACCGGACCAAGCTCCGCGCCTGCGACAAACTGACGCATAATGTCGGGCTACAACTTGCAAATGATTTGCAACGGCGTTCGCAGTTGCTAAATAGGAGTCCTGATCGGGAGAAGTCCGTCTTGTACGTTTGTAACTGTAACGGGATCCGGGAGCGCGAAGTCCGCGCCGCCATCGACGCCGGCGCCAGCCGCCCGGCCGAGGTCTTCCGCGCATGCGGTTCGCAAGCTCAATGCGCCCGTTGCGTCTGCGACATGCGCAAGATGATCAGCGAGCAGGATCAAGCTCTTCGCTTCGCCGCCGAATAGGGCGTTTCACCAGGAACGCCGAACTATTCGCAAGCTTGCGAACGAAACGCGGAATCACTTGCAAACATAGGCTTTGACTCGTCTCGCCCCGAGTAAGAGTTTGCCCCTCGAAAACGGATTCGAGGAGGTTCCCATGCAAGGCGACAAAGCCATCATTCGGCGTTTGAACGCTGTGCTCACCAATGAGCTCACTGCGGTGAACCAGTATTTCCTGCACGCCCGCATGTACGAAAACTGGGGTTTCACCCGGCTCGCCAAGATCACCTATGACGAGTCCATCGGCGAGATGAAGCACGCCGACAAGCTCATCAAGCGCATCCTCTTCCTTGATGGCCTGCCCAACCTGCAGGACCTGCATAAGCTGAAGATCGGCGAGAACGTGCCCGAGTGCATGACCTCCGACCTGTCGGTCGAGGTCAGCGGCCGGGTCGATCAAATTGCCGGGATCAAGGAGTGCGAGGCGGTTGAAGACTACGTCACCCGCCAAATCCTGCGCGAAATCCTCACCGACACCGAGGAGCACATCGATTTCCTGGAGACGCAACTGTCGCTGGTGAAGTCGCTCGGCGAGCAGAACTACCTGCAGAGCGCGCTCGGCGAACTCGAAGGCGCTGGCGGCCACTAGGGGCGGTCAACCGCCTCACTGATCGTCATGGCCGGGCGAAGTCCCGGCCATCCATAGACTCCGTCAGAGCAGGCCGGGAAACAGGTCGTCCCAGTGCGGATTGTCTTGCTCAATCAATGCGATCTTCCAGTCGCGCTTGTACTTCTTCAGCCGCTTCTCCCAACGGATGGCCTCAACCACCGTGAAGCAGCGTCGAAACCAGACCAGACGTGTCACGCCGTAGCGGCCGGTGAATCCCGGCGTCGCGCTCTCGCGGTGCTCATGTATGCGTCGGAGTAAGTTCGCGGTCACACCGACGTAGAGCGTGCCGTGTTTGCCGCTCGCCAGAATGTAGACCGCGTTGTTGGCATGCACGGGATCCATGGCCAAGCTTGGTGCGTATGGATGGCCGGGACAAGAGCCCGGCCATGACGAACTGGTGGGGTCTACGCATGCCCCCATCCGCGATTGGTCACTCCCCCCACGGATCGTCATGGCCGGGCTCTTGTCCCGGCCATCCATAGACTCCGCATCTTGGGGTAGAGGCTACCCACCGTCGGCCGGAACAAGAGCTTCGGCGCCAACGGACGCCGTCCCCGACGAACCGCTTCCAGATTTCCCCGAAATCCCGCTAGGCTCTTCCCAACGATAAGAGGCGGGGGATGGAATGGCCGAGGCGGTGGCGGGCGACAGCGTCGTCGAGAAGACGAACCACCGGTTGGTGATCGGCGCGGCGTCTGCCGGCACGGTCTTCGAGTGGTACGATTTCTATCTCTACGGCTCGCTGGCCGGCTTCATCACTCAGCACTTCTTTTCCGGGGTCAACGAGACCACCGGCTACATCTTCGCCCTGCTGGCCTTCGCGGCCGGCTTTGCGGTGCGACCGTTCGGGGCGCTGGTGTTCGGGCGGCTGGGCGACCTCTGGGGCCGCAAGAACACCTTCCTGGTCACCATGCTGCTGATGGGGCTCTCGACCTTCGCGGTCGGCTTGCTGCCGGGCTACGACCAGATCGGCGTCCTCGCCCCCATCCTCCTGATCGTCATGCGCCTGATCCAGGGCCTGGCCCTCGGGGGTGAGTATGGCGGCGCGGCGACCTATGTCGCCGAGCATGCCCCGCCCGGTAAGCGCGGCCTCTATACAAGCTGGATCCAGACCACCGCGACTCTCGGGCTGTTCCTCAGCCTGTTGGTGATCCTGGCGGTGCGCTCGATGACCGGCGAGGAAGTGTTCAAGGCCTGGGCCTGGCGCATCCCGTTCCTGGTTTCGGCGGTGCTGCTTGGCGTCTCGCTATGGATCCGCCTGAAGCTGAACGAGAGCCCGGTCTTCCAGAAGATGGTCGACGAGGGGACCACCTCGAAGAAGCCGCTGACCGAATCCTTCGCCAAGTGGCCCAATCTGAAGATCGTACTGCTGGCGCTGGTCGGGCTGACCGCCGGCCAGGCGGTCGTCTGGTACACTGGCCAGTTCTACGCCCTGTTCTTCCTGGAGAAGACGCTGAAGGTCGATGGGGCGCTGACCAACACCCTGGTCGCCTGCGCCCTGATCCTCGGCACTCCGTTCTTCGTGGTGTTCGGCTGGCTGTCTGACAAGATCGGCCGCAAACCGATCATCCTGGTCGGCTGCCTGCTAGCCGCCTTGACCTACTTCCCGATCTTCAAAGCGCTCACCGCCGCGGCCAACCCGGCGCTGGCGGCCGCCTCGGCCAGCGCTCCGGTGCGGGTGATCGCCGATCCCGCCGACTGTTCGTTCCAGTTCGATCCGGTCGGCAAGACCGCTTTCTCCACCTCCTGCGACGTCGCCAAGGCCGCCCTGGCCAGCGCCGGCGTCACCTATGAAAACGTCGCCGCCCCGACCGGAAGCGTCGCCGTCGTCAAGATCGGGGAGGTGCAGGTCCCGAGCTTCCGCGGCGAAGCCCTGCCAAAGGCCGAGTTCACGGCGAAGAAAGCCGACTGGACGAAGGGCTTGTCCGCCGCCTTGCATCAGGCGGGCTACCCGGCCAAGGCCGACCCTGACCAGATGCACAAGCCGGCTGTGGTCGGCCTGCTATTCCTGCTGATGCTGTATGTGACCATGGTCTACGGCCCGGTCGCCGCGGCCCTGGTCGAGATGTTCCCGGCGAGGATCCGCTACACCTCGATGTCGTTGCCCTATCACATCGGCAACGGCTGGTTCGGCGGCTTCCTGCCCACCACGGCGTTCGCCATGGTGGCGGCGACAGGCAACATCTATTTCGGGCTCTGGTACCCGATCGTGGTGGCGGCGGTGACCGTGGTGATCGGCGGACTGTTCGTGCGCGAGATGCGCGGGGCCAACGTGGACTAGGGCTTACGGCGCGGCGGGTGGTTCACATCGTAGGGTTCGTCATAGCCCCGGCGCGATGAGTAGAAAGCCAGCCACATCAGGCCGCCGGTCAACGCGCCGACCACCACCAGCCCGCCAATGACGTACAGCAACACCGGCGAAAGGGCGCCCCAGCCGCCCCCGATCCTGGAACCGGCATAGAACGTCCAGCCGGCCAGTCCCGCCAGGGCGGCGACGCACACGAGGGAGGCCAGCACGGTGAGGCCGTTCTTCATGGCCTAGGAAGCTGCGAGGGGCGCGAGTAGTTCCGCCATGCAGAAAGCCGCCGCCCTTGCGGGCGACGGCTTTGCTTTAGTTCGATGCGTGGCGACGACTATTCGGCCGCTTGGCGCGAGAGGTCGATCTTCGGGGCCAGCTCGCCCGAGGCGTAGCGCTTGGCCATTTCAGACAGCGGGATCGCCTTGATCTTGTGAGCCTGGCCGGCCGTGCCGAACTCCTCGAAGCGCTGGACGCAGATGGCGCGCATGGCTTCCTTGGCGGGCTTCAGGTAGCCGCGCGGATCGAACTCGCCCGGCTTCTCGACGAAGACCTTCCGGATCGCCGCGGTGATGGCCATGCGGTTGTCGGTGTCGATGTTGATCTTGCGCACGCCGTGCTTGATGCCGCGCTGGATCTCTTCGACCGGCACGCCCCAGGTCTGGGGCATCTCGCCGCCGTACTTGTTGATCAGGTCCTGCAGGTCCTGCGGCACCGAGGAGGAGCCGTGCATCACAAGGTGGGTGTTGGGCAGGCGGCGGTGGATTTCCTCGATCACGTTCATGGCCAGGACGTCGCCGTCCGGCTTGCGCGTGAACTTGTAGGCGCCGTGGCTGGTGCCCATGGCGATGGCCAGGGCGTCGACCTGGGTGGCTTTCACGAAGTCGACGGCCTGGTCGGGATCGGTCAGCAGTTGGTCGTGGCCGAGTTTACCCTCGAAGCCGTGGCCGTCTTCCTTCTCGCCCATGCCGGTCTCGAGGCTGCCCAGCACGCCGAGCTCGCCCTCGACCGAAGCGCCGACCCAGTGAGCCATGTCCACGACGCTGCGTGTGACGCGGACGTTGTAGTCATAGTCGGCCGGGGTCTTGGCGTCGGCCATCAGCGAGCCGTCCATCATCACCGAGGTGAAGCCGTACTGGATCGCCGTCGCACAGGTGGCTTCGTTGTTGCCGTGGTCCTGGTGCATGCAGATCGGGATGTGCGGATAGAGCTCGGCCATCGCGTCGATCAGGTGCTTCAGCACGATGTCGTTGGCGTAGGAGCGGGCGCCGCGGGAAGCCTGCATGATCACCGGCGAGTCGGTGGCCTCAGCCGCCTCCATGATCGCCAGCGCCTGTTCCATGTTGTTGATATTGAACGCCGGGACCGCGTAGCCCTGCTCGGCCGCGTGATCCAGAAGTTGTCTCAAGGTAACCCGGGCCATGCCCTGCCCTCCGTAAATCAGTTAACTGGCAAGCGCCGCCACGCCGGGCAGCTCCTTGCCTTCCATCCATTCAAGAAACGCGCCGCCCGCCGTGGAGACGAACGTGAAATCGTCGGCGCAGCCTGCCGCGTTGAGGGCGGCGACTGTATCACCCCCGCCGGCGACGGCCACCAGCTTGCCTTCCTTGGCCAATTGCGCGGCGTAGCGCGCGGCGGCCATGGTGCCCTTGTCGAAGGGCGGGATCTCGAACACGCCAAGCGGGCCGTTCCAGATCAGGGTCTTGGAGTTGGCCATGGCGCGGCACAGACGCTCAACGCTCTCCGGGCCGGCGTCCAGGATCCGCTCGTCCTCATCGACCTCGCCCAGGCCGCGCACGCGGGCCGCAGCGCCGGGCGCCATCTTCTCGGCCACCACGATGTCGACCGGCAGGAAGAGCTTGCAGTTGTTCTGACCGGCCAATCGAATGATGTCGCGTGCGGTTTCGGCCAGGTCTTTCTCGCAATAGGACGCCCCGACGTCGTGGCCTTGGGCGTAGAGGAAGGTGTTGGCCATGCCGCCGCCGATGGCCAGCTTGTCCAGCTTGGTCACCAGATTGCGCAGCAGGTCGAGCTTGCTCGACACCTTTGAGCCCCCGACGATGCCCATCACCGGGCGCTCGGGATTGCCCAGCGCCTTGTCGAGCGCGGTCAGCTCCAGCCGCATCTGTTCGCCCGCATAGGCCGGCAGCAGGTGGGCCAGGCCTTCGGTCGAGGCGTGAGCGCGGTGCGCGGCCGAGAAGGCGTCATTCACATAGAGATCGCCGTTGGCGGCCAGGGCCTTGGCGAAGTCCGGGTCGTTCTTTTCCTCGCCCGCATGGAAGCGGACGTTTTCGAGCAGCAGCACGTCGCCCGGCTTCAGGGCGGCGACAGCGTCCGCGGCCACCGGCCCTACGCAATCATTGGCGAAGCCGACCGGCGAGCCCAGCACCTTGGCCAGGGCGGCGGCTATGGGCGCCAGGCTCATCTCCGGCACGCGCTTGCCCTTGGGGCGGTCGAAGTGCGCCAGAAGGATCACCGTCGCGCCGCCGGCGCGCAGCTTCTCGATGGTCGGCACGGCGGCGCGCAGACGCGTGTCGTCCGAGACTTCGCCATCGTGCATCGGGACGTTGAGGTCGACGCGGACGAGGGCGCGTTTGCCGGCCAGGTCAGCGTCGTCGAGGGTCTTGAAGGTCATGCGATAGGCTCCGGCCGCCCAGGGGTGAAGGTCTATCCCCGGGGGCCAGTTGGATCCGAAAAACGAAACGGGCGCCGTCTCTCGAGGCGCCCGTCCCAGGGTTTAGATCAGTTTGGCCATGGCGAGGGCGGTGTCGCTCATGCGGGTCGAGAAGCCCCACTCATTGTCGTACCAGCTCAGCACGCGGCCGAGGCCGCCGTCGATCACTTGGGTCTGGGCTAGAGCCACGGTCGAGGAGGCCGGAGCATGGTTGAAGTCGATCGACACCAGCGGCTCGTCGCTGACGTCCAGGATTCCCTTCAGCGGGCCGCTGGTCGCCGCGGCGATCAGGGCGGCGTTGATCTCTTCCTTGGTCAGGGTGCGGCCGGGCACCCAGGTCAGGTCCACAACCGAAACGTTCGGGGTGGGCACCCGGATCGAGGAGCCGTCCAACTTGCCCTGCAGTTCCGGCATCACCAGACCCAGAGCCTTGGCTGCGCCGGTCGAGGTCGGGATCATCGACATGGCCGCGGCGCGGGCGCGGTAGAGGTCGGAGTGCATGGTGTCCAGGGTCGGCTGGTCACCAGTGTAGGAGTGGATCGTGGTCATGTAGCCACGCTCGATGCCGGCCAGCTCGTGCAGGACCTTGGCCACCGGAGCCAGGCAGTTGGTGGTGCATGAGGCGTTGGAGACGATCAGGTCTTCGGCGGTCAGGGTCTGGTGGTTCACGCCGTAGACGATGGTCTTGTCGGCGTCGCCGGACGGGCCGGAGATCAGCACGCGCTTGGCGCCGGCTTCCAGGTGAGCCTTGGCCTTGTCGCGGGCGGTGAAGATGCCGGTGCATTCCAGGGCGATATCGACGCCCAGTTCCTTGTGAGGCAGTTCCGCCGGATTGCGGACCGCCGTCACCTTGATCTTGCCGCGGCCCACGTCGATGGTGTCGCCGTCAACGACGACCTTGCCCGGGAAGCGGCCGTGGACGCTGTCGTAGCGCAGCAGGTGGGCGTTGGTCTCGACCGGGCCCAGGTCGTTGATCGCGACGACCTCGATATCTTGTCGCGCATGCTCGACGATCGAACGCAGGACCAACCTGCCGATACGGCCGAAACCATTGATGGCGACGCGAACGGTCATCGAGAAACTCCTGAGCCAATTGATTTGGGTCGGTTTCTTGAGGTCAGGGCACGGGGAGTCAAGCCCTAGGCGGCTTTCTGGGCGTTTCAGGCGCCGAACTGGCGCAATCTGTGGGAACGGGATCGCGCCTTGAACGCTCCCTCGAACGCCGGGATTTTATCGCGCCCGGCCCATCGGGACCAACGGCGTGGCGAAACTGCATATTCTGATGACCGTCGGCGTTGCGGCCTTGGCCCTGAGCGCCTGTAACCGTGCGCCGGAGAAGGCGGCGGAGGTCAGCCCACCGGCTGACACCACCTTCATCACCTATGTCTGCGAGGACGGCCGCACCGTGCGGGCGACCTATCCCGATCCTGACACCGCCATTGTTGATGTCGGCGGGGTGAAGCGAACGCTGAAGATCGCCATCTCGGCCAGCGGCGCCCGCTATATCGGCGAAGGGGTCCAGTGGTGGTCAAAGGGAATGGACCAGGGCCAGCTCAGTCCGCTGGCGGCCGGCGAGGACATCGCCACGGCGCCGGGCGTCAATTGCCGCGTGAAGGCCGCGGGCGAGGCCGCCGTCACGCCCCCGCCGCCTGGCAGCCCCGGCGGCTTGCCTGACGACCGGACCCCGGTCTCCGAGGCCGCGTTCACGCCGCAGAGCGCCCAGGGGGCGGCCAATGTGGTGCAGACCTATTTCGCTCTCGTCGCCGACAAGAAGTTCGATGACGCCTGGAAGCTCTGGAGCGACAGCGGCAAAGCCAGCGGGATGAGCGCCAAGGACTTCGCCGCCAGCTTCGCCAAGTACGCCAGCTACAATGCGCAGATCGGCGCGCCTGGTGAGATCGAGGGCGCGGCGGGCTCGTTGTTCGTCGAGGTTCCGGTCGTCGTCTACGGGACGATGAAGACCGGCGAGCCGGTGAACATGAAGGGCAAGGTGCGTCTGCGCCGGGTCAATGACGTGCCGGGCGCGACCGCGGACCAGCTGAGCTGGCACATCGCCGACACGGCCCTCAAGCCCTCGCCGGGCGGCTAGCCGGCGACAGGCTTTACGCAGCCGGCGGCCGTGCGGGCGCGGTCGCGGGCCAAATCGACATCGGCGCCGCGCGCCAGGGCCACGCCCATGCGGCGGCGTTCGAAGGCCTCGGGCTTGCCGAATAGACGCAGATCCGCGCCGGGGACGCTGAGCGCCTCGGCGACGCCTTCGAAGGCGATCCCTTGCGCGTCCATGCCGCCATAGATCACCGCGCTGGCGCCGGGTTCACGCAGATCGGTGCTGACCGGAAGTCCGAGGATCGCGCGGGCGTGCAGGGCGAACTCGCTGAGGTTCTGGGTGACCAGGGTGACCAGGCCGGTGTCGTGCGGGCGGGGGCTGACCTCGGAGAACCAGACCTCGTCGCCGCGCACGAACAGTTCGACGCCGAAAAGGCCAAGACCGCCCAGTTCGCCGGTGACGTCGCGGGCGATCTGCTGGGCTCGGGCCAGGGCGGCCGGGCTCATCGCCTGGGGTTGCCAGCTTTCGACATAGTCGCCCTTCACCTGGCGGTGGCCGATGGGCTCGCAGAAGCTGACGCCCACCTGGCCGTCCGCGCCGACCGAGCGCACGGTCAGCAGGGTGATCTCGAAGTCGAAGTCGATCTTGCCCTCGACGATGACGCGGGTCTGTTCGACCCGGCCGCCCTCGAGGGCATAGCGCCAGGCTGCGGCGATTCCCTCGGGGCCTTCCACGTATGATTGGCCCTTGCCGGACGAGGACATCACCGGCTTTACGAAGCAGGGGAAGCCTGCGACCTGCGCCGCGGCGGCGGCCAATTCGGCTTCCGAAGACGCGAAAGCATAGGGCGAGGTAGGCAGGCCAAGTTGCTCGGCCGCCAGCCGGCGGATGCCCTCGCGGTTCATGGTCAGTTGGGCGGCGCGCGCCGTCGGGATGACGGTCGCCAGCTCCTCGGCCTCGATCGCCACCAGCTCGTCGGTGGCGATGGCCTCGATCTCCGGCACGATCAGGTGCGGACGCTCCAACTCCACCAGCGCCCGCAGCGCCGCAGCGTCAGTCATCGCGATGACGTGGCTGCGGTGGGCGACCTGGTGGGCCGGGGCGTTCGGATAGCGGTCGACGGCGATGACCTCGCAGCCGAGCCGCTGCAGTTCGATAGCGACCTCTTTGCCGAGCTCGCCCGAGCCGAGCAGCATGACCTTCACGGCGGTGGGCGAGAGCGGCGTACCGAGGCGCATGGCGCCTAACCCAGCTTGGCTTTGGCGGCGGCGACAACGGCATCGGCGGTGATGCCGAATTCCTTGTAGAGCCGCTCGGCCGGGGCGCTCGCGCCGAAGCCCTTCATGCCGACGAAGGCGCCGTCTTCACCAATGAACCGCTCCCAGCCGAAGCCGAGACCGGCCTCGACGGCGACGCGGACCGGCGCCGTGCCGATAACCTCTGCCTGATAGCTCGGCGATTGGACGCCGAACAGTTCCCAGCAGGGGGTCGAGACGACGCGGGTGGCGACGCCTTCGGCTTCCAGGGTCGCGCGGGCGGCGACGGCGATCGAGACCTCGGTGCCGGAGGCGAAGATCGTCACCTTGGCGGGGCCGCTGGCGGCGACCAGCTCGTAGGCGCCCTTGGCCGAGAGGTTCTCAGGGGCGGAATCGCGCACCGCCGGCACCTTCTGGCGCGACAGGGCCATCACCGAAGGCGTCTTCTTGGTCGAGAGCGCCAGCTTCCAGCATTCGGCGGCTTCCACCGCGTCGGCCGGACGATAGACGTTCAGGTTCGGGATCATCCGCAGCGAGCCGACATGTTCCACCGGCTGGTGGGTCGGGCCGTCTTCACCGACGCCGATCGAATCGTGGGTCATGACGTGGACGACGCGGGTCCCCATCAGGGCGCCAAGACGGATCGCTGGACGGCTGTAGTCGGAGAACACCAGGAACGTGCCCGAGAACGGGATCACGCCGCCATGCAGCGCCATGCCGTTCATCGCCGCCGCCATGCCGTGCTCGCGCACGCCGTAGTGGACGTAGCGGCCGTCATAGTCTGGCAGGTCGAAGGCCTTGGTGCCCTTGACGAAGGTGTTGTTGGAGCCAGTCAGGTCGGCCGAGCCGCCGACCAGTTCCGGGATCGCGGGGACCAGGTGGTCCAGGGCTGAACCGGAGTGCTGGCGGGTGGCGGCGGCGGGCTTGGTGGCCGCCGCTTCAGCGATGTGGGCGTCGATGCGCTCAAAGGCGCCGGCCGGCAGGTCGCCGCGCATGGCGCGTTCGAACTCGCCCTTCAGGGCCGACTTGGAAAGCTGGGCTTCCCACTTCTTGCGGAGCTTGCCGCCCTTCTTGCCGGCGGCGCGCCAGGGCTTGAGGACTTCTTCCGGCACCACGAAGGGCTCGGCGGTCCAGCCCATGGCCAGACGGGCGTCGGCGATCTCGTCGTCGAACAGGGTGTAGCCGTGGCTGTGGGGGTCGCCTTCCTTGCGGCCCGCGCCCTTCGAGATCTTGGTCTTGCAGGCGATGAAGGTCGGGCGGTTCTGGCGGGTGGCCCACTTCATGGCCGCCGCGATCTTGCCGGGGTGGTGGCCGTCGACTTCCTTGACGGCCCAGCCATAGGCCTTGAAGCGCGCGAGCTGGTCGCCGGTTTCGGAGATCGTGGCTTCGCCGTCGATGGTGGTGTTGTTGTCGTCGAACAGCACGGTCAGCTTGGCCAGCTTGAAGCGCCCGGCGATCGAGGCGGCCTCGTGGCTGACGCCTTCCATCAGGCAGCCGTCGCCGGCGATCACCCAAGTGCGGTGGTCGACAAGATCGTCACCGAAGCGCGAAGCCAGGTGGCGTTCGGCCATGGCCATGCCGACGGCGGTGGCGATGCCCTGGCCCAGAGGACCGGTGGTGGTTTCGACGCCCGGGGTGTGGCCGTACTCGGGGTGGCCGGCGGTGTTGGAGCC
This sequence comes from bacterium, assembly GCA_030824495.1. Lineage (GTDB taxonomy): Bacteria > Pseudomonadota > Alphaproteobacteria > Caulobacterales > Caulobacteraceae > Phenylobacterium. The sequence continues at coordinate 38,423 of JAVBXP010000028.1, forward strand.
CCACTGACGGAAGTCGCGGATCTGGTCCATCGTCACGGCCTTGAAGCCGGTCAGGTGCAGCAGCGAGTAGAGCAGCATCGAGCCGTGGCCGGCCGAGAGCACGAAGCGGTCGCGGTCGGCCCAGTCGGGGCGGTTGGCGTCGTACTTCAGGAACTTGGTCCAGAGCACCGTGGCGACATCGGCCATGCCCATCGGCATGCCTTGGTGCCCCGACTTCGCCTTGTGGACGGCGTCCATCGAGAGCACGCGGATCGCGTCGGCCATGGTGTGCTGCGGTGCGGACATTATCTTTTCCGGTCAATCTGGGCGGGATTTGCGCGCGGCGTCGCACGCACGGCCTGAAGAATCAAGGAAGCGTCACGCCACAGGGCGGGTTTCAGTGCGCGCCCGGCGCAGTCTATAGATTAACGGACACACTTTCGGAGCGTCGAATCATGCGGGAGCCGGCGGGCGACAACCCCCTCGATCAAGCTGTGAAACGTCTGGAACGGGCGATCTCCCAGCTGGAGCAACGCCTGTCGGGGCAGGCGGGCAAGCCAGGCGCGGAGATTGGCGGCCTGTTCGACCAGGACAGCGCCAAACTGGCCGCCGAACTCGATCAGTCCCGTCAGCGCGAAAAGGCGCTGGAGGAGGCCGGCGCCGAAGCGTCTGCGGCGCTGGGTCGCGCGATCGCCGAAATCAAGGCGGCGCTCGCCAGCGACGACGCCGACGAAAATGTTCAGTCCCAGACCGAGGAGGCCTAAACCCCATGGCTCAGGTCAACATTACCGTGAATGGCCGGCCCTACGCGGTCGGCTGCGAAGACGGTCAGGAAGCTCATCTGATCGAGCTCGCCCGGACATTCGACCGCCAGGTGCGCCAAGTCTCCCAGGACATGGGGCAACTGGGCGAAACCCGCCTGTTCCTGATGGGCTCGCTGCTGTTGGCCGATGAGTTGACGGACCTGCGGGCTCGGCTTTCGGTCGTGCAGGCCGAACTCGCCCGCCTGCAATCGGACCATGCCCGCGTCGAAACCCGGGCTGTCGGCGCGCTCGAGAACGCCGCCAAGCGCATCGAAAAGCTCGCGGCGGGCTGAAGTTCATCCCTCACGGACGGGGATGAATTGAAGCGCCGCTTGTTACTGGGACCCTGCGGCCCTACCTTGCGTAACGGCGGGTCTGCTGCGGCTCTCGTCGAAGGCAATCTATCCCAGCGACCTTAATCGTCTCTAAGGGAGCTGTCCCTGTCTGGACCCGTGGGTTCAGGCAAACGGCGCCCACCTGGTTATCCAGGTCCGAGGGGATAAAACCGTCCTTCACGGCTCTCGCGGCGCCGCCACCCTTCGCGCTATAGCGATCAGGTGAGCACTCCGATCTCCAAGTCGAAACTGCGGGCGGCCATGCGGGCGCGGCGTCGCGAATTGGCGCAGGCGTCTCCGGACGCCGCCGAACGCGCCGCCGAGCATCTGCCCCTGGAGGCGCTGCCAGCCTTCGCCTGTTTCAGCGGCTATCACGCGCTGGGCGACGAGCTCGATCCCAGCCCGCTGATCCGCCGGTTGGCGGGGACTGGCGCGATGTTCGCCTTGCCGGTCGCCGATTTCGCCGATGCGCCCCTGATCTTTCGGGCCTGGGACAGCCGCGATACGCCCATACCCGACCGCTTCGGCGTGCCGGCGCCGCCGCCGTCGGCCTCGATCCTGCACCCGGATCTGATCGTCTGCCCGCTGCTGGCTTTTGACCGCACCGGCGCGCGCCTAGGGCAGGGGGGCGGCCACTATGATCGCACGATCGAGGCGCTCCGGGCGATCAAGCCGGTGTTCGTGCTTGGCCTGGCCTATGCCGGCCAAGAGGTCGAGGCGATCGCGGCCGAAAAGCATGATCAAAGGCTGGACGCCATTTTGACGGAAAACGGGTATATGCCCGTGTCAAAGGACTGAAATTCAAATGCGCTTTGCTTTCTTCGGGGATGTTGTCGGCCGCTCGGGTCGCGAGGGTCTGGCCGATCATCTGCCCGGTCTGCGTCGTCGGCTCGGGCTCGAGTTCGTCATCGTCAACGCCGAGAACGCCGCAGCCGGCTTCGGGATCACCGAGAACACGGCGCGCGAACTCTTCGACGCCGGGGCCGATTGCCTGACGCTCGGCAACCACTCCTGGGATCAGAAGGAGGCGATGACCTACATCGTCCGTGAGCCTCGTCTGATCCGGCCGCTCAACTATCCTATCCTGGCCGATGCGCCGGGCCGGGGCTCGAACCTGTTCGAAACCCAGGACGGCAAGCGCATCGTGGTCATCAACCTGCTTGGCCGGGTCCATATGGACTCGCTGGACGACCCGTTCGCGGCCGTCGACCGCGAACTGGACAAGGCCCCGCTGGGGATGGTCGCCGACGCGGTCGTGGTCGACATGCACGCCGAGGCGACGTCCGAGAAGATGGCCATGGGCCACTTCTGCGACGGCCGCGCCAGCCTGGTCGTCGGCACCCATACGCACGTGCCGACCGCCGACTGCCAGATCCTGAACGGCGGCACCGCCTACCAGACCGACGCCGGCGCCTGCGCCGACTATGACAGCGTCATCGGCAACCAGAAGGAAGAGCCCCTGCGGCGCTTCACGACCCGCATCTCCGGCGGTCGCTACAAGCCCGCCGAAGGTCCGGCCACCATCTGCGGCGTCTATGTCGAGACCGACGACAAGACCGGCCTGGCGACACGCGTAGAGCCGATCCGCATGGGCGGCCGGTTGAGCGAGACTGTTCCCGAGCCCTCGGCTGTGTTGGTCGGCTAAACCATTCCTCTCCCTCGGGAGAGGCTAGGTGAGGGGGCGACGCGGAGCGGCGCTCTGCTGCGGCGCCGCCAGTTCGGTTGAGGGCGATGGCCCCCTCACCCAACCTCTCCCCACGGGGAGAGGAGTACAGTTTACAGCCGCGGTCGCAGCGCCTCGATCGTGAGCTTGCCGTCCTTGTCGGTGTCGAGGATCTCGAACCGGCGGCGGGCGGCCTTCGCCCATTCCTCCGAACTGACCCGTTGGTTGAGATCGGCGTCGGCTCCGCGCACGGGCTGGGCTTCGTTCAACAGCGAAAAGCGCGCCGCGCCGACCTTGGGCTCTTTGCGAACCGACTTGTGAATGAGCGGCTTTTTGGGTGGCGGTCCACCCATCGGGCCGCCGAGGCCGAAGTCCGGTCGGGTGATCTCCGGCGCGATTCTGGTCTCGTACCGGCTGTTTTCGGGGCCTTCGATCGAGCCGCTGCCATCCAAGTCCAGCACCTTGAAGAACCGCATGGCGTCGTCGCGAAATTCCGGCAGCGTCAGCGCGCCGTCGTGATTGGCGTCGGCCCCGGCGAACCATTCGGCTAGGCCGTCCTGGCTGCGGAACGGCTCACCCGCCGGGCTGATGAACAGACGCGCGCCGGCGTCGATAGCTGGAGACTGGCCCTGCTGAGGGCGCTCGCCGCCTGGCGGCGGGCCCATCGGTTGAGCAAGGGTTGGAGACGCCATGGCGACCAGGGTCGCTGCGACGACGACAAAACGATACATCAATTGGATTCCTGCGGGCCCGTCCGACGCTCAAGGTCAAGCTGATCGGCCGGTGCGGCTAAAGCGGGGCGGGCGTGTAACCGCCCTGAAATGCATCAACCGCCAGCGGCGGCGCGCCTGGTGCGCTCGGCGACGCTGATCCCGGCCGAGCCCCAGTTTTCCGGCGGCACTTCGTCAATTACCACGAAGGTGGCGGCAGGGTTCTTGTTCAGCACCCTGACCAGCAAGTCCGTCGTCCCGGCGATCAGCTCCGCCTTCTGTTCGTCGGTGGCGCCGGCGGTGATGCGGATGTTGACGTAGGGCATGGGATCTCCTGGCAAGGTTGCGGCCGACAGTTAAGCGCGCGTAGCTTTGCTGCAAGCTTCATGGAGTTTCCGCATGGTTCGATTTCTCGTCCGCGCCGTCGTCGCCGCCCTCGGCCTGGCGCTCGCGGCCTACATCCTGGCGGGCGTCAGCTATGACGGCTTCGTCGATCTGCTGATCGCCGCGGTGGTTCTCGGCGTGGTCAACGCCTTCCTGCGGCCGGTGCTGTTCATCCTCACCTTGCCGCTCACGGTCGTCACGCTGGGCCTGTTCCTGCTGGTCCTGAACGCCCTGATGATCATGCTGGTCGCCTGGATGCTGCCCGGCTTCCATGTCGCCGGGTTCTGGAGCGGCGTGGGCGCAGCGATCATCACCGGCGTCGTCAGCTGGATCGCCGCCATCGTCATCGGCGATACGCGCAAGCAGCCGCTCTAAGCTGCGGCCATAGAAAAAGGGCGGAGCCTTGCGGCTCCGCCCTCGATCTTCTTCAAGCGTCTGAACGCTTGAGCGTAGGACTTAGAAGTCCATGTCGCCCATGCCGCCCATGCCGCCCGGCATTCCGCCGCCGGCCGCGCCGCCCTTCTTGGGGGCTTCGACGATCGCCGCTTCGGTGGTGATCAGCAGGCCGGCGACCGAGGCCGCGTCCTGCAGAGCCGTGCGGACAACCTTCGCCGGGTCGATGACGCCGGCTTGGACCATGTCCACATACTCTTCGGTCTGAGCGTTGAAGCCGAAGGTGGGGGAGTTGTTTTCCATCACCTTGCCGACCACGATCGAACCTTCGACGCCCGCGTTTTCCGAGATCTGACGGATCGGAGCCTGCAGGGCGCGACGCACGATGGCGACGCCAGCTTCTTGGTCGTCATTGTCGCCCTTGAAGCCGTCCAGGATCTTGGAAGCCTTCAGCAGAGCAACGCCGCCGCCGGGGACGATGCCTTCTTCGACCGCAGCGCGGGTCGCGTTCAGGGCGTCGTCGACGCGGTCCTTCTTTTCCTTAACTTCGACTTCGGTCGCACCGCCGACGCGGATGACCGCAACGCCGCCGGCCAGCTTGGCCAGACGTTCTTGCAGCTTTTCCTTGTCGTAATCCGAGGTGGTGTCCTCGATCTGACGCTTGATCTGGCTGATACGGCCTTCGATCGCGTCCTTGGCGCCGACGCCGTCGACGATGGTGGTGTCGTCCTTGGTGATCGTGACCTTCTTGGAGCGGCCGAGCATGTCGATCGTGACGTTCTCGAGCTTGATGCCCAGGTCTTCGCTGATCAGTTCGCCGCCCGTGAGGATGGCGAGGTCTTCCAGCATGGCCTTACGGCGATCGCCGAAGCCCGGAGCCTTGACGGCCGCGACCTTCAGGCCGCCGCGCAGCTTGTTGACCACCAGGGTGGCCAGGGCTTCGCCATCGACGTCTTCGGCGATGATCAGCAGGGGACGGCCCGACTGAACGACGGCTTCCAGGACCGGCAGCAGCGGCTGCAGCGAGGAGACCTTCTTTTCGAAGAGAAGGATGAGGGGCTCTTCGAGCTCAACTTCCATCTTGTCGGCGTTGGTGATGAAGTAAGGCGACAGGTAGCCGCGATCGAACTGCATGCCCTCGACGACGTCGAGTTCGGTTTCCAGGCTCTTGGCCTCTTCAACCGTGATGACGCCTTCGTTGCCGACCTTGGCCATCGCCTTGGCGATCATTTCGCCGACTTCGGTGTCGCCGTTGGCCGAGATGGTGCCGACCTGAGCGATTTCGGAGTTGGTGGTGACCTTCTTCGAGGAATTCTTGATTTCCTCGATGACCTTCAGAACGGCCTTGTCGACGCCGCGCTTCAGATCCATCGGGTTCATGCCGGCCGCGACCGACTTCAGGCCTTCGACGACGATGGCTTGGGCCAGGACCGTGGCGGTTGTGGTGCCGTCGCCGGCCTTGTCGTTGGTCTTAGAGGCGACTTCGCGGATCAGCTGGGCGCCGAGGTTTTCGAAGCGATCAGACAGTTCGATTTCCTTGGCGACCGACACGCCGTCCTTGGTCGAGCGCGGAGCGCCGAAGGACTTTTCGATGACCACGTTGCGGCCCTTAGGACCCAGGGTCACCTTCACCGCGTTGGCGAGAGTATTGACGCCGCGCAGCATCTTGTCGCGTGCGTCGGAACCGAAATAGACGTCTTTAGCGGCCATTTTCCTGCTCTTTCAGAATGTTGTTGTGGGGAGGGAAGGCGTCGGGGTGGCTATTCGACCACGCCCAGGACGTCGCTTTCCTTCATGATCAGCAGGTCCTTGCCGTCGATCTTGATCTCAGTGCCGGACCACTTGCCGAACAGGATCTTGTCGCCGGGCTTGACGTCGAGCGGCTGAATCTTGCCGTTGTCGTCACGGGCGCCAGGGCCGACGGCGATGATTTCGCCTTCCTGCGGCTTTTCCTTGGCGGTGTCGGGGATGATGATCCCGCCCTTGGTCTTTTCTTCTTCCTCGACACGCTTCACGAGGACGCGGTCTCCCAGAGGACGAAACGCCATATTGAAAGTCTCCGTTCGGGACGTTTGAAATGCGGTGCGGAAACGCCCGGGGCCGACCATTAGCAGCCGAGGCCCCTGAGTGCTAACGCAGGGCGGAGGTAGGGACAGGGGCGCGGGGAGTCAAGCGAGGCCGCGGCGTTTCGGATTCGGCTTTGTTCTCCAGCCCCCACCCAGATAGGGTCCGGCGCGAGGGAACCACCAGGAGATATATTTCATGCGCCGCTTAATCGCGCTCGCCGCGCTGTCGGCTATGGCCGTCGCCACGACCGCCCAGGCCGAGACTTGGAAGTCCTACGCCAAGACCCCCACGGGTCTCGAATGGTCCTACGACACCGATTATTCCTATCGCGACACCCAGACCGGCAAGGTCGTGGTCATGCAGGCCGTGGGCAAGCCCGGCGCCGAACCGCGCATGGGGCCGTCGGGTCCGGGCAAGGCCGACGGCGTCGGCTTCGTCACCGCGATCGATTGCAAGAACAAGGCGCTGATCAGCCTCGGCGGCTATTCGCCGAAAAAGCCGTTGGAGCTGTCGGGCAACTGGCGCACCGCCACGGGAGCCCCGGCCAAAAGCGCCGAGGACAAGGCGCTGGTCGAGAGCGCCTGCCAGGGCGCCGACCAACTCACGGCGAAATAGCCGGCGGCGGGCCTGGCGGGCTGCTGACATGATCTGGCGTGTTGGTCATTAGTCTCCAGCCCTCGAAGCTGAAGGAGATCATATGCTTGATCATGTTGGACTGACGGTCAGCGACTTCGCCAACGCCCGCGCCTTCTATGACGCTGCGTTGAGGCCGCTCGGCGTCGCCGTGGTGATGGAGGTTACGTCCGAGATGTCAGGCGGCCGACCCCAGGTCGGCTACGGCTCGGACGGAAAGCCGTATTTCTGGATCGGCACGGGCGGCTCCCCCGGCCATGTTCACCTAGCTTTGGCCGCGGCCGATCGGGCCAGCGTCGACGCCTTCTACGCTGCGGCCATGGCGGCCGGCGGCGTCGACAACGGTCCGCCGGGCGTGCGGGCCGAGTACCACCCGAATTACTACGGCGCCTTCGTGCTCGATCCGGACGGCCACAATATCGAGGCCGTCTGTCACACGGTCTAGCTGCGGCGACACGTGTCATGGCCGGGCTTGACCCGGCCCTCCCTCTAGCTCCGCACGAGCGGTTCAGCGCGGCCCGTCCACCGCCGTAGTTCAGACTTGTGTGAAAAATTGAAACGCTTGTTTGATTTTGGGCAAATATGCGCCAAAGCTAACGGTCTATCGTCTGTCGCGAGACCGATGACACCGAATTTGGCCTTGGCGAGACGGGGCCGCGCGAATGAACCGCAGTGGGAGAGACCAGATGACCCAAGCTCAGGACAAGGCGCAGTCGAGCTTCAAGCTTAACCCGATGGACGAACTCAACGACCTGCGGATGAGCGAGAAGGCGATGCCGCTGCTCGAGCATGTGAAGCGGTTCATCAAGGAAACCGTCCAGCCGATGAGCGAGGAGTTCCATCGTCTCGGTGAGAACAAGACCGACATTTGGAGCTATGCGCCGGGCCAGCTCGAAGTGCTCGAAGTCGCCAAGGACAAGGCCAAGGCCGAGGGCCTCTGGAACTTCTTCCTGCCTGACGCTCACACCGGCGAAGGCCTGTCGAACCTCGACTACGCCTATATCGCCGTCGAGCTCGGCAAGAACCCGATGTCGTCGGAAGTGATGAACTGCGCCGCGCCCGACACCGGCAACATGGAAGTTCTGGAACGCGTCGGCACCCCGGCTCAGAAGAAGGAATGGCTGGAGCCGCTGCTGGCCGGGAAGATCCGCTCGGCCTTCGCCATGACCGAGGTGAACGCCGCCTCGTCCGACGCCAAGAACATCAACACCCGCGCCACCCTGGTCGGCGACGAGTACGTGATCAACGGCGAGAAGCACTACATCTCCGGCGCCGGCGACCCGCGCTGCAAGATCATGATCACCATGGTGCAGACCAGCCCGGACGGTCCCCCCCACCTGCGTCAGTCGCAGATCCTGGTGCCCACCGACGCGCCCGGCGTGAAGATCCTCGGTCCGATGAACGTCTTCGGTGATCCCGACGCGCCGCACGGCCACATGCACATCGTCTTCGACAACGTGCGGGTGCCGAAGGAAAACATGCTGCTGGGCGAGGGCCGCGGCTTCGAGATCAGCCAGCTGCGCCTCGGCCCGGGCCGGATCCACCACTGCATGCGCGCCATCGGCCAGGCCGAAAAGGCCCTGGACCTGCTGGTCACCCGCGGCCTGACCCGCGAGGCGTTCGGCAAGCCGATCATCCAACTGGGCGGCAACATCGAGATCGTCAGCCGCGCCCGCATCGAGATCGAAGCCATGCGCTTGATGGTCCTGAAAGCCGCCAAGGCCATGGACGTGTTGCCGCGCGATGAGGCCAAGATCTGGATCCACATGGTCAAGGCCATGGTGCCGGAACGGGTCTGCCTGATCATCGACCAGGCCATCCAGATGCACGGCGCCCTCGGCGTCAGCCAGAAGACGCCGCTCGCTCGGATGTACACCTCCACCCGGACCCTGCGCCTGGCCGACGGCCCGGACGAGGTTCACCACATGGTGGTCGGCCGCAATGAGGTCCGCCAGTATCGCGAAATGCCGGTCGATCCGTCGACGGCCGCCGTCTTCCGGAACTAGTCTTTCGATCCGACTCTGTCGGTTTCGTGGAAAAGGCCCTGGCGTTCGCCGGGGCCTTTTTCTTTGCGTGCGCTCAGCCCTCGACGGCCACGCTTGCGCGGGTGTAGACCGAACGACGTTCCTGGGATTTCAGGTCTGATCCGCAGCGGCGTGATCCCTGGCCCGGAGACAAGCGCCTTCCTCCGGAGGGTGAGCGGGCGGACCCGCACTCTTTCGCGCGCGGCGCGCAGCTGGTCCGTGACCGTGGGTGGCCTGTGTCCACCATCGGGGCGGGCCGCAACCCGGAGGACGACCCCTGTGAGCATTCCCGCAGCTCTTTTCATCATCATATTGGGCTTTGTCACGGCCACCTTGTCAGGTGTGTTCGGCATGGCCGGCGGCCTAGTCCTGATGGGCGGCCTGGCCCTGGTCCTGCCGGTCTCGGCGGCTTTCGTCACCCACGGCATACTGCAACTGGTGGCCAATGGCTGGCGCGCGATCCTGCACGCCAAGCACGTGCGTTGGGATATCGTCGGCTGGTACGCCCTGGCCTCGGCCTTGGCCGGTGTGGCGGTGGCCCTGATCTCGCTCGTGCCCTCAAAGCCGGTGCTCTACCTGCTGATGGGCTTGGTGCCCGGCCTGCTGTGGCTGCCCCAGCGGATGATCAATCTGGACGCCGCCCACCCGCCGCAGGCCTTTGTGTCTGGTTTGCTGGTCACGGGCCTGAACCTGACGGCCGGTGTCGCCGGGCCTCTGCTGGATCTCTTCTTCGTCCGCACCAGCCTGACCCGGCACGCCATCGTCGCCACCAAGGCCGCGACCCAGGTGTTCGCCCATCTGGCCAAGATCCTGGTCTATGGGGCCCCGCTCCTGACCAGCTCGTCACACGACATGCCGCCGTGGTGGATGTTCGCCCTGGCCGTGCCGTTGTCGATGGCCGGCACAGTGGTCGGCGGCCGCATCCTCGACCGCATGAACGATGTGGACTTCAAGACGTGGACGAAGTGGATCGTGACGGGGATCGGCCTTCTCTATCTGGTCCAGGCGGCTCAACTGTTCGCACGAGGCGTTGGATGAAGATCGAAGCGAAGGTCCTGGAGAACCGCTTCGTGCGGCTCGAGCCGATGGGCGAGCAGCACCGCGAGGATCTGCGCGCGGCCTGCAACGCAGACCAGGCGATCTGGACCGAGCTCTATCCCTTCTCCTGGGCGGGGGAGCACTTTGATCCTACCTGGGCGACGCTGACCGGCCATATCGCCGACGGGACGACTGTGGGCTTTGCGGTGATGGTGGAGGGGCGCTGCGTGGGGCTGACCTGCTTCAGCGCCATGGATAACGCCAACGGCGTGTTGGAGATCGGCGGCACCTACTACCGGCCCGACGTGCGCGGCGGTGCGGTCAATCCAGCCGCCAAGCGGTTGATGATGGGCCACGCCTTCGACTGCGGCGCTCGGCGCGCCGTCTACCGGGTGGATGCGATCAATCTGCGTTCCCGCGCCGCGGTGCTGAAGCTAGGCGCGGTTGAGGAGGCGTTGCTGCGGCAGGACCGCATCACCTGGACCGGGCGTATCCGCGACACGGTGCTCTTCTCGATTCTCGACAGCGAATGGCCAGGCGTACGCGACGGCCTCGACGCGCGGCTGGCGGCGTTCGAAGCCTAATCATCGTCATCCCCCGGATCGTGTTGCAGACGCCCGGAGGATGACGAGGTGGTGTTTTAGGCGCTGGCTGCGGTCTTTTCAGCCGCCGACGGGAAGAACACCTCGGCCGCATGCTCGGCCACATCCTGGGCGGTGTAGGGCCGGCCCGGCTGGAAGCCGTCGGTCTGCACCATCTTGATCTCACGAACCCCGCGCGAGGAGACGCCCAGCACCTTGCCGGTGTGGTCCGCCGCCAGGTCCGAGGCCATGTAGAGCACGCCCGGCGCGATGTTTTCGGGCAGGGCCATGGCGTCCGGCTCCTTGTCGCGGAAGCCCGGCAGGTCGGAAGTCATGCGAGTGAAGGCGCCCGGCGCCAGGCCCATGACCCGGATGCCGTACTTGCGCCCCTCGATCGAGAGCACGCGCATGAAGCCGTAGATGCCGGCCTTGGCCGCCCCGTAATTGGACTGGCCGAAGTTGCCGTAGAGGCCTGAGGTGGACGAGGTCATGATGATCGTGCCGGGCTTGCCGTTGTCCTTCATCCACTTCCAGACCGGCATGGTGCAGCAATAGGTGCCCTTCAGGTGCACCTTCACCACCAGGTCCCAGTCCTGTTCGGAGGTGTTGGCGAAGCTCTTGTCGCGCAGGATGCCGGCGTTGCAGACCAAGATGTCGACCTGGCCGAAATTGTCCAAGGCCGTCTTCAGGATGTTCTCGCCGCCCTGCATGGTCGACACGTCGTCGCCATTGGCGACAGCCCGGCCGCCTGCTGCCACGATGTCGTTGACGACCTTCTGCGCCGCCGATGTGTCCGCGCCCGAGCCGTCGCGCGGCCCGCCCAGGTCGTTGACCACGACCGCTGCGCCTTCCTTGGCGAAGAGCTTGGCGTAGGCCTCGCCCAATCCGCCGCCCGCGCCCGTAATGATGGCGACCTTACCGTCCAATAGACCCATGGGGGTTCCTCCTAATGATCTAATTTTCGGGCATCATCGGACGGAGGGTCTCGGGATGGCAAGCTATTCGCCGATTCCTCCCCTCTTTATGCAGGGGAGGGGCCGCTTTGGTCTTACCCCCACATATCGTCATCCTCGGCCGCGTACGCGTGCCGGGGATCCATACGCACCGGCCTTTCCGGCCGAGCTCAGTGGTTATGGATGGCCGGGACCTGCCGGCCCGGCCATGACGAACCTGTAGAGACGCAGGCGCCGGATCAAACCGTCGGCCCGCGCTTTTTCCGCCGCGCCTGGAAGAAGCCCTTCAGCAAGGCCGAGCTTTCCTCCGCCAGCACGCCGCCGGTCACGGCCGGCCGCCAGTGGCAGGTCGGTTGCTCGAAGAATTTCGGCCCATGGACGACCGCGCCGCCCTTCGGGTCCTCGGCGCCGAACACCACGCGGCCGATGCGGGCGTGGCTTATCGCCCCAGCACACATGGCGCAGGGCTCCAGGGTGACGACGAGCGTCAGGTCGGTCAGGCGGTAGTTCCCGAGCTTCCGGGCCGCCTCCCGCAAGGCGACGATCTCTGCGTGGGCGGTCGGATCGTGGCTGCCGATCGGGCTATTGGCCCCCACAGCGATGACTTCCTCGGTCGTCGGATCCACAATTACCGCCCCAACTGGAGTCTCTCCATTTGCGGCGGCGGCTTGCGCGGCTCGAAGCGCGATGCGCATGGTGCGTTGATCATGATCCACGACCCCCAACGAAACGATGAGACGGCCTCCGGTCAAGGTGAGCGCGTCGCAAAAGCCTTGGCGAGAGCCGGTGTTGCGTCCCGCCGCGATGTCGAAAAGCTGATTGAAGCTGGCCGCGTCGCCCTGAATGGCGCCGTTCTCACCACCCCGGCCGTCAAGGTCGAACCTGGCGATATCCTGACCGTGGACGGCGAGGTGGTCGAACAGGCCGAACCGACGCGCGTGTTCCGCTATCACAAGCCGGTCGACCTGCTGACCACGCACAAGGACCCGAAAGGGCGCCCGACCGTGTTCGACGCCCTGCCGCCGGGATTGCCTCGGCTGATCTCGGTCGGCCGTCTCGACATCAACTCCGAAGGCCTGCTGCTGCTCACCAACGACGGTGAGCTGGCCCGCGCCTTGGAGCAGCCGACGACCGGCCTGGTTCGCCGCTACCGCGTTCGCGCGCGGGGCCGCATCACCCAGCCCGAACTCGACAAGCTGAAGGACGGCGTCGTCGTCGAGGGCGTCCAGTACGGCCCGATCGACGCCAAGATCGACAAGGCCAAGGAAGGTCCGCAGGGCGCCAACATCTGGCTCACCGTGGTCCTGGCCGAGGGCAAGAACCGCGAAGTCCGCCGCGTGCTGAAGTCGATGGGGCTTCTGGTCGGCCGACTGATCCGCCTGTCCTACGGTCCGTTTTCGCTCGGTACGCTCGAGATGGGCCACATTGAGGAGGTGGGCCCCCGCGTTATCCGCGAGCAACTCGCCGAATATATCGACCCCGAGGACTTGCCTACGGGCGACCGGCCGCTGTTCACCGGCAAGGCCGGCCCGTCCGGGCGTCGTGGCGTGAGCGCTCCGTCCGATGGCGTGCCCAAGCCCAAGGCCGTCTACAAGGCCGGCTGGGCGACCCCGAAGATCGAGGTCAGGGTCCACAGCGGCAAGGCGCGTCGCGCTCCGCGTCCCGGCCAGGATGAGGCCCAGCTACCGGTCGCGCCGCGCATGCGCTCCTCGCGTCTGGCTGAAGACAAGCCCGGCGGCATCCGCACCTTCACGCCGGGCCAAATCCCGGCCGTCACGCGTGATCGCCCGCCGCGCGCCGCCGGCAAGCCCATCTATGGCCGCACCAAGAGCTTCGACGGCAAACGCGACGATGGTCGTTCAGGCAATGCGCGCGGACCCAAGCTCTCTTCCGCCCCGCCGCGGTCCGGGGGCGAGCGTTCGGGTTCGCCCCGTTCGGCGAGCGGCGAGCAATCCGGCTATGTCCGTTCTGGCCCTCCGCGCGATGGCCCGGCACGTTCGGGGCCTCCGAGATCTGGCCCTCCGCGTTCAGGTCCCCCCCGCTCCGCCGCCGCAGGCGAGTCGTCGAGCTATACCCGTTCGGGTCCGCCACGTTCGGGAGCGTCCGGCGGGGCTCCGCGTTCGGGTCCGCCGCGTGACGGCGCTGCACGCTCGGGTCCGCCGAGATCGGGGCCGCCACGCTCGTCGGGCGGCGAGGGCTATGTCCGTTCCGGCCCACCGCGTTCGGAGGACGGCGCTGCCCGTTCCGGCCCGCCGCGCTCGGGTCCGCCCCGTGACGGCGCCGCAAGGTCTGGCCCCCCAAGGTCCGGGCCGCCGCGCTCGGCGTCTTCGGACGGAGCCCCGCGCTCGGGTCCTGCGCGTTCCGGTCCGCCGCGCGACGGCGCCGCCCGTTCAGGTCCTCCGAGATCTGGCCCCCCGCGTTCGGGGCCGCCCAAGGATGGCGCGTACAAGTCTGGGCCGCCGCGCTCCGGCGCTCCGCGTTCGGGGCCCCCGAAGTCGGGCGCGCCGCGTTCCGGTCCGCCTAGGTCCGGGCCGCCGAAGTCTGGTCCGCCCAGGTCTGGCCCGCGCGGACCCAAGCGCGACTGATGCGGATCGTCTCCGGGGAATTTCGCGGCAAGGCGATCACCACGCCAGCCGGCGACAAGACACGTCCGACGTCGGACCGCGCGCGCCAGGCGGTGTTCAACATCCTTGAACACGCCGCCTGGTCGCCTGGGGTTCGCGACCTGCGGGTGATCGACCTGTTCGCCGGGTCCGGCGCGCTGGGCTTTGAGGCCCTGTCGCGCGGCGCGGCCTTTTGCCTGTTCGTCGAGACCGACGAGTTGGCGCGCGGCGCGATCCGCCAGAATGTCGACGCCCTGGGGCTGTTTGGCCGCACGCGGGTTCATCGTCGCGACGCGACCGATCTAGGGGTTCGCCCCGGCGCGGACGGTCCGGCCTTTAACCTGGCCTTCCTCGACCCGCCCTATGGCAAAGGGCTGGGGGAAACCTCGTTGGTCCGTTTGGCCGAAGGCGGCTGGCTGGCTGACGGCGCGGTGGTGATGTTTGAGCGGGGCTCCGACGAGCCGGACTTCGCCGTCGACGGCTTCGAAAAACTGGACGCGCGCGACTATGGCGCCGCGCGCGTCCACTTCCTCAGGTTCTCACCAGGCCCGCATTGAGGTCCGGTTGTCGAGCTGACTGCGGAGATTGAGCAGGCCTTCCCTGGTGATCAGGTAGGGCTTGCCGTCCCGGCTGGCGATCAGCCGCTTCTTCTTCAGGCTCTTGAAGACAAACAGATCGCAGTCGCTCAGCGCCCACCCGTCGCGGGTGATGCACTCGGCTGCGATCAGATCGCCGCGCTCATTGCGCTCAATGACGATTTTGCCCCCTTGGGCCAGGGCGTGCAGCGTCCGTTGCTGCGGTTTCGAGATGTTCAATGGAATGTCCGACGTTCAGGCGTGACGAGACGCACCCGCCCAGGTCCCTGAGGACGGCGGGTACGAACGAACGGACCTGACAGCCGATTTTAGGCGAGGACGCCGGTTCGGCGGTTAGGCCCGGGCCTCGAACGCAATCTCAGACATAATCTCTTTCCTGGCGGAGGCCGCGATCATGGCGAAACCGCAAGCCGACGTCCAGTTTCCAGCGGCACGCAGCGCAAACGCCCGGTTGACCTGGTCCCTGGGACCGCCCCGATAAGCAGAGCGGTCAGCCAACAACGAGGTGATTCGTGAGCTCTTCCGCCCAGTTCCTGAACCCGTCGCAGGCCGCGCGGCGGCTCGGCGTCTCGACAAAAGCCCTGCGGCTCTACGAACAGCGCGGCCTGGTCGACCCGGCTCGCACCGCCACCGGTTGGCGGGTCTATGGCCCAGATGACATGGCGCGGGCCAATGAGATCGTGGCCTTGCGCACCCTTGGCCTAAGCCTGGCCCAGGTGGCGCGGGTGCTGGCCGGTGACCCCCAAGGTTTGGAGCCGGCCCTGGCCGCGCATCAGGCGACCCTGGAGGGGCGGCTGCGCCAGGTTGCCGACACCGTCGAAAAGGTCCGGGGCCTGCGGGCGGACCTCGCGCGGGGGCAGGCGCCGGCCGCGGGTGAGGTGGCGCGGCTGCTGGAAGGCGGGCTCAGCGTCGCCTTCGATCTCCCCTGGCCCTGGGGCGGCGAGCGGTTTGAGCTGCGCGACATCCGCCCGCTGAACTACATCACCGGTCCGCTGGGCTGCGGGAAGACCCGGCTGGCTATGGGCTTGGCCGAAGCTCTACCCGGCGCTGCGTTCCTCGGGCTGGAGCGCTCGGCGGACGGTGGAGCGGGGGCGCGGGCTCGTCTCGTTGCGGACTCAGGCCTGAAATCGCGGGTCGATCAGGTGCTGGCCTGGCTCGGCGAGGACGGCGCCACATCGTCTGACGCCTTGCTGGCGCTGCTGGTTGAGGTGGAGGCCGATGGAGCCGGAGCCTTGGTCGTCGACATGGTGGAGCAGGGGTTGGACGAGCCGACCCAGGAAGCGCTGATCGCCTACCTGCGCCGGCGCGGACCGGACGCCCGTCCGCTGTTCCTGATGACCCGATCTTGTGCGGTTCTCGACCTGGCGGCGGTGGGGGCTGGCGAGACGATCATCTTCTGCCCGGCCAATCACAGCCCGCCCACCTGCGTCATCCCCCATCCCGGCGCGCCGGGCTACGAAGCGGTCGCCAGCTGCCTTGCTCCCAACGAGGTACGAGCGCGGACGGAAGGCATGGTCGCCTGGCGGCCGCTTTCTCATTGAGCCATCTTGGATATCGAAATGTCTAAAGTGTATATTCAATACAATTGATCATGACATTTATATGTACGTTTTATAACAGTGTAGTTGTGGAGAGTTATAATAATTGAGCGCGAGATTCACTCGTCATTAGTCGAGCTTGTCTAAAGCCCCGCTTGAAACGCGGAAGGCTTTCCCGATGAGCGCCATTCTCCTCGACCTGATTCAGCCGGTGGCGCCGATCTCGCCGCAGACTCTGGGGCAGGACGTTTACGACCGCTTTCAGGCCGAGCCTGAGACCCTGGCCATTGCGGTCGTGGACGCTGAGGGGCGGCCCGTGGGCCTGGTGGAACGCAACGCGTTCTTCGTGGCCATGGCTGCGCACTATGGCCGGGCGCTCTACGGGCTGCGCCCGGTCTCGCTGTTGATGAATCCCAATCCCCTGACCGCCGAAGGCGACACCGACGTGGCGGAGTTCTGCGGCGAGGTGCTGGCCGAACGCTCCGACGAGGTGATGAAGGGGTTCGTCGTGGTCAGCGGCGGCCGCTACGCCGGCGTCGGCTCCACCCTGTCGTTGCTGAAGGCGACCAGCGCCGCGAACCGGGCTCACGCCGAAGAGATGACCCGCCTGGCCGAGACCCTCAATCAGGCGAGGCTGGAAGCCCAGAGCGCCCTGACCGCCAAGTCGCAGTTCTTGGCGGTGATGAGCCACGAGATCCGCACGCCGCTGAACGGTGTGCTGGCCATCGCCGACATCCTGCAGCGCAAGCTGAGCGATGTGAGCCTCCAGCCCTATGTGGCGACGATCCAAGACTCCGGCCAGACTTTGCTGCGCCTGCTGACCGATGCGCTTGACCTGACGCGGGCGGACGCCGGGCAACTGGAGCTGTCGGAGGACGGCTTCTGCGTGCCGGCCCTGCTCGACGACCTTGCCGCTCTCTGGTCGGCGCGGGCCGAACTGAAAGGGTTGAGCCTGGTCTTTTCCTATGACGGCGCCCCGGGCCAGTGGGCGTTGGGCGACGCGGTGCGGATCAAGCAGGTGTTCAATAACCTGATCGGCAACGCCCTGAAATTCACTCGGCAGGGCGGCGTCGAGGTGGCGCTGCGGGTGCGCCGAGAGGACATCCATGTCCACCTGGAGGGCGCGGTGCGCGACACCGGGGTCGGCATTCCCGACCACCGCCTGGCCACCATCTTTGAGCCCTTCAGCCAGACCGAGGCCGGCGTGCGCGAGGGCGGGGCAGGCTTGGGCCTGTCGATTTGCCGCCAACTGGTCGCCCAGATGGGCGGCACGATCGAGGCGCGCGGCAACGTCAGCGCCGGCACGACCTTCAGGTTTGAGTTCCCCTTGTTCGATGTGCCCGCGCCGACGGGCGAGGAAGCGGCGGTCGAGCCCGACCTGACAGTGGCCGCGCCGGGCGGACTGCATGTCCTGATCGCCGATGACAACGCCACCAACCGGCTGGTGGCCGAGACTCTGTGCGCGATGTTCGGCTGCACCTGCGAAACCGTCGAGGACGGCGAGCAGGCCGTCAGTGCGGCCGCCAGCGGCCGGTTCGATCTGGTGCTGATGGACATCAAGATGCCGAACCTTGATGGCGTCGGCGCCACCCGCCGCATCCGCGCGATGGCCGGCCCAGCCGCCCAGGTGCCGATCCTGGCGCTCACCGCCAACGCCGATCCCTGGGACGCAGCGAGCTATCTTTCCCAGGGAATGGACGGGGTGGTCGAGAAGCCGATCAAGGCCGAACGCCTGCTTACGGCCATCAACGCCGTGTTCGCCGATGAGACCCGGCGGGTGGCCGCCTGAGGTTGCGCGTGCCTGCGGCTTAGGCGAGGGTCTGCGCCTTCGAAGCGGCCGGGAGGGCGCAGATGGCGGGCTACAAGGATCGGCTGCAGGCCGATCTGGACAGATGGATCGACCAGGGGCTGGTGCCGGCCGGCAATCGCACTGCGATCCTGTCCAGCGTGGCCGACGGCCGGCGCGTGGACGCCTCGGTGGCCCTGGCGGTGATCGGTGCTCTGCTGCTTGGCGTGGCCGCCATCGCCTTTATCGCCGCCAACTGGGACGTGATCCCGAGGCTGGCGCGGTTCGGCCTGGTCCTCTCGCTGTTCCTGGCCGTGATCGGCGCGGCGACCTGGTCGGCCAGGGACGGCGCGCGGCCGATCCTGACCAACACCTTGCTCAGCGTCGCGGCGCTGATCTATGCCGGCGCCATCGGCTTGACCGGGCAGATTTTCGACATCGCCGGCGACCCGCAGCGGGCGTTGCGCAGTGCCGGGCTGGCGGCGGCGCTACTCGCTGTCGCCGGACGCTCCAGCGGCGCGGGCGTCGCGGCGCTGGCCCTGATCGGGCTTGGCGAGTTCGCCGGCGGATTTGAGACCGGAACCAGCCGCTGGCTGATCTTTGCCGCACCGGTCGGCATGGCCCTGGCATGGCTTTGGAATTCCAAGCCGCTGGCGCACATGGCGGCTCTCTCCCTGATCGTCGGATTGCTTTCGGCGCTGTCGTTCTATGAACAGACCTGGGGCGCGGCGGGCTTGATCGGCGGCGGCGTCGTGCTGGCTTGCCTAGCGGGCGCGGCGCGCCAGGCGCCCGACCTGAGCACGGCGAACGTCTTCTTCCTGTGGTTTGTCTGGGGTGCGCTGGCGCTGTTCGCGGTCGGCGGCTTCGACGAGATCAAGGGCGGCTATCTGATCGCTCACCGCGCCGCCTGGCTGGTGCTGGCGGCCGGCGTCATCGCGCTGGGCATGCACGACCGACAGAGCATGATCACGGCGGCGGGCGTGGTGGCGATGATCGCCGGAGTCTGTACGATCCTGTTCGATCTTGGCCTTGGCCTGATGACGGCGGCGGGCCTGTTCGCCGCCTGCGCCCTGATCGCCCTGGTGGCGGGCTTCCTGACCCGCTCGCGCAAGGTGGCGGCATGATCAGACAGTTCCCCGCCCGCATCCTCGGCGCCGGCCTGCTGCTCGTCGCCATGCTCGTCGGTCTGGTCATCTTCGAGAGCCGCGCCCGCACGGCCGGCAAGGAGGTGGTGCTGGCCATGGAGGCGATCGATCCGCGCAATTTGCTGACCGGCCACTATGTCTCGCTGCGCCTGACCCAGGCGCTGCCGCCTGGCCAATCCTGTCCGCCGCGCACCCAGCCCTTCAGCGAAGGCGGGTGGCTGGCCCTGCGCGCCGACGGCGCCCAGCACCGCTTCGTGGGAGCTGGCCCGACGCGCGAGGCGGCCAAGGCCAGCGGTGGGGACGTGCTGATCCGGGGCGGGGTCTATTGCTCGCGGGTTGCGGTTGGCGAGGCCGGCCAGAGCCGCGAGGCGGTGACCCTCGATATCGGCGTTGATCGCTTCCACGCCGGCCAGGATCAGGCCGAGGCGATGGAAAGAGCTCTGCGCGATCGCCGCGACCCGGCCGCCGCGCCGGCCTTTGCGGTGGTGTCGGTCGGAGATGACGGCCGCGCCCGCCTGAAGGGCGTCATCCTCGACGGCAAGCGGACCGATCTGGACTGGTGGTGAGCCTACCGCCGCCCGAAAAGCCGCTCGATGTCGGCGAGTTTCAGCTCCACATAGGTCGGGCGGCCGTGGTTGCATTGGCCTGAGTGAGGCGTGGCCTCCATCTGGCGCAGCAGGGCGTTCATCTCTGGCGCGTTCAGCCGGCGCCCGGCGCGGACCGAGCCGTGGCAGGCCATGGTGGAGCACACCTCTTCCAGCCGTTCCTTCAGCGCCAGGGCCTGGCCGTTCTCGGCCAGATCGTCGGCGATGTCGCGGATCAGGCCGGCGACGTCGGTCTCGCCCAGCAGGGCAGGGGTTTCGCGCACCAGGATCGCGCCGGGACCAAAGGCCTCGACCATCAGGCCGAGCGCGGCCAGCTCGTCGGCGCGGGCGGCGACCCGCTCGGCCTCGGCGGGATCGAGTTCGACCACCTCGGGCAGCAGCAGAACTTGGCGCGAGACGCCGCCCTGCGCCATCTCCACCTTCATCCGTTCGTAGACCAGCCGCTCGTGGGCCGCGTGTTGATCGACGATCACGACGCCGTCCCGGGTCTGGGCCACGATGTAGGTCTCGTGCACCTGGGCGCGGGCCGCTCCCAGCGGAAAGTCTACCGGATCGAAGGCCACCGACGGCGCCGGAGCCTCGTGAAGCCCTGGCTGCTGGTTGTAGGACGTGGCGCTGGGCCAGTCCTGAGCCGGCTCCGCGCGGGCCGAGACCTCAGTCAGGCCGGGGATGGTCTGGGCGGCGGCCTGGGCGTTCTGCGCCCAACCACCCATCTGCCAAGCGGAGAAACCTTGAGCAGATGGAGCTTGCGGCGACCAGCCTGGACGCAGGTTGTTCAAGGTTTCGCTGGCGACGGTGGTGGCGGCCCGGTGCCCGGCGCCGGCCAGGACGTGACGCAGACCGCCGACGATCAGGCCGCGCACCAGGGCCGGATCGCGGAACCGCACCTCGGCCTTGGCCGGATGGACGTTGACGTCGACATAGCTGGGATCGACCTCAAGATAGAGCGCCACCAGCGGGTGGCGGTCGCGGGCCAGGAAGTCGGCATAGGCGCCGCGTAGCGCGCCTTGCAACAGGCGGTCGCGCACCGGCCGGCCGTTCACGAACAGGTACTGGTGAGCCGAGTTGCCGCGATTATAGGTCGGCAGTCCGGCGAACCCGGTCAGCCGCACGCCCTCGCGTTCATGATCGATGGCCAGGGCGTTTTCAGAGAACTCCCGTCCCATGATCGCCGACAAGCGGGCCAGGCGACCATCAGGCCCCTTGCTCTCCGCCGGCAGGCGCAGGGTGCGGCGACCGTCCAGATCCAGGGCGAACGACACATCCTCATGCGCCATGGCCTGGCGCTTGATCTCGTCGGCGATCGACAGCGCCTCGGACCGCTCGGACTTCATGAATTTCAGGCGGGCGGGGGTGGCGTAGAACAGGTCACGCACCTCGACCCGGGCCCCATGCGGGCCAGGGAAGCCAGACGGCGAGACCGCGCCGACCGCGCCGCCTTCGACCAGTATGGCGTGGGCGTCGGCCGATCCCTTGGCCCGCGAGGAAATCGACAACCGGGCCACCGAGCCGATCGAGGGCAGGGCTTCGCCTCGGAAACCGAGGGTGGAGATGTGCAACAGGTCGTAGTCGCCGGCGTCATCGGGGCTGAGCTTGGAGGTCGCATGGCGCTCAATGGCCAGCGCCAGTTCGTCGGCCGAGAGGCCCGAACCGTCGTCGGCGACCAGGATGCGGGTCAGCCCACCGCCGTCGGCCTGCACCTCGATGGAACGAGAACCGGCGTCCAAAGCGTTTTCCACCAGTTCCTTCACGGCGCTGGCGGGACGTTCGACCACCTCGCCGGCGGCGATGCGGTTCACGGTCTCTGGGGGAAGGCGGCGTATAGGCATGGTCACGCTTTGGTTAGGCCGTCACTATATGGCGATTCCGGGGGGCAGTCTGGAAGGTGACTTCGTGAAACGCGTCCTCGGCAGAGCGCTTGCCGCCGCTCTCTTCGCATCGGCTGCTCCAGCCCCACTGGTGGCTCAGGTTCCGCTTACGCCGAGCGCGCAGCTTCCTGCCGGCGCCGTCGATCCCAACGAGACCCTGGTCGAGGAACTGGTCGTGACCGCGCGGCTGCCTGGGCCGGCCTGGTGGCGGGTCTCTGACGGCGACTCGACGGTCTATGTCCTGGGTGCGCCGACCGTGGCGCCCAAGCGTCAGCAGTGGGATCAACTACAATTCAACCGCCGCCTGGAAGGCGCCAATGCGGTGATCTTGCCGTTCACGGGGCTGAAGGTGAAGCTGGCCGGCGCGCCGGGCGCGGCGATTAGCTACCTGCGCTTGAAGTCGAGCAAGCCGTTCGAGGACGGCCTGGATCCGGCGCAGCGCGAACGGTTCGCCGCCGTACGGACAAAGCTCGGTCAGCCGGCCGATCACTACAAGACCAACCATCCACTAGCCGCGGCCCTGATGCTTACTGACGACTATCGGGAGAAGGAGGGGCTGACGACCGCCGACCCCACCAAACTGATCAAGCTGCTGGCCCAGCGCAGCGGCGTGAAGATCGTGCAGCATTCCTACGACCTCGGCCCGTTGCTGGGCGCTGTAACCCGCACCTCGAAGGCCGCAGGCTCCGCCTGCCTGGACGAGGTTATGGGTGAGATCGAATCTGGCCCGGGCCGGACACTGGCCGCCTCGCGGGCCTGGGCGAGCGGCGACGTCGGTGGGGCCCTGGGCACCGAGCGCAGCTATGAGCGGTGCATCGCCGTCACACCGGGGGCGCTGACCTTCGACGCCCGGGTGAAGCGCGACCTGACAAACGACATTGAAGCAGCCCTGAAGACACCGGGGCACGCGATCGCCGTGGCCCCGTTGCGGACCCTGCTGGCCCAGGGCGGCGTGCTCGATCAGCTACGCGCCAAGGGCTACGAAGTGAAGACGCCTGGAGATGAGGATTGAGATCGAAAGTTCCTCTCCCCGCCGGGGAGAGGAATAGATCGTGGAGCCTACAGGCCCGGAAGTTTGATGCGCGATTGCTTCTCGCGCGAGATGACGACGGCGCCGCCGCCGGTCAGCGGCTTGACGCGGTCTTCTTCAGCGGCCGGATCGATCGGGGCGGGGACGTTGTCGGCCGCCGCGGCGGTCGAGGCCGCGCTCGGCTGACCGTTGTTCCAGAACATAACCTTGTCGGCGAACGACTTTTCCTTGTGCGCCAGGGCGCCGGTTTCGTCATCGACGACGTAGCGGATCAACGGGTCGGCCTTGTCGGCGCCGGCCTTGGCGACCAACGCCTTTTCGCCGTCCGAGCGAGCCTGGGCCTCGCGTTGGCCGAGCAGGGCCACGCGCGCGGCGCTTTCCGGCTGCAGTTCTTGCGGGCGCGGTTCGCCGGGAGCCGGCGGGCGCAGGGCATAGTCAGGCGGCACGACGAGCGGCGCCTTGGACACGACGCGGAATTCGTCGGGCGTGACCTTGCTCATGCCGAGCGCATTGCGGGTCGAGCTGCAGCTGGAGAGACCCACGCCGGCGGCCGCCACCAGAGCGGTCGCGACAAGCACACGGTTCAGACTCATGTAACGAAGCTCCGAAAGCCGCCCCTGGCGGTGAGGGATGGTTGAATAGCGCATAGGGCGATACCCGCCAATGCGATTAAGACGCCGATTCCTTACGCATGGAATCGAGCAATAAGAAGACCACGCCGATCGTGATGGCGCTGTCGGCCACGTTGAATACCCAGGGGAAGAACCCCAGGCGTTGGAAATCGAGGAAGTCGGCGACTGCACCGAAGCGGATGCGGTCGATGACATTGCCCAGCGCCCCGCCGATCACTAGGCCGAGGCCCACGGCCATGAACGGCCGTTCGGCCTTGCGAGCCCAGACCGCCAGCACGATGGCCACGATCACCGAGAAGGCCGCCAGCAGCCAGCGGACCAGGTCGGCGTCGGCCCGGAACAGGCCGAAGCTGACGCCGCGGTTCCAGACCATGGTCAGTGAGAACGGTCCGGCGATCGGCACCGAGAAGCGCGACGGCAGGTCGTAGACGAACAGGATCCAGTGCTTGGACAACTGGTCGGCGACGATGACGAAGGCGGCCAGGGCGTAGGCCGTCCAGCCCAGTTTCGTGACTGACTTCATGCTCAAGCCCGAACCGCGTCCCAGGCCGCGACCGCCTCTGCGTCCCGCAGGCTGAGGTCGGGATAGCGAGGATCGGAACCGACTTCCGGCAGGATGCGCCACGAGCGTGCGCACTTCTTGCCTTCCGCCCGCAAAGGTTCGACCGCGACGCCAGGAACGTCGGCGAGGACGAATGCGCCGGCCGGACCTTCGCCCGCCATGAGGGTCGCCTGGCTGGTGCGGAACACCTCCGCGGCGTCGAGGCCGGCGAAGGCCGCGAGCAGGTCGGCGTCGGCCACGTAGACGCGTGGCGCTGCTTCCAGGGCCGCGCCCATGCGCTTTTCACGCCGCTCGACCTCGAGCGCGCCGGTGACGACCGACGTCACCTGCTGGACCTTGGCCCAGCGAGCGGCCTCGGCGTCGTTTCGCCAGTCTGCCGGGGTTTCCGGGATCACCCGCATGCAGTTGGAATGGGCGTCCGGGTAGCGCAGGGTCCAGGCCTCTTCCATCGTGAAAGGCATCAACGGGGCGAGCCAGGCGGTGAGCCGTTCGAACGCAGCGTCCATCACGGTGCGCGCCGCGCGCCGACGAAGTTCGCCGGGCTGGTCGCAATAGAGGCTGTCACGGCGGATGTCGAAGAACAGCGACGACAGGTCGGTCTGGCAGAACTCGATGATCGGACGGATCACGTCCTGGAACACGTAGCCTTCGTAGGCGGCGCGAACCTGGCCATCCAGTTCCCACAGCCGGTGCAGGACGAACCGCTCCAGCGGCGGCATCTGCTCCAGCTCCACCGCCTCGTCAGGCGAATAGTCGGCCAGGGCGCCCAGCATGTAGCGCACGGTGTTGCGGAGCTTGCGGTAGGCGTCGGAGGTCGTCTGCAGCACGGTCTTGCCGATGCGGCTGTCGTCCGAATAGTCGATCATCGCGGCCCACAGCCGGATGATCTCGGCGCCGGACTCGCGGATCACCACCTCGGGATCGACCACGTTGCCCTTGGACTTCGACATCTTCTCGCCGGCCTCGTCCATGGTGAAGCCGTGGGTGAGGATAGCGTCGTAGGGCGCGCGGCCGCGGGTGCCGGAGCTTTCCAGCAGCGAGGACTGGAACCAGCCGCGATGCTGGTCGGAGCCTTCCAGATAGAGGTCGGCCGGCCAGCGGGTGTGCTCGCGATTTTCGAGCGTGAAGGCGTGGGTCGATCCGCTGTCGAACCAGACGTCGAGAATGTCGTCGATCTTCTCGAAGCGGTCCGGATCGTGGCTGCCCAGGAAGTCGGTGACCGGGCGGTTGAACCAGGCGTCAGCGCCCTCGGCCTTGATGGCCTCGACGATCCTGCGATCGACTTCCGGGTCGTGCAGCGGGTGGTTCGTCTCCTTGTCGACGAACATGGCCAGCGGCGCGCCCCAGGCGCGTTGCCGGCTGATCAGCCAGTCGGGACGGCTCTCGACCATCGAGCGGATGCGGTTCTTGCCGCCGGCCGGATAGAAGGCCGTCGCCTCGATGGATTCCAGCGCCGTCTCGCGCAGGGTCCGGCCGCCGTTGGCGGGGGTGTCGATCGGCTCATCCATGCGGATGAACCACTGCGGCGTGTTGCGGAAGATCACCGGCGCCTTCGAGCGCCAGGAGTGCGGATAGGAGTGCTCCATCCGGCCGCGGGCCAGCAAGCGCCCGGCCTCGATCAGCTTGTCCATGACCGCGCCGTTGGCCGGTCCGAACTTGCCGGCCTTCTTGCCTTCGGTCTCCAGCACCTTCAGCCCGCCGAACAACGGCACGTGCGGGTAGTAGGCGCCGTCCTGATCGACCGTGTCGGGGATCTCGCGATGGCCATGGGCCAGCCAGACCAGATAGTCGTCTGCGCCGTGGCCTGGCGCGGTGTGCACAAAGCCGGTGCCCGCGTCGTCGGTGACGTGGTCGCCCTGCAGCAGCGGCACCGGGAAGTCATAGTGGGCGTCCAGGGCGTGCAGCGGATGCTCGCAGACCATGCCCTGACAATCGATAGCCTCGACCCGGCGCCACTTGGCGATCTTGGCGGTCTTGAAGACGTCCTCGGCCAGCTTCTCGGCCAGGATCAGGCGGTCGCCAGCCTTGGCCCAGGGCTCGAACTCCAGGCCCTCTTCCATGGCCTCGACCTGATAGACGGCGTAGCTGATCGACTCTGAATAGCTGATCGCCCGGTTGGCCGGGATGGTCCAGGGCGTGGTGGTCCAGATGACCACGCTGGCGCCGACGGCGGCGTCGGAGCCTTGCACGACCGGGAACTTGACCCAGATCGTCGGCGAGACATGGTCGTGATACTCGACCTCAGCGTCGGCCAGGGCGGTGCGCTCGACCGGGCTCCACATCACCGGCTTGGAGCCGCGATAGAGTTGGTCGGTGGCGACGAACTTGTGGAACTCGGCCACGATCGCGGCCTCGCTCGAATAGTCCATGGTCGCGTAGCGGTGCTCCCAGTCGCCCAGCACGCCCAGGCGCTTGAAGCCGGCCATTTGCACGGCGATCCACTTGGAGGCGTATTCACGGCAACGGGTGCGGAACTCGGCCTTGGAGACCTCGTCCTTGCGGCGACCCTGGCCGCGCAGCTCTTCCTCGATCTTCCACTCGATCGGCAGGCCGTGGCAGTCCCAGCCCGGCACGTAATCGACGTCGTAGCCCAGCAGGAACCGCGAACGGACCACGAAGTCCTTCAGCGTCTTCTGCAGCGCGTGGCCGATATGAATGGCGCCGTTCGCATAGGGCGGGCCGTCATGCAGCACGAACAGCGGGGCTCCGGCCCGTTGCCGCTCGGCGCGGATGGCGTTGTAGAGGTCGAGCTTCGCCCAGCTCTCCAGGATCTCGGGTTCCTTCTTCGGCAACCCGGCGCGCATCGGGAACGGCGTATCGGGAAGGAAGACGGTTTCGCGGTAATCGCGCGAAGGCATTTCGGCGTCGTCGGCCATGGGACTTTCCAGCTTGGCTCGGAACTTGGGGACTTAGACGGGTGGAACCCGGCGCGCGCTGGAGCGATCGTCCGGCGGCGTCACGCCGGGCGGATAATTCGTAGGGTTTTCCGAACCGAAGTCATGTTCGGGCTGTAGCAGAGGGCGCCGCCCCGCGCGAGCCCCCAATGGACGCCAGGCGGTCACCGGCCCGGGATTTGACTTCCGAGGCGCGGACCCCCACTATCTAGGTGCGATGAGTATTTGCATGAACATGCCGCGCCGAGCGCACCATGCGGGCCGCCTAGTCCAAGGAGACTAGCCCCGAACTCATATCGGCTGTGCGCCGAGGGTTCGGGGATGCTTCCTCAAAAATCCTGATCACTATCCCGATAACCGTGGCGTTTCGTCACGCGGAGCATCGTGAACATGTCGAAACAGAAGAAGCCTCCCGCAGATACTGCGGGTGATCTTTCTCGTGCGCGAAATGCGGACCAGCCTACTGCCGAGGTTCTGCCGTTCCGCCCGCGCCGTGAGGCCGCAATCCCTGACCCCGATCCCGACAACCAGCCGCCGCCCTCGGCGGCCTGACCCCAATTTCAAGGAACTGAACATGACCACCAAGACCAAGGCCCGCCCAAAGGTGCGGGTGACCGAAGCCGATTTCGAAAAGCTGGCCGCCATTGGCCGTGCCTCGCGCTCACCGATGCCGGGCGCGACCCTGCTGCTTGAGGAGCTGGAGCGCTTCGCCATTGTTTCCGACCAGAGCGAGCGCCGCTCGAAGTTCGTGCGCCTGGGATCGCAGGTGACCTATCGCGATCTGGTTCTCCAGCGCGAGCGCACGGTCCGCGTCGGCCTGCCTGGGGAAGCCAATGTCGACGAGAACCGCATCTCCGTGCTCGCCCCGGTGGGCGCGGCCTTGATGGGTCTGTCGGTCGGCGACATCTTCCGCTGGCTGGGTCCGGACGAGAAGCCGCGCGAGATCGAGGTGCTGCAGATCGAGGACTAGAACTCGGGCAACAGCAGCGCCCGGGCCTGGGCGGCGTCGGCCATGACCTGGGTGGTCATGGTCTCGAGGCTGTCGAACTTCTCTTCCGGGCGCAGGAAGGCGATCAGGTCGGTCTCGATCACTTGGTCGTAGATGTCCTCGTCGAAGTCGAACAGCCAGACTTCCAGGCGCGGGGCGATCTCGCCGGCGATGGTCGGATTGACCCCGATGTTGGCGACGCCGGCGATCTCGCGGCCATCGGGCAGGCGGGTGCGCGTGGCGTAGACCCCCAGCTTGGGGATCACATAGTCGGTCAGCGCCACATTGGCGGTCGGGAAGCCCAGGGTGCGGCCAAGCTGACGACCGCGTTCGACCGCGCCTTCGATGGCGAACGGGCGGCCGAGGATGAAGGCGGCCTGTTCCGGATATCCGTCCCGCAGCGCTTCGCGCACGCCGGTGGAGGAGAACTTGGTGTCGCCCTGACCCAAGGCTTCGGCGACCGACACCGTGAAGTTGAGCTCCTTGCCATACTTCGCCATCAGCTCGGGGCTGCCGGTGCGGCCCTTGCCGAACGAGACGTCGAAGCCGACGGCGACGTGACAAACGCCGAGCCCCTGAGCCAGCACCTGGCTTGCGAACTCGTAGTCGGTGAGGTCGGCCATTTCGCGGTCGAAGGGCAGGACATGGAAGATGTCGACGCCCAGCGCCGCGAGGGCGCGCGCCTGCTGGTCGGTCTTCATGATCCGGAACGTGGGAGCGTCCGGCTGGAAGATCTGCCGGGGATGCGGATCAAAGCTGATGACGCCGAGCGGCGCCTTCAGCGCCTGGGCTGCTTTCGCCGCCTGGGCGATGACCTTCTGGTGGCCGCGATGGACGCCGTCGAAATTGCCGAAGGCGACGGCGGCGCCGCGATCGGAGGCCTCCAGGCCCTTCCAGCCGTGAACGATACGCATGGCTAGCCGGCCTTCGTGGTGTTGCGGCGGGGCACCATGACCACGGCCTCGCCATCGACGACGGTCTTGCCGTCGACCTGACAGACGGTGGTCAGGGTCGCGTGGGCGCGCCGTTCGTCCAGCGCCTGGACGGTCACGCGCGTCACCACCGGGTCGCCGATCTTAACAGGGCGCCGGAAGCGCAGGGATTGGGTGAGATAGATCGCGCCAGGGCCCGGCAGCTTGGTGCCCAGCATCGCCGAGATATAGGCGCCCGACAGCATGCCGTGAGCGATACGGCCCTGGAACGGCGTCGTCAGGGCATAGGCTTCGTCCAGGTGCACAGGATTGGTGTCGCCGGACACGGCGGCGAAGGCCTCGACGTCCGCCGCGCCCACGATCTTCGTGGTCTCGGCCGACTGACCGATGGTCAGATCCTCGAAGAAAATCCCCTGCACGCCCACCACTCCTGACAGTTCGAGCCCTAGTTAGCGGCTTTTGCTCACCACGCCAGATCGGCGATGGCGTAGGTGGCCCGCGCGCCGTCCTTGGCGAGCAGGCGCTCGACCGCCGAGACGTCGAGGCCGTCGTCGCCAATCGTCTCGGCGCCATGGATGCCGCTGGCGACGAACAGCACGTCCAGCTCTTGGTCGTTGGCGCCCTTGGCGTCGGTGGCGACGGCGTCGCCGATGCAGAGCACGCGCGAGCGGTCGATATGCTTGCCGAGCAGGACCTGCGCCTCGCCGAGGCAGAGATCGTAGATCGGGGCGTGAGGCTTGCCGGCCATGATCACCTGGCCGCCAAGCTGCTCGTAGCGCTGGGCCAGCGCCCCGCCGCAATAGATCAGCTTGTCGCCGCGCTGCACCACGATGTCCGGGTTGGCGCAGATCATCGGCAGACCGCGCGCGATGGTCGTCTTGAAGCGCGCCTCGTAGTCGTCCGGTCCCTCGACCTCGTCATCGACAGGGCCGGTGCAGGAGATGAAGGCCGCGTCCTCGGGACCGGCGAAGGCCAGGTCGAGACCCTCATAGAGGACGAAGTCGCGATCGGGGCCGATGGCCCAGGCCGGCCCAGGCGCGCGGCCGCTCAACAGGATGCGGGTGGCGTCGCCCGACGAGACGAAGGCCGACCACGCCTCGCGCGGAACGCCGAGTTCGTCGAGTTGCTCATGCACGGCGCTCGACGGGCGCGGAGAGTTGGAGATCAGGATCACCGGGCCGCGCTCGGCGCGCCAGCGCGCCAGCGCCTCGCAGGCGGCGGGGAAGCTCTCGCGTCCGTTGTGGATCACCCCCCAGACATCGGAGAGCAGCACGTCGTAGCGGTCGGCCACGGCCGAGAGGCCGGAGATCAGGGCAGGTGCGGTCATGCTCGGGCGGTACCGGGCCGTGCGACGAAGGTCAATGCGCGCAGGGCGGTCAGCCCCTGGCGCCGACCCGCCTGCGCGGGTTCGGATGCAGGAACTCGGCCGGGGGATCGGTCTCGGCCAGGACAGCGTCGCGGATCGCCCGCGGCTCGCCGAACAGATGGCCTTGGCCAAAGGCGATATCGAGCTCGAGGATATCGACGATCTGGCGCTCGCTCTCGACCTTTTCGGCGATCAGGTCGACGCCGTAGCGGCGGGTCAGCGAGGCGAAGTCCTGGGCCGCGAGGTCGGGCATCGAGCGGAAGACCAGGCCATCCTCGGTTTCCAGCAGCTCTTCCAGC
Organism: bacterium; assembly: GCA_030824495.1. GTDB lineage: Bacteria > Pseudomonadota > Alphaproteobacteria > Caulobacterales > Caulobacteraceae > Phenylobacterium. The sequence goes on from JAVBXP010000028.1 coordinate 68,830, forward strand.
AGGAAGGGGGCGCTGACCTTCAGGAACTTCACGTCGGCGCGGGCCAGGTCGTGGAAGTCGATGTCGAGGTCGTGGACCTTGTCGAGCGAGAAGCGGAAGCCCAGCTCGGCCAGCCGGCCCATGTTGCGGGCCTCGACCGCGCCGCGCGCGTCAAAGGCGGCCTGTCCAAGTTCGAAGATCAGGGCGCCCGCCAGGTCGCGATTGTCGGCGAGCAGTTCGAGAAACTGCGGGAAGAAGGTTTCGTCCGCGAGGCTGGCGATCGAGATGTTGCAGAAGATGCCGACCTTACGGTCCTGCTTGGCCAACCGGCGCACGATCTGCACGCAACGGAACAGCAGCAGGTTGTCGATCGAGGTGACCAGGCCTTCGGGCTCGGCGACCGCCAGATACTCTGCCGGCATCAAGACGCGGCCGCTTTCATCGCGCAGTCGCGAATAACTTTCGTAGAAGACGGTCCGGCGCTGAGGCAGGCCGACGATGGGTTGCAGGTAGAGATCGACGCGGTTCTCAGCCAGGGCCGCGCGAACGGTGTCGAGCAGGGCCGCCGACTGGCGGGCCCGGGTGTTGGCGTCCTGACGGGCGGCGAATGGCGCGACGGTGACGCGCTCCTCCAACCGATGCCCCATGCGCTCGACCAGATCCTCCAGCATGTGGACCTCGTCGGACAGCGCCTCGGAACGGTTCACGTCGTCGCTGACCGCGTCGGCGACTTCGCTCATTCGCGCGTCCACCAACTCCATCTGGCCCAGCATGATCCGCTGGGCGTCGCGCAGAGATTCCAGTTCCTTGCGGACAGCGCGCAATTTCAGGGATTGGGCGACCAGAGCATGGACGGCGAAGCAAAGGCCAAGTCCGCCGACCAGGGCGGCGACGCCCGCAGCCCAGCCTCCGCCGTTCCGCCACAGCAGCAGGGCGACGATCAGAGCGAGACAGAGGTAGGTGGCCGAAAGCGCCACCGAGGTGAACTGCCGCATGAGCCCGCGTGTCCGAATCACCCGGAGTATCGGACGGCGAAGCTGGACAAGTCGAATGGATTAACGGCTTTGCGCCCAACCTGGGCGCCAAGGCGCCTCTATCGCGTCGGAACCGGCGTCTCGCCGCGATAGTCGTAGAAGCCGCGGCCGGCCTTGCGGCCCAGCCAACCGGCCTCAACGTACTTCACCAGCAGCGGGCAGGGACGGTACTTCGAGTCCGCCAGGCCCTCGTAGAGCACGTTCATGATCGACAGCACCGTGTCGAGCCCGATGAAGTCGCCGAGTTCCAGCGGACCCATCGGATGATTGGCGCCCAGCTTCAGGGCGGTGTCGATGGCGTCGACCGTGCCGACCCCCTCATACAGGGTGTAGATCGCCTCGTTGATCATCGGAACCAGGATGCGGTTGACGATGAAGGCGGGGAAATCCTCAGCGTTGGCGGTGGTCTTGCCCAGCGACTTGGCGAAGTTGACGGCGGTCTCGTAGGTCGGCGCGTCGGTCGCTATGCCGCGGATGATCTCCACGAGCTTCATCAGCGGCACCGGATTCATGAAGTGCAGGCCGATGAAGCGCTCGGGACGGTCGGACGCCGCGCCCAGGCGGGTGATCGAGATCGAGGAGGTGTTGGAGGCCAGGATGGTGTCCGGGCCGAGGTGCGGGGTCAGCGCCTTGAAGATGGCCTTCTTGACCTCTTCGTTTTCGGTCGCCGCCTCGATGGCCATGTCGGTCGCGCCGATGGCCTGGAGCTCGGGGGCGCCCTTGATGCGGGCGATGGCGCCGTCCATGGCGGCCTGGTCGATGATGCCGCGCACGACTTGCCGGCTGAGATTTCGCTCGATCAGCGACAGGCCCGCGGCGATCTTGTCTTCGCTGACATCGTGCAGCAGCACGTCGTAGCCCGCGAGTGCGCAAACATGCGCGATGCCCGATCCCATTTGGCCCGCGCCGATGACGCCGACCGACTTGATCTGAACCATGCCGAAAACTGCCTCGAATGACACGGATGCGGTCCCAGCCGCAGCCGCTTGTGACGGGTTTCTAACATGGGGAGCGGCGCTGTCGCCAAGGTTTTTGCTGCGTCGCAGCGTAACTGTCGCGGTGAAAATAGCCTTAGGAAGCCGAGGCTTTGACCTCAGTCAGCAACCAGTCGCGTAGGGCGTGTATGCGCCGAAGTTTCGGGTTGTCCGAGCGCCAGGCGAGGAAGAAGGCGTGGTCGTTCTCAACCGCGTGCGGCAGCAACCGGACCAGGCGTCCGGTGGCCAAGTCCTGTTCGACCAGACCGCTCCGGGCCAGGGCCACCCCCATGCCGTGGGCGGCGGATTCCACCACCAGGATGGAGTCCTCAAACTCCAGTCCGTCGCCTGGATCGGTCAGACCATAGGCTGAGAACCACAGGTTCCAGGCGCGGTGGCGGTGGCGTAGCAGCGGCGCCTTGAGCAGGTCGGCTGGGGTCTGGAAATCATGCCTCGCCGCCAAGTCCGGGCTGGCGACGGGGAAGAGCTGTTCCCGTAGCAGCAGGACGCTCTCGACGTCCTGTCCGGGGCTGGGCCCATAGCGAATGCCCATATCGACCCCGTCGGTGACGAAGTTCGCCAGCCGGGATTCCACCACGAGATCGACATTCGCCCCGGCCGGATCGGCGGTCAGCCGTGACAGGCGCGTGGGCAACCAGCGGGCGGCGAACTGCGGATCAAGGCTGACGACCAGCGGGTCACGCTCGGCGGCCTGGGAAAACGCTTCGACTGCGTTCTGCAGGATCTGCATCGCCCGTTCGATCTCCCCTGCCAGGCGGTCGGCCTCTGGCGTCGGGATCATGGCGTTGCCCTTGCGGGCGAACAGCCGCGCTCCGAGGTCTTCCTCCAGGCGCCGGATCTGTTGGCTAACCGCGCCGTGGGTGACCGACAGTTCATCGGCCGCACGGCTGTAGCTGCGCAGGCGTGCGGCGACGGCGAGGGCGCGAAGTGCGAAGAACGGCGGTAGGCGAGCCATGTCGGGTTGTTAGCCCTGCTAACATCCTTGGGCAATAACCATCGTTCGTAACAGTGGGCGATCAGGCCGATATCGATTGGGCGGCGCCGCTCCCCTCCTCCCCGTTTTACCAGGAACGATCTCATGAAAGCCCAGCTTCTCCTGCTGAGCGTGGCTGGCCTGCTGTCCGCCGCGCCTCTCTTCGCGAAGGCCGCGCCGGCCAATGTCGAACGATATGTCGCGACCGCGGCCGGCGACGCCAATGAACGTCTGGCTGACCGTGGCGTCGATCTCGGCGGCCGGACCGTGATCGTGCGCGCCCGGGTCGGTGTTGACCGCCTCAACGGCGCTCAGGTGGTCGGCGCTAGCGGTTCGGCTGAACTCGACGACCAGGTCGCCGCGGCCTTGCGCAATGTCCGCACCACCAAGGCGCCGCCGGAGCTTGTCGGGCGCGAGGTCATGCTCACCCTCGGCCAGTCGCCGACCACGTCCGCTCTCGCCAAGCGCTGACCCCACACAGCGCAGGCGCGAAAAAGGGGCGGTTCCTTGCGGAGCCGCCCCTGATCGCATTTCAAAAATGTAGTTGAGCGCTGTCGGTTATTTTCCGGCGGCGGTCAGGGCGTCCATCAGTTCCGGCACGGCGGTCTTGTAGTCCGCCACCAGACCGAAATCGGCCACTTGGAAGATCGGAGCGTCGGCGTCCTTGTTGATCGCAACGATCACCTTGGAGTCCTTCATGCCGGCGAGATGCTGGATCGCGCCGGAGATGCCGATGGCCACGTAGAGCTCGGGAGCCACGACCTTGCCGGTCTGGCCGACTTGGTAGTCGTTGGGGGCGTAGCCCGCATCGACCGCCGCGCGGCTGGCGCCGACCGCTGCGCCGAGCTTGTCGGCGAGCGGTTCGATGACCTTGGAGAACTCTTCAGCCGAGCCCATGGCGCGGCCGCCGGAGACGACGATCTTGGCGCCGGCCAGCTCGGGACGAGCCGATTTGACCAGTTGTTGATCGACGAACTTGATCTTGGCCGAAGCGGCGCCGGCGGCGACGTTCTCGACCGAGGCCGAGCCGCCTTCACCCGCCGCCTTAAAGGCGGTGGCGCGGACGGTGATCACCTTCTTGGCGTCGGACGACTGGACGGTTTCCAGCGCGTTGCCGGCGTAGATCGGGCGCACGAAGGTGTCATTGCTGACGACTTCGACGATTTCCGAAATCTGCGCGACGTCCAGCTTGGCCGCGATGCGGGGGCTGAAGTTCTTGCCTTGCGAGGTGGCCGGGGTCAGGACGGCGTCGTAGCCCCCCATCAACGGCAGGACCGTGGCTTCGACAGCTTCGGCCAGGCCTTGGCCCAGCTCGTCGCTTTCGGCCAGCAGCACCTTGCGGACGCCGGCGATCTTGGCGGCCGCGTCGGCCGCTGCCTTGGCGTCCTTACCAGCGACCAGCACGTCCACGTCGCCCGAGAGGGCCAGCGCGGCGGTGACGGTCTTGTTGGTGGAGTCCTTCAGCGACGCGTTGTCGTGATCGGCGATGACGAGAACAGCCATTAGAGCACCCCCGCGGTCTTCAGGTTAGCGACCAGGTCGCCAGCAGTTTCGACCTTGATCCCGGCCGAGCGCTTGGCGGGCTCAGCGACCTTCAGGACCTTCAGGTGCGGCTTCAGGTCGACGCCCAGCGTGGCGACTTCCTTGACGTCCAGCGGCTTCTTCTTCGCCTTCATGATGTTCGGCAGCGAAGCGTAGCGCGGCTCGTTGAGGCGCAGGTCGGCGGTGATGATCGCCGGCAGGGTCGCTTCGATGGTCTGCAGACCGCCGTCGACTTCGCGGGTCACCTTCGCCTTGTCGGCCGACAGTTCGATGGCCGAGGCGAAGGTCGCCTGGGGCCAGTCGAGCAGGGCCGCCAGCATTTGGCCGGTGGCGTTGTTGTCGCCGTCGATGGCCTGCTTGCCCATGATGACGACGCCGGGAGCTTCTTCGGCGATGACCGCCTTGAGCACCTTGGCGACTTCCAGCGGCTCCAGATCCTGGTCCGACTGGATCAGGACGCCACGGTCGGCGCCCATGGCCAGAGCTTGGCGCAGGGTTTCCTGAGCCTGTGCCGGTCCAATCGAGACGACGACCACTTCCGTGGCGACGCCCTTTTCCTTGAGGCGAACAGCCTCTTCAACTGCGATTTCGCAGAAGGGATTAATGGACATTTTGACGTTGGCCAGGTCGACGCCCGATTGGTCGGACTTCACCCTAGCCTTGACGTTTGAATCGATCACCCGTTTGACCGGGACCAACACCTTCATGGGTTGCTAGCGCCTCAAATTTGCATTGCGAAAAAATCGGTCGGATGCGGCATAACGCTTCCGACGCGCTTTGCAAGTCGGTGGCGGGTCACACTTCGCCCCAATTTCGGCGGATCGCATCGCTAGCAGCCGCCTTAATCGATGAATAGAACGACGCCATGAACCGTACGATCGACCGGCTTAAGCTGATCTTCCTCGCCGCTTTCGCCATCCTGAGCGCAGGCGCTTTCGCCTATCACATCGGCTGGGTCTGGCCGGGCCAGAAGTGCGAAGCCGCGGGCGACTGGTGGGACTGGCGCAGCCGCACCTGCGCGAGCCCAGTGTTGATCTCCGACATCACCGGCCGGGTTATCAAGAACGACGAGACCCGCAACGCCGCGAAGGCCGACGCCGCCAAGGCGCGCGCGGCCGGCGACACTGAGGCTCGTCCGGCCGCCAAGGCCGCCGAGGCAGCGCCTGCCGCTAAGAACTAGCGGGTCGCGCCGGACTTCCAGAACACCTCGGCGCTGCCCTGATCGTTGGCGTGACGCGCCGCGACGAACAGGAAATCCGATAGCCTGTTCAAATACTTCATAGCCGCTGGGCTGACCTGCTGCCCGGACTCCGCCAGGGCGACGGCGGCGCGTTCGGCGCGTCGCGAGACGGTGCGCGCCAGGTGCAGGTTGGCGGCCGCGGCGGTTCCGCCCGGCAGGATGAACGAGGCGAGCGGCGGCAGGTTCGCGTTTATCGCATCGATCTCGCGCTCCAGCCGCTCCACCTGGCTATCGACCATGCGCAGGGTGTGGGTTTCGTCCTTCAGCGGCGGGGTCGCCAGGTCCGCGCCGAGGTCGAACAGCTCGTTCTGAATTCGCGCCAGCATGGCGTCGAGCTCAAGGTCGGCGGCGGTGTGCAACCGCGCCATGCCGACGCAGGCGTTGGCCTCGTCCACCGCGCCGTAGGTCTCAACCCGCAGCGACGACTTGGAGACCTGTTCGCCGCTCGCGAGCCGGGTGGCGCCGGCGTCGCCCGTGCGGGTGTAGATTTTATTCAGCGTGACCACGTCAGCCGCCGGCGTTGTGCCGCCACCAGACGGCGCCGACCAGCACGAGAATCGCGACCGCCTGCAGCAGCACGCGCAGCCGCATCAGCTTGTTTGAGTAGGAACGCCCGAAATCGCCGCCCCGGAACAGCGCGAAGAGGCCGACGAACAGCGTAAGGGTCACCGCCGCCAGGCTGATCGGAATGAGGTAGGTGAAGAGGTTCATGCCGCTAGTTTAGCCTGGAACACCGCCTCGGGCCTATCGGCTTAAGCTGGGGTAGGGCGGAATCCGTCGGCCAGCAGGCCGATATGGCGGTCCATCACCGCGCTCATGGTTTCGGCGTCGGCTTCTTCCCAGGCGGCCAGGCGATAGGTCCAGGCGTAGGAGGCCAGCAGGGCGTCGACCACCAGGTCGAGATTGATGTTGGGCCCGACGTCGCCGCGGGTCACGCCCTCGGCGATGCAGTCCCGGATCACCTGCTTCAGGCGCGGCGTGCGCCCATAGGGCCGGCTGGTGGGGCTGAGCGTCCAGTTATAGGCCGCGGCGATATGGGCCAGGAACAACCGCGTGCGGCGGGTCTCGAAGGCGTAGTGGATCGCGAAGATCGAGCGCAGGCGGTCAGGCGTCGAACCGCGCAGGTGCGGTACGACCCGGTCGAGCTCGGCGTAGAGCGCGTCGAGCCGGTCGGCCATGACCTGGCTGAGTATGTCGCCCTTGGACGAGAAGGTGGTGAAGACGCTGCCCACGGACACCAAGGCGCGCTTGGCGATTTCACGCACGGTCGTCGCCTCGTAGCCTTCTGACTCGAACAGCTCCCTGGCGGCGTCGAGGACGCGCTGGCGCGTCGCTTCTTTCTGAGACTTTCGTGCGCTCAAGTATTTTCCCCGGCCCACATCAAACGCGTGCGCTCCCGCCTGTTGGTTACGGCGAATCCGGCTCAGGAATGCATTGTGGATATTGATGCGACAGTTCGTCGCGGGGCAAAAGCCCGAAATTGCTGAGCAAACCAAGAGCGAGATCTGATCTCGCTGGATCAAATCTCGCCCTGGCCTCAGTTAATCTAGTTTTCAGCCGCGACGAGCGCCGGCCAGGATCACGCGAATCTGATCTTTCGCCTTGGCTTGAAGCGCTTCAAGGCTCCAGCCGCCGAAGATCGCTTCATTGAAATTGGCCAAATAGCAGTCGAACAGCATCTGACTGCGAAGCTTGGCTTCGGCTTCTTGGGAAAGCTCGCCGCGCTCGACGCCCAAGGTCAGTTGTTCGGTGAAGAGATCTTGGATCATCTGCACCGGCTGCAGTTCGCGCAGTTCCGCACCTTGGTCGGGCTGCCAGGAGATGCTGAAGGCCGCGCGGGCCAGCGGCAGGCGGCTCTTGTAGAAGGCGTAGCCGGCCATGAAGAGCTTCAGCAGGGTGTCGTCGACGCCGCGGCCGCGGGAAACGCCGTCACGCATGGCTTCGACCAGCGATTCCATGTCGGCGACCATGATCTCGCGGAACAGGTCGGACTTGTCGGCGAAGTTGGCGAACACCGCGCCGGTGGACATGCCCGCTTCGGCGGCGATGTCGCGGATGGTGGCGCCTTCATAGCCCGACTCAGAGAACAGGCGGCGCGCGGCCGACAGCACCTTGGCGCGGGTTTGTTGTTTGGCCAGGGCGCGACGGGTGGGGACGCGGACCTCGGCTTCGCCGGCGACTTCAATATTGCCTGAGACGTGTTTCATCGGGCGATGATCCTCGCCATGGCCGGTGTCGCTGGCTGTTCGAACTTTACGCAAAACTCTTCCACAATTCTCTCGAACAGCTCGACGAGGCGCAGCGCGACGCGCGCCCCGGTCGGGGAAGCGGCGCGCAGACCAGCGGCGAACTGACCCACTTCAACTTCGGATTGGCTGCCGCCCGGGGGGAGTCGGACAGCGGTGTCGTAGGTCATCATGACCACCTGTTCCTCTTAGCCCTTCGAAACGGCGCGTCCAAGCGAAGGGTTTTGTTGATCGTGTTCAACGAACTCGTTCCGCGATACGAATACCCTCTGGGTCTAGACCACGAAGTACGGCTTGACCGTGTGGCGCGACGTCGCAGATCGGCGTTTTGCGGTCACTTTCAGGCGTTTTAAGGTCGCATCACGAGACTTTGAAAGATTCTCAATCGCTGAGCATGCTCGTATAACGTTGAAACATAAAGAGGCAGGAGTCCTGCCAAAAGGTCGGCTAGCGCGGCTCAGCATTGAAAATTTGTAATGCGAAGCGGGGCTCTGCAGGGCCTTCGCGAGGACTAATTTGCGCCTTCAAGCATCCGGCGCGCGATGACCTGGGCTTGAATTTCGCCCGCGCCCTCGAAGATGTTCAGGATCCGGGCGTCGGCCAGAACGCGACTTACCGGCTGCTCGACCGCAAAGCCCGTCCCGCCGTGGATCTGGACAGCATTGTCGGCGCAGGCCCAGGCGACGCGTGCGGCGACCAGCTTGGCCATGCCGGCTTCAAGGTCGCAGCGACGCCCCTCATCCTTCGTGGCGGCCGCGAACCAGGCCAGGCGGCGAGCGCCGAGGATCTCGGCCGCCATATAGGCGAGTTTGTTGGCCACCCGGGGGAAGTCGGCGATCGATTGGCCGAACTGGCGGCGGGCGAGCGCGTAGTCGAGGGCGAGGTCGAGGGCCGATTGAGCGACGCCGATGGCCCGCGCCGCGGTTTGGATCCGGGCGCTCTCGAAGGTGGCCATCAGTTGAGAGAAGCCCTGGCCCTCCTGGCCCCCGAGCAGGTTGGCGTGCGGGACAGAGAAGCCGTCGAAGGCGATCTCGTACTCCTTCATGCCGCGATAGCCGATCACCCCGATCTCGCCGCCGTCCATCCCCTCCGCCGGGAAGGGCGCGTCCACCGTTCCGCGCGGCTTCTCAGCCAGGAACATCGAAAGTCCGCGATGGTCCTTCGAGCCTGAATCGGTCCGCACCAGCAGCGTCATCAGGTCGGCGCGGGCGGCGTGGGTGATCCAGGTCTTGGCGCCGGTCACCCGCCAGGCATCGCCGTCGCGAACGGCGCGTGTGCGCAGCGAGCCGAGGTCGGATCCGGCTTCCGGCTCGGTGAAGACGGCGGTTGGGATGATCTGGCCCGAGGCGATGGCGGGCAGGAAGCGCTGCTTCTGCTCATCGGTGCCGTGGGCCAGGATCAGTTCGGCCGCGATCTCCGAGCGGGTGCCGAGCGAGCCGGTTCCGATCCAGCCGCGAGACAGCGCCTCGGACACCACGCACATCGCCACCTTGCCTAGACCCGATCCACCGTAGGCCTCGGGGGCGGTCAGGCCGAAAACGCCGAGCTGCGCCAACTCTTCGATAAGCGGCAGGGGGATGAGCTCGTCGCGCAGATGCCAGCCATGGGCGTGCGGCGATATCTTTTCGTTGGTGAAGGCGTGGAACTGATCGCGGACCTGTTCCAAGGTTTCGTCGAGGCCGCTGGCCTCCAGCGAGGGGCGGCCGCGCGCGGCTTCGAGCAGCGCGACGATCCTGGTTTTCACCCCCTGTGATGCGCCCGGCCGCAGGCGTTCGATGAGCGGCGCAAGGTCGCCGGCGTCCAGGCCAAGATCTCCCGGGCGGAAGGTCTCGCCCTGGTTCATCGGCACGCCGCCGGCCAGTTGGCTGAGGTATTCGAAGGCGAGCAGTTGCGCGGGCAGGGCCTCGGCCTCCCCCAGCCGGCCCTCGGCGTCCAGCGCCTTGGCCCAGGCCTCCGTCTGGCGAAGGGTCTCGGCATAGGACGCCGCCCAGGCCAGGCCGTGGGCGACATGCTGCTCGGCGTCGAGCGCGCGCCGGTCGAGGCGGCCCTCGGGGCTGACGCGGGTCATGGTCGCCTGCTTCATCCGGGCGACAAGGTCTTCGGCGGCGTCGGCGGCCTCGGCGAGGCGGGCGGGCAGGTCCTGCAAGATCATCCGCCGACTATAGGCGAAGCTTGTCGCCCGTCACGCCGGCCTGTAGGCCTCGAGAAAAGAGAAATGGGAGCAGGCCATGATCGTCGTTCATCACCTCAACGACTCGCGCTCGCAGCGCATCCTTTGGCTGCTGGAGGAGCTGAAGCTTCCCTACGAGATCAAATCCTATCAGCGCGACGCGACGACGCGGCTGGCGCCGCCGGAGCTGAAGGCGGTGCATCCGCTCGGCAAGTCGCCCGTGGTCACCGAGGGCGCGGCGACGGTCATCGAGTCCGGCGCGATCATCGATTACGTCCTGCGCCATCACGGCGCGGGCGGGCTGGCTCCGGCCGTCGATACGCCCGAATACGACACCTACCAGCAGTGGCTGCACTACGCCGAGGGCTCGGCCATGCTGCCGCTGATGCTGTTCATGTATGTCGGCCGCCTGGGCGAGGCCGGCGCGCCGCTGCACCCGCGCATCGAGAGCGAGATCGCCAACCACCTTGGCTATGTCGAGAGCGTGCTGGAAGGCCGCGATTATCTGATGGGCTCGGAACTGTCGGCCGCCGATATCCAGATGAGCTTCGTCGGCGAGGTGGTCGGCGCTTTCGGCCGCTACGCCGCCTATCCGAACATCGCCGCCTGGGTGAAGCGCTTCCAAGACCGCCCAGCCTACCGCGCGGCGCTCGCCAAGGGCGGCCCCTACAACATGGGTCCGAAGGACTAGGCGGGCCGGGAACCTATTCTACTCCTCTCCCCGCTGGGGAGAGGTCGGGTGAGGGGCCTTCGTTGAGCCGCCCTACCGTGCCCAGGGATCGTCTAGCACCCCGTCGATGAAGTCGAACACGGCGGCCTTGGTGAGGGCGTGCGGTATGGCCGAGAAGTGGTCGCAGCCGGGGATGATGACGCCATGGCCGTGGGCGAACGCCTTGGCCAGGACTTCCGGATCGCCATTGGTTTCGCGCTGGCCAGCCACCGCCAGCACCGGCATCGGCAGGGTCGCGAAGCTGTCGGTGTCGAGGGGCGGATTTTCCACCTGGACGAAGGCGGCCAGCGCCTGGCGGTCCTCGCCCTGTTCGTCGGCGAATTGGCGGAAGCTGCGCAGGAAGGGCTCGGTGATGCTTTCCGGATCCTCGGCCAGCATCGCCTGGGCCATCACGTCACCGCGCGCGGAGGGGCGCTCGCTCAGCATCTTGTCGCCGACCCCGCCCAGGATGAGGTTGGAAAACCTGTCAGGGGCGGCCAGCGCCGCGGCTGAGGCGACCCGCGCGCCCATGGAATAGCCGAACAGATCGACGCGGTTGATCCCCAGGTGGTCGATCAACTCCACCACGTCGCGGGCCAGGTTCTCACGGCGATAGGCTTGCGGCTCATGCGGCTTTGCGCTCTGGCCGTGGCCGCGTTGGTCCAGCGCGATGACCCGGAACCGCCGCCGCTCCAGCGCCGCGTACCATCCGGTGCGCTTCCAGCCTTCGTTGCGGTTCGACGCAAAGCCGTGAACCAGCAGGATCGCCCGCTCATAGCCCTCCGCCGCGATGTCGTCATAGCTGACCGAGAGGCCGTCGCTGGTCGTGAAGTCCATGGTGTCCCCGCCTAGCTGCGCCAACGCAGGGTGGCGGCTTCCACCGGATTTGCAAAGGGCCGACCGGCCTGACGGCTGGCGGTCCATTCGCGCTTGAGCTGCTGGTACCACTTGGCCTGGCGATCGGCGTCGTCGATCCAGAGCAGGGCCGGATCGTAGCGCAGGCCCTCGTTCTGCAGGTTCACCATGTCGCCGTCCTGGCGCAGGAAGGCCCGCGCGCCGGCGGCGATGAACGGCTTCAGGAACAGGAACGCCGGGTGATCGGACCAGACGATCTGGGTGATCTTGGTCTTGGTCTCGTTGATTGGCGTCAGGCAGGTCAGCGACAGCACCTGGCGTTGGCCGACCGTCACGTGCTCCCAGCGCATGCCGGGAATGCGGAAGGTGATCTCGGTCAGCGGCTCGCCGCCGAGTACGGCGTAGGCGCGGCTGTTCTTCGACGGTTCATGGCGGACCATGGCGAAGCCCTGCTCGCGCGGTTCGAACTTCTTGGCCTTCTCGTGCTGGCTCTTGGCCGAGCGCCACCACCATTGCTGATGCACATAGGGGCCGTGCGCCGGATCCATCAGACCCACCACCGCGTGGTCGATATGGGCGTCGAACTCCATGCGGTCGACCAGCTTGGGGCCGCCGCCGACCACGCCGGGAAACACTGGCGGCGGCTCGGAGGGCTCGCCCGTGAAGCGGGGATCGGAGCTGATCCAGACGAACACCAAGCCCTGGCTCTCGGCGGCCGGATAGTTGCGGACCCGGATGCGGCTGACGTCCATGGCCTGGTCGTCGACCAGCGAGGGGATGGCGGCGCAGGCGCCGTCGGTCCGGAACCGCCAGCCGTGATAGGGGCATTCGACGCTTTCGGCGCCATCGGCTTCCCGCGTCAGCTTGCCGGCCGATAGCGGCGCGGCGCGATGCGGGCAGATGTCCTTCAACGCATAGACCTTGCCGGCCCGGTCGCGGCCCAGCAGCACCGGTTCGCCCAGCAGCTCGTAGCGCTGCAGCTTGCCGGCCTTCAGGTCGCTGGAAAGCGCCGCGAAGTACCAGATGTCGTTCAGGAACCCGCGGCCGAACTTGATGTCGGCAGTGGGGGTGCGGGCTTGCTTTGTTTCGCCGTCGGCCATGGGCCTCTTCTAGCGCGTCAGGCGAGCCGCAGGAACCGGGCGGCGTGAGGTCCTAGGTGCAGGGCCGCGCCGTCGAGCTTCGCCTCGCCAGTCGAGGGCGCGAGGAGTTCGCCGCCGGCCAGCCGCTCGTCGCCGAAGATGGCCGGGGCGGCGCTCATATTGAATACGCAGGCGATGCGCTCTGCGCCCTCGTAGCGGATGAAGGCCAGCACCGGCTCGGGCGTGGTGATCATCTCGATCTCGCCGGTGGTCAGCGCCGGCGTAGCCTTACGCAGAGCGATCAGCGCTCGCGAGAAGGCGAGGGTGGAGTTCGGATCGCCGTCCTGGCTCGCCGCCGACAGGCCCGCGTGCTCCGGCGCGGTGGGCAGCCAGGGCTTGGCGGTCGAGAACCCGAGATTGGCGCTCTCGGTCCAGGGCATCGGCGTGCGCGAGCCGTCGCGGCCCTTCGAGATCGGCCAATAGAGATCGCCGACCGGATCGCGGATTTCCTCGCGGGTCAGGCTGCGGGCTTCGGGCAGGCCCAATTCCTCGCCCTGATAGAGCAGGGTGGTGCCCTTCAGGCTGAGCAGCAGGGCCAGCATTAGCCGGGCGACCTCCTCGCCGCCGCCGAACCGGCTGGCGGTGCGCGGGATATCGTGGTTGCAGAACGAAATGCAGGGCCAGTGGTCGGGGAAGCGCCCGAGTGTCTCGTAGTGCTCGCGGAAGACCTGGGCGGCCAGTTTGCGCGCGTGCAGCAGCACGAAGGTGTAGGCCGAGTGCAGGCCCTCTTGCGGCGTGCAATAGGCGCCGCAGCGCTCCTCCTCCTCGGAAAACTCGCCGAACACGAACCGCTCGCCGCGGCCGGCGCTGTTGTGGGCGTCCACCCGGCGGCGGATCACGTCCAGCAGCGGGATGTTCTCGGGCAAGTTTGAGTCGTGCAGGTGGCGCTGCATCTCGCTGGCGTGGGACCAGTGGTGGCGGGTGCGCTCGGCCGGCGGCACGGCGGGATTGTCGGTCAGGGCGTCGTCGTGGAGGAAGGTGCCGGCGACATCGAGCCGGAAGCCGTCGATCCCCTTGGCCAGCCAGAAGTCGAGCACCTTCAGCGCCGCCTCCTGGGCGTCCGCCTGACGCCAGTTCAGCTTGGGCTGCTGGCGCAGGAATTTGTGGTGATAGTGCTGGCGGCGCGCGGGTTGGTAGGCCCAGGCCGGGCCGCCGAACACCGACAGCCAGTTGTTCGGCGCCGTCCCATCGACGGCCGGATCGGCCCAAACGTACCAGTCGGCCTTCTCGCCATCGGCGCCGCCATCGCGACTCTGCGCGAACCAGGCGTGTTCGTCGGAGGTGTGGGCCAGCACCTCGTCCAGCATGACCTTCAGGCCGCGCGCATGGGCGGCGGCCACCAGGGCCTCCAGATCGGCCATCGTCCCGTAGTCGGGATGGACGCCCTCATAGTCGGAGATGTCGTAGCCCCAGTCGCGGTTGGGCGAGGGGTGGACAGGCGAGAGCCAGATGGCGTCGACGCCCAGGCTCTCGATGTAGTCCAGTTTTGCCAGGACGCCGTTCAGGTCGCCGTGGCCGTCGCCGTCCGAGTCGAAAAAGCTGCGGACATAGACGTGGTAGACGACCGCGCCCTTCCACCAGGGCGCGGCCATCACCTTAGGCCTCGGTGGCGTTGTTGATGATCTTGGAGACCAGGCCGTACTCGACGGCGGCCTCGGCCCCCATCCAGAAGTTACGCTGGGTGTCCTTGACGATCTTGTCGTAGGGCTGGCCGGTTTCCTTGGCGATCATGCGGTTGACGCGCTCGCGCATCTTCACGATCTCCTCGGCCTCGATCTGGATGTCCGAGGCTTGGCCGCGCACGCCGCCCATGGGCTGGTGCAGCAGGAAGCGGGTGTTGGGCAGGCAGAAGCGGTTTTCCTTCTGGGCGCCCAGGAAGATCGAGGCGCCGGCGCTGGCGACCCAACCGGTCCCGATCACCTTCACCTGCGGACCGCAGTAGCGGATCATGTCGTGGATGGTGTCGCCGCTCTCGACGTGGCCGCCGGGAGAATTGATCACGACCTTGATGGGTTTGTCGCTCTCGGCCGAGAGCGCCAGGAGCTGGGCGGTGACCCGCTCGGCCAGGCGCATATCGATTTCGCCGAACACCAGCACGGTGCGCGACTTGAACAACGCATTCTGGACGGGCCCAGACGTCATAGGCATGTCGGGCTTGCGGGCGTTCTCGTCGCCGTCGTCGTCTTCGTCCAGGCGCCAGTTACGCATAGGGGAGGTCTCCAATTCGATAGGACTGGAACGTGCGATGCGCAGCGCCAGTTCGCAAGTGCCAGAGCGCCCTGCGCGGGCCGTTATTACTCAAGCCGCGGGGGTTTAGGTGATTTTCTCTGACGAGAAGGTTTCCGCCTGCCGCCTCAACGCAACTTGAGCGCCAGTATGACCAGCAGGGCCGAGACGCCCAAGTGCACCAGCATGAAGCGCACCAGGACCTGGGTGTTCGACCAGCCCAGCTCCTTGCGACAGTGGTCGTGAAGCGGAAACCGCACCCCGGCTAGGATCTTCAGCCCGAAGAAGCGCATCAGCGCGACCTTCACCAACCCGGTCGCGCCGTTGAGCAGGATCACCGAGCCGATCAGCAACAGGAACAGCGGGTTGTTGGTCGCGACCACCAGCATGCCGATGAGCAGGCCGATAGGCCGCGAGCCGGCGTCCCCCATCAGCACCAGGCTGGGCGTGGCGTTGTACCAGAGGTAGCCGCCGATCGCCCCGACCATCAGGAAGGCCATGATCGCCCAGCTCGCCCCTTCGCGATTGGTGGGGATGTTCAGGTGCTGGGCGACGATCTCGTTGCCGATCACCGTGTAGAGCAGGCCGCCCAGCAGCAGGATGGCGGTGCCGGTCAGGCTGCCCGACACCCCGTCCACCCCGTCCGAGCAGTTGGTGGCGTTGATGGCGAGCCAGATCACCCCCGTCGCCAACGGAATGGCGATCCAGGGGGCCAGGACGATGACGCCCTTCCAGCCTGGCAGCCAGATGGTGGCCGGGGCCAGGGCGTAGATCACCATCGAGGCGCCCAGTGCGATGGCCAGATCCATCACCGCGAGCTGATATTCACTGAAGCCGCCGCGGCGGTCGTCGAGATAGCCGACGATCATCGCCGCCACCACGAACGGCAGAGTCAGCAGGCTGCGCGCGCCGAAGGGGACGAAGATCAGTGATGCGACGCAGAAGATGCTGACGAAGACCAGCCCCGCGCTGAGCGGTTTGCCGACGCTTTGATCAGCGTTCACTGCGAAGGCGCGGCCCCGGTCGGTAGGGAGCTTGGACCATACGCGCGGCAGGACGATCCAGGTGGTCAGGGCGCTGAAGGCGAAGCCGATGGCCGCGAGGAAAAAGAACGAGTCGAAGAGCCGCAGCGGACCCCACGCGTGGCCGAGAGTAGCGTAGATCCAATTCAGCATCGAGGCGAGGTCCGGCGCAGTGAGGTTAGGACGGGATTTCCACCAATCCCCGGCCGCTGTCCACTGAACCGAAGAGGCGTCTGACCGTTCGGTGCGCGTGGCCAAGGTTCCCGTTTCTTCTCCGCAAAACGTCTGGCTGGGCGCAGTCTGGACCACGCTGCTGGACGTCGCGCTCGTGGCGATTGCGATGCTTTGGTGGATCGACGCCGCCGCCCCGCCGCAAGATTTGCCCTGGAAGCCGCTAAAGCTGGAGGATCCTCCAGGCCTGGCGACCGCGGCCAAGTTCGCGACCGCGGCGCAGGATCGCCGCCTGTGCCGGGCAATCCTGCGCGAAGGGGGCGTGCGTTTCACCGAAGTGGCCGAGCAGGTCGACGGCTCCTGCGCGCAACTCAACGCCGTGCGGCTGACGGGCGGCGTGACCCGTTTGTCGCCAGCGGCGCCGGCGATGACCTGCCCGCAGGCCCTGAGCTACACCTTCTGGGATCGGCATGCATTGCAGCCAGCCGCACGTCGGCTCCTGGGCCAGCCGGTGACCCAGGTCGATCACCTGGGGACCTATGCGTGCCGCAACATCTACAATCAGGCCGAGGGGCGGCGCAGCGAGCATGCCTTCGCCAACGCCCTGGATGTCGCCGGCTTTCGGACTGCCGACGGCAGGCGCCTGACCGTGCTGGGGGATTTCGAGCGTGGCGACGAGCGCGGGCAATTCTTGCGCGCGGCGAGGGACGGCGCCTGCGACTGGTTTCGCGCGACGCTCAGCCCCGACTACAACGCCGCCCACCGCGACCATCTGCACCTGGACTTCGGTCGCTACCGAACCTGCCGCTGAGCGCTAGAGCGAGGCCAACCAAGGCAACAGCCGGGCGTTGACCTCGTCGGGACGCTCCTGCTGGGTCCAGTGGCCGCAGCCGGGAAGGATGTCGGCGCCGCGCAGGTCGGTCATCTCCGCGCCCATGACTTGCACCAAGTCGCCGCGGCCCAGCATGCTCAGCACCAGGTCACGCTCGCCGCCGATGAACAGCGACGGCTGCTCGATCTTCCGGCCTTCGAACTGCGAGAGGTACTCGAAGTCCCGTTGGTGGTTGCGATAGCGGTTCAGCGGGCCGCGGAAACCGGAGCGCTCGAACTCGGCCACGTAGTAGTCGAGGTCGGCGTCGGTCAGCCACGCGGGGAAGGGGTCGGGATCGACCAAGCCTTCCAACAGGGTCGCGCCATGCGGCTTGTCGTTCGGCCAAGTTCCGTCCGGCGCATCGCCGCTGATGGCGTAGTAGAACTTGCGCAGCGAGCCGCGCGGATCGGCCTCCAGCTCGGCCTCGGCCGGCCCGACGTTCTGGAACCAGGCCTGGTAGAAGAACTTGCCGCGGCTGGTGAAGACGTTCTCGATCAGGTCGGTGAACGGGCGTTTCGGGACACCGGTATAGGGCACTGATAGCCCGGCCACCGCACGCACGCGGTCGGGACGGATCAGGGCGGTGTTCCAGACGATGGGCGCGCCCCAGTCATGGCCGACCAATACGGCGGGGGCGTCTGGGCTCAGCGCCTCGATGACGCCGGCCACGTCGGCGACCATGTGCTCCATGTCATAGGCTTCGATCGCCTCGGGCCGCGAGGAGCCGCCATAGCCGCGCACGTCGAGGGCGCAGACCCTGAACCCGGCCTGCGCCACCGGACCCATCTGGTGACGCCAGCTATACCAACTCTCCGGAAAGCCGTGGACCATCACCACCAGCGGGCCCTGCCCTTCAATCGCCGCCCTCAGGCTGACATCTGGCAGGTCGATGGTTTGGAAATTCGGCATTGCGGGCTCCCCAGAGGCCAAGCTTGACCCAACGTCGCCCTGTGCGGCAAATGACGACACACAAAATCAAACACGTGTTTAGAGGGAACGCCATGGGCGAGTTGTTCGATCTGGCCGGTAAGGTCGCTGTCATCACCGGATCCTCGCGCGGGATAGGCAAGGCCATCGCCCAGCGCATGGCCGAACACGGCGCCAAGGTCGTCATCTCGTCCCGCAAGGCCGGCCCATGCGACGAGGTCGCCGCCGAGATCAACGCCAAGCATCCCGGCGCGGCGATCGCCATCCCGGCCAGCATCTCGTCGAAGGAAGACCTGCAGCGTCTGGTCGACGAAACCGTCAAGGCGTTCGGCAAGATCGACATCGTGGTCTGCAACGCCGCGACCAACCCGTTCTTCGGTCCGATGTCGCAGATCAACGACGATCAGTTCCGCAAGATCCTCGACAACAACATCATCGCCAACAACTGGCTGATCCAGATGGCCGCGCCGCAGATGCGCGAGCG
>JAVBXP010000038.1 GCA_030824495.1 bacterium
CCTCGTCGTCGGCCTGGTCGGGCGCATCGGACAGGTCATCGCCCATCGACAGATCGCGCAGGATGGTGCGGGCGATCTTGGCGAACAGCTTCTGGTCGTCGGCGGCGTCAGCCAGCTTGTCGAGATCGGCGCCGGCCTTGCTCTCGACCTCGGCGCGGAACAGATCGACCAGCGGCTGGGCCATGGCCGGCGGCGGCTCGCCGGTCAGCCGTTCGCGCGCCATCAGGGCGACGATGTCGGCCATCGGCGGATTGGCCAGGGCTTCAAGCTGGTTCAGCGGCCGCTTGGCCCAGGCATGTTCGTGGAGGACGCGCAGGTTGTCCTTCACCCCGGCCAGGGCGTTGGCGCCGATCGCCTCGATGCGGGCCTGCTCCAACGCGTCATAGACCGGCGCGCCCAGCGCCGAGGCCGGGCGGCCCCTGGCGTGGGTGGCGTTGTCGTGGTGGGCGAGGCGCAAGGCCATCTGGTCGGCCATCCCGCGAATCCGCGCGGCGTCGGCCGGCGTCAGGTCGCGTGGCGGATGCGGCAGCACGGCGCGGTTGCCGGACAGCTGCGGACCCTCGCCAGAATAGACGATCTCCAGATCGGGCATTTCAGCCAACGATCGCGCCGCATGGGCCAGCGCGCGCTTGAAGGGCTCGATCGGGCTTTCGGGGTTCTTGGCCATGGCCAAATCTCATAGCGCGGGTGGGCGAAGCGAGGGAAGGGTGACTTAGGGTCTGTGAGGAAAGGAACCGGCGTCTCCTGCGAAAGGAACGGCTGGTCGAACCCGGCGTTGCCACTTCAAGCTGTTTAAGGAGAGACGTGAAATGCTGAAATGGGCGCTCATTTTCGCCGTGGTGGCCCTGATCGCAGGGGCGCTGGGGTTTGGCGGCATCGCCGGCGCGGCCGCGGGCATCGCCAAGATCTTGTTCTTCATCTTCCTTATCGGTTTCGTGATCTTCCTGGTTCTGGGGTTCATGGCCGGCAAGAAGATCACGGGCGGCTAACGCCGCCCGCAACCGGCAGGGCCTACTTCTTGGCGAGGTAGGCCTTGCCCTGGCTGCCCGCCAGATCGACCAGATTGCCCATGGCGAGGTTCACATCGATCAGGTGCAGGCCCCAATCAGGCGTCACCGCGCCCGGCTTGATCGTGTCGGTGCGCGCGTCGGCCGGATCGGTGTTCACGTGCACAGCGAGATAGTTGAAGCCATTTTCGTTGACGCAGGTGGCGCTGAGCAGGCCTGGCAACGACACGAACGGCGTCGTCACATTGACGCCTTTCGCCCAGCCATCGGCGGTGTGGCCGTTGCCGGTCGCCGCCAGATAGCTGTGAAGCTCGCCCTTGCCGCCGCCCAGGCTGGCGGGGTTAGAGCAGGCGACTTCCATGGCGGGATTGGCTTCGCGCGGACGGCCGAACCGGCTGTTGGCCGGCGGCGGCGCGTTGTCGAGGAAGCTGGCATAGGCGATGGCGCAGCCGGTCTGGGTGGCCGACTTGCAAAGCGGGATCGACTTGAAGGTCCCGGTGTCCTTGCCCTTTTCCACCGGCAGGCCAGTTCCCAGCAGCATGGCTGAGATCAGCTTATCCTGAACCGGCTTGCCGTCGATTTCGTTGGCGATCATCTGTGTCAGGACGCCTGAACCCTGGCTGTGGCCGATCAGGATGACGCCGCGGCCTTTGTTCTCGTGGGCGAGATAGTGGTTCCAGGCGTCGACCACGTCCTGATAGCCCGTCTGTGGGCGCGGCGCGTTGGCCGGCAGGCCGCCGGGAAGCGGGGCGCCGGTCACCATGGCCCGCAGCGCGGTCAGGGTGAACTGGCGATACATGGGCGCATAGACCCGGCACTTGGACGCGAACCGCGAAAGTTGCTGCTCGACGACGCGCTGCTCTTCGGCGTTGGGCGTCATGTCGGACAGCACGCCCGGATCCATCGACACGGTCGGATAGACGTAGAAGCAGTCGATCGGCGCCTTGGGGTCGGCCTTCCAGGCCTCCTTGGTCGCCTTGCCGGCGGCGGTGATCACTGTGGCGGTGTTGTCGTTCGAGCAGGCGTCGGTGCGGCCGGGCCAGCACAGCCAGTTCTGGGCTTTCGAGTAGTCGTTATGGTCGGCGGCGGGCGGCGTCTGAGCGGCTGCTGGAAGCGCCATGCCACCAAGCAAAAGTGTACCTGCGGCCAAGGCCGCGAACATGTTCCTGGACATCCATCCCCACTGAAATTCTATTATTTGCAATGGAGGCAAGATCGCGCCGCAAGGCGGCGCGGTCCAGCTTGAAATTTACCGCGCGCGAATGGCTTCGGCGGTGTCTCGCGGTCCCTCGTCCCCGTTCAGGGCCGCTTCGATGGCCGCGATCAGCTTGGCGCCTTCGATCGGCTTGGGGATGAAGCCGGTCATCCCGGCCGCAAGGTATTCGGCGACCTGATGGCTCATCACGTTCGCCGACAGCGCCAGGATCGGCGTTGTGGGCAGTCCGCGCTCAATCTCCAGCCGCCGGATCGCGGCCGTGGCCTCGACCCCGTTCATCACCGGCATCTGGACGTCCATCAGCACGATTTCAAATCGGCCGTGGGCGAATGCCTCGACCGCTTCGCGACCATTGGCGACCAGGGTGAGATCAACGCCGAACGGTTCGAGCAACGCCGAGAGGATCAGCTGGTTGGTGGGATTGTCCTCGGCCGCCAGGATGCTGGGCACGCTATGGGACCCGGCCGTTCGCGCCGGGTTCGAGGGCGTGGCGCGTGGAGCCGCCCGAGAAGGCCCCCGCCACTCCAAAGGCAGGTCGAAGGTGAAGGCCGAGCCTTCGGCCTCAGTACTCTCGACCTTCATCGTCCCGCCCATCAGCGCCACCAGTTCGCGGCTGATCGCCAGGCCTAGGCCGGTGCCGCCGAACTTGCGCGTGGTCGATGCATCGACCTGATTGAACTTCTGGAACAGCTCACCCTGCCGCGCGACAGGAATGCCGATGCCGGTGTCGTGGACGCTTATCTCAATGCCGCCTGTCAGCCGCCGGGCGAACACCCTCACCTGGCCTTGGTGGGTGAACTTGACGGCGTTCGAAGCCAGGTTGGAGATCACCTGGCGCAGGCGCGCGCCATCGCCCCACCAAATCCCCTGGGCGTTCTCATCGATCTCGATGTGGAAGGCGACGTCCTTCTGGTCGGCGATGCCGGCGAAGGCGTTACAGGCCGCCTGGACAGCGATGGAGAGATCGAACTCGTGGTTGTCGATCTCCAGCTTGCCCGCCTCGATCTTGGAGATGTCGAGAATATCGTTGAGGACGGTCAGCAGGGCCTGGCCAGAGTCACGCACGACCTCCAGGCGGTCGCACTGGGCGGGGCTCAGGTCCTCTCTAGCCATCACCTGGGTCATGCCCAGGATCCCGTTCAGCGGCGTGCGGATCTCGTGGCTCATGTTGGCGAGAAACTGCGATTTGGCCACGCTCGCGGCGGCGGCCTGGTCACGGGCGCGGACGAGTTCGTCCATCGCGCTCTGCAGGCTCGCGTCGTTGGCGGCGAGCTCACGGAAGATCACGCGGATCCGTGCGGCCATGGCCAGGCCTGCGAGCAACAGAACAATCACCACCATGGAGAACAGCGGGATGGCATTGCGCAAGACATCGACGCCGGGCTTCTTCGGCGTCCACGCGACCTGGCCTACGGTCTCGCCGTTGACGCTGACGATCGGCAGGGTCGCCGCTTCGTCGGTGGTGACCAGCCCCACGTGGCTGTCGGCGACGCGCATGTCGTTGTTGAGGTCGGCGAGGAAGTCGGCGTCGATCCGGCGCGCGGAGATCACCAGATAGCCCGGTCCGGGGCGCGGTTCGATTGCATCGGTTTCAGGGACGACATTGGAGATCGCGACCAGGTGGAGCGCCCCGTCGGCGAACACGACGCCGCTCTTGGTGATCAGCGCCCCGATGCCGCTGCGGCGCAGGATGTCGTCCTGGCGGAGGGTTTCTTCCTTGCGGACGCCAGCCACCAGCGGGGCGGCGGCTTTGAGGAATGGGACGCTATCGGGCGATGGGATACGTTCCTGGCCTCGCCAGGCGTAGACGGGGCGATCCTGGCTATCGAGGACCAGGCTCAGCTCGTGGCCCATATAGGCCGCGAAGTAGCCGCCGATGTAGAGGTCGGCCCATTCGGTGTCGAAGTTGGGCGAGAGCTTGGTGTAGGCCTCGTCCCAGATCGATGCCGAAATAATGTGGCGGATGAGTTCGCGCTCAGTGCCGTGCAGGTAATTGGAGATCAGGGCCCGTTCTTCGGCGACTTGCAGCTTGTCGACGGCGCGGGCGGTGTAGAACAGCAGGCCGAGACTGCCGGCGACCACGATCGCAACGATCAGCGCAGCCAGCGCAACGATACGGCGAACGGCGCCGCGGTTGTGAGGTAGATCTGAACTCATCGCAGCACGCCCAACATGGACGTTTGTTTTGCGATAACGCGACTAGCAAACCATGAAGATTTGCTGCGACATTTGCGTCGGGACCGCCCGGAAGGACGATCCCGCGCGAAACCTACGCCACGCGGACGCGGGCGGTGCTTTCCGGCAGGTCTTGGCCAAAGGCGCGCTGGAAGAACTCGGCGACGGTGCCGCGCTCCAGCTCATCGCACTTGTTCAGGAAGGTCATCCGGAAGGCCAGCGCGACGTCGCCGCCGAAGATCTCGGCGTTCTGGGCCCAGGTGATCACGGTGCGCGGGCTCATGACGGTGGAGATGTCGCCGTTCATGAAGGCGTTGCGGGTCATGTCGGCCACGCGGACCATGGCCGCGATGGTGCGCTTGCCCTCGACCGTGTCGTAGTGCGGCGACTTGGCCAGGACGATCTCGGCTTCCACGTCGTGCGCCAGATAGTTCAGCGTCGTCACGATGGACCAGCGGTCCATCTGGCCTTGGTTGATCTGCTGGGTGCCGTGATAGAGGCCCGTCGTGTCGCCCAGACCGATGGTGTTGGTCGTGGAGAACAGGCGGAAGAACGGGTTGGGCCGGATCACGCGGTTCTGGTCGAGCAGGGTCAACTTGCCCTGGGCTTCCAGGATGCGCTGGATCACGAACATCACGTCCGGACGGCCGGCGTCGTATTCGTCGAACACCAGCGCCACCGGGCGCTGGATCGACCAGGGCAGGATGCCTTCGCGGAATTCGGTGACTTGCTTGCCGTCCTTCAGGACGATGGCGTCCTTGCCGACCAGATCGATCCGGCTGACATGGCTGTCGAGGTTCACGCGGATGAGCGGCCAGTTCAGGCGCGCGGCGATCTGCTCGATGTGGGTCGACTTACCCGTACCGTGATAGCCCTGGACCATCACCCGGCGGTCGAACGCGAAGCCCGCGCAGATCGCCTTGGTGGTTTCAGGATCGAACTTGTAGGCCAGATCAATGTCCGGAACGTGGGCGTCGCGCTCGCTGAAGGCGGGCACGGTCATGTCCACATCGACTCCGAACGTGTCGCGGACCGACACCTTCTTGTCCGGAACCAGAGCGATCAGCTTGTCGTCTTGGGTATTGGCGAAAGAAGTCATGGCGGGCTTCGATTACAGGGTTACGGACGCAATGCAAACGCCAGTTTGCATGCTCGACGAGGGTGTTGCGAGGGCGCCGCGACGTCAGGCGGTTTCCAAGCCGCGCCTTAGTTCGCGAGGACCTGCGCCCCACCACGCCTTAACCGCCCGGGAAAACGCGCTTTCCTCCGAATAGCCCAGGCGCAAAGCGAGTTCCGCCAGCGACAGGCGAGACTCGGTCAGCAAGATCATCGCTTCGCGCATGCGTGTCTCGTCGCGCAGCATCGAGAAGCTGACGCCTGCCTCGTTCAGACGGCGCTGCAGGCTGCGCACCGAGAGGCCAAGCTCGGCCGCGGCGGCGGGCGCCGAGGCCGTGCGGAAGCCGGTGCGGTGGATCACCGCCTGGACCTGGGCGCACAGCGTCTCGCTGCGGTTCTGGTCGCGCAGCAGCCCCTCGGCGTAGGCGGCGTTCAGTTCTAGCAGCCTGGGGTCGGCGCCCGGCACCGGCCGTTCAAGATCGGCGACGGCGAACACCAGTCCGGCGTTCGCAGCGAACGTCACCGGCAGGCCGAGAAACGACTCGTAGGTTTCGCGTGAGGCGGGCGCGCCGTTCATCAGGATCACCTGTTGGGGACGTAGGGCGGTCCCGCTCGCTGTTGGCCGGCGCGCGCTCATGGTCGCCAGGACGGACTCGACCTGCAGCCGATGGATTTCGACGGGGTCGCGTGTCGGCACATAGGTCAGCCGCAGCATGTCGCCTTCGCGCGCCGCCCGGTAGCCACCGCTGTTGCTGACCAGTTGCTGATAGCGCAGCAACATGTCGATCCCGGCGCCTAAGGTCGCGCTGTGGGCCATCAGGATCGTGATGACGTTGCTGGCCTGGATCGGCAGATTCGCGCCGACCTTGAAGCCAAGCAGCGGGTCGGCGCTGAGCGCGGCGGCCCGGCGCCACAGCCGGCGGACCGAGGCGACGTCAACGCGGGAGTCGCGCTCCGCCGCCCCGTCATCGAAGCCGCGCAGCCCATGGGTCAGCGCTTGCCGGTCCAGGCCTTGCCGGACCAGCCCGTCGAGGGCCGAATTGACCCAAACCGCCATGATCGTAGAGGTCTCGCGCATCCGGCGACTAGAGACCAGGCGTCAGCCGGAGCCAAGTCTGGTGGCGCGCAAAGTCAAATCTTCGGCGCGCCGCATCAAGCACAGAGGGCTAAGCTGGGCGCAAGGATCGACCCGATGAACTCATGGGATCGACGCATGGAGGAACGCATGGAACAGGCCCTCGCTGGCGCAAGCCGCATCGCCGTCGCCCCTCAAGCCACCGGCTTTGGCGCCGAGATCACCGGCCTTGATCTCTCGCGGCCGCTTAGCCCGGCGACCTTGGCCGAGGTGAAATCGGCCTGGGCCGCCCATTCGGTGGTGGCCTTCCCGGACCAGCCGCTGTCGCTGGAGGCGTTGGAAGCCTTCACCCAACAGATCGGGCCTTTCGGCGTCGACCCGTTCATCAAACCGATGGCCGGCCATCCCAACGTGCTGGAACTGCGCCGCGAGCCCGACGAGAAGGCCAAGAACTTCGGGGCCGGCTGGCACTCGGACTGGAGCTTCCAGAAGGAGCCGCCGGCCGCGACCCTGCTGCGTTCGGAAGTGACGCCGCCGGTCGGCGGGGACACGCTCTTCGCCGACTGCGCGCGGGCCTATGAGGCGCTGTCCGACGGCATGAAAGCGCTGCTGGCGCCGCTGAAGGCAGTGCATTCGGCGACCCGCGCCTATGGCACGCAGGGCGTCTTCGCCAAGGAGACCGAGACGCGGACGATGGAGATCGTGGTGTCGGCCGAAGCCGACAAAAGCCTGACCCATCCGCTCGTGCGCACCCATCCGGTGACCGGTCGCAAGGCGCTGTTCGTCAGCCCGACCTACACTGTCGGCATCGAGGGACTGACCTTCCAGGAGAGCCACGCGATCCTGGGTTTCCTCTACACGCACATGACCCAGGAGCAGTTCATCTACCGCCACAAGTGGCGCCAGGGGATGCTGTTGATGTGGGACAACCGCTGCACGGTGCACTTCGCCGACGGTGGCTATGACGGCCATCTGCGAGTCATGCACCGCACGACCGTCGCAGGGGATGTCCCGGTCTAGGCGTTCTCTGGTCGCGGCGCCTGGCGGGCCTAACCTTCCCGCGCCGCGAGCCGGCCGGCGAGCGTGCGCGTGCGTCGGGCGACGGTCCAGGCGGCGCCGAGGACGATGATCAGCAGGCCGAGGACGACGGTCTGGCCGTTCCAGCCCCAAAGCGGCTCGAAGGCGGCGATGGCGCAGGTGAGGGTGAGCGCGGCCATGCGATGCGGCTTGGCCATCGGGCCGGAAAAGTCGGCGGGAAGGCCAAGGCCGCGGCCCAGTTCACGGACATAGGCGGTGAGCACCGCGAGCACCGCGGCGGCCCAGCCGAGCGGCGCGCCGAGGCTGAAGCCGGCAAGGTCGGCGAAATAGCCGGCGCCGACCAGGAACAGGGCGTCGGCGATGCGGTCGGGCAGTTCGTTCCAGATCGGGCCGGCAGGGCCGCCCTTGCCGTGCTCGACCGCCACCATGCCGTCCAGCAGGTTGCAGACCAGCCTTAGCTGGATGCAGACGCCGGCGCCGATCAGCAGACCGCCGCGCGCCAGGCCCGCGGCGCTTCCCGCCATCACCAACAGCCCGCAGCCGACAACCGCGAACAGGATGCTGCCGGCCGAGATGGCGTCGGGGCTGAGGCCGGCGCGGGCGAGGGCCGACGCCAGGCCTTGGGCCCAAGAGGCTCCGCGTGTCTTCAGCGGCCGGCGGTTCTCCGGGGTGGCGTCGGTCATCGGGCGGCCTTGGTCTGGCCGCGTGCGAGCGTGGCCGAATAGATGATGGCGTAGAGGGTCGAAACCGACCACGGCACGGCGATGGTGCGCAGGATTTCCGGCGTGCCGATCAGCTTGTGGACGCTCACCAACAGGAGCAACACCGCTCCGGCGGTGATGGCCGGCGGCAGCGCGTAGTTGAGCACGCCCGGAAACCGGCCGCTCATGGCCTCCAGCGCGCGCTTGAGCACCAGGGTGATCAGGCCGGAAAGTACGCCTTGCGACAATGCGGGAAGCCAAGCGGCGGCCAAGCCGTGGCCGCTGTTGGCGAAAAGCGCCCAACCGCCCATGGCCAAAAATGCGAAGCCGATATGGGCGACGCTCGATCCGGCGAAGGTTCGAAAGTTCGAGCTCAAACTGCGCGCGCCGGAAGACCGGCTCCTTCTCGTTAAGAGCAGGACCCTTGCTGTCACACACGCTAAGGTCAAGCCGCACGCGTGCGGGGAGTTCGGCCCAGCATGCTCGGGGCGGTCGACCGGGGAATTTTCGGCATGGATGCGATCACAGCGTTTTTCGCGGCACAGCCGCCCGCCGTGCTGTGGGGGCTGGGCGTGGTGCTTGGCGTCCTGACCCTGGCCGTCGCCGTGACCGCCGTCCTGCCAGCGCTGAAGCCGGCGGGCGACTTCACCAACCTGCGCCAGCGGATCTCGTCCTGGTGGGTGATGATCGCCCTGCTGGCCGGAGCGTTGCTGATCGGCTGGCAGGCCGTGACCGCCCTGTTCCTGGTGATCTCTTTCATCGCCCTGCGCGAGTTCCTCTCGCTGGCGCCGGTGCGCCGCGAAGACCGCTTGATCGTGCTGGCCGCCTTCGTGGCGATGTTGATCAACTACCTCTTCATCGTCATCGACGACTACGGCCTCTATCGGGTGTTCATCCCGACCTATGTGTTCCTGATCATCCCGTTCCTGATGGCCTGCATCGGCCAGACGCGAGCCTTCCTGGCGACCACGGCGACCTTCCACTGGGCCATCGTCACCTGCGTCTACAACCTCGGCTACATCGCCTTCCTGATGCGGACCCCCGCGAGCGAGGCGCTGCCCGCAGGGGCCGCGGGCCTGGTGTTCTTCCTGCTGGTGGCGACCGAGGCCAACGATGTGGCTCAATACATCTGGGGCAAGCTGTTTGGGCGGCGGAAGATCGTTCCCAAGGTCAGTCCCAACAAGACGTGGGAGGGCTTCCTGGGCGGCTGGCTCACCACGGGCCTGCTGATCTGGTTCGTGGGGCCGGTGTTCACGCCGCTCAGTGGGATCGGGCTGGCGGTCCTGGCGATCTTCCTGCCGGTGGCGGGCTTCGCCGGCGACGTCACCATGAGCGCCATCAAGCGCGACATCGGGGTCAAGGACACCAGCGCGCTCATTCCGGGCCACGGTGGCCTGCTGGACCGAGCCGACAGCCTCACCTTCACAGCCCCGCTCTACTTCCACATCCTCGCCTACTTCGCCCTGGGGCACTTCTGATGCGTCTGTTCCGCCGCCTCGTCCTGGTGCTGATCGCCCGTCCGATCGCACGCATCTTTACCGGCGCCGACATCGTCGGACGCGAGCGGCTGCCGCTGAAGGGGCCGGCGATCCTGGTCGCCAACCACGCCAGCCATGTCGACACCATCCTGATGCTGACGCTCTATCCGTCGAAGGGGCTGGACCGGGTGCGGCCGGCGGCGGCGGCAGACTATTTCCTGCGCGGCGGACTGATCAGCTGGCTCTCCAACACCATCATCGGGATCGTGCCGGTGGCGCGCGACAAGGCCGGCGCCGGGGTCGATGTCCTGGCCCCGGTCCGCGAGGCGCTGAAGGCCGGCGACATCATCCTGATCTTTCCGGAAGGCACGCGCGGCGACGGAGAGGCGATGTCGGACTTCAAGAGCGGAGTCGCCCGCCTGGCCGCCGACGTCCCGGAGGCTCCGGTCATTCCGGTGTGGCTACAGGGGGCAGGCCGCGTGCTGCCCAAGGGCGGCGTCGTTCCGGTGCCGATGAACTGCACGGTGCTGGTGGGCGAGCCGCTGCATTGGCAGGGTGACAAGACGACGTTCATGACCGAACTGCGCCAGCGCATGGAAGACCTTCACGCCAAGGCTCCGCCCCAGCGCTGGGCCTAGGCCATCTTGGCTTTCTTCAGCGACTGATAGGCCTTAATCACGCGCTGCAGCTTGTGCTCGGCCGAACGGTCGCCGCCGTTGGAGTCTGGGTGGCAGCGCTTCACCAGCTCGATATAGCGGGCGCGGATGGTGGGGCCGTCTGCGTCCTCGTCCAGGTCGAGGTCGGCCAGGGCGTTGCGTTCGATCTTGCCGATGCGCCGGGCGTTGGCGGCTTCCGGACTGGGCTTGGGACGTTGACCGCCGCCGAACAGGCTGAACGGGTCGCTGTAGCCCTCACCCTTGCCGAACCCGTGCGCGGCCGCAGCGGCCTCGCGTGAAAACTTGCTGGCCTTGAACTGCCAGGTCGGGCGATCGCCGGCGGCGCTTTGCGCCTGGCGCTGACGCACCTCGCCTTCGCTCATGCCGGCGAAGAAGTTCCACTGCTTGTTGTACTCCGCCGCGTGCGGTTGGCAGAACCAGTAGTGCTCGTTCAGCATCTCGCGCGATTTCGGCGCGCGCGCCGTCGCCGCAGCCCGGCACCCCGGGTTGTCGCAGGCCCGTTCACCGGGCTTGAGCGCATAGACGTCGTCGGTTTGCGTCGCCTCCTCGGAAGAGGGGGGACGCACCCGGATATCGACGAACTTAGGCTTGTATTGAAACGCGCCGGCCATGGCCCAAGTATGAGGTTCCTGATTTCGCTTTCAAGAATTGAACATGAAGCCGATGGGCGCCATATTTGAGACCATCCACGACAAGCTCACTGCGGCGTTCTCGCCCACCCGCCTGGAAGTCCAGGACGACTCCGACCGGCATGCCGGTCACGCGGGCGCGACACCAGGCGGAGAGAGCCATTTTAACGTACTAATAGAGGCTCAAGCCTTCGCCGGAACGTCGAAGGTGGTGCGCCAAAGACTGATTTACAAGGCACTTTCCGACGAACTCGCCGGACCGGTTCATGCGCTGTCCATCAAGGCGCTGGCGCCCGGCGAAGATAGCTAGGAAGCTAAGACACAGCGGATCAGACAGGTTCAGCACGCGTTTCACGTAGGGCTGGCTAATAAGTGTGTGAGCGCTCACGCCTGGGGAGGCGAGATTTTGAAGACGACGATCACGGTTAACGGAACGGCGCGGACGCTCGACGTCGATTCGCGCACAACCTTGTTGGACGCCTTGCGCGAGCATATTGGGTTGATCGGCTCGAAGAAGGGGTGCGATCACGGTCAGTGCGGCGCCTGCACGGTGCTGGTGAACGGCGCGCGGATAAATTCCTGCCTTTCGCTGCTGGCGATGCATGACGGCGACCAGGTCACGACCATTGAGGGGCTGGGCACGGCCGAGAACCTGCATCCGGTGCAGCAGGCGTTCCTGGAAAATGACGCCTTCCAGTGCGGGTACTGCACGCCGGGCCAGATCTGTTCGGCGGTCGGTATGTTGCAGGAGGCCGCCGACGGCTGGCCAAGCCAGGTGATGGAGGACGTCGCGGCGATGGTCGATCTGAGCGAGGCCGAGATCCGCGAGCGGATGAGCGGAAATATCTGCCGCTGCTCGGCCTATCCCCAGATCGTGGCCGCCATTCGCAGCGTTGCGGGAGACGCCGCATGAGACCCTTTACCTACGAACGCGCGCCAGACGCCCTGTCAGCCGTGAAGGCGGTCGCGGAGAATCCCGGGGCCAAGTTCCTGGCCGGCGGCACCAATCTGCTCGACCTCATGAAGTTGGACATCGAGCGGCCGACCCATCTGGTCGATGTGGGACGACTGCCGTTCGCCGGCGTGGAGGAGGTCAATGGCGGCCTGCGGATCGGCGGGGCGATGGTGAACAGCAAGCTCGCCGCCCATCCTCGGGTGCGAGAGCTGTACCCTGTGCTGGTGCGGGCCCTGGTATCGGGCGCCTCGGGCCAGCTTCGCAATAAGGCGACGACGGCTGGCAACCTGCTGCAGCGGACCCGGTGCGCTTACTTCTACGACACCACCAAGCCCTGCAATAAGCGTCAGCCCGGCTCCGGCTGCAGCGCCCTGGAGGGCGTGCATGGCGCGCACGACGCCATCTTCGGCGCCAGCAAGGCCTGCATCGCCACCCATCCCTCCGACATGGCCGTGGCCCTGACCGCCTTGGGCGCCAGCGTCGAGACCCTGACGCCCACCGGCGCCTCGCGCACCTTGGCCGTACAGGATCTGCATCGCTTGCCGGGCGAGACGCCGCACGTGGAGACCGATCTCGCGCCTGGCGAGTTGATCACCGCCGTGCTGGTGCCCCCGCCGCCTGAGGGCGGTCAGGTCTACCGCAAGGTTCGTGGCCGCGCCTCCTATGCCCACGGCATCGCCAGCGTGGCGGTGGCGGGCGGCAGGGTCGCGTTGGGCGCCGTAGCCCACAAGCCCTGGCGCGCCGCGCACATCGAGGATGCGCTGTCGTCGGGGGCCTCGCCAGCTGAGGCCGCCGAGGCCGAGCTGTCCAAGGCCGACCGCAACGACCACAACGCCCTGAAGATCACGCTGGTCGGCCGTCTGGCGGCCGCCGCCATCGAAGAGTCCAAGACCCGGAGGGTCGCATGAGCTCCGTCAAGGATTGGGCCGCGCCCAACCCCATCACCGAAAATCGCGGCGGCCTGATCGGGAAGGGCGTAGAACGCTATGAGGGGCGACTGAAGGTCACCGGCTCGGCGCCCTACGCCTACGAGGTCGAGGCGCCCTCGCGCCCGGCCATCGGCTATATGGCCACCGCCTCGATCGCCAAGGGCAGGATCACCCGCATCGACACCACAGCCGCCGAGGCCTCGCCTGGCGTGCTGCTGGTCTGGACCCACCTGAACGTTCCGGCCCAGGCGCCGCGCGGTACGCGGGCCAATCCCCGCAGCCAGCGACCGTCGAACCCGGCCTTGGCCGGCGACCGGATCGAGAACTTCGGCCAGACCGTCGCCTTTGTGGTCGCCGACACCTTTGAGAACGCGCGGGCCGCAGCGAACCTGATCGAGATCGAGTACGCCGCCGAGCAAGGCGTGGTCGATTTCGTCGCCAGCTTCGACCAGGCCGACCAGCCGCCGGGTGAGGAAGACGTCCATATCGGCGACTTCCCCGCCGCCTTCGCCGCTGCGCCGGTGACGGTCGATGAGACCTACGAAAGCCCGGTCCAGAACCACGTGCAGATGGAGCCCTGCGCCACCACCGCCTGGTGGGATGGGGACAAGGTCACGGTCCACACCTCGATCCAGATGGTGAAGGGCGGCCAGCACGCCCTGGCCGAAACGCTCGCGATCCCCTCAGACCACGTCCACCTGCTGACGCGTTACATCGGCGGTGGTTTCGGCGGGAAGGGGCAGGCCTATGACGACCTGATCCTATCGGCGCTGGCCGCTCGCGCCTTGGGCCAGCCGGTGAAGCTCGCCTACACCCGCCAGCAGATGTTCCACGGCACCATCCACCGTCCTGCAGTCAGCATGCGGGTTCGGCTCGGCGCCCAGCCTGACGGGCGGCTGACGGCGTTCGCGGTCGAGGCGATCACCCACTGCGCCCGCAACGCGATCTTCACCGAGCACGCGGCGAATTTCTCGCGCAACCTCTACGCGGCCCCCAATCGCCTGACAGGGCACCGGCTGGTGAAGATGGACCTGCCGGGCGCCGGGCCGATGCGTGCGCCAGGCGAGGCGCCGGGCATGCTCAGCCTGGAATGCGCGATGGACGAACTGGCCGAGAAGCTCGGCCTCGATCCGATAGAGCTGCGTATCCGCAACGAGCCGGACGTGGATCCGGAAACCGGCAAGCCGTTCTCCGTCCGCCAATTGGTCCAGTGCATGCGCGACGGCGCCACCCGCTTCGGGTGGGAGCGTCGCAATCCAAAGCCGGGGCAGGTTCGCGATGGCCGCTGGCTGGTCGGCATGGGCATGGCGGCGGCCATTCGCGGCAACTTCCTGCTGCCGGCCAAGGCGGGGGTTCGCATCGACGCCGATGGGACCATCACCCTGCGCCAAGGGATGACCGACATCGGCACCGGCACCTATACGATCCTTGCGCAGATCACCGCCGAGACCATGGGCGTGCCGATGGAGCAGGTGAAGGTCGAGATGGGGGATTCGAACTTTCCGCCGGCCCCTGGATCGGGCGGTCAGTTCGGCGCGGCTACGGCCGGGTCAGCCGCCTACGAGGCCGGTATGAACCTTCGCAAGGCGCTCACCGCGTTGGCGGTCGGCGACCCCAACTCGCCGCTCTATGGTGGGCCGGCTGAGTATGTGACATTCGAAAATGGCAACATCGCCATCGAAAACCGCAGCGAGACCCTGGCGGCCCTGGTTGCTCGCGCCGCGCCGGACGGCGTCTATGTGGAGGGCTCGATCTCGCCCGCCGCCGACGCCCGCGACTATTCCCAGCACACCTACGGCGCCCACTTCGCCGAGGTCGGCGTGGACACTGTCACCGGTGAAGTCCGTATGCGGAAGATGTTCGGGGTGTTCGCCGCCGGCCGCATCCTCAACGCCAAGACCGCACGCAGCCAGATCACCGGCGGCATGATCTGGGGCGTGGGAACGGCCTTGACCGAGAGCAACGTCGTGGACGCCCGCTATGGCTCGTTCATCAACCAGGACATGGCCGGCTATCTGGTGCCCGCCCATGCCGACATCGTCGACCTGGACGCCATCTTCCTCGACGAGGCTGACGACAAGGCCAATCCGATGGGGATCAAGGGCGTCGGCGAACTGGGCATCTGCGGGGCCGGGGCGGCGGTGGCCAACGCCATCTACAACGCCACCGGCGTGCGTCTGCGCGACTATCCGATGACGCCGGAGAAGGTCCTCGAGGGGATGCTGGCGGTGGGGCTCTAGCCGACCCGAAGGCGAAGCTCGCCCAGGATCCGGGCGAGGTCGCCTTCACGGAAGGGCTTTTGCAGGACCGGGGAGCCGCGATCGGCTTCCCGGAGACCCGCGTCACCGTAGCCGGTGGCGAAAGCGAAGGGCGCGCCCTTAGCGCGCAGCAGATCGGCCAGCGGGAAAATCGGCTGCCCGCCCAGGTTCACGTCGAGAACAGCGCAGTCGAGTTCGGCGGTGTTCGCCAGCTCGATGGCTTCGTCCAGACGCGAGGCGGGGCCGACGACCGTGCAGCCGAGATCCTCCAGCATGTCCTCGATCAGCATCGAGACCATCATCTCATCTTCCACGACGAGAACGCGGAGGCCGGCGAGGTCGGGTAGTCCCGTCATTCTGGAAGTTCCAAATCCTGTAAGGAAAACTGTGGTTCGAACGGAAACGCGAGATAGACCATAGTGCAGTTTCTCGCCCACAGCGAGTTATCTGGAGAACGCCGTTCGGCAAACTCCCGTGATGCGGGAGCTTCAGCGTTCAAAAGACGTTGTTGAACGGCGGTTGTCTGTCGGATTGTCGACTCTTCTAGTCACTCGCGATTTCTTGGCGCGGTGAAACGCGCAGGGCGGTGATCTGATTCCGCTCGCGTTTCACGACCTGGAACCGATGGCCGTGGAAGGTCCAAGTCTGACCGACCTTGGGGATGGTCTGGGCCTCATGGATCACCAAGCCGGCCACCGTCACCGCGTCGTCGTCCGGCAGGTCCCAGTCCAGTGCGCGATTCAAGTCGCGGATGGCGACCCAGCCGTCGACTACGACCGAGCCGTCGGTCTGGCGCCTAACGCCCTCTAACGCCTTGTCGTGCTCGTCCTCAATCTCCCCGACGATCTCTTCGAGGATGTCCTCCAGGGTGATCAGCCCCTGCAGGGCGCCATACTCATCCACCACCAGCGCGAAATGGGCCTGACGTTTGAGGAAGGCGCCGAGTTGGTCCTTCAGGCTGGTGGTTTCGGGAATGAACCACGGCTCGCGGGCGATGCCTGGGATGTCCAGCTTGTCCACCGCCCCGCCGCAGGCGGCCAGGGACGCCAGAAGGTCCTTGGCGTGGAGGATGCCGATGACGTTTTCAGGCTCGTCGCGATAAAGCGGCACCCGGCTGTGGCCAGTCTCCAGCATCTCGGCGACCAGTTCGCGGGCCGGCAGGTCGGCGTCCAGCATCGAGATCGAGCGCCGATGGACCATCACCTGGGTGACGTCCATCTCCGACAGGTCCAGCACCCCGCCCAGCATGTGGCGTTCGCGGCTTTCCACCAGGCCTTCGGAATGATGGTACTCGACCGCGCCGCGAATCTCCTCGTGAGCCGCCAGCACGTCCGTCTCCATCGACAGCTTGATGCCGAACGGGCGCAAGGTGTGGCGCACGACCCACTGGGCCCCGTTGGCCAGGGGACCGAAGATCCGCACCACCCAATAGGTCGGCACCGACAGTGCGCGGGCCACGTCGTCAGCGCGGGCGATGGCCAGGGTCTTGGGCAGGATCTCGCTGAAGATCACGATCAGGACGGTCATGATGGCTGTGGCCATCAGCGCCCCGACCGGACCCGGAAACACCGCCGACAGCGCCACGGTCGTCAGGGCCGAGGCGCCGATGTTGATGACGTTGTTCGACAGCAGGATGGCGCCGATCATCTTCTCCTGATCGGCCATCATCTTATTGATGCGCTTGGCCGCCCGGTCGCCTTCGCGTTCGAGCTGATGCATCCGGCCGCGGCTGGCGGCGGTCATCGAGGTTTCGGCCGCCGAGATCAGGCCGGAGAGACTCAAGAGAACGACCAGCGCCGGCGCGAGGCCGGCGAGGACGGCGACGATCGTCACGGAAGCGCCCCTTCGGAGACCAGGAAGTCGCGTACGGCTTGGGCGCTCACGTCCTTCGCGACGAAAGTGTCGCCGAGCGCGCGGGCGAGGATGAAGGTCAACTTGCCGCCCTCGGCCTTCTTGTCCTGGCCCATGTGGCGAACCAGCTGGTCGGCTCCGAACTGGCCTGAGGAAACTGCTGTCAGGCGGGTTGGCAGGCCGACGGCGGCGATGGCGGCCTCGGCGCGCTGGGCGTCCTGGCTGTCGCAAAGGCCTTGAGCCGCCGAGAACCGGAAGGCGATGGCCGAGCCAGCGGCCACCGCCTCACCGTGCAGCAGCGCTTCGCCGTAGCCGGTCTCGGCTTCGAGGGCGTGGCCGAAGGTGTGGCCAAGGTTCAGCAACGCGCGGCGCCCTGCTTCCTTTTCGTCCTCGACGACGATCTCGGCCTTCATCTCGATTGAGCGGGCGACCGCATAGGCCAGGGCGTCCGGTTCGCGGGCCAGGACGGCCGGGCCGTTGGCCTCCAGCCATTCGAAGAAGGCGAAGTCGCCGAGCAGGCCGTATTTGATGATCTCGGCGTAACCGGCCCGCATCTCGCGGTCGGGCAGCGTGGCCAGGACGTCAAGGTCGGCCAGCACCAGTTTCGGCTGATGAAAGGCGCCGATCAGGTTCTTGCCGCGCGCGGTGTCGATGGCGGTCTTGCCGCCGACGGACGAGTCGACCTGGGCCAGCAGGGTGGTCGGGATCTGGATGAAGTCGATGCCGCGCTTGTAGATGGCCGCCGCGAACCCCGCGAGATCGCCGACCACCCCGCCCCCGAACGCGATGATGACGTCGCCGCGATCGAGCTCCAGCTGCAGCAACTGGTCTGAGACGTCGGCCAGGCCTTCCCAGCTTTTCGACGGCTCGCCCGGCGGCACGACGATGGCGCTCGATGCGATGCCTGCCGCGGTCAGGGCGGCGGTTAGCCGATCGCCATGCAGCGCCCAGACCGTGCCGTCGCTGACGATGGCGGTCCGCATGTTCTTGAAGAACGGGGCGATGAGGGTTCCTGCACGGTCCAGCAGGCCATCGCCGACCACGACGTCATAGGCGCGC
This sequence comes from bacterium, assembly GCA_030824495.1. Classification (GTDB taxonomy): domain Bacteria; phylum Pseudomonadota; class Alphaproteobacteria; order Caulobacterales; family Caulobacteraceae; genus Phenylobacterium. The sequence continues at coordinate 18,165 of JAVBXP010000038.1, forward strand.
TCGGCCAGCCCGACGCGGACAGTGCGGCTCATGGATTTTGTCCCTGCAAGTAAGTCGTCAGCGCTTGGATTACCTGATCGACTGTCACGTGGTGGGCGGTGTCGCCGGTTTCCACCGTGACGTCGGCCTCGGCGTAGATTGGATAGCGGACGGCCGCCAGATCGGTCAGGACCTCCAGCGGGTCCTTGCCGGTGATCAGCGGGCGGTTGTCCTTGCGGCCCACCCGGCGCACCAACACCTCCAGGTCGGCCTTGAGCCAGACTGAGATCGAGCGCTCCTTGATCAGGGCGCGGGTCTCGGGCGTGATGAAGGCGCCGCCGCCGGTCGCCAGCACATGGGGCGGATCCTCCAGCAGCCGGGTGATCACCCGGCGCTCGCCCTCACGGAAGGCCGGTTCGCCCAGACTGGCGAAAATCTCTGGAATGGAGCGCCCTGCGGCGGCTTCGATCTCGACGTCGGCGTCCTTGAAAGGCAGCTCGAGCGCGTTGGCGAGCCGGCGGCCGACGCTTGATTTTCCGACCCCCATCAGGCCGACGAGGGTGATGGTGCGGGCGCGTAGCGGTGTGTAACGGTCCATGAACGGCGAAGGTCTACACGAGCAAAGTCATTCGCGCCAATTTCGCGGATGGTGCAAGACGAGGGGATGATGGGCCGGGGACTTCTCAGTACGGCGCTTGGCGCTCTTGCTTTCGCAACCGCCGCTGGCGCTCAGCCGATCGAGGTGGCGACATTGAGCGCGCCCGATTTCTTTTCCAACGGCGCGCGAGACACTGGTCTTGGACCCGAGCTGTGGGCCGGATCGTCAGCGCAGACCGCCAGGACCGTCATCCCGATGATCGCCGCCAAGCCGCTGTCGCCAGCGGCCCAGGCCTTGGCCCGGCGCGTGCTCGCCACGGCCGCCAGCGGGCCGGACGGCGCGGGCCAGGATCCGGAGATGGCCGGCGCTCGCATCAACGCCTTGATCGCCACTGGCGCGGTGAAGGACGCCGGCGTGATCTTGTCGCGAACCGCCAATCTGGAGCGCAGCCCTGTGCTGGCCCAGGCCGGCGCCGAGGCGGCGTTGCTGTCGGGGGCCGACGAGCGCGCCTGCGATATCGCCGAGAGCCTGGTGAGCGGACGCGAGGACATCTACTGGCTGCGCCTGCGCGCCTATTGCCAATTGCGCGGCGGTCAGGCCGGCGCGGCGCAACTCACCTTCGATCTGGCCCAGGGCCAGGGGCGTGACGCGACCTTCGGCCGGCTCATGAGCGCCAAGCTGGCGGGCGGGGGCGATCCCGGCGCGGCCTCGGCCCGCAACGGCTTGGATTACGCCCTGTCCCGCAGCCTCGGGCTCGACGTGGCCGCCGCCCAGCCATCGACAGCGGTCGCCGCGGCCTTGCGGCCCAGCGAGCCCGGCCTCGCGACCTGGACCATCGACGGATCCGATCCGGTGCGAACCGCCATGGCGGCCGTGGCCGCGGGCGATCTGGCCGGCGCGAAAGTCCAGCGCGGCGGGCTGACCGCCGAGGGCATTGCTGCCAATGACCTTGCCTTGCTCGACGCTCTGATCGCGGCGGCGTCCGGCAAGCCCGACGGCCCGACCCTGGATCGCCTGGTCGAGCGCGGATCGGTTTCCGACGCCAAGAGCCGGACCAAGATGCAGAACGCCGCCGTCCTTCTCTCGGCCCTGGACGCGCCGATGACCGCCCATACCCGCGGCGAATTCGCCAAGTTCAGCGCCGTCGAGCCGGGCAAGGCGACCGTGGCCAAGGCCACGGCGCTCGATCTCGCAGGGGACGCCAAACTGCAGGGCGAGACCGCCATGCTGGCCCTCTGGCTGTCGGCCGACGCCGGCGCCGCCGGGCCTCCCGTCGGCGATCGCGCCCGGATCATTCGCGCCCTGAAAGCGGCAGGCCTTGAGGAGGACGCCCGCGCCTTCGCGGTCGAAGGCTTGCTGGCGCAACGATGAGCGGCGCCGGCTGGGTCGAGGCCTTTCTTGAGATGATGTCGGTCGAGCGCGCCTCGGCCAAGAACACCCTGACCGCCTATGGGAAGGATCTCGCAGACGCCCAGGCCTTTCTGGCGTCGCGCAGCAACAGCCTGGCCCAAGCCTCCGCCGAGGACGTCGAAGCCTATTTCAACGCCTTGAGCGATCGGGGCCTGTCGCCCGCCACCGCGGCTCGCCGCCGCGCCGCTGTCCGCCAGTTCTACCGCTTCGTGCTGGGCGAGGGATGGCGGGCGGACGATCCTTCCCGCCGGGTCGAGGCGCCGAAAAAGGGCAGGCCGCTGCCAAAGGTGCTGAGCCGGGACGAGGTTGACCGCATCATCGCCGCGGCCTCGGCGCGGGACGGCGGCCAGGGCCTGAGACTCGGCTGTATGGTCGAGCTCGCCTACGCCTCGGGCCTGCGGATCTCGGAACTGACAGCCTTGCCGCTGTCGGTCCTTGCCAAGGATCCAGCCTATCTGATCGTCAAGGGCAAGGCCGGCAAGGAGCGGCTGGCCCCGCTCAACGATGCGGCGCGTGCGGCGGTGAAAGCCTATCTGGAGGCGCGCAAGGCCTTCCTGCCCAAGGGCGACGCCGCCAATCCGTGGTTGTTCCCCTCGCACGGCAAGTCCGGCCGCCTGACCCCGCGTCGCTTCGCCCAGCTGCTCGACGAGGCGGCCGCGGACGCCGGCATTGATCCCGCCAGGGTCAGCCCCCACGTCCTGCGTCACGCCTTCGCAACCCACCTGCTGGAAGGCGGCGCCGATTTGCGGGTGGTGCAAAAGCTGCTCGGACACGCCGATATCTCGACGACCCAGATCTACACCCACGTCGCCGGGGAGCGGCTTCGCGAGGTGATGGACACCAAACACCCGCTCGCCAAGAAGCGCTGATCGACCAACCGGCTGCTCCTCGCACTTGTTAGGCGCAAGGTTCGCGCCTAATTTCCCCCTTCCGCAAACGGAACGCAGAGAAGATTCCTCGTATGGCCGCACACTATCTCGAGTTCGAGCGCCCGATCGCCGACCTCGAAGCGAAGATCGAGGAGTTGTCGAAGCTTTCCGAAACCACCGGCTCCGGCGCTTTGGACGCCGAGATCGAGGCCTTGCGGTCCCGCGCTCAGGAAGTTCGCCGCCAAGCCTATTCCAAGCTCGACGCCTGGCAGAAGACCCAGGTGGCGCGCCATCCCGAGCGGCCCCACTTCGTCGACTATGTCGGCGGCCTGATCGACGAGTTCGTTGAACTGCGCGGCGACCGCCGGTTCGCCGACGACCAGGCGATCATGGGCGGCCTGGGCCGGTTCCGCGGCCAGCCGGTGGTGGTGATCGGCCACGAGCGTGGGCGCGACACCGTTTCCCGCGTGAAGCACAATTTTGGCTACGCTCGGCCTGAGGGCTACCGCAAGGCTATCCGGCTGATGGAGCTGGCCGAGCGGTTCAATCTGCCGGTGATCAGCTTTGTCGATACGCCCGGCGCCTATCCCGGCATCGGTTCGGAAGAGCGCGGCGTGGCCGAGGCCATCGCGCGCTCGACGGAAACCTGCCTGATGCTCGGCGTGCCGATGGTGGCCGTCGTGACGGGCGAAGGCGGATCGGGCGGGGCCATCGCCATGGCCGCCGGCAACCGCGTGCTGATGCTCGAGCACGCTATCTATTCGGTGATCACCCCGGAGGGCGCCAACTCGATCCTCTGGCGTGGCGCGCGTACGGCCGAAGAAGCGGCCAAGGCCATGAAGGTCGCGGCCCAGGATCTGCTGGGCGTCAAGATCGTCGACCGGATCATCCCCGAGCCGATCGGCGGCGCTCATTCCGACAAGGAAGCCACGATCAAATCTGTGGGCGACGCCGTCGAACAAGAGCTCGAAGGCCTAAGCAACCTCACCCCCGATCAACTGCGCAAACAGCGGGCCGACCGCTTCTACGCCATCGGCCGCAGCGGACTGCAATAGCGCCCATCTAACGGCTTGCCTGACCCTGCGTCGGCGGGTTCATTGTCTTCCAAACAACCGTTTGGGAGGGCGTCATGGCCTTGAAGACCCGTTTCACCGAGCTCGTGGGCGTCGAACATCCGATCGTGCAGGGCGGCATGCAATGGGTCGGTCGGGCCGAGCTCGTGGCCGCCGTGGCTAACGCCGGGGGCCTGGGCTTCATCACCGCCCTGACCCAGCCGACGCCGGAAAAGCTGCGCGAGGAAATCGCCCGCTGCCGGACCCTGACCGACAAGCCGTTCGGCGTGAACCTGACCATCCTGCCGGCCATCACCCCGCCGCCCTATGCGGAATACCGCCAGGCGATCATCGATTCCGGGATCAAGATCGTCGAGACGGCCGGCAACAAGCCCGCCGAGCACGTCGAAGAGTTCAAGAAGCACGGCGTCATCGTCATCCATAAGTGCACCTCGGTCCGTCACGGCCTGTCGGCCGAGCGGATGGGCGTGGACGCCATCTCGATCGACGGCTTCGAATGCGCCGGTCACCCAGGCGAGGATGACGTTCCCGGCCTGATCCTGATCCCGGCGGCCGCTGACAAGATCAAGATTCCGATGATCGCCTCAGGCGGCTTTGGCGATGCGCGCGGCCTGGTCGCGGCCCTGGCGCTGGGCGCCGAGGGCATCAACATGGGCACCCGCTTCATGGCGACCAAGGAAAGCCCGATCCACGAGGCCATCAAGCAGCAGATCGTCGCCAACGATGAACGCGCCACCGACCTGATCTTCCGCACCATGCACAACACCAGCCGGGTGGCCCGCAACGCCGTCAGCCAGCAGGTCGTGGCGCTTGAGCGTCAGGGCGCCAAGTTCGAGGATGTCCGTGAGCTGGTGGCCGGCTCTCGCGGCCGCAACGTCTACGAAGTGGGCGACAATGACGCCGGCATCTGGTCGGCCGGTCAGATCCAAGGCCTGATCCACGACGTGCCGTCGTGCGAGGAACTGATCCACCGCATCGTCCGTGAAGCCGAAGAATTGATCCATGGCCGCCTGGCGCGCTTTGCGCCCACCAAGCAAGCTGTCCCGGCCTAGGCCTGTCTTCGTCAGCCGCTGGCTTCGGTCAGCGGCTGATCTCGGCCAGGACGCCGCCAAGCTCATCGACCGCCTCCGGCGTCGTGGCCCATGAGCACATGAAGCGGACCGAGCCGTCCAGGAACCGGTAGACGAACCAGCCGGCCGCATGCAGGCGGCTGAGCGCCTCATCGTCCATCTCCACGAACACCGCATTGGCCTCCACCGGGTGGCGCACGGGGAAGGGCGTCAGCTTCGACAAGCGCTGGGCCATGGCGTTCGCGTGGGCGGCGCGCTCGACAAAGGCGCCGCTCTCCAGCATCCCGATGAACGGGGCGGCGTAGAAGCGGCCCTTGGAGGGCAACTGACCCGCCTGCTTCAGGCGTGCGTCGAACCGCCGGGCCAGCTTGCGATCAAAGATCACCACCGCCTCAGTCGGGGTCATGCCGGCCTTGGTGCCGCCGACCACCAGGATGTCGACGCCCAGCGGCTGGATGTCCTTGAGGTCAAAGCCCGCCGCCGCCGCGTTGGCCAGGCGTGCGCCGTCCAGGTGAACGCCCAGCCCCTTGGCCCTGGCGGGCGCGATCAGGGCGGAAAGGGTCTCGCGGGAATAGACCGTGCCGTACTCGGTGGCGTTGGTCAGCGACATCGCCGCCAAGGGTTGGCGGTGGGCGACATCGGGTTCGGCCAGGGGCGCCGTCAGCGCCTTCGGATCGATACGTCCCGAGGCGCCGGTCAGGCCGATAAGGCCGATCCCTTGACCAAAAAAGCCCGGCGCGCCGGTCTCGTCGGTGCAGACGTGCGCGTGCTCATGGGCCAGCACCGCCTCGAACGGTCGGCACAGGGCCGACAGGGCGATGGCGTTGGCCGCGGTACCGGAGGCGACAAATCGAACCTCGGCGTCGGCGTCCAGCAGGCCGCGCACTGCATCGGCGGCCCGCGCGCTAATGGCGTCGGAACCATATCCGGGCGTGAAGCCTGTGTTGGCGGCGACCAGGGCCTCGATCGCTTCAGGAGCGGCCGGGGCGGTGTTGTCGGATGCGAAATCGTAGCGAGCCATGTCTTTTGGATTCTAGAACGCGTCGCCGGGCCGGCGAAGTCCGTAATTTCGTGCTTTCTTCATCGGGGCGCCTCATCCTTTCCCTAGGGGGAACGTGATGCGAGGCGCCGAGGCTGAGGACCTGACCGCGAGGCTGGCGAACGTGGCGCGCTTGACGCCGCACGCCATTGTCCTCTGTGACGCGGCGGGACGGATCGACTGGGTCAATGACGGCTTCACCGCCATGACCGGCTTTGATTTGGCCGAGGCCGCTGGCCGCACGCCGGGCGCGCTGCTGCAATGCCCCGAAACCGATCCTGCGACCATCGCGATGATGTCGGCCTGCGTTGCAGCCGGCGAGGGCTTTCGGGTGGAAGTTTTCAACTGCGCCAAGGATGGGCGCCGCTTCTGGCTGGATTTGGATGTCCGCCCGACCTTCTCGGCCCGGGGAGAACTGGACGGCTTCATGGCCATCCAGGCCGACATCACCGCCGCGCGGAACGACCGCAACCGGCTGAACTCCACTTCCGTGGCGCTGAAGGCGGTTGGAAGGCTCGCCAGATTAGGCGCCTGGGAGGTCGACGTCGTTCAGCAGGTCGTCCGGTGGAGCCCTGAGCTCGCCGACTTGCTCGGCCGCCCGTATGTCGTGGAAGGGGCCTTAGACACCCTCAATGTCTACGCTCCCGAGGTGCAGGAGGCTGTGCAGGCCCACATCGGCCAGGCCATCAAAACGGGCGAGCGCATTGATTTCGAGGCCCCGGCCATCACTGGTTCGGGAGAGCGGATCTGGCTGCGGGTCATGGGTGAACCGCGCATGGTCGACGGGCGTTGCGTGGCGCTGCACGGCGCCAGCCAGGACGTCACCGCCCAGCGCGAAGCCGTGGCCGAGCTGCGCGAATCCGAGCGCTTTGGCCGTGGCGTGATCGATGGGCTGGCGGCTCTGCTCACGGTCATCGACGAGACCGGCGCGATCATCGCCGCCAATTCGGCGTTCAGGAAGCTGGGCGCGGAGGTCGCGCAGGCCGACGTCTATCCGATGGGCCGCAATCTCTTCGAGGTGTTCGACCGTTTGCCGGGCGGACGGGGCAAGTCGCTGACCAGAGGTGTGAAGAGGGTGCTGGCCGGCGGCGCGGACACCTTCGCCTACGCCTACCAGTCGCGGAGCGGGGAGTGGTTTCGGCTGACCGCCGCCCGTTTCCAGGGGGCTGGACCGGTGCGCTGCGTGGTCATCACCCAATCAATCGAAGACCTGAAACGCTCGGAGAAGCGACTGAAGGCTCTGAATGTCTCGCTGAAGCGCGCCCGCGACGACGCCAATGCCGCCAATGCAGCGAAGTCCGCCTTCCTGGCGACGATGAGCCACGAGATCCGCACCCCCTTGAACGGGGTGCTGGGCATGGCCCAGGCCATGGCGCGCGACGAGCTGTCCGACCGCCAGCGCGAACGTCTGACGGTCGTGCGCCAAGCCGGCGAGACTCTGCTGGCGCTATTGAACGACCTGCTGGACCTGTCGCGGATCGAAGCGGGTCGCCTGGAGCTGGAAGACGGGCTGATCGACATCGAGTCGCTGATGACCGGCGTGCAGGCCACCTTCACGACCCTGGCCAGCGAAAAGGATGTTTCATTCCAATTGGCCGTGTCGCCCAAGGCGCTCGGCCTCTGGCGGGGCGACCCGACCCGCGTGCGCCAGGTCGTCTACAATCTCGTTTCCAACGCCGTGAAGTTCACCGCTCGCGGGGAGGTTCGGGTGGCTGTGCGCCGCGAGGCCGGAGCCTTGGTGTTCGAGGTCGCAGACACCGGTCCCGGCATCGCCGAGGACCGCCTGGGATCGCTGTTCCACAAGTTCGTGCAGGAGGATGCGTCCACCACGCGGCGCTACGGCGGCTCGGGCCTGGGCCTAGCCATCTGCCGCGAGCTGGCGACGTTGATGGGCGGCGAGGTCGGTGTGGTGTCGAGCGTGGGGGAGGGATCGACCTTCACCGTCCGCCTGCCGCTGTCTCGCGCCGAAGGGGCGCTGCCGGCCAGCGTGTCGATGGAGATCGCAGCCCCGTCCGGCGATCTCCGCATCCTGGCGGCGGAGGACAATCCGATGAACCAGCTGGTCCTCAAAACCCTGCTGGCCCAGCTCGGCGTCGAGGTTCGGTGCGTCAATGACGGTCAGGCTGCCTGCGCCGCCGCCGCCGAGCAGGAGTGGGATGTCATCTTGATGGACGTCCAGATGCCGGTGATGGACGGCCCCACGGCCGCTCGGTGGATCCGGGACCGCGAAGAGGCCGAGGGCCTGCGGCGGACCCCTATCATCGCCCTGACCGCCAACGCCATGGCACACCATGCGGCGGAGTACACCTCTGCCGGGATGGACGTGCTTGTGCCCAAGCCGTTGGAACTCGAACGGCTGATCGGCGCGATCCAGTCCGTGATGGAGGAGGCGGCCTAGCCGACCTCCGCCCCCCAGGCCTGCACGTCGGCGACGAAAAGGTCCGGTTCCTCCATCGCTGCGAAGTGGCCACCGCGCGCCTGCTCGGTCCAGCGGCTGATATTGTAGGCGCGGTCGGCCCAGGACCGCGGCGGAGCGGTATAGAGCGGCTCGCCGGGGAAATTGGCGAAGGCGGTCGGCGTCTCGCAGCGCTCGCCCTCCGTGAACGCCACGCCGCCCTCTTCAAGCAGGCCGCGATAGTACCAGGCCCCTGTCGCGAAGCTGTCGGTCATCACATAGAGCATGATGTTGGTCAGCAGCCGGTCCTTGGGGTGGACCTCGTCGAAGGGCTTCTCGCGCAGGTCCGACCAGTCGTGGAACCGCTCGGCGATCCAGGCGGCCTGGCCGACCGGATTGCCCGCGCCCATCCACGCCAGCGACTGCGGCTTGGACGCTTGCAGCCGGAAATAGGCGCCCATGACGTCCATCATGGCGCCCTGGCGGGTCATCCAGGCGATCTCGGCCTCGGTCTTGGGGCCGCCGTGCGGGCGGAAGCCCATCATGTTCAGGTGGATGGCGCGGACGTGCTGGCCGTGGTCGTGGCCAAGCCAGGAGGTGACCATCGCGCCCCAGTCGCCGCCCTGAGCGAGATAGCGGTCATAGCCCAGCACCTGTGTCATCAGGGTGTTGAACAGCCGCGCGGTGGTGCGCTGGCCGATCGGGCGCTTCGGCTTGGACGAGAAGCCAAAGCCGGGCAGGGACGGGATCACCAGGTCGAAGGCGTCTTCCGCCCGGCCGCCAAATCGCGAGGGGAAGGCCAGCTTCTCGATGCTGTCCCAGAACTCGTAGTGCGAGCCGGGCCACCCATGCGTCAGGATCAGCGGCCGCTTGCCGCCGGCCTCGCCGACCACGTGCAGGAAGTGGAGGTCGTAGTCCTCGACCCGGGCGGTGAACTGCGGAAAACGGTTGAGGTCGGCCACCGCCGAGCGCCAGTCATAAGCCTCGGTCCAGTGCGCGCAGAGGTCATTCAGGTAGCCGGCGTCGCAGCCATAGGCCCAGCCGTCCGGAACCTCCGGGATCGGCGGCCAGGGATAGGCCCTCACTTGATCCAGCACCGCCTGGACAGAGGCTTCGCTCCACTTGACCTCAAACGGTTGGACCATTGCGCGCTTCCCCTCTTGTTGCGGGGAAGATGGCGGTCTTGCCGCAAGGGCCGTCAAGTCGCTTCAGGCGCCGGGGCGCAGGCCCTTTGCGAGCGTGTGGCCGAGCTGGCGGTTGATGATCCGGGCCATGCCCTTGGGCAGCTTGCCGGAGAGTTCCAGGCTCACCGCGCCGTGGGTGGCGGCCCAGTACATGCGGCCGATTTCTTCCGGGTCGCCTTCCATCACGCCGGCCTCGACCAGGCCCTTGATGTAGGCCGACCGCATCGCGTTGGCGCGGGCGGCGGCGGCGACCAGGTCCGGATAGTCCTCTTCGTGCGGCTGGTTCAGGTCGAACATCAGCTTGTAGGTCTGCGGGTGTTCGAAGGCGAAGTTCAGATAGGCCTCGCCCACCGCCGAGCTCTTGGCCTTGGCGCTGCCCTGGGTGTTGGCGAGCGCGCCTTCCAGGGACGCGGCGAAGCGGTTGAAGCCGTTGGTCCGCACGGCGGCCAGGATGTCTTCCTTGTCGGCGAAATAGCGGTACGGCGTCATGGGGCTGACCCCCAGTTCGGAGGCCAGCTGGCGCATGGTCACCGCGTCCGGCCCCTTCTCGGCGAACAGCTTCTCGGCGACCTCGCAAAGACGTTCGCGGAAGTCGGCGACATCGGACTCGGACAAGACGCGGGGCATTGATAAACTCAGAGAAAGAAAAGGCTTGTCCTGAGGTAGCTCTTACGTAATAAATTTACAACGTAAAAAGGCGAGGAAGCGATGACTGCCTGGGATGTGCTGATCAATCGGGACGATTTGCGCCGTGCGGAGCTGCGCCATGCGGCCGAAAAGATCGATCTGGCTGAGGGTGAGGTGCTGCTGGAGGTCGAGCGTTTCGCCCTGACCGCCAACAACATCACCTATGGGATAATGGGCGACAGCTTCGGCTACTGGAAGTTCTTCCCCGCGCCGGACGGTCTGGGCCGCATCCCGGTCTGGGGCTTCGCGAAGGTCATCGAATCCAAGGCGCCGGACGCGCCGGTAGGGCTGCGGATCTTCGGCTATCTGCCGATGTCGAGCCACTTCACCGCGCAGCTGTCCGAGGGGCGCAACGCGCTGGTCGACACGGCCGCGCACCGGGCTGAACTGCCGCCGACCTACAACGCCTATTCGGAGGCGCCCGAAGACGAGATGGACGATCATCGCGCCCTGCTGCGGCCGTTGTTGATGACGTCCTGGCTGCTGGACGACTTCCTGGCCGAGGATGAGAGCGTCGGCTCGCTGGTGCTGTCGAGCGCGTCCAGCAAGACCGCCATGGGCTTGGCCTGGTTCGCGCGCCGCCGCGGTCTGGAAGTGGTCGGCCTGACCTCGCCATCCAACGCCGCCAAGCTGGCCGAGCTTGGCCTCTACGACCGCATCGTCACCTATGACGAAGCTCGCAGCCTGAGCGCCAAGGCGCCCGCTGTTTTTGTCGATTTCGCGGGCGATCCGCAGGTGACCTCCGCGGTGCACACTGCGCTTGGCGAGGGGTTGTCGCGCAGCATCATCGTCGGCGCGACCCGCTGGCAGGCCGACCGCACGCCGGTCGATCTCCCTGGCCCGACGCCGGCTTTGTTCTTCGCCCCCGACCAGATCCGCAAGCGGGCCGCCGAGTGGGGCTATGAGGAACTGGACGTCCGGTTCATGGCCGCGTTGCGCGCCTTCGTCGCCGACGCCGCCTGGCTGAACGTCCGCCAGCATGTCGGACCAGAGGCTCTATTGGCCGCCTATCACGACGTCCTCGAGGGCCGCGCGCGGCCGGACGAGGGGCACATCATCAGACCGGTCTGAAGCCGGCCTTCAAAGGGAGACGCACCATGGACGGCGACGTTCGCATCAACCCGTACCTGTCCGGCAACTTCGCGCCGATCCGCAGCGAAGACGACTTCGACCTCGTCGTGAAGGGCGAGATCCCGAAGGAGCTGAAGGGCACGCTCTACCGTACCGGCCCCAATCCGCAGTTCGAGCCGCGCGGCGAGTACCACTGGTTCACCGGCGACGGCATGATCCACGCCTTCCATGTCGAGGACGGCAAGGTCACCTACCGCAACCGCTACGTCCGCACGCCCAAGTGGGAGTTGGAGAACTCCGAAGGACGCGCCCTGTTCGGCGGTTTCGGCAATCCGATGACCACCGACCCGATCGCCCAGGGCAAGGAAAGCGGGGTGGCGAACACCAACATCCTGTTCCACGCCGGCCGGCTGCTGGCGCTCGAAGAGGCCCACGCGCCGTTCGAGATGGCTGAGCGCACCTTGGAATCCAAGGGCTACGCCACCGAGTACAACGGCAGGGTCACCGCTCACCCGAAGATCGACCCGAAGACCGGCGAGATGGTCTGGTTCGGTTATGGCGTCGGCGACATGCCGCTATCGGCGGGCATGAGCTACGGCGTCACAGATGCCAGCGGCAAGGTGGTCCGCCGTGACGACTTCCAGGCCCCGTTCTCCTCGATGGTCCACGACTTCCTGGTCACCGAGAATTACGCCCTGTTCCCGATCCTCCCCCTGACCGGAAGTCTGGACCGGGCGATGAAGGGCCTGCCGGCCTATGCCTGGGAGCCGGACAAGGGCAGCCATGTCGGGGTCATGCGCCGCGACGGCGAAGTGTCCTCGATCCGCTGGTTCAACGCCCCGCCGTCTTATGTCTTCCACCCGATGAACGCCTGGGAGGAGGGCGGCAAGATCATCGCCGACGTCTTCCGCTATGACACCGCGCCGCTGTTCCCCAACGCCGACGGTTCGCCCGGCCTACGCAGCGCCGCGCGCATGGTGCGCTGGACTTTCGACCTCGATGGAAACAGCGACGCCATCAAGGAAGAGGCCATCGACGATCTGGACGGCGAGTTCCCGCGCTTCGACGAACGCTATGCCGGCCTCGCCCATCGTCACGGCTGGTACGCGGCCGATCCCGGCAACGCCAAGACCATCAAGCAGACCGCCATCGCCCACCTCGACCTGGTGACCGGCAAACGCCAGGTCTACGAACTGACCGGCGGCGACATGACCTCCGAACCGGTCTTCACCCCGCGCTCGGCCGACGCCGCCGAGGGCGACGGCTGGGTCACCGCGGTGGTCTGGCGGGCGGCCGAAGATCGCAGCGACATGTTGGTGTTCGAGGCGCTCGACATCGCCAAGGGCCCGATCGCCATCGCCGAACTTCCTCGCCGGGTGCCGTTCGGCTTCCACGGCAACTGGGTGGCGGGCTAGCCCCGTCGTCATCCTCCGGTCGTCTGAAAGACGATCCGGGGGACCCAGACGGTCTATCCAGGTCTGCAACTCGGCTTGGGTCCCCCGGACCTCGCTTCGCGAGCCCGGAGGATGACGAGCGTGGTCCTGCCGCGGTAGAGCTGCGTCAACGCGGCAACCGAGGTCATCGCATGAAAGCCATCTGGTACGACCGCACGGGTCCGGCCCGTGAGGTCCTGCAACACGGCGATCTGCCGACACCCACGCCTGGCCAGGGTCAGGCGCTGATCGCCATCAAGGCCTCGGGCGTCAATCCGTCCGATGTCGGAATGCGGGGCGGCCCGGCGCCGATGGCCTATCCCCGCATCACCCCCAACAGCGACGGGGCAGGGATCGTCGAGGCGGTCGGTCCTGGCGTCTCGGCCTCATGGGTGGGCAAGCGCGTCTGGTTCTACAACGGCCAGCGCAACGGCCGGGCGTTCGGCTCGGCGGCCGAGTACATCGAACTCGACACCGACCTGTTGAGCGTCCTGCCCGACAGCGTCTCGTTTGCGGAGGGCGCGACGCTGGGCATTCCCTGCATGACCGCCCATCGCGCCCTGTTCCTGGCCGGCCCGGTCCAGGGCCGCACGGTGCTGGTCACCGGCGGGGCCGGAGCGGTCGGCCACTATGCGGTGCAACTCGCCGCCTGGGCCGGCGCCACGGTGATCGCCACCGTCAGCTCGGAGGACAAGGCCGAGCGCGCTCGCGCCGGCGGCGCCCATCACGTCATCGACTATCGCCGCGAAGACGTCGCCGCCCGGGTGCGCGAGCTGACGGACGGCCAGGGCGTTCATCACGCGGTCGAGGTCGACTTCGGCGGCAACATCGCCTCGACCCTGGCCAGCATCGCCATGAACGGTTCGCTCGCCTACTACGCCACCAAGGGCGCACCGACGCCGGTGGTTCCGGCCGGCGCGGCGATGGGGCTGAACCTGATGATCCACGGGGTCTATCTGCCGGTCTCGCCGCACGAGGCCCGCAAGCGCGCGCAGCAGGACATCACCGGCTGGATCGGCACGGGCGAGCGCATCCTGTCGGTCGCCGGGCGCTTCCCGCTGGCCGACTGCGCCGGCGCCCACGAACTGGTCGAAGCCGGCGGCAAGGTGGGGACGGCGGTGGTCGAGCCATGACCACGCCGCAAGACGCCATACGCGCGCGGCGCAAGCTGACCAACAAGATCATCGCGGCCCATGACGCCGGGCGGCTCGCGCCGTTCTTCGACAGTCAAGTGAACCTGATCTCGGGCGAGGGCGGCCTGTTGATGGGCGCTCAGGCGGTGCTGGCGGCGTTCAAGGCCCAGTTCGCCGATCCCAGTTTCGTCACCTACGTCCGCACGACCGCAAGCGTCACGCTGGACGCAGAGGGCGCCCGCGCCGCCGAGACGGGAACCTGGGTCGCGACCTGGAAGGACGCCACATCGTCTGGCCCCTATCTGGCGGTCTGGAAGAAGTCGGTCGGCCAGTGGGTGATCGAGAGCGAGACGTTCGTGACGCTGGCGTAGGTGCGTCCTTCTCCTCGCCCCCGCTTGCGGGGGAGAGGTCGGGTGAGGGCGAGCCGCCTTGACGCTTCGGTCTCGTCGCCAGCCGGAGCGCCGCTTCGCGGCCCCCTCACCTAACCTCTCCCGAGGGAGAGGAAGGGACCTACCTACCGCGTCAAAAAGAACTCCACAGGCGTCGAGACCTCGATCCGCTCGCCGCGCACCGAATGCGGCGCGCCGGGGAACGGGTTGGAGCGGTCGAGCATGGCCATCGCCTCGGCGTCCAGGCTGGCGAAGCCGGAGCTGGAGACCACGTCGCCGCGCAGCAGCCGTCCGTCGCGGTCGACGGCGAAGTGAACATGCACCACGCCCTCCTCGCGCCGCATACGCGCGCGCTTGGGATAGGTCTTGTGCGCTTCGAGCCAGGCGCGCAGGCGAGAGGCGTAGTCCATGCTGGCGCCGCCCGGCGCGTCGATATTCAGGCCTTCGCGCGTCCCGGCCCGCTGCGGCGGCGTGCTCGCGCGCTGTGCGGTGGCCGAGGCGGCGGGCGCCGAAGGGGCGGAGGCCGGCGCTGAAGCAGGGGCGCTCGGCGCTGCAGCTGTCTGCGACGCGGGCCGGGGAGCCTCCGGCGTTATCTGAGGCGGGCTTTGCGTCTGTGCAGTAGGCGCCGGCGCAGGCTCCCGAGGAGGGGAGGAAGGAGCCTGCGCCGACTGGCTCGGGGCGTGCGTCTCTCCGCCCCGAACTTGAACTAGTTCCGCGATCACCACGGTTTCGTCCCATACAGGCGGAGACTCCGCGCCGGTCCGCATGACCAGCGCGATCAGCCCGACATTGAAGACGGTCGAAACCGCCGCCGCCGTCGCGCGTGTACGGGTGAGCTTCACCCTAGAAGGTCCGGGCCAGGGTGAGCTTGAACGTCCGGCCCTCGGCGTCGAGCGAGGACAGGTGGCGCCGGAACTGCTTGTCGAACAGGTTGTCGACCGCGGCCCGCACCTCGAGCCCCGACAGGGCGCCGTCGTTGGGGGGCCAGGTCAGGAACAGGTTGTGGACCCCATAACCGCCGGTGCGCCGGCCGCCCGGCCCGATGTCTTCCTGGTCGGCGGCGAATTCACCCCGCCATCCGGCCTGCAGGTTCAGGTCAGTGAAACGGTAGCCGATCGTGACGTCCAGTTCGTCGGCCGGGATGGTGTTCAGCGGCAGGCCGGTGATGCGGTTCTCGCCATCGATCACCGACAGGCCGGCGCGGGCGAACAGGTTGCGCGCGGCGTATTCGGCCTCGACCTCGACGCCTTCGAACCGCGACTCGCCGATATTGACGAAGTAAGGCGCGTTGGCCGTGCCGCGCGTGATCAGGTTGGACACGTCATTGCGGAAGGCTGTGACCTTGACCCGGACAGCGTCGCCCTGGGTGATTAGGTCGTCGAAGGAGAGGGTGATGCCGCCTTCGAAGTTGTCGGACTCCTCTGGCTTCAGGTTCAGGCTGAAGTTCGAAGTCGTGGCGCTGGTGCGGCTGAAGACTTCGTCCAGCACCGGCATGCGCACGGTGCGGGCGACCGAACCAAACACCGAGAGATTGTCGTTGATCGCGTAGAGCACGGCGATCTTCGGCGAAGCGGCAGTGTCGTCGACGGCCTGGGTCAGCGGCACGCCGGCCCCGGGCTTCAGCTTGGTCTTGTCGACCCGGACGCCGGGAATGATGGTCAGCTTGTCCGACCAGATCAGCTCGGCCTGGGCGTAGACCCCGTACTTGTCCATGTCGCCTTCGGGGTGGGTGGCCGCCCCCGGATTGGTCACGCCCGCGGCGTTCACGCGCGGGTTGCGACGCTCCTGGGTGTATGCCTGCACGCCGACGAACAGGAAGCCGGCCCACTCGTCACCCCAGTTGAAACGCGAGGTGTTCTGGATGCGGGCCTGCCAGGTCTCGTAGGAGAACTCCGAATAGGTCAGGCCGGGAAGGAAGGTGGTTTCGCGCTGCTCGACCTTCGAGTTGGCGTAGGAGCCCTGAGCTTCGAGGTTGAAGATCTTGCTGCCGTTGAAGTCGTTTTCGTAACCGACGACCGCGGTGATGTCGTCGACCTTGCGCCGCACCGGCGTGGTGCCGAACGCCTCGGCTTGGTCGTACATCTGGGTGCTGTCGGATTGCCAGTTCTGGTACGAGGCCCAGATGCTGTGCTTCTTGTCGCCGCCGACATAGTAGCGACCCTTGAGCAGGTAGGACGTGGACTTTACGCCGGACGGATCGACCTCGGTGCCGTCTCCGCTGGTGTAGTTGCCGGCGTCGCGGGCTGTGTAGACGCCAAGCAGGTCGAGGTTTTCGGCCGGCTTGCCGGCCACGATCACCGAGCCGGCCAGTCCCTCAGAATTGCTTTCATATCCGCCCTTGAGGCGGACGGCGAAGCGGTCGTCGCCTTTCAGGAAGTCGGAGGCGTCCTTGGTGGTGAAGTTGACCACCCCGGCCAGGGCGCCGGCGCCATAGAGGGTGGAGGAGGCCGGGCCGCGCAGCACTTCGACGCGCTTGTAGAGCTCAGGCTCGCTGAACAGCGCGCCCATCCGGTACTGTTCGTAGAACTTCGTCACACCGTCGATTTGGGTGAGGATGCGGCTGTCGGAATCGGCGATGCCGGTTCCCATGCCGCGGATGTTGAAGCCCTGGCCCAACGCCGAAACACCCCCCACCACGCTGACGCCGGGAATGGCCTCCAGCAGGTCGCCCATGGTCGTCGCCTGGGTCTGGTCGATGTCTTCCTGATCGAGTGCGGTTACCGCCTGGGGCGTGTCGATGGCGACCTTTTCGGCGCCGGCCGAGACCACGATCCGGCCCAGCGACAGTTGGGCGGCGGCGCTGTCGGGGCGCTTGGCCGCCGCGTCTTGGGCTTGAGCGGTCCCCGCCGTCAGTAGGCAGGAAGCCCCCGCCAGAAGCGCGGCCCGGCTCCACCACATCGATCGCCCCATAAAACTCTCCACATATGTATGCAAGTGCGAATCATTCGCATAATGATCGCGTAACGCCCCCCGTGGGCGGTCGACGACGCAGTCAATGCGCCATTAGAAACTCAATTGCAAGTGACTCGCAATTGCACTATCCGAGTTTTAGTTTCGAGAATGATGGGATGGGGAAATCTATGGGGCGATTGAGCTTCGCGGCGCTTGCGGGCGCTGGACTGTTGGCGGCCGCGCCGAGCGTGGCCTTGGCGCACATGCCCTTCATGCTGCCCAACATGTTCGACCTGACCGACCGTGACCACGTCACGATCCAGGCCGGTTTCGCGGAGGATGCTTTCATCTCCGAAGTGGTGATGAAGTCCGACGCCTTCCACACTCAGGGGCCGGGCGGCGCGGTCGCGCCGATCAAGGACGTCACCTACCTGCGCGACCTGGCGGTGTTCGAGGCCCCGGTTCCCGGCAAGGGCACCTATCGCATCTCCTCTGGCGAGCGCTTCGGCCGCAAGGGCAAGATGTACAAGTCGGCCGCCGGCGAGTGGGTGATTGGCGAGGGGGCTGAAAAGCCCGCTGGCGCCCAACTGGTCGATGTCCAGAGCATGACCCTTGCCGAGGTTTATGTAACCCGCGGCTCCCCGACCAAAGACGCCCTGGCGCCGACCGGCAAGAGCCTGGAGCTGCGGCCCATCACCCATCCGAGCGAGATCTTCGCCGCCCAGCCGGCGACCTTCGAGCTGTTGTTCGAGGGCAAGCCGGTCGCCGGCGCCAATGTCGAGGTCTATCGCAGCGCCGGGAACTACGACGGCAAGAAGAAGGTCGACGGCCAGATCAAGACCGACGCCTCCGGGCGTTTCTCGATCACGGCGCCAGACGCCGGAACCTATCTGGCGCTGATCCGCCACCGCACGGCCTCGCCGGCCGGCGCCGAGACCCCTTACCGCAGCTACAGCTACACCCTCACCTTCGAAGCGACCGAATAGGACAGCTCATGACCGCTTTGCGTCTTCCCCTCGCCCTTACCGCGGCCCTGCTGGCGCTCAGTGCAGCCTCCGCCCAAGCAGCTCCGCACGAGCATTCGGCCTTCATCACAGACTACGACATCGACAAGGACGGCAAGGTCACCGCCGCCGAGTTCAAGACTGTCCGCGACCAGCGCTTTGCGGCGATGGACGCCAATAAGGACGGCTTCGTCGATGAGGCCGAGTATGTCAGCGAGTACCAGGGCCGCCTGACCACCCAGCTCGCAGCCTCGACTGAGCCGGCCGAGCGCAAGGCCGAGCAGGAGGTGCGCCAGATCCGTCAGGCCCACGTCCGCTTCGGCGTTCTCGACACCGACAAGGACAAGAAGATGTCAGCGGACGAGTTCGCCGCCTCGGGCGTGCGCGCCTTCGCCGAACAGGACGGCGATGGGGACGGCGTGGTCTCGGCTGGCGAGAAGAAAAAAGGCGAGTAGGGACGCCCGCAGGCGGCCCGGCGGGCCGCCTGTTTCCTAGTGCGTCAGCCGGTGCTTGATCCGGCGGGCGAGCTTACGAAGCTCGCTTTCGGGCGCAGGTCGTACGTCGCCGGTCAGATCCGGCAAACCGCCCTTCCGCGAAACCAAGACCTCGATGTACTCGGCCTGGATGCCGCGACCCGGATCGTCGATCGTGAAAATCGTCGTCGAGAGTCCGCTGACCGCGTCCCAATAGGCGGCGATGTCGTAGCCCCAGTCGATCGTGACCAGCGATCCGTTCGGGTCCATCGGATTGCCGTGGAAAGACGGCTCAAGCAGATGCTCGACAGTCCCGTCGGTCTTGCGACGCGCGCGGCGGACCGAGGGGCCTTCCTTGTTCACGATGGGCACGGTGCAGATGTGCAGGCCGCCTGGCTTCAAGGTCCGGCCGATCTCGCTGATCGCCAGATCGGGCGCAAACACGTGCTCCATGACGTCCTGGGTGATCACCAGGTCGAACTTGGCGTCGGCGAAGGTCTGCCGCTCAAGGTCTTCCGAACGCCAGCCGCGCGGATGGACCGAGCCCCACGGTATGGACGGATCGTACTGGCTGGCCAGGTAGCCCGGCGCCTGGTCTTGCAGCCTACGGCTGGCCGCGGTGCCGGGCGAGCTTTCGTGGATCGACAGCTCGCGCCAGTTGGGACGCAGCTGCGTCAGCACCGAGAACAGCGCGCGTTCCCGCGGCTGGGAGTTGCAGTTCAGGCACAGATAGTGATCGCGCAGCCAGGGATCCTTGGCCGCGAAGGTGCTGTCCTGTTCACAGACCGGGCAGAAGCCGTCGACCTTTAGGACGTATTCGCCCTGGACGGCCGCCACCTAGATCAAGGCCCCGTGGCAGTGCTTGAACTTCTTGCCGGAGCCGCAGGGGCAGGACTGGTTGCGGCCGGTCTGCTCCCAGCCGTCCGGCAGGGAGGTGATCGGCAGGGCTTCGCGCTGTTCAGCCGATAGGCCGTCCGGTAGAGCCCCCATCTGGGCGACGTTCTCGCCGGTCAGCGGGTCCATGTGCACTTCGGTCAGACCGGCCAGCGGCTGGACCGGTTCCGGCTCGGCGAACGCGAACTCCACCGTCATCAGCCAGCGGGTGACGTTCTGGCGCAGATCGACCAGCAGCTTCTCGAACAGCGAGAAGGCCTCGGTTTTGTACTCGTTCAGCGGGTCGCGCTGACCATAGCCGCGCAGGCCGATGACGTTGCGCAGGTGGTCGAGGTGCATCAGGTGCTCGCGCCACTGCAGATCGATCATCTGCAGCAGGAAGCTCTTCTCGATGTTGCGCATCTGATCGGGGCTGATCATCTGCTCGCGCTCGGCGGCGCGGGCGTCGGCCGCCTTTTGCAGGCGCTCCTGGATCTCTTCGTTGGCGATGCCGTCTTCAGCGGCCCACTCTGCGATCGGGAGCTCCATGCCTAGCAGCTCGGTGACCCGCTCGGTCAGGCCGGCGATGTCCCACTGTTCGGCATAGGCCTTGGGCGGCAGGTGACGGTTGACCAGGTCCTCGATGGTGTCCTGGCGCATCTCGTTGATCACGTCAGACAGATCGGCCGACGTCATGAACTCGGCGCGCTGTTCGAACACGGCCTTGCGCTGGTCGTTCACGACGTCGTCGTACTTGAGCAGGTTCTTACGGATTTCGTAGTTGCGCTGCTCGACCCGCTTTTGGGCCTTCTCGATGGCGGCGTTCAGCCACTTGTGGGTGATCGCCTCGCCTTCCTGGACGCCGAAGGTGCGCATGATCGAGTCGAGCCGTTCGCCCGCGAAGATCCGCAGCAGATCGTCCTCGCAGGACAGGAAGAACTTCGAGTGGCCAGGGTCGCCCTGACGGCCGGTACGGCCGCGAAGCTGGTTGTCGATCCGGCGGCTTTCGTGGCGTTCGGTGCCCAGCACATAGAGGCCGCCCGCGGCGAGCGAGGCTTCCTTGAGGGCCTTGGTGTCGGTTTCGATGCGGGCGCGCTCTTCGGCGGCGGCCTCGGGCGTGACCTCGATGCCCAGGCCGCGCTGCTCCTCGCGCCACTTCAGCACGCGGATGTCGATATTGCCGCCCAGCTGAATGTCGGTGCCGCGGCCGGCCATGTTGGTGGCGATGGTGACGGCACCGGGAATGCCGGCGTCGGCGACGATCATGGCTTCCTGCTCGTGGTAGCGCGCGTTCAGCACGTTGTGCGGGATGCCGGTGACGGTCTTGCCCTGGTGTTCGAACTTGTGGGTCTTCATCAGTTCGGAAAGCTGTTCCGACTTCTCGATGGAGACCGTGCCGACGAGGATCGGCTGGCCGCGGACATAGCAGTCGGCGACCTGCTTCAGGATCGACTGGTTCTTCTCGGCGTTGGTCCGATAGACCTCGTCGTCGTCATCCTTCCGGGCGACCGGGCGGTTGGTTGGGATCTCGGCGACGTCCATCTTGTAGATGTCGCCGAATTCCTGCGCCTCGGTGGCGGCGGTGCCGGTCATGCCCGACAGCTTGGTGTAGAGGCGGAAGTAGTTCTGGATGGTCACCGAGGCCAGGGTCTGGTTCTCGGGCTGGATCTGGGCGCCTTCCTTGGCCTCGATGGCCTGGTGCAGGCCCTCGGACAGGCGGCGGCCTTGCATCATCCGACCGGTGAACTCGTCGATCAGGATCACTTCACCCGCGCGGACGATGTAGTCCTTCTCACGGGTGTAAAGGACGTTGGCGCGCAGGGCTTGGTTCACATGGTGGACGATCGAGACGTTGGCGGCGTCGTAGAGGCCGGCGGAGTCTTCTTCCAGGTGCCCGCCGGTGGCCAGCATCTCCTCGACGATTTCCGAGCCCTCCTCGGTCAGGATGACCTGGCGCTGCTTCTCGTCGTGGTCGAAGGTCTTGGGGTCCTTGATCAGCTCTTTCACGACCAGGTCGATGGTCTTGTAGAGCTCGCTGCGGTCCTCGGTCGGACCCGAGATGATCAGCGGCGTACGGGCTTCGTCGATCAGGATGGAGTCGACTTCATCGACGATCACGAAGTGGTGGCCGCGCTGGACCATCTCTTCCGGATCGTAGACGAGGTTGTCGCGCAGGTAGTCGAAGCCGAACTCGTTGTTCGTCCCGTAGGTGATGTCAGCCTCGTAGGCCGCCTTGCGCTGGTTCTGCGACAGGCCGTGGACAATCGTGCCGGTCGTGAGGCCGAGGAACGCATAGACCTGGCCCATCCAGTCGCCGTGCAACTGGGCCAGATAGTCGTTCACCGTAATGACGTGGACGCCCTTACCGGACAGCGCGTTCAGATAGGTCGGCGAGGTCGCGACCAGGGTCTTGCCTTCGCCGGTCCGCATCTCGGCGATGCCGCCGCCGTGCAGGACCATGCCGCCCACGAGCTGTACGTCAAAATGTCGCTGGCCCAGGACTCGCTTGGCGGCCTCGCGAACGACCGCGAAGGCTTCTTCCAGCAGGTCCTCAAGTGTCTCGCCCTTGGCGAGCCGGTCCTTGAATTCCTGGGTCTTGGCGCGCAGCTCCTCGTCGGACAGCGCCTGGATCTTTGGCTCGAACGCGTTGATTTTCGCGACCCGAGAGGCCATCGCCTTGACCTTGCGGTCGTTGGAAGAGCCGAAGAAGCGTTGGAAGATGCTCAAGGAAAACGTTCCGGATCTGCGGGATGGGACCGGCGGCGGCCTTGTCCAGCCCTTCGCCTGCCCGGAAATTCCGCTCTTTTAGGGGCGCGCGAGACTTAAGCAGCGGCCATGCCAGTGTCAACGCGGCTAGGGTGACGGGTGCGTGAGCCGCAGGCGAATTCCTCAAATGAAAAGGCCCTCCCGGTGAGGGGAGGGCCAAATCGTCTAGTCTCTGATCGTCTTAGTAGATTTCGATCAGGCCGGCCGCGCCCATGCCGCCGCCGATGCACATGGTGACGACGCCCCATTTGGCGCCGCGACGCTTACCTTCTTGCAGGATGTGGCCCGTCAGACGGGCGCCGGTCATGCCGTAGGGGTGGCCAATGGCGATCGAGCCGCCGTTGACGTTATACTTTTCCGGATCGATGCCGAGTTGGTCACGCGAATAGAGGCACTGCGAAGCGAAGGCTTCGTTCAGTTCCCACAGGTCGATGTCCTGAACCTTCAGGCCATGACGTTCCAGCAGGCGCGGCACGGCGAAGACCGGGCCGATGCCCATTTCGTCGGGCGCGCAGCCGGCCACGGCCCAACCGCGGAAGGCGCCGAGCGGCTCGACGCCGGCCTTGGCGGCGGCCTTGGCTTCCATCAGCATCACGGCGGCGCCGCCATCCGACAGCTGCGAGGCGTTGCCGGCGGTGATGAACTTGCCTTCACCGCGAACCGGCTGCAGCTTTTGCAGGCCTTCCAGGGTGGTGTCGGGACGGTTGCACTCATCGCGATCGACCAGGTAGTCGACGATGCTTTCTTCCTTCGTTTCCTTGTTGACGACCTTCATCTTGGTCGCCAGCGGGACGATCTCGTCCTTGAACTTGCCAGCTTGCTGAGCGGCGGCCATGCGGCGCTGCGATTCCAGGCTGTATTCGTCCTGGGCTTCACGGCTGACCTTGTAGCGCTCGGCCACGATGTCGGCGGTGTCGATCATCGGCATGAAGATGGCGGGGTATTGGGCGTACAGAGCCGGGTCGTTGTTCTCACGCGCGCCGCCGGCGCCCGGGAAGGACAGCGACTCGACGCCCGCGCCGATGGCCACGTCGGCGCCGTCGTTGCGGATGTAGTTGGCGGCCGTGGCGATGGTTTGCAGGCCCGAGGAGCAGAAGCGGTTGACGGTGACGCCCGAGGTCGTGATCGGCAGGCCGGCCAGCAGCGCGGCCTGACGGCCCAGGTTGCCGGCGCCGTGCGCCACGTTGCCCAGGATGACGTCTTCGACGGCGGCCTTGTCGACGCCCGAGCGTTCGACGGCGTGCTTGATCGCGTGAGCGGCCATGGTCACGGTCGGGGTCATGTTGAACCCGCCGCGGCCGGACTTGGCCATGCCCGTCCGGGCGTAGGAAACGATTACGGCTTCACGCGTCATGAATAAGTTCTCCGTCAAAAAATTAGGACCACCACGGTCACTATGAGATCCGTAGGGTTGTTTGATCGGGCGCGACCTTTGCATCCCAGCGCTTAGTTGGCTAGGGACGGGCGAACGCTCGCGGGCCGTTTTTACATTCGAGGTACGTCCTCCATGACGCACTCAAGCTTCCGTCGCCTCCCGCACGCCCTGGGCGTCTTCGCCGTCATGCTGAGCGCCAGCCTGATGCTGGTCGCCTGCGGCGATCGGGGCGGGACCGAGGGCGCGCCGCAAGCGGGCGACACCGCTGTGGCGAAGGTCGATGGCAAGACAGTGTGGGCGTCCGACGTCAAGCGCGAGGCCGTGGCTCAGGGGCTGATAGGCGAGGGTGAACCCCTTGATATATCTTCGGATTTGTTCCGCCGAGTGCTGGACGAGGTAATCGATCAGAAGCTGCTTGCGGCCGAGGCTGTCGAGCGCAAGCTGGACAAGGATCCTATCGCCCAGAAGCGGCTGGCCGCCGCGCGCGAACGCATCCTGGGCGACATGTTGGTGGAGAACGTGGTGTCCGGCGCGGTCAACGACAACGCCATTCGTGGGCTCTATCAAGAGCAGCTCAAGCTCGCCAAGCAGTCCGAAGAGATCAAGGCGCGGCAAATCTTGGTTGCGACCGAGGCCGAGGCTCAGGCCGTCGAGAAGCTGCTCGCCACCGGGGCCTCGTTCGAGGCCTTGGCCATGGAACGTTCGATCGACGCGGCGACTCGCTTCAACGGTGGCGATCTTGGACACTTCACCACCGACGTCATGCCCGAGGCCTACGCCGCCAATCTGAAGACCGCCAAGGTCGGCGATATCGTCGGCCCGTTCCAGACCGAGGGCGGCTGGGCCATCCTGAAGGTGGAGGACCGCCGGATGGAGCAGCCGATCACCCTGGACGCCGCCCGCCCGCAGATCGTCCGTTTCTTGACCTATGATCAGGTCCGCGACCTGCTCGAGAAATTGCGAAGCAGGGCCAAGGTCCAGACGCTGATCGGCGCGCCGCAAGACGTGCCGGGCCAGCCGAAGGAACCGGCCGATGCTCCGCCCGCCGCCACGCCAGCCGCGCCCGCCCAGGCCGCGCCCTCCGCTCCAGCCAAGGCCGCCAAGCCATGACCCGCACGCCAGCTCCGAAGAAGACTGCGCCGCCCAAGAAATCCACGGCGGGCAAGGCCCTTGAGGTCGCCGCCAAGCCCGTGGAGGCGTTGGAACGCGCCCTGGACCCGCTGACGACCGCCATCAAGCGCGCCACCACCAAGCAAAAGGTGGAGCCTGCGCCTGCGGCCACTCCGGCCAAGGCGGCGTTGCCGGTCTCGCCGCTGGCCGTGCCGTTCCCTGAGTTGCCGCCGATCGCCGGCGTCCAGCTCGCGACCGGCCGGGCGGGGTTCTACAAGACCGAGCGTGACGACCTGCTAGTCATGCGGTTCGCGCGCGGGACCTCGGCGGCCGGCGTCTTCACGCGGCACGGCATCGGCTCTGCGCCGGTCGACTGGTGCCGCAAGCATCTGGAAATGACCAAGGGCGCCGATGTGCGCGCCCTGGTGGTCAACGCCGGCTGCGCCAATTCCTTCACCGGCAAGCCGGGCGGCGACGCCGTGCGGCGGGTGGCCTCGGCGGTCGCCAAGCGCTTCGATTGTCGCCAGCGCGACGTGATGGTGGCCTCGACCGGGGTCATCGGCGTGTTGCTGGACGACGCCAAGATCACCCACCGCCTGCCGGACGTGGAAGCCAAGCTGACCGACGACGGCTGGGCCGGCGCGGCGCGGGCGATCATGACCACCGACACCTTCCCAAAGGGCGCCTACGCCGAGGCGATGATCGACGGCGAGAAGGTGCGCATCGCCGGGATCTGCAAGGGTTCGGGGATGATCGCGCCGGACATGGCGACCATGCTGGCCTTTGTCGCGACCGATGCGGCGATCTCGCCGACGGCGCTGCAGACGCTGGCCAGCCTCTATACGCGCACGACGTTCAACTGCGTGACCGTGGACGGCGACCGCTCGACGAACGACACCCTGTTGCTGTTCGCCACCGGCCAGTCGGGCGCGCCGAACATCAGCCGCGCCGGCGATAAGCGCCTGGCCGATTTCCGCGAGAAGTTGGAGGCGGTGCTGCTGGACCTGGCCTTGCAACTCGTCCGGGACGGCGAGGGCGCCAGCAAGTTCGTGAAGATCAACGTGACCGGCGCCGAAACCCCCGCCTCAGCGCGCAAGATCGCGCGCACTATCGCCGAGAGCCCGTTGGTCAAGACCGCCTTCGCCGGCGAAGACGCCAACTGGGGCCGAATCGTCATGGCGGTCGGCCGCGCCGATGAGCCGATCGACCGCGATCGCGTGAAGGTTCAGTTCGGTCCGCTGATCGCCGCCCAGGACGGGCTGATCTCGCCCACCTACGACGAGGCCAAGATGAGCGCTTACATGAAGAACCAGGAGCTTGAGGTCTCGGTGGACGTCGGCGTCGGACGCGGAACGGCCAGTGTCTGGACCTGCGATCTGACCAAGCAATATGTCGCCATCAACGGCGACTACCGCTCCTAAGGCGGAATCAAAATCCCCGGCCGCGTGGGCGACCGGGGATTGATAGATGCAAGGCGGGCGGCGGTTCTACGCCGCCGCCAGGATGCGGGATATTAGTCCAGCGGGGTCCAACGCTTGGCGGGAGCCGCCTGGCCGCCGCCGCCTTGGGCCTTCTCGCGCTTCGGACCCTTGAACTGAGTTTGGCTGATCGGCGTGGTCGAGGCCCGTTCGCCGCCCGTGCGGGCGCCGTGCGGATGGCGATCGCCGCCGCCCTGTCCTTGACGTTGTCCGCCGCCGGCGCTCGGACGGTTGCGCTGCTGGCGCAGGCCGCCGGGCAGGTCGCTGCGGCCTTGCGGCTTGCGCTGGCCACGATCACCGCGGTCGCCTTCGCGACGTCCGGCTTCGGCGCGTTCAGCGGCGATTTCCGGCATGGCCTGGGTCATGACGTGCAGACCCTTGTCGTTGCGGCGGTCGAAGGACGGAATGGTCTGGCGCGTCACCTTCTGGATGTCGCGGAGCAGGTTGCGTTCGTCGTCGGCGCAGAAGGCCACGGCCGAACCGTTGGCGCCGGCGCGGGCCGTCCGGCCAATGCGGTGCACGTAGGATTCCGGCACGTTCGGCAGTTCGTACTGAACCACGTGGGTCACGGCGTCGACGTCGATGCCGCGGGCGGCGATGTCGGTGGCGACAAGGGCGCGGACTTCACCGGCCTTGAAGGACGCCAGCGAGCGTTCGCGTTGGCCTTGGCTCTTGTCGCCGTGGATGGCCGCAGCTTCCACGCCGGCCGCTTCGAGCGACTTGGCCACCCGGTCGGCGCCGCGCTTGGTGCGGGTGAAGACGATCACGCGCTTGAAGTTCTTCTCGGCGAACAGTTCGCAGAGCAGGGCGCGCTTGCGGGCGGTCTCGACGAAGATGACCTTCTGGGTCACGCGTTCGACCGTGGTCGATTCCGGAGCGACGGCGACCTTGTGGGGGTTGGGGTTCAGCAGTTCGCTGGCCAACTTGCCGATCTCGGTCGGCATGGTCGCCGAGAAGAACAGGTTTTGGCGATCCTTGGGCAGGTGCTTCACGATCCGGCGGATCGGCAGGATGAAGCCCATGTCCAGCATCTGGTCGGCTTCATCGAGAACGAACATCTCGACGCCTTGCAGGGTGATGGACTTCTCGCCCAGGTGGTCGATCAAACGGCCCGGGGTGGCGACGAGCACGTCGACGCCAGGCGCCATGGCGCGCATCTGGCCGCCATACTTCACGCCGCCGAACACCACGGCGACGGAGACGCCCATGTGCTTGCCGTAGGTCTTGAAGCTCTCGGCGATCTGGGTGGCCAGTTCGCGGGTCGGGGACAGAACCAACACGCGGCAGCCGCGACGGGGCGCAGGCTTACGGTCGGCGGCGAGGCGATGCAGGATCGGCAAGGCGAAGGCGGCGGTCTTGCCGGTGCCGGTCTGGGCGATGCCCAGCAGGTCGCGGCCGCTCATCACGCCCGGAATGGCCTGAGCCTGGATCGGGGTGGGCGTGTCGTAGCCCTCGTCGGCCAGGGCCTTGAGCAAGGATTTGTCGAGGCCGAGGTCAGTAAACTTGGTCAAAACGTATGTGTCTTTCACATATGCGCCGTGCCCGGCCGCTTGGCTGTGCCAAGGGTCGCGGGGGCGCGGGTCAGTTGTGGAAAGCCCCCGCGTGGCGGGGCGATCTATGCGATCTCTTCAAGCGCTCGACAGGCTGGGTTCGTCTTGGAACCCATCACGCGACTGGAGCGCCGATATCGCCGCATTTGCTGCAGCGCAGCGTGGAAATGAAGGTTTGCGGGCCAAAAGTCAAGGAGAACTAGGATTGGCGCTACACCGCCTGTTGCATTTTCGCCGTCGGCAGCCAAGGAAACCCCATGGCTGAAACCAAACCCATGCTGTTCGTCGCCGCCGCGGCCTTGATCGACACCGATGGTCGCGTGCTGATCTGCAAGCGGCCGCAAGGCAAACAACTCGCCGGTCTTTGGGAGTTTCCGGGTGGCAAGGTTGAGCCGGGCGAATCGCCCGAGCAGTGCCTCATCCGTGAACTGGACGAGGAACTGGGGATCCAGGTGTCGCACGCCTGCCTCGCTCCCTTTGTCTTCGCCAGCCACGCCTACGAGACCTTCCATCTGATGATGCCGCTCTATCTGTGCCGGCGGTGGGAGGGCTTCGTGACGGCCAAGGAACATGACGCCATCGCCTGGGTGAAGCCCTCACAGCTTACCGACTACCCGATGCCGCCCGCGGACGAGCCGCTGGTCGCCTGGCTGCGCGACCTGATCTGAGCCAGCCCGTCGAGAGTTATGCGTGGGACGGCACGGTCGTCTGCGGCTAGCCTTTCTTCAGGCGGCGATGAGTCCGCCGCGAGGAAACTGGCCATGCCCCCGTCGAGACCCCGGCCCAAGGCGGCCGCAAAGTTCTTCGGCCTCTATCGCGGCGTCGTCGTCGCGAACCTCGATCCCGAGGGGACGGGCCGCCTTTCCGTC
This sequence comes from bacterium, assembly GCA_030824495.1. GTDB lineage: Bacteria > Pseudomonadota > Alphaproteobacteria > Caulobacterales > Caulobacteraceae > Phenylobacterium. Next base: position 46,885 of record JAVBXP010000038.1, read on the forward strand.
GTGTGTCCCGACGTTTTCGAAGTCGCCGGCTGGGCGATGCCTTGCATGCCGTTGGCTGGTCCCGGCATGGGCGCGGTGTTCGTGCCGCCGGTCGGGGCGGGGGTCTGGCTGCAGTTTGAGGCCGGCGATCCGGACCGGCCTGTCTGGGTCGGCGGCTATTGGTCCAGCGCCGCCGAGACGCCCGCAGCGTCCCAGGCTGCAGCTCCGTCTGGGCCGCCGATCGTGTTGCAAAGCGCCCTCCAGAACCGGCTGGTGATCAGCGACCTGCCCGGACTGGCCGGCGGGGTGATGCTGCAGAGCGCCTCGGGCGCCACCATCCGGGTGACCGACGCCGGCATCACCATCGACAACGGGCAGGGCGCGCGCATCGTGCTGCACGGTCCGTCCGTCACTATCAACGGCGGCGCGTTGGAGATCACCTGATGGCCGGCCTGCTCCTCGACACCGCCGCAGCGGTGATGTGCGCGCACGGCGGCAGCGCCCATCCGGTTACACCAAACGCCCGGGTGCGCGTGAACGGCGCGCCGATCGCCACTTCATCCGGGACATGGGTGGTGGCCGGCTGCGCCTTGCCGCCGCAACAAGGCGGTCCCTGCCTTATCGCCCAGTTCACCACGGCTGCGACCCGCATCACCGCCAGCGGCCAGCCTGTATTGCTCGCCGACAGCCTCGCCGTGGCCACGCCCACCGGCGCGCCGTTGATCGTCGCATCGGCGCAGAACCGGGTGCGCGGGGTCTGAGGCGACGCCGTCTTGACCGACAAAGCGCCCGCGCCTAGCCTTCATAGGTCCCCAGCGCGACGCGAAAAGGAGGGTAGCCATGATTGTTCTCAGCCGCACCACCCTTCGCTGCGTCGCCGATATGGTATCCTGATACCTTAGGGTCTTTCCCTTCGGCGAACGCCTGACCAGGCCTTCGAACCGAAGGATGTCCAGCCTTGCTAGACACATACGGTTGGAGCCAGACGCTCCAACACCAATTCACCGACCACGCGGCGCGCGGCTTGCTGCCCGCTCGCGTCATCGTTCAACAACGCGGGCTCTACCGGCTCGCCACTCAGGAGGGCGAGGTCTCGGCCGAGCTCTCAGGCAAGTTCCTCCACGAGGCCCTGACCGGCGACCACCCCGTCGCCGGGGACTGGGTCGCCTGCATGGTGCGTGCGCAGGAAGCGGCGGCGACCATCCATCACCTGCTGCCACGCTCCAGCGTGTTCATCCGTCGGGCCTCCGGGCCAGGCGGCGGCTCCCAGGTGGTGGCGGCCAATGTCGACCTTGTGCTGCTGGTCGCCTCGCTCAACGCCGACCTCAGCCTGCGCCGGCTGGAGCGCTATCTCGCGACCGCCTGGGAGAGCGGCGCCCAGCCGGTCATCGTGCTGACCAAGGCCGATGCTTGCGCGGAGGCGTCGGCTCTGGTCGCGGCGGTGCAGAACATCGCCTTCGGCGTCCCGGTCCATGCCGTCTCGGCGGTTACGGGGCAGGGGGTGGCCGAAGTCTCGGCCCTGCTGGCTCCGGGCAAGACGGCGGTGCTGCTCGGCTCGTCCGGCGTGGGCAAGTCCACCCTGGTCAACGCCCTCGCCGGGGCTGAGCTGATGGCCACGGGCGGCATCCGCGAGGACGACGCGCGCGGCCGCCACACCACCACCCATCGCGAACTGGTGGTGCTGCCCACCGGGGCGCTGATCCTGGACACGCCCGGCATGCGCGAGCTGGGGCTGTGGGACGCCGACGAGGGCATGGCCGCCGCCTTCGCCGATATCAAGGCTCTGGGCGCGGCCTGCCGGTTTCGCGATTGCAGCCATCAGGCTGAGCCCGGCTGCGCCGTCCGCCTGGCTCTGGAGCGTGGCGACCTCGATGGGGGGCGCTGGAAGAGCTACGGCAAGCTCCAGCGCGAACTGGCGCACCTGGATCGTCGCGACGATCCCCAGGCTCAGATCGAGAACCGCAAGCTATGGGCCCAGCGCCACAAGGCCTCTCGCCAGCGGCTCAAACACCGCGACAGCGAAGCGTACTAGGCTTCTTCGGCCTCTGTGGGGGAAATGAAAAGGCCCGCGGTGAGCTCGGATCACCGCGGGCCGTCTTTCAGGGGTCGAAGCTAAACCTCGACCGGTTCGCCTGCGACGTGCGCATCGAACGCCTCTGAGTTGAGCCCGAGTCTGCGCGCGACGCCAGTCCCATATTCGCGTTCTGCGAGGACGAAGTGACGCACCCGCCGGATCGGGATGGCCTTCGGCGCGTCAGTTCACAGGCGTGCGCGATAAGGTTATCTGATGGGCATGCCCACATTTCGACAGCTTCGTTATCTGACCGCCCTGGCCGAGGCGCGCCATTTCGGCCGCGCGGCGGCGGCCTGCCACGTCACCCAACCGGCGCTGTCGATGCAGATCCGCGAACTGGAGGCCGAACTCGACCTGACCCTCGTCGAGCGCGGAAAGGGCGGGGTGACCCTGACGCCAGACGGCGAAGCCCTGGCCGAGCGCGCGCGGAGCCTCACCGCCGGGGTCAAGGATCTGGAGGACTTCGCCCGCGAACGGCGCGGCGTTCGCGCCAAGCGGCTGGTCCTGGGTGTGATCCCGACGGTCGCGCCCTATCTGCTGCCAAATCTCCTGCCGGTGCTGCAGGCAGTGATCCCCGACCTGGACCTGAAGATCCGCGAGACCCGGACCACCGCCCTGATGGCCGAGCTCGCCGCCGGTGATCTGGACGCGGTGATCGCCGCCCTGCCGCTGAAGGGCGATGACGTGGACGCGGTAAGCCTGTTCGAAGATCCCTTCCTGCTCGCCAGCCCCGCCGCCGCGCCCCTGGCCGCGACTGACCCGCGCGCCCTACCTGCGGACCGCCTGCTGCTGCTCGAGGAGGGGCACTGCCTGCGTGAACAGGCTCTAGGTGCTTGCGCGATCACTGACCTCTCCACCTTCGGCGCGACCAGCCTCACCACATTGCTCCACCTGGTCGCCCACGGGCAGGGCGTGACCCTGTTGCCGCGCATGGCGGCGGCCGAGATCGCCGATCCCCGGATCGCCTTGGCGCGGTTCCCGGCCCCGCAGCCCAGCCGCACGATCGCCATGGCCTGGCGGACCGGCTCGCCCCGCAAGAAGCAACTCAAGGAGATCGCCGCGCGATTAGTGCGGGGGTAAAGGCGCGGCGGGAGCGCCTTGCCGCTCGAGCTTTCCGACAGCGGCGAAGTGGCGGTAGGAAACACCTACACCCATGCGGTCCGCCGCGAACTCGACCTGAAGGTCCATGATGACGCCGACTGACGATTGGCTGACCGGCTTCCTGGAGGCCGAACGGCTCCCGGCCTCCTATGCGCAGACCGTCGAAGCCGTGGCCTTGCCGTTGGCTCAGCAGATCGCGACGAGGGCGGAGCAGGCAGGCGGCCTGGTGGTCGGCCTGTGCGGCGCCCAGGCCAGCGGCAAATCGACCCTGACGGCGGTGGTGAAACGATTGCTGGAGATGCGCGGCTTGAAGGTGGCGCTGTTTTCGCTCGACGACATCTACCTGACCCGCGCCGAGCGTCGGGCTTTGGCTGCGAAGGTGCATCCGCTGCTGGCCACGCGAGGCGTTCCGGGAACCCATGATGTCGCCTGGGGTGAAGCCTTGCTTGAGGATTTGCGCAAGCCGGGGCCGACCCTGCTGCCGGCCTTCGACAAGGCCAGCGACGACCGCAAGCCGGGAGCGGTGTTTGAGGGGCCGGCCGATGTGGTGCTGTTCGAAGGCTGGTGCGTCGGGGCCGCGCCACAGGATCCGGAAGCCCTGGCCCAGCCGATCAACGATCTGGAGCGGGACCTTGACCCGGGCGGGGTCTGGCGGACCTACGCCAATGCAGCCTTGGCGGGTCCTTACCGGGACCTGTTCTCAAGGCTCGATATGCTGGTGCTGTTGCGGTCGCCGGGCTTCGAGGTCGTGCTGGAGTGGCGGGCCGAGCAGGAGCACAAGCTGCGCGAACGCCTGGCCCGCGAGGGGGGCGATGCGTCCCGCGTGATGAGCGATGCTCAGGTCGAGGCCTTCATTCGCCACTATGAGCGCCTGACGCGCTGGATCTTGGAAGAAATGCCGAGGCGGGCCGACATCGTGGTCCGCCTCGACAAACAACGACGAGCGTCGCTTTAGGCGGCCGGTTCGGCGTTCAGAACCTGGGTCAGACGTTGGCGCAGGGCGTTGTCCTTTTGCACCGCGGCCGACATCTCATTGTACTTGTCCGGCGACAGGCCGCTGGCCTGGACGGCGGCGCCCATCTTGCCGATCATTTCCTTCTGCACGGTGGCCTTCGTCGGGCCATCAGCACCGGCGAGCTTGGGGCTGTACTCACTGTTGATCTTCTGGATTTCGGTCATCGCGGCGCCAAACGACTTCAGCTCGGCGTCGGTGAAACCGCCAGCGGCGGGAGCGGCGGCGGCCGGAGCTTCAGCAGCCGGAGCAGTCTGGGCTTGAGCCGAGGCGCCAAAAGTCACGGCGCCGAGCAGGCCAGCGGCCAGAATAGCAATACGCATACGGAGGGTTTCCTAACCTATTTGGGATCGAGCCCAGCGAGCCTAACGCGAGCGTCGGGACGAAAATACGACCGCAATGCGCCGAACGCGGGTCTGCGACGATTGTGCGCAGCGGGCAGGCAGATCGGCGCGAGGCGCCTCGCACGCCGGCCCAATTCCCGTCTACGACTAGCCGACGTATCCGGCAGGCTGCGCCACGCAGTCCTCAGGCCTCTGCACCCGCTCATGTCCGAGCCCAACGTCGAGACTCTGCAATTGGGCGAACAAAACCTGCAGGCGCTTGAGATTTGCGACCGCAAGACGGCTCACCACCGCCTCGGCTTGCGGCGCGGGCCGCGCATCGAAGCTGGCGCCCTGTGCGGTGATCAGTCCGCGGGTCCTCAGGGTATGAAGCCGCCGACGCACGCTCGGGATCGGCTGGCTCAGAGAGCGCGCCAGGGACGACGTCCGCAGGGTAGGCCAAGCGTCACCAGCCGCGCCACGACCAGTCGCCTCGACCATGCCCATATAGACCAAGGCCTCGTCATAGCCGCCCGCCATGTCGGCGATCCTGGCCAGGGTGTCCACGGCGAAGGCCGCGCAGCGGCGATTGACCAACCTAAGCGGCGGCTCGCCGGCCCCTAGGTCGCTCGCGTCGGCCTTTGGCCAATAGACTTCAGGGACCCTGGAGGAGAGGTCACGTAGCAAAGTCCGAACCGCGGCATAGTTGACCTGCGAGCCAGCGTGATGGTGCGGCTCGTCGATCAGGCGCGCATGAACCCCGTGCTCGGTGCGGACGCATCGGCCCATGGCGATCAGGCCATCCACCCGCCGCCGGGTCGTTTCGTACGGCAGGCCTAGCCGATCGGACAGCAACCGAACGGAGATTGGACGTCGAAAGCCATCCGGCGGTCCGTCTGCATATGTGGCGTACCGCCAACCAAGGGTCGCGATCTCGTCGAGGTGGCCGATGTCAGCGTCCATGATCGCAGTCAGGAGTACGGCGTCGATGATGTCGCCCTTCGAGCCGTCGACGCCGGCGAGGATGGCGCGCAATAGATAGCGACACGTCGCGTAGAGGACCGCGGCGAGCACTTCGGGACTGACTCGCGCGCCGTGAGAGGCGCGCGTGGGCAGGGTCACCGTCGTCGACAGGCCAAGCCAGGGCTCCACGCTTTGTCGGGATAGGGGCATGGGGCTCCTTAAGAAAAGCCGGACTATCGGCTCGTGATTCCTACATGCTGACGCTGTTCCCAACACCTGCGCGCTGGTCGATTTGTTCATTTTGGGTACGAGGCCCGTCCCTGGCCGCACCCTGGTAACCCTAGCTGCCTACCTCTCGCGCCAGATATGGGGGACAGAGATGGCCAGCGGACTTGCGGCGCTTCGAATACTGGTCATCGACGATAACCCCCAGATGCGCACCATCGTCGGCACCGTCCTCTCCGCCGCCGGTGTCGGCCAGGTCTTCTACGCACAAAATGGACGCGAGGGTCTGTCGGCTCTGTTGGCGTGCCAGCCTGACGTCACCTTCGTCGATTATGAGATGCCGCAGATGAACGGCCTGGATTTCATCTCGGGGGTGCGCGCCCTGGATGGCGATCAGCGGATGACTGCACTGATCATGCTGACCGGCCACTCAGATCGCCGGCGCCTAAGCGCCGCACGTGATCGAGGCGTGAATGAGTTCCTCGCCAAACCGGTCGCGGCGCGAACCATACTGGGGCGCCTGCAGTCGGTGATCCTACACGCACGACCATTCATTCTGACCGGAAGCTACTTTGGGCCCGACCGCCGTCGCCGAAGCACCGCAGACTACGCCGGTCCGCGCAGACGGGCGAGCGACAGGCTGGGTGAGACGCTCGAGATTTGACAACGCCCCTCGGCCTTCGAGCACCGAGGGCGCGCGCCGAAAAGCGGACCTGGCCATGTTCTCAGAAGTGGTGGGTAGCGGACGCAGGATGACGCTACGATCAGGCTTCCGTTGCCGCCTTCGTGATGTTGGCGGCCTCCAGAATCAGGGGGAACGCCATGACGGTTCGAACAGCGCGATGTGCGTGTCAGGCGTGCGAAGTCGAGGTTGAGGGCGAGCCGGTCAGTAGCGGGCTCTGTAGCTGCGACAATTGCAAACGGCGTACGGGCGCGCCGTTCGGATGGTCGGTCTACTTCCACGATGAACAGGTCAGTCGGGTGGAAGGTCCGCTCACGGTCCTCGACGGCTTCGGCAAACGCTGGTTTTGCGCAAGGTGCGGTTCGACCATCTATTGGCGGTCCTTCGGAGCCTGGAGGCCCGGCCAGACAGGATTTGCTGGAGGCTGCTTCGCCGATCCGACGCTGCCGGTCCCCACCATTGCAGTACGCTGCGCGCAAGGCATGCCGTGGATTGCGTACCCCGACGGCTGCGCAGTGTTTGATGACATGCCGCCGGTCCCTCCCTCTTCGGCTCCGTGAGTGTCCGTAACGGGTCGGTAGACACCGCCCGCAGCTAGTCCTCGTCGCGCGGCAGCGGGTTCTCGACCACGCCCAGAGCGTCGGCGAGGCGCATCTTGGCCGAGCCGGGTTTCAGCGGCTTTTGCTGGCTGGGATCAGGCGCCCAGCCGGTGAGGGTCAGGATCTCGAAGGTGGCGGGCACGCGGCCGTCGGGTTCGGCGAACTTCTCGACGTAGAGCTCGAAGGCGCGGGCCAGGACTTGCCGGGTGAGCAGGCGCGGGTGGCGTTCAGCCAGCACGCTGGTCTCGCCCATGGCCCGAAGGTCGGCCAGCAGCTTCAAGGGGTGGGCGTAGCGCACCGTCACCCGATCGACGTCGGCGACGGGGAGGGCGAAGCCGGAGCGTTGCAGCAGGCCAGCCGCGTCATAGGCGTCGGCGAAGGGCGAGACCCGCGGGCCCGCGCCGCCGGTCAGCTCCGCCTCGGCCGCCAGCATCGACTGGCGCAGCTCGGTCAGGGTCGCCCCGCCCAGCATCGAGCCGATAAACAGGCCGTCCGGCTTGAGCGCCCGGCGGATCTGGATCAGCGCCCCGACCACGTCGTTGGTCCAGTGCAGCGAGAGCGTCGAGATCACCAGGTCCAGGCTGCCGAACGCGAAGGGCAGGCGCTCTTCGTCGGCCACTAGGCGCGGTCCGGCGCGGCCCGACAGCATGGCGCTCGAAAGATCGGCCTCGATCAGGTGGCCGACGCGCGGCTTGGCGTCGCTGAGCGCCAGGGCGTCGGCGAACGCCCCGTTGCGTGCGCCGAGATCGACGGCGAGCGGGAAGTCGCGCATGATCGCTTCCAGGCGCACGACGGCGTCCTCGGCGGCGCGCCGCTTGAGGAAGTCGGCGTTGGCGTAGACGGCCGCGGCCCTGTTCAGGCGGGTGCGAAGCAGGTCGCGGTTGAATAGGCGGGGCGGGGCGGACATTGGCGGCGAGACGCTTTTCGACTGGAAGCCTGTCAGATGGCGATGCGAGTCCTTGGTGGAAACCTGGGCCGCGCGCCAACGCCGCGGTTCGTACCGCGCTCGACCTGCTTTTCCCACCCCAATCGCTGGACGACGGGCCAGCGCCGATGTCGAGCGGGTTCAGCGCCCAGGGCTGGAGCCGCATTCCCTTCATCGACGGCCCGCTGTGCGATGGATGCGGAACACCCTTCGAATACGACCTTGGCGAGGGCGTGCGTTGCGCCGACTGCATGGCCAAGCCGCGCGCCTTTTCCCGTGGCCGGGCCGCCTGCCTCTATGACGACGCCTCGCGTGGCGTGATCCTGCAATTGAAGCACGCCGACCGCACCGATCTGGCGCCGATGCTGGCGCGTTGGATCAGCCGTTCGGCCCGCGACCTGCTGGAGGACGCCGACGCCATCGCGCCGGTCCCCTTGCATCGCGGACGTCTGCTGGGCCGGCGTTACAATCAGGCCGCCGAGATCGCCCGGCCGCTCAGCCGCCTGACTGGCGTCCCCTATCTGGCCGACGCCCTGGTTCGGGTGCGGGCGATTGAGACGCAGGGCGGCAAGTCGGGTTCGGGCCGGCGGCGAAACGTCGCCGCCGCCTTCGCTGTGCCGGCCGGCCGCACCGGTCAGGTGGCGGGCAAGCGCATCCTCTTGATCGATGACGTCATGACCACCGGCGCCACTTTGGAAGGCTGCGCCAGGGCCTTGCTGGCCGCCGGTGCGACGTGCGTCGATGTCGCAGTGGTTGCGAGGGTGAAAGAAGCCGCAAACCGCTCCATATAGATCCGAACCCTGTTTCCCGCGTTAGACGAGCCATGGCCCAAGTCACAATCTACACGAAGCCCTACTGCCCCTACTGCATCCGAGCGGTTTCGCTGCTCGAGAAGAAGGGCGTGGAGTTCACCGAGATCGAAGCCGCCTTCGAACCCGAGAAGCGCCAGGAGATGATCCAGCGTTCCAACGGCCGGGCGACCTTCCCGCAGATCTTCATCGGCGATCAGCATGTCGGCGGTTGCGATGACATGATGGCGCTGGAGTACGACGGCAAGCTGGACGCCCTGCTCGCGGCCTAGCCTTGAGCTTACGCGCGGGGTGACCTACGGGTGAGCTCATGACCCTGCGCGTTGGATTGATCCAGACACGGACGCCGGCCACCCATGCCGCGGCGCTCGCCCATGTGGCGCCGCTGGTGCGGCAGGCCGCCGCCCAGGGCGCGACTTTCATCGCCACGCCCGAGGGGACTAACATCCTCCAGCGGGACAAGCAGTCGCTGCTGCCGCAATTGACGCTGCTGGAGGACGACCCGGTTGTCCAAGGCCTGCAAGCCCTGGCCGCCGAGCTGTCCGTGACGATCCTCGTCGGCTCGGCCCTGGTGAAACGCGAGGACGGCAAGGCCGCCAACCGCGCCGCCCTGATCTCGCCGCTCGGCGACATCGTCGCGACCTACGACAAACTCCATATGTTCGATGTCGATCTGCCCACCGGCGAGAGCGCCCGTGAGAGCGCGACCTACGAAGCGGGCGACCGGGCCGTCGCCGTGCAGGCCGGCCAGATGCGGCTGGGCCTGACCATCTGCTACGACGTTCGCTTCCCGGCCCTTTATCGCGCCTTGGCGCTTGCCGGCGCCCAGGTGATCGTCACGCCCGCCGCCTTCACCCGGCCGACCGGCGAGGCGCACTGGGAGATCCTGCTCCGCGCCCGCGCCATCGAGACCGGCAGCTTCGTGCTCGCGCCCGCACAAGGCGGTTTCCATGAGGACGGTCGCGGCACCTACGGCCGGACCCTGGCCATCGGGCCTTGGGGCGAGGTGCTTGGCAAGCTCGATCACGACGAGCCGGGCGTGCTGGTCGTCGATCTGGATATCGAGGCGGTGGACAAGGCGCGGACCGCAATTCCGGCCCTGGCCAATGCGCGGGCCTTCGAGGCGCCTATATCTATCCTATGATCCGCTACGCGCTTGTTTGTGATGAGGCCCATGAGTTCGAGGGCTGGTTCGGTTCGTCGGGTGACTTCGACGATCAGTCGGAGCGCGGCCTTGTCGGCTGCCCGATCTGCGACTCCAAGGCCGTGACCAAACAGATCATGGCGCCCTCCATCGCCGGCACGAAGAAGACCACCGACCTGCCCCCTCAGATGCGCTCCATGGTGATGGAAGCCATGGGCCGGGTGCGCAAACACGTCGAGGACAACTTCGACTATGTGGGCGACACCTTCGCCGACGAAGCGCGTGCGATCCACGAGGGTCGCTCGGAGGATCGCGGCATCTATGGCGAGGCGACGCCCGCTGAGATCAAATCGCTGACCGAGGATGGCGTGCCGATCGCCGCCATGCCGCCCGCGCCGCCGAAGAAGTCGGAAGTGAACTAACGCCGCTCATCCTTGATGAATGGGTGACGGCGCGCAAGCCTCACCATTCCCGTTGCCGGTCATCCGTACGCCCCATAGGGTCGCTCCCATTGTTGTGGAGCTGATAATGATCCGTTCGATTTCCGCCGCCGCCCTGGCGTTCGCCGCCCTGGCCTCGCCGGCCGCCGCCCAGTCCCCGCGCCCCGACCAGCTAGCCTTTCGCGACCTGTACAAGGAGCTGATCGAGATCAATACGACCCTATCGGTGGGAAGCTGCACCGCGGCGTCGGAGGCCATGGCTTCGCGCCTGAAAGCCGCGGGGTTCGCCGACGCGGACCTGAAGATCATCGTCGCTCCCGACCGTCCCAAGGACGGCAATCTGGTCGCCACCCTCAAGGGCTCCGATCCCAAGGCCAAGCCGATCCTGTTGCTGGCCCACATCGACGTGGTCGAGGCCAATCGCGCCGACTGGGAACGCGATCCCTTCAAGCTGATCGAGGAAGACGGCTATTTCTACGCCCGCGGCTCTAGCGACGACAAAGCCCAGGCGGCGGTCTGGACCGACAGCCTCATCCGCATGAAGCAGGAGGGCTTCAAGCCCCGCCGCACCATCAAGATGGCGCTGACCTGCGGCGAGGAAACGCCCGACACCTTCAATGGCGTGCAGTATCTGATCCAGAACCATCGCGACCTGATGGACGCCGCCTTCGTGCTGAACGAAGGCTCGGGCGGGCGGCTCGACGCCAACGGAAACCGTGTCTCCCTAGGCATCCAAGCGGGTGAAAAGGTCTACCAGGACTATACCCTCGAAGTGACCAACAAGGGCGGGCACTCCTCGGCCCCGGTGCGTGACAACGCCGTCTATCACCTATCGGCCGGCCTCTCGCGCCTCGGCGACTACGACTTCCCGGTGAAGCTGAACGACGCCGTCCGCGCCAACTTCGAGCGCATGGCGGTGATCGACGGCGGCGAGACCGGCAAGGCCTTGGCCGCCGTCGCCAAGAACCCCGCCGACGCCGCGGCCGTAGCCGTCGTCGCCAAGGAGCCGGGCCGCAACTCGATGATGCGGACCACCTGCGTGGCCACCATGGTCAATGCCGGCCATGCGCCCAACGCCCTGCCGCAGCGGGCGCGGGCCAATGTGAACTGCCGCATCCTGCCGGGCGAAGGCGTCGAGGAAACCCGCCTGGCCCTGGTGAAGGTCCTGGCTGACGACGCCATCAAGGTGACGACGGTTGGTGAGCCGAGCCCGGTGTCGCCGCCGCCGACGCTTGGCAAGTCGATCACCGATCCGGTCGAGAAGGTCGCCGCCAAGCTGTGGCCGGGCGTGCCGCTGGTGCCGGTGATGGCGACCGGCGCCACCGACGGCCGCTTCCTAAACGCGGTCGGCATTCCGACCTACGGCCTGACCGGTTTCTTCAGCGAGGCGACCGGCAATGGCGCGCACGGCCTGAACGAAAAAATGCGGGTCCGCTCGCTCTATGAAGGCCGTGATTTCCTCTACGAGGTGGTCAAGATCTACGCGAACCAGAAGTAGGGACTCCCCACGCTCGTCATCCTCCGGTCGTCTGCAAGACGATCCGGGGGACCCAAGCGGGCTCACCACGTTATGGAAATCAGCTTGGGTCCCCCGGATCGGCCTACGGCTGACCGGAGGATGACGATTGGTGGTGTGGCGCTAGAACGTCTTCCGCAGGCCTAGCGACATCACATAGCCCTGGCCCTGCACCTCGCCGCGCAGGCGGGTCGTGGTGGCGGCCGGGGTGCCTTCGTAAAAGGTCGTGTCGTGCAGGACGTCGCTGTCGGCGAAGCTGATGTAGGTCAGGGCTGCATCCAGTTTCAGGCTGTCCGTCAGCTGCGCCGTGGCGCCGGCGCTGTAGAGCCAGCGGTCGCCGTCCGGAACCCGCGCCGTGCGCGCCTCGTCCGGCGTCGGGGTCGGATCGTACTGGACGCCGGTCCGCAGCGTGAGGCGGTCGTTGACCGCATAGTCGAGGCCGACGCCGCCCGACGTGGTGTCTTCGTAGCCCTGGAACAGCGTTTCGCCGCCGCCGTTCTCGAACGTCACATCGATGGACTTGAACTCGCCCCACCCGATCCGTTGGACCTGGGCGTTGAGGGCCAGCTTGTCGGTCGCCTGCCAGCGCGCGCCCAAGGTGGCGATCCAGGGGGTGATGAAGGCGGCCGAGCCCTTCAGGTCGCGATTGGCAGGGGCCAGCGGCCCGAGCAGACCGCCGACGAACACGCGCCCGTCGAGGTCGTGCTCCATCTTTGAGCGATAGCTGGCGCCCAGCGTCACCGCGCCCAGATGGGCCTGGGCGCCCGCCGACCAGCCGAAGTCCCAGCCGTCGCCGCTCAGTTGCGAGATCCCATCGGGCAGCAGCGGCGACAGGTTCGGATAGGCGGTCTGGAGCTTGGCCTCTGTGTACTGGGAGCTGACGCCGACCCCGACGTCCAGCCAGTCGGTGACCTGCATAGCCCCGGTCACCTGGATGTCGGCGGTAGTCAGGCGCGAGGTCAGGGCGTCGTACCGCGCCCAGGCGTTGCGGCGATATTCGGTGGTGAAGTTGAATGGCGCGGCCACCGACAGGCCCAGGGCGAAGCGCTCTCCGATCGGCGTGGCGATGGCGAAGTTCGGGGCCACCCCGTCCTGGATCGGGTTGAAGGCGCGCGGCTCGCCCTGCACCGGTATGGTCAAGCCGCCGGGATAGGTGATGGTCGAGCCTTGGTTCTCGACCGTGGCGTCAACGAACACGGCGTGGGCGCCGGCATAGACTTCTCTCGGCGACCGGGCGATGGCCGCAGGGTTCCACCACAGCGACGCCGCACCCTGATCGGCGACCTCGCCGGAATAGGCGCGGCCCGCGCCGCGTACCGATTGTTCCTGAAGATAGTAGCCGGCCGCCTGGGCCTGGGAGGCCATGAGGCCGGCGAGCGCGGTGGTCGCCGCGAGAATCTTCAATCGGGTCATGACGCTGGTCTTTCCGGGAAGGTGAGCTGCTTCGGCCACCGGATGGCTAGGCGCAGAACAACGAGCGCGTCGATTTCGTTGCAGAACCCTGGTCTGAACCTTGCCAACCCGTTGCCGCTGGGCCACAAGGAAATAAATTGGCAGGGAGCATGCCATGACTATCTCGAGCCCCACCGCGAAGATCGGCCGGACCCTTGCGGATTCCGTTCCGTACTGGCCTGAGCGGGTGAAGGCGCCCAAGGGTTCGCCGAATGTGCTGGTCGTGTTGTTCGACGATGTCGGCTTCTCGGACTTCGGCTGCTACGGCTCGCCGATCAAGACGCCGACCATCGACGCCTTGGCGGGCGAGGGGCTGCGCTACACCGGCTTTCACACCACCGCGATGTGCTCGACCACCCGCGCGGCGCTGCTGACCGGCCGCAACCACCACTCGGTCGGCATGGGCTGCCTGGCCAACTTCGACTCCGGCTTCCCTGGCTACCGCGGCAAGATCGCTCATGAGGCGGGTACCCTGCCTGAGATGCTGCGCGCCCAGGGCTATGGGACCTACATGGTGGGCAAGTGGCACGCGACGCCGCTCAGCCAGGTCGGCGCCAGGGGGCCGTTCGACGGCTGGCCGCTGGGGCGCGGCTTCAATCGCTATTACGGCTTCATGGACGCCGAGACCGACCACTATTCGCCCGAGCTGGTTCGCGACAACACGCCCATCGATGCACCTGGTCATTTCCCGGACGGCTATCACCTGACCGCCGACCTGGTGGACGAGAGCATCCGTTTCGTCGCCGACCACATCGCCGATGCGCCGGATCAACCCTGGCTCCTTTGGCTGGCGCTGGGCGCCTGCCACGCGCCGCATCAGGCGCCGAAGGAGATCATCGAGAGCTATGACCCCGTCTTCGCCGAGGGCTGGGATGTCGAGCGCGAGCGCCGGCTGGAGCGCCAGAAGGCGCTGGGGATCGTGCCGCCGGAAACCCAGATGCCGCCCCGTAACGACGGGGTGAAGCCATGGGCCGATCACAGCCCTGACGAACAGAAGGTCTTCACCCGGCTGCAAAGCGCCTTCGCCGGCATGCTCGACCACGCCGACCGCCAACTGGCGCGACTGGTGAGCTTCCTCGAAGACGCGGGCGTCAAGGACGACACCCTGATCCTGGTGCTGTCGGACAATGGCGCCAGCCAGGAGGGCGGCCCCCTCGGCTTCGTCAACGCCATGGGCCCCTACAATATGAAGTTCGAGCCGATGCCGGAGAAGCTCGCCAATATCGAGAACATCGGCGGGCCTGACAGCCACTCGAACTTCCCGCATGGCTGGGCCATGGCGTCGAACACGCCGCTGCGCCGCTACAAGCAGAACACCCACGGCGGCGGGATCCGCGACCCGCTGGTGATCTCCTGGAAGAACGGCATCGCCGCGCGGGGCGAGACACGGGACCAGTTCGCCCACGCCAGCGACTTCACCCCGACCTTGCTCGACATGCTGGGCCTGACCTCGCCGCAGGTGATAGCCGGCGTGCCGCAGATGCCGATCGAGGGCGTCAGCTTCGCCGCCTCCATCACCGACCCTGCCGCGCCGTCGAAGGCAAGTCCGCAGTACTTCGAGATGTTTGGCCACCGCGGCCTCTGGAAGGATGGCTGGAAGGCCGTCGCCTTCCACCCGCCCGGCGCGCCGTTCGACGCAGACCGCTGGGAGCTCTACCACCTCGACGCCGACTTCTCGGAAACGCAGGACCTGGCCGAGCAGGAGCCAGAGCGCCTGAAAGCCCTGGTCGATGAGTGGTGGACCCAGGCCGAGCGCTGCAACGTTCTGCCGCTGGACGATCGCTTCGGCCCGCGCTTCGCTGAAAACGCCCAGCGTCATCAGGGCCATCGCAAGACCTTCGTCTTCCATAAGGGCATGGGCCACCTGCCGGGCGACTGCGCGCCCGATGTGCGCTCGCGCTCCTACTTCATAGAGGCCGACGTCAATCTGGGCGCCGGCGACGAGGGGGTGCTGATCGCCCATGGCGACGCCACCAGCGGCTATAGCCTGTTCGTCCGCGACGGCGGGTTGCACCACACCCTCAATGTCGGCGGCTTGCGCACGACGGTCAGCTCTGAGCAGCAGATCGCTCCGGGGCGCCGCAAGCTCGGCGTGCGCGTGATCCAGGACGATGGTCGCCACTTCACCCTGACCATCGACGGCGAGCCGGCCGGCCAGCTTTCAACCCACCTGGGTTTCATGACCCTGATTTCCTGGTCCGGGCTCGATATCGGCCGCGACCGGGGCAGCGCAGTCGGCGATTACGCCCACCCGTTCACCTTCACAGGCGCGCTACGAACCGTGACGGTGAAGATGGACGCCGACCAGGACCTTGACGGCGACGCCGTGGGCGAAGCCGAGATGGCGCGACAGTAGACGCCGTTCGCCTCCAAGCTCTCCGGCGACATTAGTCCCGACCGAGGGTTTTCGCGGGGAACTCTCGGGGTCCTGGACGGATTGTCTTGTGTGGCGACAAAGCAACACTACATCCCTGGATGAGGGTGTCGTGCTTGCATGAGGCGACGCCCCAATCCGCCTATCCAGGGGAAGCCATGAACATTGATCTCTACTCCGACCGCGCCAAGCAGGCGATCCAGTCGGCCCAGAGCCTCGCGCTCGCCCGCAGTCACCAGCAGCTCGGTCCCGACCATCTGCTGAAGGTGCTGCTTGAAGAAAAGGACGGCCTGTCCCGCGCCCTGATCCAGAGCGCCGGTGGACGGCCAGATGACGCCGACAAGGCCGCTGACACCTTGCTGGGCAAACGGCCCAAGGTCGAAGGCGGCTCCGGCCAGCTCTATATGGCGCCCGAAACCGCGCGCATCTTCGCCGAGGCTGAGGCCGGCGCGAAGGCCGCGGGCGACGCGTTCGTCACCACCGAGCGCCTGCTGATCGCCATCGCCAAGGAAGGCGGCGAGGCCGGCAAGGCGCTTAAGGACGCCGGCGCCAACGCCGCGGCCTTGGAAGAGGCCGCCAAGGCGATGCGCAAGGGCAAGACCGCCGACAGCGCCTCGGCCGAGGAAGGTTATGACGCGCTGAAGCGCTACGCCCGCGACCTGACCCAGGCCGCCCGCGACGGCAAGCTCGACCCGGTGATCGGCCGCGATGAGGAAATCCGCCGAACCATCCAGGTCCTGTCGCGCCGCACCAAGAACAACCCGGTGCTGATCGGCGAGCCCGGCGTCGGCAAGACCGCCATCGTCGAGGGCCTGGCCCTGCGCATCGTCAACGGCGATGTGCCCGAAAGCCTGAAGGACAAGCAACTCCAAGCCCTCGACATGGGCGCGTTGATCGCCGGCGCAAAGTATCGCGGCGAGTTCGAGGAACGCCTGAAGGCGGTCCTGAACGAGGTCACCCAGGCCGAAGGGTCGATCATCCTGTTCATCGACGAGATGCACACCCTGGTCGGCGCCGGCAAAACCGAGGGCGCGATGGACGCCTCCAACCTGCTGAAGCCCGCCCTGGCGCGCGGCGAACTGCACTGCGTCGGCGCCACCACGTTGGAAGAGTACCGCAAGCACGTCGAGAAGGACGCGGCGCTTGCCCGTCGCTTCCAGCCGGTGTTCGTCTCCGAGCCTACGGTCGAGGACACGATCTCGATCCTGCGCGGGCTGAAGGAGAAGTACGAGGTCCACCACGGGGTCCGCATCTCCGACAGCGCCATCGTGGCCGCGGCCACCCTGTCGAACCGCTACATCGCCGACCGTTTCCTGCCCGACAAGGCCATCGACCTCATCGACGAGGCGGGCAGCCGCGTGCGGATGGCCGTCGATTCCAAGCCCGAAGAGCTGGATGAGATCGACCGTCGCATCGTGCAGCTGAAGATCGAGCGCGAGGCCCTGGCCAAGGAAACCGACGCGGCCTCCCGGGCCCGGCTGGAAAAGCTGGAGGAGGAACTCGACGATCTCGAGGGGCAGTCCACCGAGATGACCGCCCGCTGGCGTGCGGAAAAGGAAAAGGTCGGACAGGCCGCCCAGGCCCGCGAGGCCCTGGACCGGCTGCGCGCCGAACTGGTCACGGCTCAACGTCGCGGCGACCTGCAGCGTGCGTCAGAGATCGCCTATGGCGAGATCCCGCAGCTGGAGCGACGCCTGGCCGAGGAAGAAGCCGCAGCGGCCGAGAACCCGGTCAGTCCCGAGGTCGTCGACGCCGAGCAGATCGCCGGCGTGGTCAGCCGCTGGACCGGCATCCCGGTCGACAAGATGTTGGAAGGCGAGCGCGAAAAGCTGCTGGCCATGGAAGACGCCCTGCGCAAGCGGGTGGTCGGCCAGGAAGAGGCGTTGGTTGCGGTGTCCGACGCCGTGCGCCGCGCGCGTGCGGGCCTGCAGGATCCCAACCGTCCGATCGGCTCGTTCTTGTTCCTGGGCCCCACCGGCGTCGGCAAGACCGAACTGACCAAGGCCCTGGCAGGCTTCATGTTCGACGACGAGAGCGCCATCACGCGCATGGACATGAGCGAGTACATGGAAAAGCACTCGGTCAGCCGCATGATCGGCGCGCCTCCCGGCTATGTGGGATACGACGAGGGCGGAGCGTTGACCGAGGCCGTTCGGCGCCGGCCATATCAGGTCGTGCTGTTCGACGAGGTCGAGAAGGCTCACCCCGATGTCTTCAACGTGCTGCTGCAGGTGCTGGACGATGGCCGCCTGACCGATGGTCAGGGCCGTACGGTCGACTTCCGCAACACCATCCTGATCATGACCTCGAACCTCGGTTCGGAGTTCCTCGCCAGCCAGGGCGAGGGGGATGATGTCGAGGACGCGCGGCCGATGGTGATGGACGTCGTCCGTCGCCACTTCCGGCCCGAGTTCCTGAACCGGATCGACGAGATCATCCTCTTCAAGCGGCTCGGCCGCGCGGAGATGGACAACATCGTCGATATCCAACTGCAGCGCGTCGAGAAGCTGCTGTCTGACCGGCGCATGTCGATCGTGCTGGACTCGGCCGCCCGGCATTGGATGGCCGACAAGGGCTACGATCCGGTCTATGGCGCGCGACCTCTGAAGCGCGTCATCCAGAAGGAGCTGGTCGACCCCATCGCCCGCAAGCTGCTCGCGGGCGACCTGGAGGACGGTTCGGTCATCCAGGTCGGCGCCTCGGCCGACGGCCTGGAGATCGGCCGAGCCAAGGTCCACTAAACGACAAACGCCCCGGGGGTGACCCCCGGGGCGTTTCAATTCTCGATGAGCAGGCGGTCCTACAGATCCACGCTCACGGCGCGGCCGTTGCGGATTTCCACCCGGCGCATGACGGCGATGTCTGGACCCGTGCCAGGTGCAATCGGCTTGGCGACGGTGATCACGTACCAAGCGCCGTTGGCCAGGCCCGAGAAGCTGAAGCGGCTATTCGCGTCGCAGACCGTGCGCTTGACGAAGGCCGAGTAGTCGCCGCTGGGCGCGTTCGGCGTGCGGGCGCGGACCTCATCGGCCGGCAGGGCGGAGCGATCGGGCGACTTGTAGAGGATGGTCATCCGCCGACGCGTCCACGGCGTCTCGGGCGTCAGGACGACGCCGGCGCCTTCGCAGCTATAGCGGGTCTGGCCTGACTTGAAGACCAACCGGCCATCCACGCGACCCTGGCCCGGAACGGCCGACCAGGAGAAATCACCGGCGCGGAACGTATTGGCCGAGGGCGGCCCATCGGCGCCGGGCGGCGGCGGAGGCGGGGGACCCAGGGTCGGCGCGCAGGCGGCGACCAGAAGCAGGGCGGCGGAGGCGGAGATAAGGCGGATGCGTGACATGTCGCGCGCACCTTATGCGTCTGATTGCACCGACGCCAAGAGGTTGGTTGAGCGTGTTCGATCACGCCTGGGCCTCAGTCGTCCCCGCGAACCTTGCCACGCATGGATTTTACCCCGCCTCGATGCACCTTGGCCTCGACCCGCCGCTTCTTCGCGGCCAGGGTCGGCCGGGTCTTTTTTCGGGGGGGAGGCGGCGGTTCGGCGGCCTGGCGAATCAGCCCCAGCAGGCGTTCCAGCGCCTCGGCCCGGTTGCGTTCCTGGGTCCGATGGGTCATCGCCACCAGCACCAGAACGCCGTCCTGGGTCACCTTGCGCCCCGCGAGTTTCATCAGGCGGATCGCCACGTCGTTCGGCAATGAGGGCGATCGACGCACGTCGAACCGCAGCTCCACGGCGGTGGAGACCTTATTGACGTTCTGACCGCCCGGACCGGCCGAGCGGATAAATCGCTCGGTCAGTTCGTCCTCGGAGAGGCTGATGGTGGGGGTGACTTCGATCACCGGCTTTTCCGATTTCCTCTTTTGATCTAGCTTCAGCGCATGCGCGCCGCGACCGCCCTTATGCACGTGACCATTCAAACCGCCCAGGCCGGGTTGGTGGAAGAGGTCGCGCGCTAGGAACAGCCGGCGTTCGCATCGACACCAGCCCCGCCGCCGACGGACGGGGCTTTTTCTTTGGCTCCGTTCTCCGGCCCACCGAGAGACCATGATGAGCCAAGATGAAATCCTGATCCGTGCGTCTGAACCTGAGGACGTGCCCGACCTGACCGAGGCGCTGAACCAGCCGCGCGCCGTCTGGGGGACGATGCAATTGCCGTTCACCAGCATCGCCGCTCGGCGCGAGCGCTTCAAGGTGACCTCAGCAAGCCAAACGATGCTCGTCGCCGTGATCGATGGAAAGGTCATCGGCAGTCTCGGCCTTAGTCGATTGGAGGGGCGTCGAGGCCATGTCGGCACGTTCGGCATGGCGGTCCACGACGCCTATGCCGGCCGGGGCGCGGGCGCGGCGCTGATCGCCGCGGCGGTGGAGCAGGCCGACCGATGGCTCAACCTGCGCCGGCTCGAACTCACGGTGTGGACCGACAACACCCGTGCGATCGCGCTCTACGAACGCTTCGGCTTCGCGCGGGAGGGTTTGATGCGCGACTATGCCTGGCGAGACGGCGCGTATGCCGACGCCATTTCGATGGCTCGGTTGCGTCCGTAGGCCGCTTTGCGGCCCACTCCTTAGATCGTCATCATCGACCGGAGCGAAGCGGAGTGTCGGGGATAACGAGCTTAGATGGAAAAAGTCGCTTGGCCGGGTGGCGTTCTTATCCCGCCGAGCAGGCCGCGCAACGACCGCGGGCTTCCAGGGTGATGGTCGAAACCTGGTAGCCCGCCTTGGCGGCGGCGGAGAGCTGGGCCGTGAAGTCCGGTTCGAACTCCTCGGCCGCTCCGCAGCAGTCGCAGATCAGGAACGCGGCCCGGTGGCTCTGGCCGTCGATGCGGCAGGGCACATATGCGTTGAGGCTTTCGATCCGATGCGCAAAACCCAGGCGTTCCAGGAATTCGAGCGCCCGATAGACGGTCGGAGGCTTGGCTGGCTCGCCGTGTGCGCCGAAGGCTGCAATCAGGTCGTAGGCCTTCTGGGGGGAATTGGATTCGAGCAGCAGCTCAAGGACGCGGCGGCGGGGAGCGGTCAGCCGCTCCTGTGTTGCGGCGCAGCGCTGTTCGGCCGCGCCAAGCGCATGGTTTAGCGCCGAGCCCTTGAGGCCCGGATGCACGCCGTCCGGATGATGGCACTCGGCTCCCATGTCCCTTGGCTACCCGCCTCTTGACCTCTCGGCAAGCAAAGGCGCTTGACGGCCGGTTATGTTATCTCATAACAGAAGGTGTTATTTCGTAACAGCGAGGGTCGATTTCAAGTCCCTCGCCTGTATTCTGTTCGAGGCGTCCTCCGAATGAGCAAGTTCCACCTCCTCGCCGCCAGCGGCATCGCGGCCCTGATCGGCACCCCGGCCTGGGCCGATGCGGCGAAGGAGGTTTCGGAGGTGGTGGTCACCGCCGCGCCGTACGTCGTCTCGATGGATTCCTCCACCACCAGCGTTGAGGTGTTGCGCCGCGATGATCTGGACACCGCCCCGGCCGCTGGCCTGGGCGATGTTCTGTCGGGTCTGCCCGGCGTGCGCTCGACCTTCTTTGGTCCTGGCGCCAGCCGCCCGGTGATCCGTGGCCTTGCCGGTCCGCGGGTGATGGTGCTGACCAACGGGGTGGGCATGATCGACGCCTCGGCGCTCTCTCCGGACCACCAAGTGGCGACCGATCCGCAGGAAGCCGAGCGGATCGAAGTGCTGCGTGGCCCCTCGGCGCTCGCCTATGGCGGCTCGGCCATCGGCGGCGTCGTGAACATCATCGACGACCGGATCTCGGACAAGGTGGTGCAGGGTTTCCACGGCCGCATGCTGGCCGCGACCTCCACCGTCGATGACGGCACGACCGCTTCGGCGGCCTTCAAGGCCGGCGTCGGCAACTGGGTGTTCAGCCTGGATGGGCTGCGCCGCGAAAGCTCGAACTACGACATTCCGGTCCCGGCGGAATCGCGCCGCGCCATGCAGGCGGAGGGCGAGGCCTATCCGGGTCCCAACGGCTCAAGCGTGGAGAACACGGCGGTCGACCTCTACGCCTATGGCGGCGGCGTTTCATATGTCGGCGAGAAGGGCTTCCTTGGCCTGGCGGTCAAGCGGACCGACAGCACCTATGGCGTTCCTGGCCACTCGCATGAAGCCCACGGCGACCACGACCACGACCACGACCACGACCACGAAGAAGAAGAGGGCGGGGTGGTCATCGACCTGAAGCAGACGCGCTATGACCTGCGCGGAGGTCTCGACCTGGACCTGGGCGTCTTCAACCAACTCAAGGTGTCGGCGGGCTATGCCGACTATGAGCATGCCGAGCTCGAGAATGGCGTGGTCGGCACGCGGTTCCTGTCGGACGGTTGGGAAGCGCGCGCCGAATTGGTCCAAGTTGAACGCGTCGGTTGGCAGGGGGCGGTCGGCTTCCAGGCCCTGTCGCGCAATCTCGACGCCGTGGGTGACGAGGCCTATGTGCCCTCCACGGAAACCAAGGAATACGGCGTCTTCACCCTGCAGCGCCTGGATCGCGACACCTGGGGCGTCGAGGGCGGCCTGCGTCTCGATCACCGCGAACTGAAGACGCCCGACATGTCGCGGGACTTCACGAATGTCTCGGCCAGCATCGGCGCCTTCCTGCGCCCGGCTGACGGTTGGTTCCTAGGTTTGAGCGGCTCGCGCACCAGCCGCGCGCCGACCGAAGCCGAGCTGTTCGCCAACGGCGCTCATGCGGCCACGCGCGGTTTCGAGGTCGGTGATCCGAACCTCGACTCCGAGGTCTCCTACTCGCTGGACGCCACGATCCACTATGGCGCGGGGCCCTGGGAGGCCGACCTCCACGCCTTCGCCGTCAAGTACGACGGGTTCATCGATCTGCGCGCCACCGGGGCCGAGGATCCGGTCAGTGGCTTTGCGATCTACGACTATCTGCAGACCGACGCCGAGTTCTATGGCGCGGAAGCAGAGGTCTCCTACCGGCTGTGGCAGGACGGCGACCGCAGCTTCTCGCTGGAAGGCGCCGCCGACTATGTGCACGGCGAGACCGACCTGGGCGTCCCGGCGCGTATCCCGCCGTGGTCGGTGACCGGACGGGCGGTGTTCGACGGCGGCTGGTGGACCGGCAAGCTGGAGCTGCGTCAGGTCGGCGAGCAGGATCGGGTGGCCGACTTCGAACTTCCGACCGACAGCTACCGGATGATCAACGCTTCGCTCAGCGCCACGCCCTTCGACGACAAGAACCTCAAGCTGTTCGCCGAAGCGCGGAACATCAACAACGCCGAGGCGCGCGAGCACGCCTCGTTCCTGAAGGACCTTGCGCCTCTGCCGGGACGCAACTTCCGGATCGGAGCTGGCTACAAGTTCTGACGTGGGGCGAGGGCGGCTGCTCGCCGCCCTCAACCGGACCCCTAAGCATCGGGCCATAGGCCGTATATGCTAAAGGTGCTCGTCGGGTTGGGGAGTAGCGTCTTTGAGCGAAGTGCAGGCCGCGACACGATCGGCGACGGGCGTCCGCGATTTCCCGTTCTATGACGGTGAGCCGCGCCGAATTTCCCTGCCGGGTTGGCTGATCGTTCTTGCGACGGCCGCCGCCGGCTTTGCCGGGCTCACGCTCGTGCCGACGCTCGCACCTGGGCGGGTTGGCGGGTGGATCGGGATTGCTCTCTTCGTGGCGCTGCCGCTGCTCGGCCTGCGCGTCGCGGCGGGCAGGCATTGGACAGCCTTGTTCCACCGCCCCACCGCCAGAGACATCTGGATCGGTCTGGCCTTTGCGCCTTGCACTCTGCTGGTGTCAGGAATCGTCGCGCTTGGTGTGATGCGCCTGGAGCTCACCGCCGCCAATCCCGTCGTTGCGTTGATGCATCAGCTTCGCGGAGCTGACCTCGCCCTATTCATCGCGGCGACGGCGCCGCAGCTTCTCGGCGAGGAACTGATCACGATCATTCCTTTCCTCGCCTTGCTGACCTTTCTCACCGCGCGGTGCGGACTTTCGCGCAGGGTCGCCATCATCGGCGCGTGGATCGGGTCGGCCATGTTGTTCGGCGCCCTGCACCTGTCGACCTATCAGTGGCATCTGGGCCAAGTGCTGCTGAACATCGGCACGGCTCGGCTGGTCCTGACCGTCCCTTACCTGATCACCAAGAACATCTGGTCCTCGACCATCGCCCACATCACCAACGACTGGCTCATCTTCGCCGTGGTCCTGATCGCGCCGAAGCTTGGTTGAAGCGGAACTAGCCCGCGACGGGTTCAGCCGTCGGGAAGCTCCACTTGTGCTCGCGCACTTCGGTCCGGGGACGATAGAGCCGGACGAGGTAATTCCAGCCGGGTGGGGCCGGTATGCAGTTCGGCGTTTGATCGTCGCATCCACCGAACTGGATGGTGATCGAGCCATCGGCGCTCTTCTTGGCCGTGATGCTGTTGATCGTATAGGCGTTGCGGCTGTTCGGCTCGAAGTAGCCGGCGGCGTTGTAGACGCTGATCGACCAGAAGCCGTCGACCGGCACATCCTTGACCGTGAGCTGATAGACCGTCTTGCCGTCGTTCTTCTCCGGCGTATCGCCAATGTACATCGCCTCGGAGTCGGGATTGCCGCCCCAGCCCGCCGCCGCGCCGATCAGCCGGCGAAGCGGATCAACCTCCTCGCGCGACCCGAACGCATGCTCAAAGCTCGACAGGCCCGAGGCGAGCACTTTTAGCGCGTCCCGGGTTCGGGCTAGGCTCGCCTGATCCCAGGCGGGCAGTTCAACGGTCCCGACACCTGCCTGGCTGACCGTCACGGCGTCCTGCAGCCGGCGAACTTCATCAAGGTCGGCTGCGTCGGCGGGGTCCGCCAGCGTGCGAATGAGCGCCGCGACATAACGTGTGCCGATGCTGGCCTTGGTCAGCACGTGCTTGGCCGGAGCGTGCTCTACGCCATGGGTGTAGTGATCTTGGTCGATGATCTGCAGGGCCATGTAGCGCTCGCCGGCGTCAGGCAAAGTGATTGTCACATCGCCCGCATCGAGGTCGAAGATCGCCTGACTGTAGAGAGTGTCGCGATTGAGCCGGACGATGTCCTGCTTATCAATCGAAGCCGGCTCCCTGACATGGACGAACTTGCCGAGCGCGCCGTTCTTGGCGAAGCCCGCAAGGTAGTTGTCGGTTTCGGCGCGAACGAAGTTGTCGGCATTTACGATCAGGGACATCTGGGGCTCCTTGCTGACGCCTGGCCCGCCTATCAGGCGGGTGATGGCTCGGCGCATCAATCGGCAATAACCCTGAGTCTCAACCTGTGATTGCTCTGCACGCGCGAGCTCCAGGCACAAAAAATCCCTCCCCGAGTGGGGAGGGATTGAATGTCGTCCAGCCTTGGATCTGAAGCCTAGGCTTCCTCGGTCTCGTTCGGCGGGCTGCCTTCGCCGCCTTCGAAGCTGCGCGGGGCGCGGCGACGACGGGCCTTGGGCTTCTCTTCACCCTCGGCGGCGGGAGCGACCTCGGCCTTGGGGGCGCGGGGCGCACGCGGCGCTTTCAGGAAGGCGGGGGCATGGCTCTCGCCGCCATCTTCGTCACGTAGAACCGGAGAGGCGCGCTCCTCGCTGGGGACCAGCGGCGAGGCCTTCGGTTCGACCACGGCCAGCGGGTCGCGCTCGGGGCGGTCCTCGCGGTCGCGGCGGCTTTCGTAACGTTCGCCACGGGGGCGATCTTCACGCTCGGTCCGCGGACGGTCGTCGCGTTGGCGATCTTCGCGTGGGCGGTCCTCGCGCGGACGTTCGTCACGCGGCCGATCATCCCTGGGACGATCATCCCTGGGACGCTCATCGCGCGGACGGTCGTCGCGTTGACGATCTTCGCGGGGACGGTCGTCACGGGCGTCGCGCTGGCCTTGTTGGCCTTGCTGGTTTTGTTGACCCTCGCGCGGCCGCTCGTCGCGGTCGCGCCAACGGTCGCGGCTGCGGCCTTCGAAGCGATCGTTGCGGTCGTTGCGATCATTGCGGGGGCGGTCGTCGCGTTGGCCGCCTTGACGGTCTTCGCGCGGGCGTTCGTCACGGGGACGATCGTCCCGCCAACGCTCGGCGCGCGGCTGTTGGCCTTCGCCCTCGTTGTTGCTGTCGGAGTTGTAGGCCTCGCCCGACGCTTCGGCCTCGGCGACGGCGGCCGCCTGGGCGCCGCTCTCGTCCTCGAAGTCGATCTCGAACCCGCTGAGGTTCTCGCGGCCAATGATCTCGGCGGCGGGTTTGGTCGGCTGCATGGCGCGCACGACGCGGAAATAGTGCTCGGCGTGCTGCAGGTAACCCTCGGCGAGCACCCGGTCGCCGGCCGACGACGCGTCGCGGGCGAGCTGCTGATACTTTTCGAAAACGTGCTGGGCGTTGCCGCGCACCTTAACGCCGTCGGGACCGTTCGAATCGAACGACCGGTTCGCGTTTTGCTGCTGCGGCTTGCCGCCACCGCCGCCGCCACGATTGCGGCCGCGCTGGCGCTTCATACCCTTGAAATCTCTCATTCTTTGTGTCCGCCGCCGCTTCGGTCTCGCCGGTAAGCGCGCGGTCTATCCTCTCGCCTTGGTCGGGCAAATCGCCCGTCAGTCCATGTTGAAGACGTAAGTGTTCCCCGTCGTCCGCCCGGACCTTGAGGCACGAGACACGCTAGGCCTGCGCGCCTGCCGGGCCGGCTGGCCATCCTGTTTACAGGGCGGCCTCAACCTCTAGCACCGGCGAATTGGGTGGAGACAGGATGAAGACTTAGCGATTCAGGCGACGGTTTCCAAGGGGTTTTTCACGCCGACCACAACGCGGTCGTTGGTCGACAAATCCTTGATGGTCCAGACGTCGCCGGCGCCGACCTCGTTGAACAGGGCTTCGACCGCATCCTTCTGGTCGTAGCCGATCTCTACGGCGAAGAGCCCGCCCGGCTTCAAAACGCGCAGGATCTCCGGAGCCAGGCGCCGATAGGCGTCCAGGCCGTCCGTTCCGCCGTCCAGCGCCACGCGCGGTTCATGGTCCTTCACCTCGGGCTCCAGGGTCTCGATGACTTCGCTGGCGATGTAGGGCGGGTTGGAGACCACGACGTCGAAGCTGGCGTCGGCCAGGCCCTCGGTCCAATTGCCGCGGGCGAAGGCGATCTGATTGGCCAGCCCCAGATTGGCGGCGTTCTCGCGCGCGACAGCCAGGGCCTCGTGGGAGATGTCGGTCGCCAGGCCCTTGGCCCTGGGCCGCTCAGCCAGGATCGACAGCACGATGGCGCCGGAGCCGACGCCCAGGTCCAGGATGTGGAAGGGGGCCGTTTCGTCGGGGAATTTCTTCAGAACGTAATCGACGATCACCTCAGTATCGGGGCGCGGCGTCAGCACATCGGGCGTGACCGACAGCATGATCTTCCAGAACCCCTTGCGACCGAGGATGTGGCTGACCGGCTGGCGGCGCTCGCGGCGGGCCAGATAGTCGGCCAGGCGCTCTTCCTGCTCAGGTGTCAGGGCGCGGTAGGGATCGGTGACGATGTCGGCTCGCGTCGCCTCGGCGGCGGCCTCGACCAACAGGCGGGCGTCGATGACCGGCCCGGCGAGGCCGGCGGTCTCCAGGCGCGCCTTAGCCGATTGCCATGCTTGCAACAGGGTCAGGCTCATTGAGCGGTCTCCATCGTCGGCTGGGTGCAGGCGTCGCCAACGGCGATCTGCCCCCCGTCGGTGACGTGGACATAGATGCCCAGGTTCATGTGGCCGTAGTTGTCGAACAGCGCCTTGACGACATCCATGTCGCGCTCAGCGGTGACCGGATCGACGTGGGTGGCCGCGCAACGGACGATCGGTTTGTACACCTTGGCGCGGGCGAAGCCGACCATCAGCTCGCGTCCGGCCCATTCGTTCTCGACCCAGGCGGGCCAGCCCTCGACCAGCACATTGCCGCGGAAACGCAGCGGATCGATCGGCCGGCCCATCTTGGCCTCCAGGTCGCGAATACTGGCGAGGTTGAGGATCGAGACGTGACCGAGCGGGTGGTCCATGAAGCGGTGACCCTTGGCGGAAATCACCTGCAGCGGCCCGGTCGCCTCCTCGCCCAGCAGCTTGGCCAGCCAGTTCGCGAAGGCCGCGCGGCCGCGATCTTGAGACAGCGATCCGGAAAAGTCGGGCTGGCCCGGGGCGGTCGCGGTCAGCGTCGCGCTGGCCTCGTCATAGGTCGTCCGCGCCTTGGCGACTTCGGGGATGGCGGCCAGGACCGTGAATTTCTGCTTGGGAATAAAGCCCGGCGCGTCGGGATCAAAACCGGAAGGGCCGTTCTCCACGGCGTACAATCGGTCGCACGGGAAGGGGCCCCCGGCCGTCAACTCGGCATGGCTCAGCCGTTCGGGGGTGAAGCCCTTCACGGGATGGCGATAGAGCGCTGCGATGTGACCGGTCATGGGTCCTGGTACCTGCAAGTCTGGCGGCGGGACAAGCAGCATATGATTTGACCACCCGTGCGGCGAGCCCTTGCGTCTTGGCGACCGCCGCGATTGGATCGGGTCGGAACGCGCGCCTGTCCTGAGTGTTCTTGCAGCTCTGGCGTGGGGTCCGAAGCGTGAAGCGGCCAACAGTTTCAGTAAAATCGGTCACATCGCTGCTCGGACGCGCCGCGCCATGGGTTGGGCTTGCCGTGGTCACCGCCCTTTGGCGGCGCAGTCTGCGCACCGCGCCGCGGTCCGATCTGGATCTTGAGCCTCAGGCCACGCCGGAGGTCTTCGAAGCCGCTGAGCCGGGACGGGGCCGGCTGGCCGGGTCGCCGTACCACATACCCCTGCGCGGCTGGCGAGACATCCTGTGGCGCACGTTCAAGGAGATCGAACGTGATCGCCTGCCAGCCGTGGCGGGCGGCGTCACCTTTTATAGTCTTCTAGCCTTGTTCCCGGCCATCGGGGTGTTCGTCTCGCTCTACGGCATCTTCGCCGATTTCGAAGCCATGCACGCCCAACTTTACGAGATGTCGAAGGTCATCCCGAGCGAAGTCGTGAACATCATCGGCGACCAGATGCTGTTGCTGGCCAGCCGCCCGCACGCCTCGTTGTCGGTCGCCTTTCTCGTCAGCCTGTTGTTGTCGCTATGGACAGCCAACGCCGGCATGAAGGCGCTCTTCGACGGCCTCAACATCGCCTATGGCGAGCGTGAGAAGCGTACCTTCATCAAGCGCACAGCCCTGAGTTACGGCTTCACTTTCGCGGCCTTGGTTTTCCTGGTGGTGATGACTGCGATTCTGGTTGCCGCGCCGGTGGCGCTCGCGCGTGTCGGGCTTTACGAACTCGCGCTCATTTGGGTCCCGCTTCGGTGGATGATCCTGGTGGCCATGGCGGCGGCCGCCTTCTCGTTCATCTACCGGTTCGCGCCCTGCCGGGCCTCGCCCCGCTGGCGATGGGTCACCATTGGCGGAGCTTTCGCCGCGTGCCTTTGGCTAGGCGGGTCGATGGTCTTTTCCTGGTACATCAACAATATCGCACACTTCGACGTCACCTATGGCGCGCTGGGGGCGGTGATCGGCTTCATGATGTGGATCTGGTTCTCGATCATGGTCGTGCTGCTGGGCGCGGAGCTGAACGCCGAGATCGAACATCAGACCGCGCGCGATTCGACGACGGGTCCCGAATTGCCGCTGGGCGCGCGCGGCGCGGTGATGGCCGACAATGTCGGCCGCGCTTTCCACATCGGCAAGTTCAGGGATCAGGCCATCAACGACGGCCGCCGCCAGGTCCAGCGGGTCCGCGGGATCCTGCGCCGCTAGTTGAACTCGTCTTCCAGCGCGGCCAGACGCGCGGCCTGATCCTCAGCAATCAGCGGATTGATCACGTCGTCCAGCGCCTCGCCCTCGATAACCTTGGTCAGGTTGTAGAGGGTCAGGTTGATGCGGTGATCAGTGACCCGGCCTTGCGGGAAATTATAGGTGCGGATGCGCTCGGAGCGGTCGCCCGACCCAACCTGGCTCTTGCGGGCGTCGGCGCGGGCGGTGTCGAGGGCCTCGCGCTGTTGGTCATAGAGCCGGGCCTGCAGGACCTTCAGGGCGCGAGCGCGGTTCTGGTGCTGCGACTTTTCCGATGAAGTCACCACGATCCCGGTCGGAAGGTGGGTGATGCGGACGGCCGAGTCGGTCTTGTTGACGTGCTGGCCGCCGGCGCCCGACGAGCGGTAGGTGTCGATACGCAGGTCCGCGTCGCGGATCTCGATCTCGACGTTCTCGACCTCGGGCAGCACAGCCACCGTGGCGGCTGAGGTGTGGATGCGGCCGCCGGCCTCGGTCTCGGGCACGCGCTGGACGCGGTGGACGCCGCTCTCGAACTTCAGCCGGCCAAACACGCCGTCGCCGGTGATCGAGGCGATGATTTCCTTGTAGCCGCCGACCTCGCCCTCGGAGATCGAGTCGATCTCCACGCGCCAGCCGTGGTTTTGGGCGTAGCGTTGGTACATGCGGAACAGGTCGCCGGCGAACAGGGCGGCCTCGTCACCGCCGGTGCCGGCGCGGACTTCCAGGATCGCCGAGGCGTTCTCGTCGCGGTCCTTCGGGGCCAGCAGCAGGGCGACCTCGTGCTCCAGCCCCGGCAGCCGGTCGTTCAGCGCCTGGAGTTCGTCCTGCGCCAGCGACGCCATCTCTGGATCGCCGGCCTTGGCCATCTCTTCAAGCTCGGGCAGTTCTTCACGCGCGCGCGCGACAGCCATGACGGCGTCCGCCACCGGCTTCAGCTCGGCGTGCTCCTTGGACAACCTCACGATCTCGGCGCCCTCGGTGGCCGCGCCCATGCGCGCCTCGATCTCGCGGAAGCGGTCGAGGACCTGATCCAATCTGGCCTGGGGAAGACGCAAGCGGGTATCCAGTCACGGGTGAATGTGGGGACGCTTCTCTAGCGGTCTGGAGCGCCAATGCCAAACGCCCAACGAAAAGGGCCCCCTCCACGCGGGAGGGGGCCCTTCCTGCACCGCTTGCGCGGAAACGTCTTAGACGCGCACGCCCGAAAGCGGGGCGTTCCCGAAGGCGCCCAGCTTGACGTTGCCGGTCAGGGCGTCGCCGGCCACGGTGGCCGTGAATTCCAAGGTCATCGGCATCGGCTGGCTGATCGAGCTCGACCAGGTCAGGGTGTCGCCATCGACCTTGCCCTCGATGGTCTGCTCGCCCATCCGGCCGCTCGTCGTGCCGGTGAAGGTGTCGCCGCTCGTCTTGATCGAGGCCTCGACCTCTTGAGCGCCCATCGGCGATTGAATCGTGATCTTCCAGTTGCCGTCAGCGGACATGGTGTTTCTCCCTGGTTTTGGATCAGCACCTAACCAAGGCTGCGAACGCGACGCAAGAGGTGACGGGGTAGTCATCTTTGACAAAGTGCGAATTCGAAATCGCGCACAGCTGCGGGCCTAGGAGATGTTCTCTCCCAGAGAGAAACCGACCCCTCGTAGAGCGCTGATCAAGCCGACGATCCGATCATAGGCCTCGTTGGCGCCGTTCATCATCTCGGCCGAGGTAAAGACCGCGCCCGGCACGACGAGGCCTCCCGAAACGCGTTCGACCAGGCCCATATGAATGAACATCTCCACATACCGATCCAGCATGTCGCGCGGTACGCCCAGCGACCGCTGCAACTGATCGTCGGTCACGGGCTTGCTTGTGCTGTCGGG
Source organism: bacterium (assembly GCA_030824495.1). Classification (GTDB taxonomy): domain Bacteria; phylum Pseudomonadota; class Alphaproteobacteria; order Caulobacterales; family Caulobacteraceae; genus Phenylobacterium. The sequence continues at coordinate 78,061 of JAVBXP010000038.1, forward strand.
GCCGATGTCGCGCAGCCCGGAGTAGCGTTCGTCGCCGATCAGGTGCTCGCCGTTCGCGCTCCAGATGCTGGTGAAGACCAGCAGGGCGAACAGGTCGCCGTCGTGCAACTGGGCCAGAGACCGCAACGCCTTCAAGATCTCCAGGGTGGTGACGCGTACCACCGCGCGGCGATTGTCCACGGCCTGGCTGGATAGAAGACTCACGACGGCTCCTGAGTGGGGGGACGATTCAGGCGTCGCCGAAGCTGAAGCCAGCGTTCCGCATCGCGGCCACCATGCCCACCATCCGGCCGTAGAGGTCATTGGCGCCGTTCACCATCCAGGGTTGGGTGAACACCGCCGAGGGGACGACCAGGCCGCCGGGCTTACGCTCGACGATGCCTTTGGCAACCATGTGCTCGACATAGGAGGTCAGGATGTGGTCCGGCATCGGCGCCACGCGGCGCAACTCGTCCATGGAGATCGGTCGGCGTTGAGCGTCAGGCGGAATGCTCTTCAGTGGGGCGTAGCGTTCATCACCGATCAGATGCTGGCTGTTCAGCACCCAGATCGCCGTGAAGACGAAATACTCGATGACGTCATCGCCATGGGCTGGCGCCATCTCGGCGGCGATACGCACCATTTCATGGGCGACAATACGTACGATAGCCCGGCGATTGTCGGCCGAAGCAGGGGTTACGGTGGTCACGACAAACACCTCGGAAATACGACCGAGACCGAGCTTAGCGCCCTTAACCGTAACAGTTCATGAAACTGAATTCGTGCGACGCGGGAATTATTCCGCCGCTTGAAGGGTGTCGTCCTGGGCTTTGGCAAGCTCGGCGGCTTTGGCCTCCACCAACTCGACGATGTGATCGACCATCTGGCCGTTGTCCATCTTGTGGTCGGGCTTGCCGGCCAGGTAGATCATGCCCGCGCCCTTGCCGCCGCCGGTGAAGCCGATGTCCGTCATCAGCGCCTCGCCCGGACCGTTCACCACGCAGCCGATGATCGACAGGCTCATCGGCTGGGAAATGTGCGCCAGCCGCTGTTCCAGGAGTTCCACCGTCTGGATGACGTTGAAGCCCTGCCGCGCGCAGGAGGGGCAGGCGATGATGTTCACGCCGCGGTGGCGCAGGCCCAGCGACTTGAGGATGTCGAAGCCGACCTTGATCTCCTCGACCGGATCGGCGGCCAGGCTCACCCGGATGGTGTCGCCGATCCCGGCCCACAGCAGCGAACCCATGCCGATGGCGGACTTCACCGTGCCATTGCGCAGGGCGCCGGCTTCGGTGACGCCGACGTGCAGCGGGCAATCGATCGCCTCGGCCAGTTGCTGATAGGCCGCGACGGTCATGAAGACGTCGGAGGCCTTCACGCTGATCTTGAATTCGTGGAAGTCGTTGTCCTGCAGGATACGGGCGTGATCGAGCGCGCTCTCGACCATGGCGGCGGGGCAGGGCTCGCCGTATTTCTCCAGCAGGTGCGGCTCCAGGCTGCCGGCGTTGACGCCGATGCGCATCGAGCAACCATGATCACGAGCCGCCTGGATCACTTCGCGCACGCGGTCGGGCCGGCCGATATTGCCCGGATTGATCCGCAGGCACGCTGCGCCAGCCTTGGCCGCCTCGATGCCGCGCTTGTAGTGGAAGTGGATGTCCGCAACGAGCGGCACCTTGGACTCACGGGCGATGGTCTTGAACGCCACCGTCGAGTCCTCGTCGGGGCAGGACACCCGCACGATGTCGGCGCCCGCCTCTTCGAGTTGGCGGATTTGGTCGATGGTCGCCGCGGCGTCCGCCGTCAGCGTATTGGTCATCGACTGCACCGTGATCGGCGCGTCGCCGCCGACCTCCACATTGCCGACGCGGATCTTACGCGAGACGCGCCGGTCGATAGCGCGCCAGGGACGGACGTGGGTGTGGTCTTGCACGGTCATGGCCTGGGAAAATAGGGCCTCGCGCGGCAAAACGCGAGGCCGGCGTTTGGATCAGCTGATGTCCTTGCCCGGTTCCAGCCCGCAATCGAGCAGGGACTGCCAGACCGCCTCGGCGTTCTCGGCGAACTTGAAGAGCTTGAGGTCCTCGGCCGCGACCATGCCCTCGGCGACCATGGCGTCGAAATTGATCACCGAGCGCCAGTAGGTCTCATCGAACAGGACCACGGGGATCGGCGGCGACTTGCCCGTCTGGCGCAGGGTGAGGATCTCGAACAGTTCGTCCAGCGTGCCGAACCCGCCCGGGAATACGACCAGGGCGTTGGCGCGCATGGCCAGGTGCATCTTCCGCATCCCGAAATAGTGGAAACGGAAGGTCAGCTCCGGCGTCGAGTACGGGTTGGGAAACTGCTCGTGCGGCAGGGTGATGTTGAAGCCGATGGATGGGGCGCCGGCGTCTGACGCACCCCGGTTGGCCGCCTCCATGATGCCAGGGCCGCCGCCCGTGGCGATCACATTGTCCCGCGGTTTGCCGCTCGACAGGATCGCCCCGCCGCGTTCAGAGGCGATACGTCCAAATTCGCGGGCGGCGGCGTACCAGCCGGGGTGATTGCCCTCGCCGTTTTCGCCGACCCGGGCGCTGCCGAACACCACGATGGTCGAGCGCACGCCCCAGGTCCGCAGCGCCTCGTCCGCCTTGGCGAACTCCAGCAGGAAGCGCACGCCGCGCATCGAGTCGCCGAGCAGGAAGTCCTCGTCCAGCGACGCCAGGCGGTAGGAGGGGGAAGCCACCTGGGCTGCGTTGGCCAGCTCCCGATCGATTCCGTCTTCGCCTGCGCTCATGATTCTACTCTCTCAACTGACTTGGCCCCCAGCTTCGCCGCCCGACCGGGGCAATACAACCGCGCCCCCGGCCCCCTGTTGGCGGCGGCGCGGCGAGATGTTCCTCAAAGCTTGCTCTTGAAGAAACGCACGACCTCCCGGTTGAAGGTCTCGTGGAAAGCGGCGCGGTCGAAGCCAGGCGTGGGCGCGCAGATTTCCGGAGCCGCCGCAGCCAGCCGCTCGCCGCAGGGGGCCAGGAAGTCGAAGTGCCGGGCTCCCTCGACGACGTGATACTCCGGCGGCCGCGGAAGAGCCCCGCGGACGGCCTCGGCATAGAAGGGGCTGGGCAGGATCTGGTCCTGGCCGGCGCGCCATAGCTGGACGGGTTGGCGCACGCTGGCCAATCCTTCGCGGTCAAAAGTGAAACCCAGGGCCGGCGCCGCGGCGACCACCGCCTTGATGCGGGGGTCATGAACCCAGCGGGACGGCAGGCTGGGCGGTTGGGAACCGGCGGAGACCAGGCGGCAGTCATAGAAGCCTGGATGATCGCGGCAGTGCTCGGTCATCCGCGACAGGTCCGGCTCGCCGCCCGCCGCCGCTAGCACCGTGAACCCGCCCGACGAGAAGCCGAAGGCTCCGACCCGGTCAGGGTCAAGGGCGGCGTGGCCGTCCCAGTCCTTCAGCATATAGTCGACCAGGACATGCAGCTGGCGCGGGCGCTCTGCGACGTCGGCGGCGCGGCTGTGATCGCGCCAGTTGTCGCCGGTGTGGGTCAGGCTGGCGACGACGAACCCGGCCTCGGCCAAGGCCCGCGCGGTGTCCTCATGCCCGCGAAAGTCGCCGCCCGTGCCATGGGACATAACGATCAGGCGGCGGGTCTGACCTGGGGCGTTCTCGGCGGGCCGCCAGACGCCGACCTCAATGGGTGACTGCGCGCCGTCAGGCGCGGCGAGCTTTTGGAAAACCACGTCCGGGGCGGTCGGCGCAGCGGCGAGGGCGATAGCAAAGGCGAGGGCGGCGATCATGAGCGGGCTCCGAAAAGGGGAAGGTGTGAGAGCCTCGTGCCCCGGCCGTTGCAGGCTTCGCCAGCGGTGTTTCGCCAATGGGCGAACGGGCGCGCGGCGCGGCGAACGGAGGTGCGACGCACGCGCCTGACCGCTATGGTGGCGCATGGCTTCTGACGCATGGCTAGGAAAGTGGCGGACCTCGCTGGCGACCGGATTTGTCCTGTCGACCGCGCTGGGCGTCGTCCTGGGCGTGATCGGGCCGTTCGGCAGCTATCAGGGCGGCGGCCTCGGGGTGCGGGTGCTCTATTGGACGGCCAGCCTTTGGTCCGGCTGGCTGCTGTTTGGGGTGGTGCTTCCTGTCGTGGCGCGATCAGCGATGCGGCGGGGGTGGCCATGGTGGGCCTGGCTGCCGGCGACTGTGGTGGTCTTGGCGATCCCCGCCGCGCTTGTCGGCCGCCTGCTGGCCCTGGCGGTCTGGCCCAGCGCCGGACGTATCGGCGCGCTGGAATGGTATGGTCAGTTTCTGGCGATCAGCGCCCTGGCCAATGGGCTGATCTTCTGGCGAGTGTCGGCCAGCGGGCCTGAAGCGCCAGCGCCTGACTCCGCCGATCCACGCGACCGGCTGCCGCCTAGCCTTGGGCGCGAAGTGCTGTGCCTGCGGATGGAGGACCATTATGTGCGGGTCCACACGCCGCGCGGCTCGGCCTTGGTGCTTATGTCCCTGGGCCAGGCGATCGCGGGCATGGCCGAAGTCGAGGGTCTGCAGACGCACCGGTCATGGTGGGTCGCCCGGCGCGCGGTTGAGGGCCTGGTCGAGGATGGCCGCAATCTTCGCCTGCGACTGTCAGGCGGTCTGGAGGCGCCGATCTCGCGTGCCCGGATCGGCGAACTGCGCGCCCAGGGCTGGCTGCCGGATAGCCGGCCCTAGCCGGCGACAGTCAGTTGGGCCCTGGCCGTCTCACGCTTCGCGTCGCTGGCCAGATAGGCGACGAGGGCGGTGCGCAGGTCCTGCAGAATGGCCTCGAACTTGGCGTCGTCAGGCTCCAGCAGGGTGAAGCGGAAGCCTTCAAGGTCGGAGTTGAAGCCGGTCGAAAGCGGCACCACGCAGATCCCGGTATTGCCGAGCAGATGATAGACGAACCGCGCGTCGAGCGCCTCGCCCAGGTGCGGGGCGATGATGGCCTCGACCTGCGGCGCCATGGGCAAGCTTTGGCCTGGCGTCAGCGCACCGTTTCGGAACACCGCGGTCATGTAGAAGGCGCCGCGGGCCGGATGAATGATCAGGTCCGGCAGGCTTCCCAGCACCTCGACCGAGCGCCGCGCGCGTTGGTCGTAGGCTGAGACCCGGGTCTCAAGATAGGGATAGTAGCGCGGATCGCCCATGACCCGCGGCAGCACCTTCTGCGGCAGGGTGGTGGCGCATACCTCCAGCATCTTGGCTTCCAGCAGCGACCTGGCGAAGCGGTCGAAGCTTGCGTCCTGGTCGCGGTTGTAGATCTCGATCCAGCCGCAGCGGGCGCCGGGCCAAGGGAACTCCTTGGAGATGCCGCGCATGGCGATGGCCGGCACCTTGCCGATAACCGAAGCTAGCTTGCGCATGCCGCTGTCGGCATAGGCGAGGTTCGAATAGATCTCGTCGGAGATCACGAACAGGCCGTGGCGCGCGGCGATATCGACGATCGCCGCGAGGGTTTCCTCCGGGTAGACGAAGCCCGTCGGATTGTCCGGATTGATGATGATGATCGCGGCGATGTCGGGGTTGTCGATCACCTTGGCCTCAAGATCGGCCAGGTCGGGCTTCCAGCCGTTCTGCGGATCCAGGCGATAGGTGATGTGCGGCGCGCCGGCGTGCGCGGCTTCGGCCGACGAGTGGGTCGGATAGGCCGGATTGGGGCCGATGACCCGCGCCTTGGGGTGCAGGGCGCCATAGATGGTCGAGATCGCGTCGCCCAGCCCGTTGAAGAACAGAATGTCGTCGGCCGTGATCTGGATGCCGCCCTCGAGATTGCGCTCGTTGGCGATGTAGTTCCGCGCCTCTTCCAGGCCCTTGGTCGGCGAATAGGCGAAGCTCAGGTCCTCGCCCGCCGCCTGGATCACCATCTGCTTGATCCAGTCGGGCACGCGCTCGCCCTTGGCGACCGGGTCGCCGATGTTCTCCCAGCGGATCGCTGCGCCAGTCGCCTCGGTGGCGCGAGCCACTTCTACGATCTGGCGAATTTCGTAGCGTAGGTTGTCCGCGCCGGGATGGACGATTTGCGTGCGCAAGAACTGGGTACCTTTATTCTGCGGGGCGCGCCTGCGCCGCCGCGGCTTTCGCTGATCAGTCGCCAGCGGTTCCTAGTCAATGGCGCGCGGCGTGTAGAGGGGTAAAAAGATCCTGTTCAGGACAGTCTGTCGCGAAAGTCGCGATAGTCGAACTCCCGGATCAGCTTCAGGGAGTCTGTGTCGCTGTTCCACAGAGCGATCGCCGGCAGCGGCACGCCGTTGAAGGTGTTGGTCTTGACCATCGAGTAGTGCGCCTGGTCCAGGAACGCGATCCGGGTTCCGGGCGCGGGCCGCTCGGCGAAGACGTAGTCGCCGATGATGTCGCCGGCCAGGCAGGAGGGCCCGCCAAGCCGGATCGTCACGCCCGCCTCGCGCTCGTCCAGCATCGCGGGTCGATAGGGCGCCTCGATGACGTCGGGCATGTGGCAGGTGGCCGAGATGTCGGTGACCGCGACGGGTACAGAATTGTCGAAGGTGTCGAGGATTTCGCCGACCAGTATGCCGGCGTCGAGCGCGATGGCCTCGCCGGGCTCCAGATAGACCTCGACCCCGTGGCGCTCGCCGATCTGGCGTACGAAGGCGATCAGATCCTCACGCTGGTAGTCAGCGCGGGTGACATGGTGCCCGCCGCCGAGGTTCAGCCACTTCAGTTGGGTCAGCGCGCCCTCCAGCTTGGACTCCACCGCCTCCCAGACGCGGCGCAGCGGCTCGAAGTCCTGCTCGCACAGGGCGTGGATGTGCAGGCCGTCCACCCCTTCGAGATGTTCGGGACGAAGCTGCGAGACCGGGAAGCCGAGCCGTGAGCCACGCTGGCAGGGATCGTATTTCTCGACCTCGGACTCGCTGTGCTCCGGGTTCAAGCGCAGGCCGACCTCGAACACTTGGCCCTGCTGGCGAGCGGCGGCGATCTCGTCCTTGAACCGCGCCAACTGGTCCGGCGAGTTGAAGATCACCGTGTCGGACAGGGCCAGGATCTCGGGCAGGTCTTCGTGCTTGTAGGCGGGGGAGTAGGTGGTCAGCTCGCCGGAATAGTGCTCGCGCGCCAGCCGCGCTTCCCACAGACCCGACGCGCAGACCCCGTCCAGATACTCGCCCACGACATCGGCCATCGACCACATGGAGAACGCCTTCAGCGCCAGCAGCACCTTGGCGCCGCCCCGGTCGCCTACATCCTTCAGGACGGCCAGATTGCGCCGAACCGCCGCCTCGTCGACGACGAAACAGGGGGAGGGCACGCGGCTCAGGTCGAAACGTGCAAATGCGCCGGGCCCGGCCGCCTTTGTTTCCATGTGTCTCAGATCAATCAGAATGCGAGGGGAGCGGGCAGTTCCCTGATCTGCCAGGGCAGCCCATGCCGGTTCAACATGTCCATGAACGGATCGGGATCGAGCTGCTCCATGTTGAAGACGCCCTCGCCCTTCCATTGGCCGCTCAGCATCAGCGCCGCGCCGATCATGGCCGGGACGCCGGTCGTGTAGCTCACGGCCTGACTGCCGGTTTCCGCATAGGCGGCCTCGTGGTCGCAGACATTGTTGACGTAAAACGTTTTCTGCTGGCCGTCTTTCTCGCCGGTGGCGATGGTGCCGATATTGGTCTTGCCGCGCGTCGTCGGGCCGAGTGAGGACGGCTCGGGCAGCAGCGCCTTTAGGAACTGCAGCGGGATGATCTCTCGGCCTTCGAACATCACCGGATCGATACGGGTCATGCCGACGTTCTGTAGCACTTCCAAGTGCTTGAGGTAGGCGTCGCCGAACGTCATCCAGAAGCGGATGCGCTTGATCTCTGGATAGAACTTGGCGAGGGACTCAAGTTCCTCGTGGTACATCAGGTACATGTTGCGCGGTCCGACCTGATCGAAGTCGAACGTCTGCTTCTGGGCCAGGGCCGGCCCCTCCACCCATTGCCCGTTCTCCCAGTGGCGCGACGGCGCGGTCACTTCGCGGATGTTGATCTCGGGGTTGAAGTTGGTGGCGAACGGATGGCCATGGTCGCCGCCGTTGCAGTCCAGGATGTCGAGCGTGTCGATCCGGTCCAGTAAATGCTTGTTGGTGTAGGTGGTGAACACCGATGTCACGCCAGGGTCGAACCCGCAGCCGAGCAGGGCCATCAGGCCGGCGTCCTTGAAGCGGTCCTGATAGGCCCACTGCCAGCTGTATTCGAACTTGGCCTCGTCTCGCGGCTCATAGTTGGCGGTGTCGAGATAGTTCACGCCGGCCTCGAGGCAGGCGTCCATGATGGCCAGGTCCTGGTAGGGCAGGGCGAGGTTGACCACCAGCGCTGGCTGCACGGCCCGGATCAGCGCCACGGTCGCGCTTACATCGTCAGCATCGAGCTCGGCCGTCCCAATGGTCACGCCGGTTCTTTGTTTGACGGAAGCTGCCACGGCTTCGCATTTGTGTATCCGGCGGCTCGCCAGTGTGACGTGCGAGAAGACTTCCTTGCACATCGCCATCTTGTGGACGGCGACCGAACCGACGCCGCCGGCGCCGATAACAAGCACCTTACTCATCTGTGACATTCCTAACGCTGAACAAGCTTTCGCATGACCGCCGAGACGCGGCGACCGTGCGAATATCACGATGACGGCCGCTTCGCGAACCACCCTTGTTACCTATAGGGAATGTCCGTTGCGCGACGAACTGATGCATATCGCGCGCGGGGACGCCCGATCAGGCGCTGAATTGGGTCTGCGGAGGGGCGCCCGATACGGCTGTTAGCCGCCCGTCAGCTTGGAGGGCGAGATGGTGGGCGAGGGCAGCAGGCCCTGGGATTGGCCGTCGACAAACACCTGGAATGCGGTCGCATCGGTGGTGTCGATGGTCAGGCCGGCCAGGTTCGGCACCCGGTAGGCTTCGCCCGCCGCAAGCTGCCGGGCGAAATAGACCACGCCGCCGCCGCCGCGCACGATCAGCGAAGCCCCCTTCAGGGCCTGAATCGTCACGGTGGAGGTTCCCGGCTGAGCGCCATAGACCGCG
>JAVBXP010000060.1 GCA_030824495.1 bacterium
GCGCCGCCGCCGCAGAGGACTTCTGGTCAGCGACCTGGGCGGTCGCCGGACGGGCGGCCTGCGGGTCGGTCGCGGCCGCGGCGAGGGGGGCTTGCGTCTCTGCTTGCGCCTGACCCGTCAGGTCGGGTTGCGGATCGGCGTCGGCCATGAGCGGCGCGGTTTGCTGACCGGCTGGGACGTTCTGTTGCAGCGGCGCCTGAGGTGCGCTCGCTCCCGCCGCGATGCTCGGAGCCGGGGGCTGGAATGGAACGGTGGGCGAAGGGGCCGCGCCGCCTGCGAACTGTCCGTCCGCTGCGGCGTCGGCCGCGTCGGGTGCCGCCTGCACCGTTTGCGCCGGCGCGCCGGCCAACATCGCGGCAAGGATCTGGCCCTCGGCTGACAGGGGCGGGGTGGTGGGGCCGTCGGCCATGCCCGGTTGAAGGGCGGCGTCCTCGTCAGCGGTCTTGTCTTCCCCGAATAGTCCGCCGGCAGCCTGTTCGCCGGGCTCGCCGAAGAACGCAGCCAACAGCGCCTCGAAACCGGCCATCGGCCCTTGGGCGGCGGTCGGCGTCGAGGGCCCGGTGATCGGACTCGTGATCGGCAAATTGAACAGTGGCGCTGTCATGGCTTCCGGATGGTCTGGCCCCGTTTCGTGGGGCCATCTCGAGGGAGCGCTTCTGCGCCGTACATTCGGCAGGGTCAGAGCAACGTTCGCGCCATGTTCGGTTTCTCAATACAAGTGATTGTAAAATAAGGAAAATCTATCTGGTTGAGCTGGAGCCCGTCACAAGCCGGGGGCGTTTTTTGCCGGGCCGAAGCGGGGCGATAGGTCGTCCCTGCCGATCTCGGCGTCTGGCGGAGCGGGTTGGTGAACAGGCGGATGCGAGGCTCTGGCGCCGGTCTTGCGACGTGTTTCGCGAGAACAACCGGGCCCTGACGGGACTGCATTGAAAAGCTTGGACTTTTATAGGCCCCTCGCGCGGGCGTTCACCAAACTCTCGGCAGATTTCGCCGGGTCGCGCGACAGGCTTTGCCGAGCGGAGGGTAAACTGTGTCACTGACCGCAATGCTGAAGACGGCTTCGTCGGGGCTCAACGCCGCCCAGGTGAACCTGCGCTCGACGTCCGACAACATCGCCAACGTCAACACGCCCGGCTACGTCCGCAAGCACGTTATCCAATCGCCCCTGGTCGTCGGGGGCCAGGGCATGGGCGTCTCGATCGAAGGCGTCGAGCGGGTCACCGACCAGTATCTGCAACTGGCCAGTCTGACGGCGTCATCGGACGCCAGTCGCTGGAGCGCGGTGTCGCAATATCTGGACAACGCCCAGAGCCTGTTCGGCAATCCATCCAGCGACGGCTTCTACTTCTCGCGCCTCGACGACATCTTCACGGCCTTCGCGGCGGCGGCTGACGATCCGTCATCGAGCCTGCTGCGCAGCCAGGCGATGGGGAATGTCGAGAACTTCCTGTCCGAGTCCGCCCGGATCAACGCGCAGTTCAGCGAACTGGGCGGCACGGTCGATGCGCGCATCGCCGCCGACGTCGAACGCGCCAACGATCTGCTGCGGCAGATTAATCAACTCAATTCCGACATCAGCCGCGCCAAGCTGACCAGCGGTGATGCGTCGGGTTCGGAGAATATCCAGAGCCAGCTCGTCGATGAACTCGCGACCCTGATGAATGTTCAGGTTGCGTTGAAGTCGAGTGGCGGCGTCACCGTCCGTTCCGCCGAAGGCCTGTTGCTGGCCGGCGACGGCAAGGCGGCGACCCTCAGCTACAACCGCACCGATCCGACCAAGGGTTATATCGCCGTCGAGCCCGATGGTTTGTCGGGCTTCGCGCAACCGATCCAGATCACCGGCGGCGAGATCCGTGGCCTGATGGATCTGCGCGACACCACATTGCCCGGGATGGCCGACCAACTCGGCGAGTTCGTGTCGCGTGCGGCCGAGCAGCTCAATGCGGCGCACAACAAGACGACCTCCTCGCCGGCCCCGAACGCCTTGAGCGGGCGCAATACCGGGCTCGACCTGCCGACCGCGGTCAGCGGGTTCACCGGCAAGACCACCATCGCGGTGGTCGGCGGCGCCGGGCCCAATGACGGCGTGGTCCAGCACAAGGTCGAGATCGACTTCGACACCATGACCATGACGCCGGGAGGGACCTTCACGTCCGGCAGCTTCCTGGCCGATCTGAACACCGCCCTCGGCGGCAATGCGACGGCGACTTTCGTCAATGGCGCGCTCAGCATCCAGGGCGCCGCAGGCACCGGCGTGGCGATCGACGAAGGGACGTCGATGAAGGCCGGGCGCGCCTTCTCGCACTTCTTCGGCATGAACGACCTGATCAAATCCGGCGGGATGATCAGCTATGAAACCGGCCTGAAAGCGACTGACCCTCACGGCTTCACCGCTGGCGACACCATCAGCCTGCGGCTGGCCCAGGGCGACGGCAAGCCGATCCGCGACCTGGTGATCACCGTGCCGCCCGGCGCGAATATGAGCGACCTGCTCACTTCGCTGAACGATCCGGCGACGGGGGTCGGCCTCTATGGCCAGTTCACGCTCGACGCCAAGGGAGCCCTGAATTTCAGCGGCACGCCGCCGGTCAACGCGACCCTCTCGGTAACCCAGGACCTGACCCAGCGCGGAGCGGGTGGGCCGTCGATGAGCCAGCTTTTTGGCATTGGTTCGATCGAACGCAATTCGCGCGCCGGCAGGCTCAAGGTCGATCCGGCCCTGCAGCAGAATCCGATGAAGCTTGGCCTTGGCGTGCTCGACCTGAGCGTTGCGGCCGGTCGGCCCGCGATCACCGCCGGCGACGGGCGCGGCGCGCGGCTGCTGGGCGAGGCCGGCGACGTCACCACCAGCTTCGCCGCGGCCGGCGAACTGGGCGCGGTGACCATGACCCTCAGCCGCTACGCCGCCGAGTTCGGCGGTTCGGTCGGCCGGCAGGCCCAGGCGGCCGACAACCGCAAGAGCGCGGCTCAGGCGGTCGCCAACGAAGCCAACGCCCGGCGCGATGCGGTCGAGGGCGTGAACGTCGACGAGGAACTCGTCATGATGACCACTTATCAACAGGCCTTCAACGCTTCTGCCCGCATGATCCAGGCGGCCAAAGAGTTGTTCGACGTCCTGACGAACATGATTTAGCGGAGGCTGACCGATGTTTCGCGTCACGACCGGCGGCAACTACAGCCGCGTACTCTCCAACATCATGCTGGCCCAGCAGCGCCAAATGGACGCCGGCGACAAGCTGGCGACCCAGAAGAACGGGTCGGATCTGAAGGACTATTCGCGCAACGCCGAGATGCTCACGGCCATGCGTTCGGTCGATAGCCGGCTGGGCGGCTACCTCGAGCAGAACAAGATGATCACCGACAAGCTGACCACTCAGGACTTTTCCCTGAGCCAGCTTGGCGAGGCCGCGGCCTCGACGAAGCAGGCCATCGAAGAGGCCATCGCGACCGGCCGGACCGACACCCTGATGCAGGAGGTGGAGGCGCAGTTCCGCAATTCGGTCTCGGCGATGAACTCGCGCTATGGCGGGAAGTACCTGTTCGCGGGCGGCAAGATCGATGCTGAGCCAGTGACCGCCCAGTCGTTGTCGGACCTGACCGACCCATTGACCCCGGCGATCTCGGACTTCTTCAAGAACGACGATTTCATCACCGAGCACAAGGTGGACGACGCCACGGTGGTGAGGACCGGATTGCTGGCCTCCGACCTCGGGACAGAGATGCTGACCGCCTACAAGGCGATCCAAGCATTCCACGAAGGCACGGATGGCCCACTCACCGGCACCATGACCGACGCCCAGCGAACCTTCCTGGAACAGCAGCTGAAGGTTTGGGACCAGGCCGCCAGCAACGTGATCGACAAGACCGCGCGCAACGGGATGATGCAGGCCCGAGTCGAGGGGGTGAAGAAGGACCTCACCACGCGCCAGGATAGTCTGAAGGAAATGATCGGCGGGATCGTGGACGCCAATATGCCCGAGGTGACCATTCACCTGGAGCAGGCGACACTGGCGCTGCAGGCCTCGACGCAGGTGTTCCTGACGCTGCGGGATTCCTCCCTCGTAAATATGCTGAAGTAGGCCGACCTCGCAAAATGGGCTGCGAGCCGCTACATAGCGGCCGATGAACGCGCTCTTCACAGATGCGGCCGTGGAAGCCGCCCGGGCCGCCGTGGGCCTGAAGCCCGGCGCCCGCGTGGTCGCCGCCATGTCCGGCGGGGTGGACTCCACCGTCACCGCCGCCTTGCTGGCCCGCGCCGGTTACGACGTGGTGGGCGTGACCCTGCAGCTCTATGACCACGGCGCGGCGATCCAGAAGAAAGGCGCATGCTGCGCCGGCCAGGACATCCACGACGCCCGAACGGCGGCCGACGCCCTGAACATTCCGCACTACGTTCTCGACTACGAGAGCCGCTTCAAGCAGCAGGTGATCGAGGACTTCGCCGACTCCTATCTGCGCGGCGAGACGCCCATCCCCTGCATCCGCTGCAATCAGACGGTGAAATTCCGCGATCTGCTGGACGTCGCCCGCGACCTGGGCGCCGAGGCGATGGCGACGGGTCACTATGTCCGCCGCGCCGAGGGGCCGGGTGGGCCGCAACTGCTGCGGGCCGTCGATCCGGCGCGCGACCAGAGCTACTTCCTGTTCGCGACCACGCGCGAGCAGCTCGATTTCCTGCGCTTTCCGCTCGGCGGGTTGTCGAAGCCCGAAGTGCGGCGTGTGGCCGCCGAACTGGGATTGGCTGCGGCGGACAAGCCCGACAGCCAGGACATCTGCTTCGTACCGGAAGGCCGCTACACCACGGTGATCGACCGTCTGCGACCGCATGGCGCGGAGCCGGGCGATGTCGTCCACATGGACGGCCGAGTGCTCGGCCGCCACGAGGGCGTGACCCGCTACACCATCGGCCAGCGTCGCGGGCTGAACATTGCGGTCGGCGATCCCCTGTTCGTGGTGAAGATCGACGCCGACAAGCGCCAGGTGATCGTCGGGCCGCGCGAGGCGCTGCTGACCCGCGCCTTGAGCCTGAAGGAAACCAACTGGCTGGGCGAAACCGCGACCATCGAGGACGCGGTCGGCAGGCCGGTGCTGGCCCGCGTACGTTCGACCCGCGAGCCGGTCGCCGGGCGGTTGACGTTCGAGGATGGTGAGATCGGCGTGGCCCTCGACCAGGCTGAGGAAGGCGTGGCCCCAGGCCAGGCCTGCGTGCTCTACGCGCCTGAAGCGCCTGACCGCGTCCTGGGCGGCGGCTTCATCGCGCGGACCATCGCAGCGCTGTAATCTGGGACGGGGAGGGCTATATCTCTCCCATGACCCAGCGCACCGATCCCGTCGTCATCGCCTCCTATGCCCGCACGCCGATGGGCGGTTTCCAGGGTGTTCTGGCGCCCGTGAAGGCGACCGATCTGGGCGCGGCCGCCGTCCGCGCCGCGGTGGAGCGGGCTGGCGTCAGTCCTGAAGCGGTAGAGCAGATCTTCATGGGATGCGTGCTGCCGGCCGGTCTTGGCCAGGCGCCGGCTCGCCAGGCTGCGCTGGGCGCGGGTTTGCCCAATTCGGTCGAGGCGACCACCGTCAACAAGATGTGCGGGTCGGGCATGCAGGCCGCGATCATGGCTCATGACGCCCTGGCGGCGGGCAGCGTCGACATCGTCGTCGCTGGGGGCATGGAGAGCATGACCAACGCCCCGTACCTGCTGAACAAGCATCGCGGCGGCGCCCGGATCGGTCACGACACCGCGTTTGACCATATGTACCTGGACGGCCTGGAGGACGCCTATGAGCCGGGGCGGTTGATGGGCTCGTTCGCCGACGAGACCGCGCGCGCCTACCAGTTCACCCGCGAGGCCATGGACGAATACGCGATCGGGTCGCTGGCGCGGGCCAAGGCCGCCGTCGAGAGCGGCGCGTTCGCACGTGAGATCGTTCCGGTCGAGGTGGTCAGCCGCAAAGGGTCCGAGACGATCGCCACTGACGAACAACCATTGAAGGCCGACCCGGCCAAGATCCCGACCCTGCGTCCGGCGTTCGGCAAGGATGGGGCGATCACCGCGGCCAACGCCTCGTCGATCTCGGACGGCGCGGCGGCTCTAGTGATGACCCGTGCTTCAGTCGCCGAGAAGCTGGGGTTGAAGGTCGTCGCGCGGGTGGTCAGTCATGCTGGCCACGCCCACGAGCCGGGCCTGTTCACCACCGCGCCTGTGCCGGCGATGCAAAAGGCGATGCGGAAAGCCGGATGGACCGTCGATGATGTCGACCTGTTCGAAGTCAACGAGGCCTTCGCCGTGGTCGCCATGATCGCCGAGCGTGAACTGGGCATCGACCGGGCCAAGCTCAACGTGAACGGCGGGGCCTGCGCGCTGGGCCATCCCATCGGCGCCTCCGGGGCGCGGATCCTGGCCACCCTGCTGTCGGCCCTGGAAGCCCGCGGCGGCAAGCGCGGGGTCGCCAGCCTCTGCATCGGCGGCGGGGAAGCCACCGCCATGGCGGTCGAACTAGTCTGAAGTGGATAGGCAATGACAAGCGAGCTGCGCAACAACACGGCCGACAACCGCTATGAGATGGTCGAGAAGGGCATGACGTCCTGGGCCGACTATCGTCTCTCTGGCGATCGCCTCTACATCGATCACGTCGAAAGCCCGCCGGCGCTACGCGGTACGGGCGCGGCCGGACGGTTGATGGCCGCGCTTGCCGCTGATGCGCGTACGCAGGGGCTGCGCATCACCCCGATCTGCGGCTATGCGGCGGCTTGGCTCCGCCGTAGCCACGAGTTCCGAGACTTGCTGGGCTAGGCCCTGCCGGCGAGCAGGTGGATCGTGGCGCCGTGGCTCTTGCAGTCCTCGGCGAGACGGCCAGCCACTTCACGTACGCCTACTGGATAGGCCTCACCGCCGTCGGCGATCTCACATGACAGGCGCTCGATTTGGAGCAGGGCGCTCTCGAGAGCTTCCATCTGCTCACGCGCGAGAAGTCTGGCTTCCGCCTGCAGGTGGCGAATGCGGTCCGAAACGCTGGCTCCAGCGGGGACCGGGACGGTTCCGCAGTTGTCTCTCACCACGCTGAGGGCGGTGGAGGTACGCATAGGACTGACCATCTGAGGCTCCCAAAGCTGCACACTCTGGGCGAAGCGCAGCAGGAAACGCGCCAAGTGGGAGCCGAACTAGTTGCGGGAGGCGATGGCTTCCAGCGTCTGAACCTTCATCTCGCAATCCTCGGCCATCCGGCGGGCCAATTCCCGCACCCCGGCCGGATAGGCGTCGCCGCCATCTGAGATTTCCGACGACAGGCGTTCGACCTCGATGATCGCGGCCTCAAGCGCTCGGATGTGCTCACGAGCCAGGTTCTTGGCCTCGGCCTGCAGACGGCGGATGCGTTCGGAGAGGTCGCCGGTGGCGACGGACTTGGTCTTGGCAGTCGAGTTGTCGGCCACGACAGACAGCGGAGGAGACATGGTTCCAGCCCCTTGGCAGCGACATGCCAGCGGCCCCCAACGGACCGCCCCAACTGCGCTGCCCCACGCTGAATCTAAGCCCAAAGCGGCGCTGTGGTTCCGGCGTCCGCGCGCTGACGAACGTTGTTCGGAGAGGTGTGGGCTTTAGGTGACAGAAGCCGCCACCCTGGCTGGCGGGCGACCAACCGAGCGTTTAACGCCAAGCTGCCGCCTAGCGTTTGCCCTTCCGGAATCGCTCGGCGGCCTCGGCGCGGGCCTCAGCCTTCACGCGCTTGACGGCCGTCCGATCGACCTCCTCGCCAGGGGCGGTGAGTGCGTCGTTGGCGAATTCCAGGTCCATCAGCTTCAAGCGCTTGATCTCGTCGCGCAGGCGCGCGGCGGTCTCGAACTCCAGGTCGGCGGCAGCCTGGCGCATCTTGGCTTCCAGATCGCGCAGGGTGGCCTTGAAGTTGTCGCCCATGAACGGCTTGGAGTCCTCGGCCACGCCAACGGGGACCAGCACGCGGTCCTTCTCGTAGGGGCTGGCGAGGATTTCCTTGATCTGGCTCTTCACGCTCTCGGGCGTGATGCCGTGTTCGAGATTGTACTCTTCCTGCTTGGCGCGGCGGCGGTTGGTCTCGGCCATCGCCCGTTCCATCGAGCCGGTGACGCGGTCGGCATAGAGGATAACCTTGCCGTCGACGTTCCGCGCCGCGCGACCGATGGTCTGGATCAGCGATGTCTCAGACCGCAGGAAGCCTTCCTTGTCCGCGTCGAGAATGGCGACCAGGCCGCACTCGGGGATGTCGAGCCCCTCACGCAACAGGTTGATCCCGATCAGGGCGTCGAAGGCGCCCAGCCGCAGGTCGCGGATGATCTCGATCCGCTCCATGGTGTCGATGTCGGAGTGCATGTAGCGGACCTTCAGGCCCTGCTCGTGCATGTACTCGGCCAGGTCCTCGGCCATCTTCTTGGTCAGGACGGTGATCAGGGCGCGGTAGCCCTTAGCGATGACGTCGCGCACCTCGGCGATCACATCATCGACCTGGGTGTGGTTGTCCTTGTTCACGGGACGCACCTCGACCGGCGGATCGATCAGGCCGGTCGGGCGGATGACCTGCTCGGCGAAGACGCCGCCCGAGCGTTCCAGCTCCCAGGTCGCAGGCGTCGCCGACACCGAAACCGTCTGCGGCCGCATCGCATCCCACTCTTCGAACTTGAGCGGGCGGTTGTCGAGGCAGGAGGGTAGGCGGAAGCCATACTCCGCCAAGGTGAACTTGCGGCGGTAGTCGCCGCGATACATGGCCCCGATCTGCGGCACAGCCTGGTGGCTCTCATCGATGAACAGCAGGGCGTTCTCGGGAATGTACTCGAAGAAGGTCGGCGGCGGCTCGCCCGTGCGGCGGCCGGAGAGGTAGCGGCTGTAGTTCTCGATGCCGGCGCAGGAGCCGGTGGCCTGGATCATCTCCAGGTCGAAGGTGGTGCGCTGTTCCAGCCGCTGGGCTTCCAGCAGCTTGCCGTTAGCGACCAGCCAGTCCAGCCGCTCCTTCAACTCGTCGCGGATCTGGATGACCGCCTGGTTGAGGGTCGGGCGCGGGGTGACGTGGTGGCTGTTGGCGTAGATCTTGATCCCCTCGAGGTCGGCGGTCTTCTTGCCGGTCAGGGGATCGAATTCGGTGATGGTCTCCACCTCGTCGCCAAACAGCGAGATGCGCCAGGCGCGATCTTCGTAGTGGGCGGGGAATATCTCGATCGTGTCGCCGCGGCGGCGGAAGGTCCCGCGCTCGAAGGCGGCGTCGTTGCGCTTGTATTGCAGCGCCACCAAGTCAGCCATCAGCTGCTTCTCGTCCAGGCGCTGGCCGGGCTCGAGGGTGAAGGTCATGGCGGTGTAGGTTTCGACCGAACCGATGCCGTAGATGCAGGACACCGAGGCCACGACGATGACGTCGTCGCGCTCCAGGATCGCGCGGGTGGCCGAGTGGCGCATCCGGTCGATCTGCTCGTTAATCGACGAGTCCTTCTCGATGTAGGTGTCGGTCCGCGGCACATAGGCCTCGGGCTGGTAATAGTCGTAGTACGAGACGAAGAACTCCACGGCGTTGTCCGGGAAGAAGCTCTTCATCTCCGAATAGAGCTGGGCGGCCAGGGTCTTGTTCGGCGCCAGGATCAGCGCTGGGCGCTGTGTCTCGGCGATGACACTGGCCATGGTGAAGGTCTTGCCCGAGCCGGTGACGCCCAGCAGCACCTGATCCTGCTCGCGCCCTTCCAGACCCTCGACCAGTTCGGCGATGGCGCGCGGCTGGTCGCCGGCCGGCTGATAGTCGCTGACCAGGTTGAATCGCTTGCCGCCCTCCGACTTGGCCGGCCGCGCCGGGCGGTGGGGCTTCCACAGCATCGGCATGGCGGACTCGTCGTAGTCGAAGCTCGCCGACATGTCGGAGACGCCGGCGGCGTTCGGCGCGGTCTCGGGAGAACGGGGCATGAACGCCAAGGTAGGGTGGATCATGGGCGAACGCTAGTCCGCCGAAGTGTCAGGACTTGTCAGCAGCGTGGCGGGCTGCGCCAGACCCGCATCGGCGCGAGGGCCGCCGCTGGCTGAAGCTAGGGCTCATTCTTCAGGGCGCGCTTCTCCAGCGCCTGGCATTTCGCGGGCGTGACTTGTGGCCAGGGGCCCGGGTCGGCACCGATGCGGCGATAGGCTTCCTGTTGGGTGATGCCTTCGCGAATGGCCAGTTGTTCTGCCGCACGGTCGGCGAAGCCGCGTCCAGAGCGCATGGCGGCGTCGAACTGGGCGCGGGCGTCAGGATCCTCTCGCCGGACCATGACCTGACGCGAGCCATTGAGGGAGACGCTGGCGCTCTGGTGGCCCCAGTTGGAGGGGAAGGCAGGGGTCGCCCGCAGGTAGCGTTGCATCGCGCAGGCTTGTTGCACGCGCCAGGCTGGAGCGGCGATCGCGGCTTCCGGAAGAGCGGTTCCCGCCAGGGCTATGAGCGCGACGACCTTGAGCATTGATGGAAGTCTGGCATCAGAATTTGGGCGCAGCTATGGCGCCGATCACGAGATTTTAGGGATGTTGCACCGGCCCTTCCATACATGAAAGGGCCGGTGTCAAACCTACTTGTCGGCGGCCTTGCTGACGGCGGTGCCAACGCCCGCGCCAACGACTGCGCCGACCGGACCGCCCAAGACGGCGCCCGTCGCAGCGCCAGTGGCTGCGCGTTGCTCGACATTATGGCCGCAGGCCGAGAGGCTGATGGCAAGGCCGGCTAGGGCGATTAGGCTGAGGGTCTTGCGCATGGGATTCCTTGATTTCTAAAGCTTTGCAATGAACGGCGAGGCCACAGTGAAGTTCCGCAAAAGCCCTCAGGCGGTTAACAGAAACTGAAAAAAGCTGGGCTGCGACCGATTGTCGGCTTGCCACCCCAGGTGCGGATCGTCATAACTCCGCTCAACTTCGCCGTAACCTGCCACTCCACGTGTATCTGGACAGGTTCATAGTCGCGACGCCGCCAGCATGAGCAGGGGCGCACGTGACGACGATGTCGGGGGGCGCAACCGCCCTCGCCACACGGGACAACTCTCTTTGACATTCGACATTAAGGCTCACGCCGATTGGCGTGCGCCGACATGCGCCGTTTTGATCGGCTCGGGCATTGGGCTTGCGCTGGGCGCGGCCTACATGGCCGGTGGCATGTCGCGCGCCGCGACCGACCACGCCCGGGCTTCACGTCTCGCAAGCGCGGCGGCCGGCGCCTATTCCGACACCGTTCTTGAACGCGAAGCGGCCGCCCTGGATCCAGGGGTTCTACGTGTCGCTCGCCGTCATGATCCCTTTGTCTCCAGCGGCTCGGTCGATCGTGACCGGCAGAACGCCGTCCTGCTGACGCGGTTGGAAAACACCCAACCGCCCAGCGACAGCCGGATTCCGCTGCGAGGCGTCAGCCTGCCCGCCGCCGCGCCGTTCCACTTGAGCGGCGCGTTGGAAACCTCCCGCGAACTCGAATGCCTGACCCAGGCGGTCTATTTCGAGGCGCGCGGCGAAACGCCGGCCGGTCAGGCCGCGGTCGCCCAGGTGGTGCTCAACCGCGTTCGCCATCCGGCCTTCCCGAAGACCGTTTGCGCCGTGGTGTTCCAGGGCGCGGGCAAGCGGGTCGGGTGCCAGTTCAGCTTCGCCTGCGACGGCTCCATGCGCCGTGGTCGCGAGACCGCCGCCTGGAACCGCGCCCAAAGGGTCGCCTCCAAGGCGCTCTCAGGCGGGGTGATGAGCAGCGTTGGCGACGCCACCCACTTCCACACCGTCAACGTCGCTCCGAACTGGGGTCCACGTCTGGTGCGGACGGCCGAGGTCGGGTTGCACGTATTCTATCGCGTGGGGCGCAACGCTGGCCGGGTCTATACGGCGAGCGCCGAAAGCCATCGTGCGACCAATCTGGCCACCTTCACCTCTGCTCCGGCTCCCACGGCTCCTATGGAAATCACCAAGGAACTGCGGCTGGCCTCGGCGGTGACCGGGGACAGGGCTGACGCCGCCGCATCGGCGAGCGTCCAACCTGGTGTTTCGAACCGTGTCGCGGCGCCTGCCGCGGCGGGCGCCGAAGCGGCCGGCTCGGTTCGTGCCGCTTCTGAACCGGACAAGCTTCCGGTCGCCAAGCTGACGCCTGCCAAGCTCACGCCGCTTGGCGCGGCCGACGCGGAAGCCGAGGTCGTCGGAACCGACTGAGTTCCTGAAGTCGTTTCTCCGCCATCGCCGATACGTCATGCTTGCGTGACGGTCGGTGGTGGTCGGGAAGCGACTCGGGAAGTCAAATATGAACAACGGTGCGAACCGTAGCGAAGAGCTGGCCCAGGGCCTGTTGAACAGCCCCTATGGGGCGCTCAGTCCGTTGCAGAAGAGCGTGATTGATCTGATCGCGGCTGAGGCGCCCAGCGGCGCAGACCCGATCCTGTCGCGCGACGACCGCACCTTCGGCCAGAGACTGGCCGACCGTGTCGCCTCGGTCGGCGGCTCATGGGGCTTCATCATCGGGTTCGGCCTGGCGCTGGTCCTGTGGATCAGCTGGAACCAATTCACCCGTGGCGGCGATCTGGCGTTCGATCCCTATCCCTTCATCTTCCTCAATCTGATGCTGTCGATGCTGGCTGCGATCCAGGCGCCGGTCATCATGATGAGCCAGAACCGCCAAAGCGTGCAGGACCGCCGTGCCGCGGAGCACGACTATGTCGTCAACCTGCGCGCCGAGCTCGAGATCATGCACCTGCACGACAAGATGGACGCCATGCGAAACCTCGATATCGCGCGGCTGATCGAGGCGCAGAACCAGACCATCGAGTTGCTGAACATCCAGGTCGCGAAGTTGGCTGAGCAGCGCTAGGCGCGCGCGGCGCGGCGCAAGGCCTGGGGCGGTTGGCCGAAGGCGCGCAGGAAGGCCCGCCGCATACGCTCTGGGTCGCCAAAGCCAGTGAACTCGGCCACGCGGTCGATGGGGTCGGTGGTGTTCTCCACGCGCTCGCGCGCGGTCTCCAAGCGCAGACGCTCGACGGCCTTGGCCGGGGTCATGCCGGTTTCGGCGGCGAAGGCGCGGGCGAAGTGGCGCGGGCTCATCGCCGCCTTGTCGGCCAGCTTCTCGACCCCTAGCGGCTCGGCCAAGCGTGCGCGCATCCAATCGAGCAGA
>JAVBXP010000044.1 GCA_030824495.1 bacterium
CGTGGGCGGAGCTTACGCCAAGGGCCATCGCCGCGATGGCCGTGCAGATAGAGATTGTCTTCATGTCATCCCTCCGAATGGCCCAACCGCAACCGGGCCGTGCAGATAACAGCGCCTAGCGGTCACGTTTGTTCCCGCCACGCTCGCGCTTCGCTAGCTGGATCGCAGGGATGAGGATCATCGGTCCGACGTGGCCACCACGACGGACCGCTTGATCCTTAGTTGCCGCGCGGCTTGGTGTTCCGGCCGGTCTTGGAGAGCGGCGGGAATTTCGCGCGGTTTTCGGGCGTGTCGGCGACTGGGCCGTTGGTGACGACCCGGATGTTCGACGCCGTAGCCGAGGTGTCGACGCCCGAGCTCATGGCGTCGGCGCTGACAGGTGGGTTGGCCATGGTCTGGCTTGAGGTGTCGCTGCCCATCTGGTCAGCCGACGCCGCCGGGGCTGGAGCCGCAGCGGCCTTCTTCTTGCCTTCGCCAGCATGGGCCCCGCCTGCAAGCAGAGCCATCGCCGCGGTGGCGGTAAGCAGAGTTCTGATCATCATATCGTCTTCTCCGAATGATGGCCCAGGCCCCCCGCAACCGGGCCGCGCAATCATCAAGCGCTCCGCGGTGGCGTTAGTTCCCGCTCCAAAGGCCTGCTTCGCCTCGCGCGGGGCGATCACGCCCCCGTGAGAACCCACCCCATTGCGGCCAAACCGTGACGCCTGGAGCGCCAAAACGCCGACAAATTGGGCGCCATAACGCCGATCTGCCCACCAAATGCACGGGCAGCGCCTTTTCCTTGATCAGAGGTTACCAAGCGCGGCCGCTCGGGCCGCCCCCCGATAGCGTTGTCTAGCCGTCGGAGGGGGAGAGTGAGCCGTGTCTCCCGGCGGAGCGGGACAACACGAGGGCGCACCCCTGGCTACAGGGCGCGCGGGAGCAGGCGATGAAATTGATCATAGCGATCGTCAAACCCTTCAAGCTGGACGACGTGCGCGAAGCGCTCGTTGGCGCCGGTGTCGAGGGCCTGACGGTCTCGGAAGTCAAAGGCTACGGCCGCCAAAAGGGTCAGACGGAGATTTACCGGGGGGCCGAGTATCAAGTGAATTTCGTCCCCAAGGTGAAGCTGGAAGCGGTGGTCGATGACTCCGCCGCCGGCAAGGCCGTCGAAGCCATCAAGGCCGCCGCCGCCACCGGCAAGATCGGGGACGGCAAGATTTTCGTCCTCAACGTCGAGGACGCAGTGCGAATTCGGACCGGAGAGTCCGGCACGGCCGCGCTCTAGGCGCCGCCGAACTCATCGGGACAAGGGGATCACGACAATGAAGAAATCTGGACTACAAAAGCTGACGGGCCTGGCGCTCGCCGCCATGCTCGCGGGCGGCATACTCGCCCCGGCGGCGGCCTTCGCACAGGACGCCGCCGCGCCGGCCGCGGTGGCCGCCGAGGCCTCTCCCGCCACCGCCACGCCCGAAACGCCGGCTCCGATGGCGGCTGAAGCCGCCCCCGCGCCCGCCGTCGAGGAAGAAGCGGCCGCGCCCGCCATCGATACCGGCGACACCTCCTGGGTCCTGACCTCCACAGCCCTGGTCCTGATGATGACCATTCCGGGCCTGGCGCTGTTCTACGGCGGCATGGTGCGGCGCAAGAACGTCATCGCCACCGTCGCCCAGTCCTTCGCGATCACCGCGGTGATTTCGGTCGTCTGGATGATCGCCGGCTACTCGCTCTCCTTCAGCGCCAACGACAATGAAGGGCTGAACAAGGTCATCGGCGGGTTCAGCAACGCGTTCCTGTCCGGCGTGACGATGGAAAGCACCAACAGCCTGGCCGCCACGATCCCGGAATCGGTATTCGTGATGTTCCAGATGACCTTCGCGATCATCACCCCTGCCCTCATCGCCGGCGCCTATGCCGAGCGGATGAAGTTCTCGGCGGTCCTGGTCTTCACCGTGCTCTGGTCCCTGCTCGTCTACGCGCCGACCGCCCACGCGGTCTGGGGCGGCGGCTTCCTCGGCGGCGCTGGCGTGCTCGACTTCGCCGGCGGCACCGTGGTTCACATCAATGCTGGCGTCGCCGGCCTGATCTGCGCCCTCGTTCTTGGCCGTCGCAAAGGCTACGGCACTGAAAACATGGCTCCGCACAACCTGGTGCTGACCATGATCGGCGCCAGCCTGCTGTGGGTTGGCTGGTTCGGCTTCAACGCCGGTTCGGCCGTCGGCGCCAATTCCTTGGCCGGTATCGCCATGCTGAACACCCAGGTGGCCACGGCCGCCGCCGCCATCGCCTGGATGGTGATCGAATGGGTCGAACGCAAGAAGCCCGGCATGCTGGGCCTGGCCTCCGGCGCGGTGGCCGGTCTGGTCGCCATCACCCCGGCCGCCGGCTTCGTCAACCCGCAAGGCGCGCTGATCATCGGCCTGCTGGGCGGCGCTGGCGGCTACTTCGGCGCGGTGTGGCTGAAGCGCCTGCTGAAGTACGACGACAGCCTCGACGCCTTCGGCGTGCACGGCATCGCCGGCATCATCGGCGCCCTGCTGACCGGCGTCCTCGCCGACCCGGCCGTCAACAGCCTTGGCGAAGGCGCCAGCCTGATGACCCAGCTGTACGGCGTGGCCATCACCATCGCCTACGCCTCGATCGGCACCTTCATCATCCTGATGATCGTGAAGTACACGGTCGGCCTGCGGGTCAGCGAAGAAGCCGAGGTCGAAGGCCTTGATCTCTCGCAACACGGCGAAGCGCTGCACGACTAAACCGCGCCTTCACCGTCAACTACGAGCGGGGGTCCTTCGGGGCCCCCGTTTTCGTTTGGGGGAACGAGTTCAGTCCGGCCAGGGACCGCCCAGGCGGCAGCGACGAACCCACCACCCCGGGCGCATGATCGAGATACGCTCAGCCAGCGCCTCGGCCTCGATGTCCGAGGCGCAGATGGCGAAGCAGGTCGCGCCCGAGCCCGAAATGCGGGCAAGCAGGGTCTCGGGCTCATCCGCCAGGGTCTCGACCACGTCGCCGATCTCAGGCGCAAGAGCGATCGCCGGGTCCTGCAGGTCGTTGCGCATCATGCCGAGCCAGGCGGCGAATTCCTCGACGCTCTCGAAGGCGGCGGGCATCGGCGGCGGCGCGACGTCGCCAAAGGCCTTGCTGTCATCCAAGGCGCGATAGACGGCCGGCGTGGAGACGGCGACGCCGGGATTGACCAGCACCGCCTCGATCGTTGGCAGTTCGGGCGAAGGCGTCAGCCGTTCGCCCCGTCCTTCGGCCAACACCGGTCGGCCCCACAGGCAGGCGGCGCCATCAGCGCCGAGCGAGGCGGCGACGGCCTCCAGGGCCTCATCGTCGATATTGATACCAAGCGTCGCACGCATCAGCCGCAGGGCCGCGCCCGCGTCGCTGGAACCGCCGCCCAGGCCAGCGGCCACCGGCAGGTTCTTCTCCAGCGACAGGCACAGCGGCGGCTGAGGCCCGCGCGCGCGCGCCAACAGGGCGCGGGCCGCGCGCAGGACAAGATTGTCGTCCTCGCCTGCGAGACCGGCCGCGAAGGGGCCGTTGACGCGGAACGACAAGGCGTCGGCGTCGTGGATCGCCACCTTGTCGCCGATGTCTGCGAACACCATCAGGCTGCAAAGCGGGTGGTATCCGTCATCGCCGAGCGCGCCGACGTGCAGGAACAGATTGATCTTCGCGGGCGCGAAGGCGACCGGGCCCATGGCTTGAGCCTATGGACCGGCGACGCGGGACGTGGTGGCCGGCCCCTTGGGACCCAGGCCGTTGGTCAGCTTGGCGTCGACATCAGCCTTGATCTTGTCGTCGGGGTCGAGGGTCAGGACCCGGCGCCACTGAAACTCCGCCTCGATCCGGCGGCCGACGCGCCAATAGGCGTCGCCGAGGTGGTTGTTGATCTCGGGATCGCCGGCCTCAAGCTCGACCGCCTGCTCCAGGAACTGCACGGCCTTCTTGTAGTCGCCCAGGCGATAGTGCGCCCAACCGAGCGAATCGATCATCGCGCCAGATTGCGGATTGGCCGCCACCGCGCGCTGGACCATGCCAAGCGCCTCGGGAAGCCGCTCGCCGCGATCGATCCAGCTATAGCCCAGATAGTTCAGCAGTTCGGGCTCGTCGGGACGCTGCTTCAGCGCGCCCTGCAGGTCGCGCTCGGCCTCCGGCCAGCGGCCAGAGCGCTCATAGGACACGCCGCGCGCATAGAGCAGCCGCCAGTCGGGATTGGGATCATCGCCGATCAGGTTCGACAAAACCTGCGCGGACTCATCGTACCGGTCGTTGGCGCGCAGCAGATCGGCATAGGTGATCTTGGCGTCGCGATCCCCGGAAGAGGCCGCGGCATTGGCCATTTTCAGGGCCGTTTCCGGTTCCTTGGCGTTCTGGAAGCTCCAAGCCAGCTTGGAGACCGCGGCCGGATATTCCGGCGAACCGGGCTTGGGCTTGCCGTAGGCGGCCCGGGCGGCGTCGATATCCCCGGCGCTCTCCATCAGATCGCCGACCATCAGCCAGGCCTCGTTGCGGGCCGGATCAAGCCGCAGGGAGAGCCGCAGATAGGCTAGGCCGAGCTGGTCCTGCTTGGCGGCCAGCATGCCGGCGGCCGGCGCGATCAGCACCTGGGCTGCACCCTGGCGCAGGGTCGGTGGCGGCGGTGCGCCTTTGCCGGTGGCTGCGCGTGCGCGCGCGCTCGCCAAGGCCTCATCGTTCGGCTGAGCTCGCAAAGCGCGGTCGTACAAGGCCACAGCGTCCGGACCACGCTTGCGGCGCTCCAGGAAAGCGCCATAGGCCAGAACGGCGATGTCGCCTGGGGTGTCGCCGCCGGTCAGCGCCTTGTAATCGGTCTCGGCCTCGTCATAGCGCCGGGCGCGTTCGAACAGATAGGCTTGGCCGAGCTGGCCGAAATAGTCGACGACGCGATCGTTGCGGACTTCCGGCCGGATCAGCGAACCCTCGACGTCGCCGGCCATGGCCGCGGCCCAGGGGGCCAGCAGCGACGCCGCGCCCCGGTGCGGGAAACCGATATTCTCGCCGGCCAAGGCTTCTTGCGCGGCCTTGCCGTCGCCATTGGCCATGAACTCCACGGCCTTGACCAACTGGCCCATGCGCTTGGTGGATTCCGAGGCTTCCTCGCCTTGCGGCGCAAGCTGCGCGGCGCGAGGGATGTCGCCGGCCAGAACGGCGGCGGTGAAGGCGCGATCCTGCAGCATATCGCTGGAGCCGCCCTCAAGCTCGGCCTTGGCGAAATAGGCCGCTGCCTCCGCGCCCTTGCCGTCGTTCAGGGCTCCCTGCCCGGCCAGGAACGCGCCGTAGGCCGACCCGCCCATGCCGTCGAGCGCTGCAGGCGTCCACCCAGCCTGCTGCTGTGGTGGCGTGGCGCAGGCCGCGACGAGGGCGAGCGGAGCGAAGGCGACTAGGAGACGGCGCATAGAAAGGAAACTCGGCGCTTTCGAGGGCGAGTTCAAGGCGCCAAGGGACCTGATTGGGGAATGGCGCTTTCGCAGCCTGCCTATTCCGGGATCCGGACAAAGCTGGTGGGCCCTCCTCCCCCGCTGAGCGGAGGAGGAGGCGCCTGAAGTCCTACATGTTCGGGTAGTTCGGTCCGTCGCCACCTTGGGGCGTGGTCCAGTTGATGTTCTGCGACGGATCCTTGATGTCGCAGGTCTTGCAGTGGACGCAGTTCTGGAAGTTGATCTGGAACTTCGGGTTGTTCCCCTCGGCGTCGTAGAGCACCTCGTAGACGCCGGCCGGGCAGAACAGCCGCGCCGGTTCACCGAACCGGGGCAGGTTCACGTTCACCGGAATGCTCGGATCGGTGAGCTTCAGGTGGGCCGGCTGGTTCTCGTCGTGATTGGTCGAGGACAGGAAGACCGAAGACAGCTTGTCGAAGCTGAATTCGTTGTCCGGCTTCGGATAGACGATCGGCTTGTAGTCCTTGGCCAGGCCCGTGGACTCCGCGTCCGACTTGCCGTGCTTCAGCGTGCCCCACGGCGACCAGCCCTTGAGAACTGTGGCCATGATGGCGTCGACGCCGCCGAGCATGATGCCCGGGATGGTGCCGAACTTGGACCACAGCGGCTTGAAGTTACGGACGTTCCACAGCTCCTTGGCGATCGAGGACTTCTGGTAGGCCTCTTCGTAGGACACCAGTTCGTCGCTGCTGCGGCCGCCCTGGATCGCGGTGAAGGCGGCCTCGGCGGCGAGCATGCCGCTCTTGACCGCGTTGTGGCTGCCCTTGATGCGGGGGACATTGACCATGCCGGCCGAGCAGCCGAGCAGCACGCCGCCCGGGAAGTAGAGCTGCGGCAGCGATTGCGCGCCCCCCTCGGTGATGGCGCGTGCGCCGTAGGAGATGCGCTTGCCGCCTTCCAGGTAGCCGCGGATCGCCGGGTGGGTCTTGAAACGCTGGAATTCGTCGAAGGGCGAGAGCCAGGGGTTCTTGTAGTTCAGGTGCAGCACGAAGCCGATGGCCACGTAGTTGTCCCCGAAGTGGTACATGAACGAGCCGCCGCCGGTGGCGTTGTCGAGCGGCCAGCCGAAGGTGTGCTGGGTCAAGCCGGGCTCGAAGTTCTCGTCCGGAACCTGCCACAGCTCCTTGATGCCGATGCCGAACTTCTGGGGTTCGCGGTCATTGCAGAGGCCGAAGCGGGCCTGGAGCTGCTTTGCCAGCGAACCGCGCACGCCCTCGCCGATGAAAGTGTACTTGGCGTGCAGTTCGATGCCGGGCTGATAGTCGGGGCCCTTCTCACCGTTCTTGTCGATGCCGAACACGCCGGCGACGACGCCCTTCACAGAGCCATCCTGGTTGTAGACAACTTCGGAGGCGGCCATGCCGGGATAGATCTCGACGCCGAGCGCCTCGGCGTGGGCGGCCAGCGAGCGACACACATTGCCCAGCGAGGCGATGTAGTTGCCGTGGTTCAGCATCCACTTCGGGAACGGCAGCCACGAGATGTCCAGGTCGCCGTGCGGGCCGAGGATCACGAACTTGTCGCGCGTGACCTTGGTTTCCAGCGGAATGCCGAGCTCTTGCCAGTTCGGCAGCAGCTCATTGATGCCGCTCGGATCGATCACCGCGCCCGACAGAATATGAGCGCCGACTTCGGAGCCCTTCTCCAGGACCGCGACCGTAATCTCCGAGCCAGCGGCCTCAGCGAGTTGCTTCAGGCGGATAGCCGCCGACAGCCCCGCGGGCCCGGCGCCGACGATCACGACGTCGTATTCCATCGCTTCGCGTTCAATTGCCTCAGTGGCGATGGCTTCGCTCATGATCCCCGTAACTCCTAATGTGGCCGCGCGGGGGTTCCCCTCCCCTTGTTTCACGCGGCGTTGATCCGTCGCGCGACTTATCCGAAGCTTGTACGAGGGCGGTCAAGCGCGAACTCGGCTATAGACGCCCTTTCAGGACCCAATGACGCAAGCCGCCGCCATCGATCGCACCGCTGAGAGCCTCCTCGCCTTCTGGGCCGAGGCGGGTGTGGACGCCATGTTGCTCGATGCGCCGATCGATCGGATCGAGGCCGGCAAGTTCGTCGCGCCCAAACCGCCCGAAAAGAAGCCGCTGCTCGTCGCACCCGTCCGGCCGGGCGCGCTGGACGTCGATGGAGCGGTCGCTCAGGCGCGACACGTCGCCGCGGAAGCCCAGGATTTAGAGGCTCTGAAGGCCGCCATCGCCGCGTTCGACGGCTGCCCCCTCAAGCTGGAAGGCGCGCGACAATCGGTGTTCGCGCGCGGCGCGCCGGACGCGCCGCTGATGGTGATCGGCGAAGGGCCAGGCCCGGAAGAAGACACGCGCGGCGAGCCGTTCGTGGGCCAGGCGGGCCAAATGTTGGACCGCATGCTGGGGGCCGCTGGCCTCACCGACCGGGTGTTCATCACAAATACCGTGTTCTGGCGTCCGCCCGGTAATCGCACGCCTTCTCCGCAGGAACAGGCGATCTGCGCGCCCTTCCTGGAACGCGCCATCGAGTTGGTCGCGCCCAAGATGCTGCTGGTGCTGGGAGCGCCCGCCGCCAAGTCGATCCTGAAGCGCGACGAGGGCATTCTGTCGCTGCGTGGGCGCTGGTTCGAGTGGCGTTCGGAGAGCGGGAAACTCGAACTTCCCGTCATGCCCACCCTGCATCCGGCCTTCCTGCTGCGGCAGCCTGGCGCGAAGAAGAAGGCCTGGGCCGACCTGTTGACCCTGACCGAACGGCTTGATCGACCCGACCGTGGAGCTTAAGACTCTCCCATCACGAGAACGAGGGCCACGTCCAGATCGCGCG
Organism: bacterium; assembly: GCA_030824495.1. Lineage (GTDB taxonomy): Bacteria > Pseudomonadota > Alphaproteobacteria > Caulobacterales > Caulobacteraceae > Phenylobacterium. The sequence continues at coordinate 8,244 of JAVBXP010000044.1, forward strand.
TAGAGGCGGCCGACGTGGGGAACGCATGCGGGCACTAAGGGGCATGCGGATCGCGGTCTTGACCATGATCTGCTCGGCCATTGCCGGAACAACACAGGCTGCGCCCCAGGTGCTGAGCCCTTGGGACGTGCAACGCTACGTGTCCGCCTTCGAGGCTGTGGACCGCGGCGACTTCATCGACGCCGAAATGCAAAGCGGCGACATCAAGGATCGTTCCCTGGCCGGCCATCTGGCGTTCCGCCAGCTGATGCATCCAAGCGCCCGAGGCGCGAGCTATGAAGACCTTGCCGCCTGGCTGGAAAAGTACGGCGACCTGCCGGGCGCCGAGCGCGTCTATACGCTCGCCCTCAAGCGCAAGCCCGCCAACGCTCCGCCTTTGAAGACACCGGTCCTTGGCGGCGCTGAATGGCGCCGAGTCGAGGTCGCGGCCCAGGGCGTCGCCGGCCGCGCGCCCGCCGACCGCAGCCGCCAGGCGCGGGAAGCCTTCTATTCCGGCGATATACAGCGTGCGCTCGACCTGGCGCCGGCCGCCGGCGACCGCTGGATCGCCGGTCTCGCCGCCTATCGCCTGAAGAATTTCGTCCTGGCCGAAAGCTATCTGGGCCAGGTCGCCCGCGACGAGGGCGAGGATCCGTGGATCCGGTCGGGGGCCGCCTTCTGGGCAGCTCGCGCGCTCGAGGAAACCGGCGACACGACTCGCGCCCAGGGCTTCATCAAGCTGGCCGCGCGCCATCCGACCACGTTCTACGGCATGATCGCCGAGCGCCGGATGCGACTGCAGGCGATCAGCGACACCCGCAACGCCCCGACCGGCCAGTTCGTGCCGGCCTCGTTCTCGGCCTCCAGCGCGCCGAGCGCCCACCTCAACCAGTTCATCCGCGACGACGTCCGCGCCCATCGCGCTACGGGCCTGGCTCAGGTCGGCATGCCGGTCGAAGCGGGCCTTGAGCTGCGCGCGGGCCTGGCGCTAGCCAAGACCGAGACCGAGCGTTCGCAGTGGATGGGACTGATTCTCGCCCTGAACGCGCCGCTGACCTCGGACGCTGACGTCGCCACCTCCCTGCCCCGCGGCCGCTCGTTCGTGGAGCCCGACTATCCGACCCCGGTGCTGGAGCCGAAGTGGGGCTTCACCATCGACCGGGCGCTGGTCTACGCCATCGTTCGCCAGGAAAGCCGCTTCAACCCGGCCGTGGTCTCACCGTCCGGCGCGGTCGGCCTGATGCAGCTGATGCCGGAAGCTGCGGCCCGCGCGGCCGGAGACGACAAGCTGAAGGCCGATATGAGCCCGCTGTTCGATCCGGCGTTCAATCTGCGGGTCGGTCAGGACTATGTGACCTGGCTGATGGAGCGCGGGGTCGGCTACGACATCCTGCGCACCGTTGCGGCCTATAACGGCGGCCCCGGCACGTTGTTGAAGACCGCCCAGAAGGTCGGGGAAGACGACAGCCTGCTGATCATCGAAAGCCTGCCCAGCCTTGAAACCCGCAACTATGTGGAAAAGGTGATGGCCGGCTATTGGACCTACCGGAAGAAGTTCGGGATGGATTCCAAGACCCTCGACGCCCTGGCCATGGGCGCCAACTTCGTAGACGCGCGGCTGGATCGTTAGGCTACCGCCCGATTCGTCATCCTCCGGGCAGCCGAAGGCTGATCCGGGGGACCCAAGCGGGCTACTCACGTCCGGCGACTCAGCTTGGGGCCCCCGGATCGCCTTGCAGGCGACCGGAGGATGACGAGGGGCTGCCTAGCTCAGATGCTTGGCGCGGCCGACGTGGCGGCGCAGGTCGGCCAGGGTGGTCGCCCCGATGCGCCGCAGCGCCTCGGCGGCGATCAGCACGCCGGCTAGCTTCACGCCGCTGAACCGCTCAACGAATGTCGGTGGGCCCTCGGCGATCAGAGCCGTTCCGCCCTTCCCCTCCAGGTGGTTCCGCAGAACCTCTTCCCAGCCACGCCGCAGGCGCAGCGTCGGGGGCAGGATCAGCAGCATGTCGCCGCGCGCCTTGCGGGCGGCGACGTCCAGCCCGCCTTCCACCCACTCGACGCCAGCATCCTCGCAGATGAGGCCGGTCCCATCGGCGGAGCCGCTGTCCGCGGCGATCACCTCGCGCACCAGGCCGTCAACCGCGGCCGGCACGAGGACCGGCAGCAAGACCTGCATCTCGCGCTCGGAATTGAACGTCGGAATGATCACCGAAAGCATGTCCCCTTGAGGCGGCCGTTCGTCGGCTGCGTCAATAGAGTTCTTGTTTTGTTCTTAGGCGGCTCTACAATAACCCGGTGAGCACATTCACCCAGCAGATCACGGTCCGAGGCCGCGGCGCACGATCCAACGCCAGCGGGCGCTTCGAGAGTCAGGCGCGCGAGGCGTTCGACGACGGCTGGACGTTGGAAGACGCCGAACCGCAACAACTCAGGACCACGCTCACGGCCGAGAAGGCCAAGGCGATCATCTCGAAGAACACCAGCCCGGACGTCGGGTTCTCGCGCTCGATCAATCCCTATCGCGGCTGCGAGCATGGCTGCATCTACTGCTACGCCCGCCCCGCCCACGCCTATATGGGCCTGTCGCCGGGCTTGGACTTCGAGAGCCAGCTGTTCTTCAAGCCCGAGGCCGGCAAGCTGCTCGAACGCGAACTGTCGGCGCCGCGCTACGAGCCGCAGTTTATCCACATCGGCGGCAATACCGATCCCTATCAGCCGCAGGAGCGCACGGCGCGGGTGACGCGTCAGGTGCTGGAGGTGCTCGAGCGGTTCAATCACCCGTTCTCGATCATCACCAAGTCGGCGCTGATCTTGCGCGACATCGACATACTGGCGGCGACGGCGAGCAAGAACCTGTGCCGAGTGGCGATCTCGGTGACGACCCTGGATCGCAAGCTCGCCCGCAGCATGGAGCCGCGGGCCGCCACGCCCGAACGCCGGATCGGCGCGATCAAGGCGCTGGCGGACGCCGGCGTTCCGGTCACGGTGATGTTCGCTCCGGCCATTCCGGGCCTGAACGACCATGAGATGGAGGCGGTGCTGGAACGGGCGGCCGAGGCCGGCGCTCGGGGCGCGGGCTATGTCGCCCTACGTCTGCCGCTGGAGATCAAGGACCTGTTCCGCGAGTGGCTGGCCACCGATCACCCGGACCGCGCCAGCCGGGTGATGTCGCTGGTCCGCCAGATGCGCGGCGGACTCGACTACGACGCCGAGTGGGGCAAGCGGATGAAGGGCGAAGGTCCGATCGCCGAACTGATGTCGCAGCGTTTCCAGCGGGCCAAGAAGCGCTACGGCCTGAACGCCCGCTATGACGGCCTGGACCTGTCGCTGTTTAAGGTTCCGCCCAAGGCGGGGGATCAGGGCGATTTGTTCGGGGGGTGAGGGAGGTCAGCCCTCCTGCCTCCAGATTCGTCATCCCCGGGCTATAGTCCCGGGGATCCATACGCACAGACCGTCCCGGTGAATCCCCGACTGCGGGGTCTATGGATGGCCGGCACAATAGGCCGGCCATGACGAACCATGGGGAGATGAATTGCCGCGCTAGCGGTTGAACACCGCCACCAGCTCGATATGCGGCGACCAGAGGAACTGGTCGACGGGCAGCAGCCGGTCGAGGGTGAAGCCGGCGTCGGCCAGGATCCGGGCGTCACGGACGAAGGTAGCCGGGTTGCAGGACACTCCAATCACCCGCGAGACCTTGGAACTGGCGAGTTCGGCGCACTGTTCGGCCGCGCCGGCGCGTGGCGGGTCGAAGAGCACGGTGTCGATGCGCTTCAGTTCGGCGGCCAGGACCGGGCGACGGGTCAGGTCCCGGGCCTCCGCGACGACGCCGTGCAGACCGGGCGCGGTGCCGAGCGCGCCGATCAGCGAGCGGATCGCCGGAGCGGAGCTGTCGACCGCCAGCACGGGGGCGAGCTTGGCCAGATGGAAGGTGAAGGCGCCAGCCCCGCAGAAGAGGTCGGCGATGCGCTCGGCGCCGGCCGCGGCCTCGACCGCCATATTGGCCATGGCGAGTTCGGCCTCGGGCACGGCCTGCAGGAAGCCGCCGGCCGGCAGGGCCACGGTCGCCTGTCCCATCCGCACGGTCGGCTGGCGGGCGAGATAGGCTACTTCGCCATCCAGAGTGACGCGCGCGAAATCGGCCTCGCCGGCGATCTCGGCCAGACGCATGCGGGCGTCGGCCGACAGGCCGCCGCTCTTGCGTTCGACCCCGCTGATATCGACGTCGATCCCAGTGTCGGTGAGGGTCACGTGCAGGGTGGGCGCGGATTTCGAATGCTCGAACAGCGGCACGGCCAGGCGGCGCAGCGCCGGTAGAGCCGCCTCAAGCCGCGGGTCGGCGATCGGGCATTCTGCGATATCGATCACATCCCAGGACTTGCGGCCCTTGAAGCCCAGGCGCGCGGCGTCCTTGCGGCCCGGGCGGGCGTGCAGCGACAGGCGACGACGGCTGGCCGGGGCCGCGGCGAAGGCCGGCAGGACCTGCGTCTCGATCCGCTCCCGCGCCAGGGTGCGGACCAGGCGATCCACCTTCCACTCCAGATAGGCGCCATGCTCCCAGTGCTGCAGGGCGCAGCCGCCGCAGACGCCGAAGTGCTGGCAAGGCGGCGTCACGCGCTGGGGGCTGGCTTCCAGAACGGCTTCGAGCTCGCGTCGCTGGCCGCCGGCGGCCAGACGCACGCGCTCCCCCGGCAAGGTGAACGGCGCATAGAGCGGACCGGCCGCAATGCCGTCGCCTTCGCCGCCTACAGCCTCAATCACCACCTCGACGGCGGGGCTGGTCGCCACATCTGCAGGACGGGCTCTATTCGGCCGCCGGGAAGTTCTCATGCTCTAGCTCGTTTTCGTATTTCTGCGCCCCAAAAGCCCAAGCGGGCCAAGGCGCAACGCCACATGAACGAAGATGAACAGGCCGCTCAAGCAGCGTTCAGATTCGTTCAGCCACTCTCTCTACAGCAGGCGAGGCTCCGGCGCCGCCTCGCGAATTACTGGAGATCTACGATGAAACGCGCCCTTACCTTCACCGCCATCGCCGCCATTGCAGCGTCTAGCATGATGGTCCCGACCTTCGCCGCGGCGCAGGGCCGCAGCTATGGCTCGGGCGACGTCTGCCGCGAACAGCAACGCCAATCGGCCAACAAGGGCACGGTGATCGGCGGCCTGTCGGGCGCGCTGCTGGGCGGCGCGGTCGCCGGCAACGGCGCCAAGACCGAAGGCGCCGTTCTGGGCGGGGTTGTCGGCGCGGTCGCCGGCCACCAGATCGCCAAGCGCAACGTCCAGTGCAGCTCCTATCCCAAGCGGGTCGCGCGCAGCTCCTACCAGCGCAGCAACTGCCGCTGGGTCCAGGAGCGCTATGAGGGCCGCAATCAGAGCTTTGAAGTTTGCCGTGGGCGCGATGGCGTCTGGCGGCCGAGCGGACGGGCCTAAGGCCCTCTTTCCACCGATCATCCCAACAGGGCAGTAAACAGATGAACTTCCGTTCGACCTTCGCCAAGAGCACCCTCGCGGGCGTCGCCGGCGTCATGGCGCTGAGCGCCGCGGCCTCGGTCCCGACCTTCGCGGCGGCCCAATCGGCCGGCTACTATGGCAATGGCGGCTATTACGATCCCTGCCAGCGCGACACGACCAATCGCAGCACCGTCGGGGCGCTGGTCGGCGGCGCACTGGGCGCCGTCATTGGTTCGAACGCCGCGGCCCGTAACGCGCGGACTGAAGGCGCCCTGCTCGGCGGCGCCCTTGGCGCGCTCGGCGGCGGCGTTGTCGGCAACCGCTCGGCGGCCTGCAACAACGGCTACAGCGCCCCGCCGCGCGCGGCCTACAACAACGGTGCGAACTACGGCCAGCGCTATGACAACGGCTATTACGCCCAGTCGAACCAGTATCGTCCCGATCCCTATTATCGGGGCGACAGCTACAACGTGACCAACCAGGCTCCGGCCGCCACCGACGGCTGCAGCTTGGCCGAAAGCCCGATCTACCTGCCCGACGGCCGGACCCAGAAGCGCTTCGTGCGAGTTTGCCCGGACTCGAACGGCAACTATCAGGTCGTCGACTAGGCTCGCGCGTAGAGCGAATGGAAGCCGCCTGCCTCACCGCAGGCGGCTTTTTCGTGGGTCAGATCCGCTGGGCCCAGAGCAGATATTCGTGGTTGCCGTCGCCGCCCGTAATCGGGCTGTCGGCGGTGGCGCGGACGATCCAACCCGATCCGCGCAAGAACTCGATCACGTCATCCAAGGCTCGAATGCGCAGGGCCTCTTCCTTGACCAGGCCGCCCTTCCCCACATTGTCGGGGCCGACCTCGAACTGCGGTTTCACCAGCGCGATCAGGTCGGCGCCGAAGGTCGCCAGGCGTAGTGCGGCCGGCAGGACCTTGGCCAGGCCGATGAAGCTGACGTCGGTGACGATCAGGTCGGGCGCCACCGGGATCATGGCCGCGGTCAGGTTGCGGGCGTCAACGCCCTCCAACCCCACCACGCGGGGATCGCCGGCCAGCTTGGGGTGCAGTTGGCCGCGCCCGACATCGACGGCGTAGACCCTAGCCGCCCCCCGTTCGAGGCTGACCTCGGTAAAGCCGCCGGTCGATGCGCCGACGTCCAGAACCGTGCGGCCCTCGACCAGAACCGGCCATAGGCCCAGGGCGTGGGATAGCTTCAGCGCGCCTCGGCCGACATAGGGATGGGCGGCGACGGCCTCGATGGCCGCCGCCTCGTCCACGAGTTCCGAGGCTTTCGCTAGGGTGCGGCCGTCAACGACGACGCCGCCGGCCTCAATCGCAGCGCGGGCCTTGGCGCGGCTGTCGAACAGGCCCCGTTCAACCAGGACGACATCCGCGCGTTTTCGACCCACTGGTTGTTCAGACCCTTAGGCCTGCTCCTCCTCGAACAGCTTCTTCAGCTCATTCTTCAAGATCTTGCCATTGGCGTTGCGAGGCAAGGTCTCGTGCCAGAACTTCACCTTCACCGGCACCTTGAAGGCGGCCAGATGCTCGGCCACATGGGCGCGGATCTCTTCCTCGGTGGCCGAGGCGCCTGGCTTCAGGGTTACGACGGCGGCCGGCTCTTCACCGAGCGTACGGTGCGGAATGCCGACAATTGCAGCGTCCATCACCGCCGGGTGGTCGTAGATGACGTTCTCGACTTCGATGCAGTAGATATTCTCGCCGCCGCGGATCAGCATGTCCTTGGCGCGGTCGATGATGAAGCAGAAGCCTTCCTCGTCCACGCGCGCCAGGTCGCCGGTGCGGACCCAGCCGTCAACGAAGGTCTGGGCCGTCGCCTCGGGCTTATTCCAGTACCCCTTCACCACCTGCGGGCCGCGCGCCCATAGCTCGCCCACGACGTTCGGGGCCAGGACGGTGACGCCGTCGGCCGGATCGCGGATTTCCAGATCGCTGACCGGAACCGCCGGGCCGCAGCTATCGGGACGGTTGGCGTAGTCCTCGGCGCCATGGGTCGTGACCGTGGCGCAGGTCTCGGTCATGCCCCAGCCGTTTCCGGGCGCCGACTTGGGGAAGGTTTCCTTGATCTTGCGGACCAGTTCCGGCGCCGAGGGGGCGCCGCCGTACGACACCGATTCCAGCGAGGACAGGTCGTAGTTGGCCCGGGCCGGATGTTCGATCAGCTGCCAGGCGATGGTCGGCACGCCGCCGGCCTGTTGAACCTTCTCGCGCTCGATCACCTCGAAGGCGCGGATCACATCCCACTTGTGCATCATCACCAGCTTGGCGCCGCCAGCCAGCGACGGATTGAGCACGGCGAAACAGCCGGTGACGTGGAAGAAGGGCACTGAGATCAGCGACGAGCGTTGCGGCGCGTCGGGGTCGGGTTGGGGCGGCGCTTCGCCGCGACGCAGGAAGGCCCGGGCGCCGGCCACGGCGCCGGCCATGATGTTGGAGTTCACTCCCCGCTGGGTCGCCAGAGCGCCCTTGGGCTTTCCGGTCGTTCCCGAGGTGTAGAAGATCGTGGCGTCGTCGTCGGGCGCGATTTCAACGTCCGGCAGCGGCTGGTCGGGCAGCTTGTGCCAGTCGTTCGCCTGCCCCAGCACGCTCTCGACGGTGACGACCAGCGGGTGGGCGATCTCTTCGCGCGCGCGGCTGACATAGGCGCGGACGAGGTCGGGGCAGTTGGGCAGATGCTCGGTCAGGCGCTCATAACGCTCGGCGTCCATAATCACGACCTTGGCGCCCGAATCGGTCAGGCCGTATTCCAGCTCAGGCCCGGTCCACCACGCGTTCAGCGGGGTGACGATCGCGCCCAGCGAGGCGGCGGCGTAGAAGGCCACCGGCCATTCGGGCAGATTGCGCATGATCACGGCGACGCGGTCGCCCTTCTTGACGCCGTCCGAAGCCAGTTGCGCGGCGAAGGCCGCGACGGCGCGGTAGAAGGCCTCGAAGGTGACGCGCTCGTCTTCATAGACCAGGAACACCCGTTCGCCGTGGGCGCGACCCAACTCGACGATGGCGCGCAGCGATGGCGGCAGGTTCTTCCAAGTGCGGGTCGGGACGCCGTTGATGACAACGGTTTCCATCTCGGCCGGGGTCCCCGGCGACGTGATCATCGCATGGGCCTGGGCGATGGACATTGCGGGCCAACCGGCGGGCAGCACAGCCTCGGACATGGGCGGGTTCTCCTAATGCTCGCACGGGCATTCACGCGCCCGCGTCGTCGTAGGTGAACAAGCATAACCTAGCGTCAGAGGCAAACGGACGTTTGAAGGTTGGGGTCGTCGAACGTCGGGTAGGCCGCCGCACGCCGATAAGCGCGTGACGACGCTCATCATTCGTCATCCTCCGGTCGCCTGAAAGGCGATCCGGGGGACCCAAGCGGCCTGGGTAGTTTCGCACCTCGGCTTGGGTCCCCCGGATCAGCCTACGGCTGACCGGAGGATGACGAGATTTTGCTAAACCACGGCTTCGAGCAGCGAGAGCGCGTGCTCCAACTTGGCTTTCGCCGCTTCCGATTCGGCCAGGCGTTCGCGGTTTTCCTCGACCACTTCTTCCTTGGCGTTCGCGACAAAGGCCGGGTTTCCCAGCTTCTTGTTCACATGCGCGATGTCCGACGCGTGGCCGGCGATTTCCTTGGCCAGACGCGCGCGCTCGGCCGCCAGGTCGATGAACTCGGCGACCGGCAGAGCCAGTGTCGCGCCGTTGACCACGAACGGGATCGCGCCCTCGGGAGCCGAGGCGACGAACTGCAGCTCGGACACCCGCAGGGTCTGAGCGATGACCGCGGCGTTCGCCTCGAACACCGCGCGCTGGGCGTCGGTGGCTTCGATGACCAGCAGCGGCGGGCGGGCCGAGTGGGGCACGTTCAGTTCGGCCTTCACCGAGCGGCCTTCGCTGACAGCGGCGATGATCAGGCCGATCTCGGCTTCGGCGGCGGGGTCGACCAGGCTTTGCGCCAGATCGGGCCAGCGGGCGGTGATCAGCATGCCTTCGCCGCGCGGCGCGCCAAGGTCGGCGGTCTGGGCCCACAACTCCTCGGTGAGGAACGGCATGACCGGGTGCAGCATCTTCAGAATGACGTCCAGCGCCCAGGCTGCGGTCGCCTGGGTCTCGGCCTTGGCCGCCTCATCGGACCCGTTGAGGATCGGCTTGGCGAGCTCGACGTACCAGTCGCAATAGGTGTTCCAGATGAAGCGATAGAGGCCGTTGGCCACGTCGTCGAACGCGCAGGCGTCCAGCGCCTTGGTCATCGACTGGACGGTGCGCGCGGTCTCGCCGACGATCCAGCGGTTGAGCGTGTTCTTGACCTGAGCAGGGTCGAAGCCTTCGGCTCGGGCGCACCCGTTCATTTCGGTGAAGCGGGTGGCGTTCCACAGCTTCGTTCCGAAATTCCGATAGCCTTCAATGCGCTGTGTCGAAAGCTTGATGTCGCGCGCCTGGCCGGACATGGCCGTCAGGGTGAACCGAAGGGCGTCGGCGCCGTACTGATCGACCAGTTCCAGCGGGTCCATGACATTGCCCTTGGACTTGGACATCTTCGCGCCCTTGGAGTCGCGCACCAGGGCGTTGATGAAGACGCGGTCGAAGGGCACGTCGCCCATGAAGTGCAGGCCCATCATCATCATCCGGGCGACCCAGAAGAAGATGATGTCAAAGCCGGTGACCAGGGTGCTGGTCGGGTAGAACCGTTCCAGGTCGCTGGTCTTCTCCGGCCAGCCCATGGTCGAGAACGGCCAGAGGCCCGACGAGAACCAGGTATCGAGGACGTCCTCGTCCTGGCGCAGCGGTTCGTCGCGGCCATAGTGCTCACGCGCGGCGGCCTGGGCGGCGGCCTCGGTCTCCTCGACGAAGATCTTGCCGTCCGGGCCGTACCAGGCCGGAATGCGGTGCCCCCACCAGAGCTGGCGCGAGACGCACCACGGCTCGATGTTCCGCATCCACTCGAAGTAGGTCTTCTCCCAATGGCGGGGCTCGAAGACGGTGCGCCCCTCCTCCACCGCCTTGATGGCGGGCTGGGCCAGGGTCTTGGCGTCGACGTACCACTGATCGGTCAGATAGGGCTCGATGACCGAACCGGAGCGGTCGCCGTGCGGGACGGCGTGGCGGGTCTTCTCGACCTCGCGCAGCAGGCCCAGTTCCTCGAAGGCGGCGATGACCTTCTTGCGGGCCGCGAAGCGATCCAGGCCCTGGTAGTCCTTGGGTCCGTTCTCGTTGATCTTCGCATCATCCGTCAGGATGTTGATCATCGGCAGGTTGTTGCGCTTGCCGACCTGATAGTCGTTGAAGTCGTGGGCCGGGGTGATCTTCACCGCGCCGGAGCCCTTTTCGGGATCGGCGTATTCGTCGGCGATGATCGGGATCGGACGCCCAACGATCGGCAGGCGAACCGCCCGGCCGATCAGATGCTTGTAGCGCTCGTCGGTCGGATGGACCGCGACGGCGGTGTCGCCGAGCATGGTCTCAGGACGGGTGGTCGCGACGACGATCTCGCCCGAGCCGTCTTCCAACGGATAGGCGAAGTGCCAGTAGTGGCCGTCGACCTCGCGCTGTTCGACCTCAATATCTGAGATGGCGGTCTGGAAGTGCGGATCCCAGTTCACCAGCCGCTTGTCGCGGTAGATCAGCTTTTGCTTGTGCAGGGTGACGAACACCTTGCGGACCGCGGCCGACAAGCCGTCGTCCAGGGTGAAGCGCTCACGGCTCCAGTCGCAGGACGCGCCCAGGCGGCGAAGCTGGTTGGTGATGGTTCCGCCGCTCTGCGCCTTCCATTCCCAGACCTTGGCGATGAAGTCTTCGCGGCCCATGTCGCGGCGGCTGACATTGCCGGCGGCGGCCAGTTGGCGCTCGACCACCATCTGGGTCGCGATCCCAGCGTGGTCCGTGCCCGGGAGCCACAGAGCGGCCTTGCCACGCATCCGCTCAAACCGGATCAGCACGTCCTGCAGCGTATTGTTCAGCGCATGCCCGATGTGCAGCGAACCGGTGACGTTCGGCGGCGGGATGACGATGGAGAACGGCTCGGCCGCGGGGTCGGACGTCGGCGCGAACGCGCCTGAGGCCTCCCACATGGCGTACAGGCGGGACTCGGCGGTTTTGGGATCGAAGTTTTTTTCAAGCATTTCGATGCGCTGCATACATTTTAGCTTCCTCGCGTGGAAGCATGATGAGGGCGCGACACCCCAAAACCGCTCATCCCGGCGAAAGCCGGGACCCAAGCGGGTTCTGCAGCCGAACCAGCGCCAGCGGAAAATCTACACTCAGCTTGTGTCCCGGCTTTCGCCGGGATGAGCGGAGTGATCCTAGCGTACTTGACCGCGTGCGATGCGTTCGACTTCGCGGTCGACCGTCGCCTGGACGATTTGCGGCAGATTGCTGTCCAGCCACTGCTTGAGCAGCGGGCGAAGCAGTTCGCGCACCACGTCTTCCAACGTACGGCCATCGGCCGGCATCTGGATCGCGGCCGAGAGTTGTCCGAAGGCCGAGGCCGCGGCGGACGCCGCTATGGCTCCGACAAGGCCCTCGTTCGCCGACACAGGCGGCGGCTCGGGGACGTATTCGGGCTCAGGAGCGACATAGGGCGCAGCCGCCGGCTCTTCGCTCACGGTCGGCGTATAGACGTCCAGATCACCGAGGGTCTCGACCCGTTCGGTCAGCTCCAGCACGCCGTCGTCTTCTTCCTCGGGCTCGGGCTCGAAGACGGGGGCGGCGGCCTCGACCGGCGCGGGCTCAGGCTCGGCCTCGGCGGCCGCGCCTTCCTCAGCAGGCACGTCATCTTCAGAGATGATGCGCCGAATGGAGGCCAGGATTTCCTCCATCGTCGGTTCTTGCGAGGTCTGATCAGACATATGGAGGGCCATCGCTACGAGAAAGAATCCGTCGCGCCGTGGTCGGCGCGACGACGTGATCCTGCAATTTCCACCACCGGGCGCAAGGTCCTATTCGCCCAAGGGATGAATGCTTGCGTCGATTGGTCGCCTAGTTCGGCGCCGCCACCGGTCGAGCCGTCGGCTTCTCGACAGTCTTCGGCGTGGTCACGCCATCGACGATCGCGATCGGCTCTTCCCATGGCACCCACCCCCAGGTGACGCGGAGCTTGCCGAAGTTCGCTTTCGGGTCATAGCGGGTGACGGTCGGAACCAGGTTCGGTCCCTCGAGCAGTCCCATCTGGGCCAGCACCAGCGAGGCGGCCACATATTCGTCGCGGCGCGCGGTGACCTGGGCCAGCTCCGCCTGACGCAGTTCCTGCTCGGCGTTCAGCACGTCGAGCGTAGTGCGCAGGCCGACCTGCTGCTCCTGGCGGGTGCCTTCAGCGGCGATGCGGGTCGCCTTCACCTGTTCGTCGGTGGAGGTAATGTTCGAACGGCTGGCGATCAGCTGGTTCCAGGCGCCGGTCAGGCTCTGCATCACCGAACGGCGAGCCGTCTCGACACCGATACGGTCTGCGTTGTTGCGCTCCATCGCCGCACGGATGCGCGAGGAGGTCAGGCCGCCGGTGAACAGCGGCACGGTGACGGTGGCGCTGGCGGCGACCTCGCGCCCGAACAGGTCGCGCTCCCAAGGATCGGCTGAACCGACGACTCCAAGCGAACCGTTCAAACCGACCGTCGGCATGCGTTCGGCCCTGGCGGCGGCGACCCGCGCCTTGCTGGCCTGTTGCGCGTATTCGGCGGCTCGGATTTGCGGATTGCTATCCTCGGCGGCCGCAAAGGCCTGAGTCACATCGGCGGGCAACAAGGCCGCGAGCGAGGGCTCTGGAGCCAGGTCACCGGGGTTTTGACCGACGAGAGCAGCGTAGGCCGCGCGGCTGATAGCCAGTTGCGCCTGGGATTGCGTCAGCAGCGACTGGGCGGCGGCAAGACGCGCCTCGGATTGGGCGACGTCTGTGCGCGTGATCTCGCCGACATCGAATCGCGCGGTAGATTCGTCGAGCTGGCGGCGCAGGACACCGACGTTTTCCTGGCGAATACGCAAGGCTTCCTGGTCGCGGCGGACGTCGACATAGGCCTGGATCACGGCCTGCAAGACATTGGATTCAGTCCGGCGGAGATTTTCGCGGCCAGTCAGAATGTCAGCTTCGGCGGCCGACACGGTCGCGGCGACCCGGCCCCCAGTATAGATCGGCTGGGACAGGCTGAGCGTGGCGATCGCGCTGTTGGTCTCCACACGGTTGCGGACCTCGGTGTCGGCAATTCCGTTGTTGTTGGTGTCGATCAGCGTGCCGCCGGGGCGGCGCACTTCGGAATATCCCAGACGGCCTTGGGCCGAAGCCTGGGGGCGATATCCGGAGCGGGCCTGAACCCAGTTCTCGTCCAAGGCGCGCTGCGTCGCACGTTGCGCCTGGAGGGTCGGATTGGAATCGTAAGCGAGGGCAATGGCCTCGGCCAGGGTTTCGGCGGAGGCGGGCGACGCCAGGCCCAGCGCAAGACCTGCGCTGCAGACGGCGGCGAACAAAGCTCCGCGACGAGTATTGAACATGCTTATCCCCGGGACGGCGTAGAGAGACCGACCCCTATATGACGGCCTATTAGGCGCCGCACTAGTGGCCGTGAGCTTAAGCTTTTGTCACACCCGAATTTCGACGGTGTTTCACCAGCGCCGTCTGAAGCGACCCGCGTTTCAAGCTCGTCCAGGAACCGCCGTTGCAATCCAGTCTCAACCTTGCGCTCAGGCAAGGGGCGGCCGTTCACCTAGAAGGCGAATCCTTCAGCCGGTTCAAAGCCCTTCAGGACCGGAGCCATGGCGTCAAACAGCGTGCGACGACCAACGCCGTCCTCAGCGCGGGTGTAGAGCGCGGCCTTGCCGGTCGGGCCTTCCCGCTCGATCACGCCCAGGCGGCCGCCGAGGTTCAAAGCCGTCAGCCACGAATCAGGCGCGCGGGTGACCGCGCCCTCGACGATGATCAGGTCGTAGTTCTCGCCAGGAACGGCGCTGAGGTCTTCGGCGTCGAATCGCTCAACCGAGAGGCCCAGGGTTTCAAGCACGCTCGCGGCGTAGGGAGCGGCGATGGCCAGGGCGCGCTCGCCCGCCATGGGCTTCAGGGCCTGCAGCAGCTTGGAGACTTCGCGCGGGCGGAGCAGATAGCGATCCGGCGCATATTCAACCGCCGCGTCAGCATAGGCTTGGTAGGCCTTGTCGGCCGGGACCAGGCTCTCGCGGGGAATCGCCCGCATCGCGTCGTGCAGACGCACGTCGGTCACGTCGTTGGTGCGGACTTGGCTCTCGACCATGTTGAGCCGGGCGGCGGCGAAATCGGAGGCCATAATTCCTCGACGTAAGAAGGCGTAGGGATACGAAACTTTCGCGCGCTTATAGGTCCGCCTCCGACATGAAGGCAATCGGAGCCTTCAAGAGAGATTGCCGAGCGCGGGACGTTCTGTTAGCGATCCGCCCTCCCCGGCCAAAAGCCGGCGGCGGCCTGATGGCGGAGTGGTTACGTAGCGGACTGCAAATCCGCGCACCCGAGTTCGATTCTCGGTCAGGCCTCCAAACTTCTCAATAATCCAGAGACCTGCGGGCTGGCGATCGGCCGCCTTCACCAGGCGAACTTCGCGCCAACCGACCCGCGCCAGCGATCCGAACGCTCCGCCCCCAGGCTAGCGCCATATGCGCCCTCTCCGAACAGCCGCACGCGACCGGCTGTAGCGTAGGTCACCCCGCCTCCGACCTCGCCCCAGACCCGTTGTTCGGCTTGCTCCAGCCGCGTGTCGCCCACATCAACGGCGGTATTGCCGGCGACTTCGACGTCCAGGTTGAGGGAGCCGTGAAGCCGCAACCGGTTCGCCAACCGGGGTCCGAGAGCCGTTGTACGTGCCATATCCACGCCGCCCCGCGCGATGAGGCTGTCGCCGGCGTGGAGGCGCGTCTCTACGCCGCTAGCGTCGCTGAAATTGTCGAAGTCGATCGCGGTGTAGGCCAATCGACCATGCGGGACAAAGACCCAGCTACCTGAGACGAACCTCCGGCCGGCCTCAAGGCTGAGCCCCGAGCCCAGAGCTCCGGCCCCACGAACGCCGAGGTCCCCAGAGTTCAGGAGATCGCTATCGAACCACATCAACTGCCCCACGGCGTCGGCATAGAGACCTTCATCACCGAGCCAGGTGAGGTTGATCCCTCCCCCGACGCCGGTCGTTCTTATGGCGCCGGTGCGGGCCGCGAAGGTCGTCGGATCTGGCGAGATCTGGACATCGGACGACGCCTTTCCGAGCGTGGCCATGGCGCCGATCAACAACGCCCCGCCGCGGCCCTCGAAAACACTCGCCTGATACCCTCCCTGCAAGAGCCCGACGTCCTGGTCATAGGACGCTCCGCGCCGGGCGCTATAGGCGGCGTGAACGCCGATGACGCGAGCCCAAACGCCCTCGCCGCACACGGCTGTTCGGCGATCGGCGGTTAATTGCATCGTGACCGAGCAGTCGCCGATCCGCGCGTCCAACGCGCCGCCGGCCGCGGCAGAGAAGCCAAGCAAGCTCTTGGCGTAGGGGGTCCTCACCTGCGCCGCCGCGCTCAGACTTGACCGCAGATACCAATCCCCATCGGCGGCGTCGGCGCCCAAGCCGTTGCGAAGCAGACGATAGTCCCACGCCCCAACGATGAGCGACCCGCCGTCCAAGAGGAACTCTCCGTTCGACGCACCGCCGATATCGATCAGCTTGATCCCGCCATCGCGGGTTTGCGCACCCGTCCCTGCGACTCTGCTGACCGCGATTGTGGAGACGCCCGTGGTGTCGCCCGCGACCGAGAGTCGGTCCGCCGGCGAGCCTGAGTCGTCCAGCGCCACGCCAAAGAGGATGGCCCCGCCGCCGACATAGTCGCCGGCGACGTTCAATTGATCTCCGGGCGCCGCCGCCCCCAGATCGACGGTGGATCGTAGGGGGTTCGACAGGGATCCGGATATCGTCGCGACATTGCCGCCTAACCCAGCGCCGACCTGCAACGTCGAAGCTTCCAGAAGGACGTTTCCGATCACCGCCAGTGCGTTGGTCGCGTCCAGCGCCCCGCCTAGACGAATATGCAGACCGTGGCCGTCATCCAAGGAGGTGGCGATCATCCCGTCGGAGAAGGAAACCCTGCCGCCGTTGACCTCGATGTCCTCCCAATTGACGACGGCCGCGCCCTGGAGCGCGCCCGACCAAGCGTCATTGAGTCTCAAGACGTCGACCGAGCCATCGCTGGCCAGCGTATTGTCGCCACCGGACAGCAACGTTATCGCCGAGAGCTGGAGCGCGCGGTCTTCGATCTCGAGGTCATCGGAGCCTTCGCCGCCGTCGATGTAGCCATCGTTGGTCCCGCTCGCTGTTCCGATGCTGGCGGCGACTGAGGCCCAGCGCACCAGGTCATCGCCGTCCTGTCCCGCGACCGCGCCGGTGCGGCCGCTAGCCAAGATGATCGAGTCGTCGCCGGGCCCCGCCGCGATCCCGTTTCCCACCACCGCGCCGTTCAGCGAGATCTTGTCGTCACCGCCGACCGTCCCGACCAGCTCATCGCCATAGACGGCGCCAAAGACGGCTCCGGTCACCAATTCGACCGTATCGGCGCCTTGCCCGGCGACGACAGAGCCGGTGATGCGGGCGCCGTCCAGGACGATGAGGTCATCGCCGGCTTGTCCGAAGACCTCGCCCACTGTGGACGCGTCCAGCAGCTTGATGGTGTCTCCGCCCGCGAGCGCGCCGCTCGCGTCCAGGCCCGGATTGTCACCGTAGATCGCCCCGGACACCTGCGCGGCGCCCGTCACGGTGATCAAGTCCGCGCCCCCGGCGCCTTCGACATCGCCGCCAATCGCCGTGGAGTCGGCTAGGGTGATGTCATCGATCTTTGCGCAGCCAAGGATGTCGCCGTTCACGACGGAGGCGCCCAAGAGCCGCGTCGAGGCGCCGCAGACGTTCAGCTCTGTGGTGACGATCCGGCTCAGAGTCGCCGTCGTGCCGACAAGCTTGACGATTTCCCAGTTCAGGATCGTGGCCCCGTTCGCCGCCAACACGCCACCTTGAAGCGTCAGAATGTCGATCTGGCCGTCTGCCGTGGAGGCATCGTCACCGCCATCCAGGACCTGCGCGCCGGCGTAGGCGCCGCCGCTGACCATCGCACGGTCTGACCCAGCGCCGCCGATGAACGACCCAAGCGAGCCGGCGGTCCATTCGAAGCTGTCATCGCCATCACCGCCGGACACTGAACCGCTGATCGAGGCGCCAGCCAGGGTGATGATATCGTCGCCAGCGTCGCCGCCGACGGCGACCGCGCGGCCCGCGTTCAACGACAGAACGTCGTTGTCGCGCCCCCCATAAATGGAGCCAGCGACAGTGGCGCCGCGGAGTGTGATCGCATCCCGGCCCCCAGCGTTCGTCGCCGAGCTATCGCCATAGACCGAACCGCCCACTGCCCCGCCCGCCAATTCTATGACGTCGTCACCCTCACCGCCGACAATGCTCGCGCCGATTTGTCCGGCGCTCAGCACTAAGGTGTCATCGCCAGCCTCCAGATCGATATGGGACCCGATCGAAGCGCGCCCGGAAATCGCAACGCGATCAGCGTTGGAGCCGGTGTTGATGAACGTGCCGATCGATCCTCCAGAAATCTGATAGTCGTCCGCGCCTTCGTCCGAGCTCACCGAGCTGTCGACGATCGCCAAGCCGGACATTCTGAAAATGTTGTCGGCCTTGACGAGCATCACCTCGCCAATGCGCCCACCGCTGAAGGTGACGTCGTCGCCATCCCTAAACGCGCCAACGATATGGCCGCCGGAGATGATCGCTGTGTCGTAGTCGCCGCCCTGGTCCAACGTGCCCAGCGTGCCGGCCGTCAACAGGATGGCGTCCAGGCCGTCGCCTTGCGACAAAAGGCCGGTGACCGCAGCAATGCCGCCGACGGTCGCGCTGTCGTTGCCAGTACCTTGTTCAACAGCGCCGATGATCCCGCCAGACAGGGCCAGGACATCGCCAAAGCTTCCCTGATTGATCGTCGTGACCCGGCCGCCGTCGATCGTCGCGGTGTCGGTTCCTGAGTCTTGCAGCAGGGCGTCGATGATCGATCCGGCATGCACGGTCGCTGAATCCGCGCCCGAACCTTGATCCAGCGTGCGCACGTCACCGCCCGACTGCAAATAGACGTCGTCGCCGCCGGCCTGCACGATCTGCTCTAGCAGGCCGTTGTTGACGGTGACGACATCCCCCCCCGTGCCTTGGACAAGCTGGCGGATGGAACCGCTGTTGATGGTGGCGATATTCGCACCCGTCCCTTGGTCTATCTTGGTGATATTGGCGCCGACCGTGATCTCGTCGTTGCTGGCGCCCTGCTCGACGACGCCGACGATGTTCACGCCGTTGATGAAGGCGCGATCGGCGCCTGCGCCCTGGTTGACGACCGTCGTCGCAGCATTGGTGTTGGTGAAGGCGCCCCCATTGATATTGAGCACATCGGCGCTGCCAGCCTGGGTGATGCTGGAGACAGTTCCAGCGCTGACGTTCAGCGTCGTGGCGCCAGTGCAAACGATCGCAGCGTTGCTGTAAGGCGCCGCCGGGGAACACGCGGCGCTCACCGGGCTAGGCGAGGCCACGGCCAAGGCCGCGCCGGCCGCCGACGCCAGCAGAATGGCGGAGAGGCCGCGGCCATCTACACCACCAACAAGATTTGAAACAGAAACGTACGCAGGAACTCGCGGCGATAGAGCCATCAATGCAACCCCTGCGCGCTTGAACACTCCCCGTTTGACCGGTGGCCGAAGTAACTAGCGCCCCTCGGAAACACACATCTCAAATGAAATATTGGAGTATTGGTCGCGCACCTGATGTGGGACACGTCCAGGATTTCGCATGGCGTGTAACGTTCAAATTGCTACATCAAGGGAAGCGATAACAATTGTAAGCAATTGTAAGATGGCAACTATTATAGATATTTACTTTGGATTAAGCCAATTTCCAGAAGATACTTAGAATCAGTTTTTATTTGAACTAAATATCTGCCACTTTAAGGTTGCGCTCGCTCGCCCACTTCAATCAGCGCGGGCGACGTCTCGAGAACGCGGGGCTCGACGCGCCAGACGGTCAGTCTCGATGTCGACAACCTACGGGCTCGCAGCCCACATCATCCGGCCGAGCGAACGTCCTCGTCTTCAGCGTGATCAAGGCCGCGCGCCGCCAGAGCGATAGCCTCGAACAGCCGTGCGACCTTGATCGGCTTGCTGACGTGATCGTCCATTCCTGCCGCGCGCAGGTCGGTGACCTGATGGACCATGGCGTTGGCCGTCAGGGCGATCACCGGAGTGCGCGGACGGCCGCTGGCCCGTTCGCGGGCGCGGATCTCCCTCACGGCTGAAACGCCGTCCATCACCGGCATCTGCACGTCCATGAGGATCATGTCCCACGCCGCGCTTTCCCAAGCGGCGACAGCCTGAGCCCCGTCCTCCACGATGGTAGGGGTCACGCCGATCTGCGCGAGCAGCGCGGTCAGCACGGTTCGGTTCACTTCGTTGTCTTCGGCCGCCAGGATGCGCAACGTCATTGACGCCGGTTGCGCCGGCTCATCGATGACCGAGGCCTCGAGGTGGTCGCCCACTCGCTGCAATGGCAGGCTGACGGTGAAGGTCGAGCCGTCCGCGGCGGTGCTCTCGACCGAGATCGCGCCACCCATGAGCTCGCAGAGCTCGCGGCAGATCGCCAGCCCTAGGCCAGTGCCGCCGTGGCGACGGGTCGTTGTGCTGTCCAGCTGTTCAAACTTGCGGAACAACCGGGCGCGGTGGGCTTCCGGAATCCCGGGCCCGGTATCGCTTATGGCGACCTGAATCACGCCTCCGACCCTGGCGACCGCCACCCGGACCTCACCCCGCGGCGTGAACTTCACGGCGTTGGAAATCAGGTTGTAGAGCACTTGCCGCAGCCGGAGCGGATCACCGCGGTAGACGCCGGGCGCGCCTTCCCCCATCTCCAGACGCAGATCCAGCCCCTTGGCCGTGGCGGCCGGTGCGAAGGCGGCGATCGAAGCGTGCAACACTTCGCGCAGCTCGAACTCTACGGTCTCGATCTCAAGCCGGCCCGCCTCGATCTTGGAGAGGTCGAGCACATCGTTGAGGATTTCGGTCAGGGCCTCGCCTGAGCGCCGGATGACCGCCAGACGCCCGCGCTGGGCGTCCGAAAGATGATCGGCGGACATTGCCTGGGCCATGCCTAGGACGCCGTTCAGCGGCGTTCTGATCTCGTGGCTGATCGTCGCCAGGAAGGTGCTCTTGGCGGCGTTGGCGTCCGCCGCCTCGGTCTCCTTTTCGATCGCGGCCTGCAGCGCCAGGGCCATTTGGCGCTCGATATTCCGGCGCTTGAAGGCGGCCTGCAGGACGTAGGTGAAGAAGCCCCAGACGGCGAGTAGAACGAGCAGGATCTCGACCCACTCAGTTACGCCGCCCAGCCAGGTGAGGCTGGACATTACGGTTAGGAAGCTGACGATCAACGAAGCCGATCCGATCCGCCGCGAAATCACGAACTCGTCGGCCGCGCTGAGCGAGATGGCGCCCATCATGACGAGACCGCCGGCCAAGGCCGTGTGCGAGCCGCCAACGATCAAGGCGAAGGGCAAACTACAGTACGCTGCGGTCTGCAACGCCGTCGCCAGCGCGACGATCAATTCCCAGCGTCGAGCCGGCGCCGGCTGACGCCCCGCCAGATCACACAGCGCCCAACTGCTTCCAATCATCAGCATGTTGGCCGCCAACCACGCCGCCGCAAAACTCGGGCCCAACCAAACCCAGGCCCCAATCGCCGCCAAGACGCTCATTGGAACAATGGCCAGCCGATCGCGCCGACGGAAGGCGATGATCCGCATCCAACTCAATTGCGAGGCGACAAAATCGCCGTCGGTCGCGACCGGCGTGGTGGGCACACGGGCCGCCCAGCTGCGCCAGACAGACTTCATCGGCGTCACTCCTATCGGTGCAGGCCGATCATAGATTCACGGTTGAGCTTTCGGAGTCGTTAGCCCTCAGCCGATCAGGCCGAAAAGATGTCGCGCGGGCGATCCGTAAGACTACTTAAGGAGGTGTCCCGAATTTTCGAAACGGCGGCCAAGCGCCACGGTGAGCTCACTCAAAGGAGCTCAGACATGACTTTTGAAACCCTTTACCTGGCGCTGGTTGTCGTCTCGTTTTCCACCTTCGCCCTCATCCTCGGCGGGGCCGGCATCTGGTGCGCCCTGGACAAGGCTTCCGCTCGCAAATGAGCGGTCAGGCGCGCTCGGCCAACATCGCCATGCGCACCAATTCCGACAGGCTGGCCGCCTTCATCTTGGTCATGACGTTTGCGCGGTAGATTTCCACCGTGCGCGGGCTGATGCCGAGATCGAAGGCGATCACCTTGTTAGCGTGACCGGCCACGAGCCCGTCCAGCACCTCACGTTCACGTCCAGACAGCGACGTGAGCCGACCCGTTATCTCGGCCACCTCGGCCGCGCCGCGCCGACCCTCCTCGCCGCTCCGCAACGCCGTAGCGATGGCCGCAAGCAGGATGTCGTCGTTGAACGGCTTTTCGATGAAATCGGCGACGCCGGCCTTCATCGCCTCCACGGCCAGCGGCACATCGGCGTGGCCGGTGATCATGATGATCGGCAGGGTGAATCCTTGCGTCTTCAACCGCCTGACCAGCTCGATCCCAGTCATTTCAGGCATTCGGACGTCGGTGACGACGCAGCCGCTGGTGACCTCCGGCAAGGCCTCCAGGAAGGCGATCGCCGAGTCATAGACACGCGTCTCTAGGCTGGCCGTCTCCAGCAGGAAGGACAGGGAGTCGCGAACGGCGGGATCGTCGTCGATCACATGCACCAGTTCAGCCATCAAGTTCCTCGTCTGCTACGCCGCGCAAGGTGAAGTGGAAGCTGGCGCCCCCGCCAGGATTCGGCTCGGCCCAAATCCGACCGCCATGGGCCTCGACGATCGTGCGCGAGATCGAAAGGCCCACCCCCATGCCATGACGCTTGGTGGTTATGAAGGGCTGGAACAGTTGGTCGGCCACTTCCGGGCTGACCCCGGGTCCAGTGTCCGCGACGGTGATCTGGACAAATCCGTCCTCGACCGGGCGGGCGGCGACGTGAAGCTCGCGACGCGTCGAGGCCTCCATCGCGTCGATGGCGTTGCGGATCAGGTTCAGCACGACCTGCTGGATCTGCACCCGATCGGCCAGGACGAGGTTCACGGCCGAGTCGAGATCGAACTGCACCCGCACCCCATGTTCCTTGGCGCCGACCAGGGCCAAGGCGCCCGCCTCCTCGATCAGCTTGGGCAGGCTTTCAAGCCGGCGCTCTGTCTCGCCCCGCGAGACGAAGTCGCGAAGTCGGCGGATGATTTCGCCGGCGCGCAAGGTCTGTTCGCTGGCCTTTTCCAGGGCCTCGGTCAGGCGCTCGCGCGGGATATCCTCGGCCCCTAGCAACCGGACAGAACCACGCAGATAATTGGCGATGGCCGAGAGCGGCTGGTTCAACTCGTGGGCCAGGGTCGAAGCCATTTCCCCCAACGCCGTCAGCCTGGAGATATGGACCAGCTCGGACTGCAACTCCTGCAGCCGCGCCTCAGTCCGCTGGCGCTCGGTTAGGTCGCGGACGAAACCGGTGAAGAACCGGCCGCCCTCGGTCCGCATTTCGCCGACCGCCAATTCCATGGGGAAAGTCGAGCCGTCCTTGCGCTCGCCCACCACCACACGGCCCATGCCGATGATCCGGCGCTCATGGGTCCGGTAGTAGCGTTGCAGATAGCCGTCGTGCGCCTCCTTGTGGGGCGCAGGCATCAGCAAACGGACATTGCGCCCGACCGCCTCGGCCGAGGTCCAGCCGAACAGGCGCTCGGCGGCGCTGCTGAAGGACTGGATGACGCCCAGTTCGTCGATGACGATCATGGCGTCGGGAACGGTGTCGAGGATCGAACTCAGATGGGCTTCACGGGCGATGAGATCGCGGTTGATCGCGGCGGCCTCGCGCCGGGATCGCTGAAACCATTCGCCACCGGTGACGATCGCCGCGGCCACGCCTGCGAAGACCACCGCACTGGCGATGTCGGCGCGGCCGAGCGTCTCCACCCGCGTCGCCAGGGCCAATCCGCAGCCGAGGCCGAACAGGGAAGCCAAGGCGCCAGGCGCGAGACCGCCATAGGCCGAGGCCATGACCACCGCCGGGACGAAGACCAGGAAGGCGACTCGCTCGCCCACCACCGGCTGCAGGATCAGGTGCGCGAAGACGCCGGCCGCTGTCGCCAGAATCGCCACGGCGACCCCGGTCCAGAGGTTGGACGCCTTGTTCTGCAGCCTGCGGCTCCTTTGGTTCGCTTGAGAGGTGATAGCCCGACCGATCGTCAAGAGGAGTTACGGGATTCCCCTTAAGCGGAAGACACGGATGTTGTCCAAGCCTGGCGGAACTTATCGATAGCCATGAACTCGGCGCCAGATCGGCCGCCGCAGCGCCACCAGGAGCCGGACATGACCGCCCCCGCCGTCGAAGCCACCTCTCATCACCAGCCTGTCGGAGCCTCCGACCAGATCGCCTATGGGTTCGTGAAGCTGCTGCGTTTCTGCGCCGACACCTTCTTCGCCAAGCGCTACGGCCACCGTGCTGTGGTCCTCGAGACCGTCGCGGCCGTGCCGGGCATGGTCGGCGCAACCCTCAACCACCTGAAGTGCCTGCGCCGGATGTGCGACGACAAGGGTTGGATCAAGACCCTGATGGACGAGGCCGAGAACGAGCGCATGCACCTGATGACCTTCATCGAGGTCTGCAAGCCCACCGCCTTCGAACGCTTCGTCGTGGTGGCGGTGCAGTGGGTCTTCTACCTGTTCTTCTTCGGCCTTTATCTCGTCTCTCCCAAGACCGCTCACCGGGTGGTCGGCTACTTCGAGGAAGAGGCAGTGATCAGCTACACGCACTATCTGGCGGAGATCGACGAGGGCCGTTCTGAGAATGTGCCGGCCCCGCAGATCGCCAAGACCTACTGGGGTCTGCCGGACACCGCGACCCTGCGCGATGTTGTCCTGGTCGTTCGCGCCGACGAGGCCCACCACCGCGACGTCAACCACGGCTACGCCAACGAACTGATCGGTCTGCCGCAAACCCCGGTCGCCCCCTGCCCGCCGCATGCGGTGCTGGAACCGACCTGGAAAGCCGCCGCCTAATCGAAAGGAAGCGTGGGACCTGGGCCGCCGGCCCGGGTCTCGCCGATCTCAGCCATGATCGAAACGCCTGCGCCCGCCCCGCTGCTGGTCGTCGACGACGATCCGGCCATCCGCACGTCGCTGAAGTTCGCACTCGAGATCGAGGGCTACGCAGTCGAGACCTATG
Organism: bacterium; assembly: GCA_030824495.1. Classification (GTDB taxonomy): domain Bacteria; phylum Pseudomonadota; class Alphaproteobacteria; order Caulobacterales; family Caulobacteraceae; genus Phenylobacterium. The sequence goes on from JAVBXP010000044.1 coordinate 32,962, forward strand.
CCGACGCCGAGAGCCTGGCCGCCCGCCAGGACCTCCCGGATAACGGCTGCCTGGTGGTCGACTACCAACTTCCGGGCATGGATGGCCTGGAGTTGGTCGAGACCCTCCGCCACCGAGCGGTCTGCCTGCCGGCGCTGCTGATGACCACGCAACCGACCCGCCAAGTGCGCCTACGCGCCGAGCAGGCCGGGGTCGGCATCATCGAGAAGCCGCTGCTGTCGAGTTCGCTGGGCGACGCGCTCGCCAGGTTGCTAGACCCCTCCGCCCCGCACTAGAGCGAGGTGCGGACCCGGAAGAGCTCGGGGAAGAACGAGCCTTCCAACGCCTTGGCCAGATAGGCCGCGCCGGCGCTGCCGCCGGTGCCCTGTTTGAACCCGATGATCCGCTCGACGGTTTTCAAGTGCGCGAAGCGCCATTGCTGGAAGCGGAACTCCAGATCGACCAGCTTCTCCGCCAGCTCGTAGAGATCCCAGTAGCGTTCCGGGTCGCGGTAGACACTAACCCAGGCGGCCTCGACGGCGGCGTCCGCCTCGTGCGGCAGGCGCAGATCGCGCTCCAGCAGCTGGGCCGGGATATCGAAGCCCCGTCGCGACAACAGCCGAACGCACTCGTCATAGAGACTCGGCTCGGCCAGGGCCGCTTCGAGCACGCCGTACACCTCAGTCGTCTCGTGGACCCGCAGCATCGAGGCGTCCTTGGCCCCCATCAGGAACTCCAGCATCCGGTACTGGAATGACTGGAAGCCGGAGCTTTGACCCAAGTGCGGGCGCAGCGCGTGATAGTCGCTGGGCGTCATGGTCCCCAGCACGTCCCAGGACTGGATCAGCTGCCCCTGGATACGGCTGACACGGGCGATCATCTTGAAGGCCGGGCCAAGGTCGTCATCGCGGATGTGCTGACGGGCGGCCGAAAGCTCGTGGATGGACAGCTTGAGCCACAACTCGGAAGCCTGGTGGATGATGATGAACAGCAGTTCGTCGTGCTCATCCGAACGTGGCCGCTGGGCGGACAGCAGGGTGTCCAGGCCCAGATAGTCGCCGTAGCTCATGGCCGGCGGGGTATGCAATTTCTCGCTCATGGCGCGGTCATATCGCAATTTCCGCGCCGCAGAACCGGGTTCCTACGCCGGGCGGCCTGGCTCCGGCGCGTAGTTCGGCTGATCGATGGCGATTTGCTCGACGATGTTGGCCTTCAGGGCCGCCAGCAGGCCGGGCGTGTCGCGATCCATCGCCCCTTCCCGCAGGCGCGTGCAAAGGTCTGCGTTCAGTTCGGCGACGGAGCCGTCTCGGCCCAGCAGCGCTGAGAGACGCTGCGTCGCCGCCGCTTCGGCCGCCGCCCCCTGCACCAGTTCGCGCCGCACGACGCTCAGCGCATTGGCGGCGACCCTGGCCAGGAATGCATCGCGTGGATTGAGCTCGGAGCGAACGCCGTCGATCCAGCCGGCGACGGCGTCCAACAGCTCCTCGGCGCGGGGATGGTCGATCACAGTCCATTCTCCAGCAGGGTGACGAGGTCGATCTCGGTTTCCGACACCCGGCGGCCGATCATCGGCCTCTCGACCGAGACTTCGGTTCCGTTGGCGTAGCTGGCGTACATCATCAGGCACATCACGCCCCACTTCAGCGAGCCGAGGGCTTGCCAGTAGAGTACCCGTGACAGCGGGATCTCTTCCCCACCGGCCGCGACATAGCCGTCCAGCAGGTCGCGATATTCGCCAAAGCCGCCGACCGGACGGTCGCTGCGGCCGAACCGCCAGGAATTCACGCAGATCCAGCCCAGATCCTCGGCCGGGTCACCCAGATGCGAGAGCTCCCAGTCGAGAACGGCGGCGACTCCCTGCTCAGGGTCCACCATCAGATTGCCGTTCCGGAAGTCCCCATGCAGCAAGACCGCCGGTCGCGGCGGCGGCGCGTGCTTCTTGAGGTGCTGGAAGGCCAGTTCCAGGATCGGGCGCTCGGCGCCGGAATTGCGATAGACCTCTTCGTAGCGGGCCAGTTCCTCAAGCGCATCGACGCTCTTCAGACCGGCAGGCGGCGTGGCCGAATGGATCTGGGCCAGGATCGCGCCGCACTGACGCGCCAGGCCGGGCCGTACAGCTTCGAAACGCGGGTCCGAGACGATCTTGCGGCCGAGGGTCTCGCCGGAGATCCGCCGGGTAATGTGCGCCTCGCCCAGGCCGTCCTGCGGGCGCGCCAGATGCACCAGCGGCGCGACCGGCGCGCCGACGGCCGACGCCGCGGTGATCAGGGCGGCCTCGACCTCCAGGGACACCGAACGCGCGGCCTCCGGGTCGAAGGGGGCGGAGCGGCGGCGCAGGATCAACTCCTCTCGGCCCCGCCCGCCGACCACGGCGAAGGCCCACGTCTCCATGCTGGCGCCGCCCGACAGGCGCTGGAGATCAGCGATCTGCGCGCCCTCCCCGCCCAGCGTCGGGGCCAGCCCTTTCAGTGCCTCGAAAACCTCGCCCTGCATGACGTTGCGGCGCCTTCCCACTGATCCGACCTGCCGATTGGGGAGGTCATTTGATCGTGTGTAAACGCCGAAATGACCTGCGCCCACCCTGACCCGGCGGAAGCTGAAACCTGGGTTAGAGTGGTTTCAAGCAACTCGAGCGTCGGGACTTCGAGCCGGCGCCAAGCCCCAGGAGGAGACCGCCGTGGACTTCAGCATGCCGCCCGAAATCGAGGCCTATCTGGCCGAGCTGGACGCTTTCATCGAGGCAAAGATCAAGCCGTTGGAGCTTGAGGACGACAACATCCGCTACTTCGACCATCGGCGTGAATATGAGCGCACCGACTGGGACGCCGGCGGCCTGCCCAAGAAGGAATGGGAAGAGCTGCTGGCCAAGGCCCGCAAGCTGGCCGACGAGGCCGGTCACCTGCGCTTCGCCTGGCCCAAGGAGATGGGCGGCAAGGACGGTTCCAACCTGGCCATGGCGGTGATCCGCGAGCACCTGGCCGCCAAGGGTCTAGGCCTGCACAACGACCTGCAGAACGAACACTCGATCGTCGGCAACAACCCCTTCATCCTGATGTTCAAGGAGTTCGCCACAAACGCCCAGTACGCCCGCGACGGCGACAAGCTGCTGGCCGGGCAGATGCGGACCGGCTTTGGCCTGACCGAGCCCAACCATGGCTCTGACGCCACCTTCATGGAAACCACGGCGGTCCCTCAGGAAAAGGACGGTCAGCCCGGGTGGCTGATCCGCGGCGAGAAGATGTGGACGACCGGCATGCACGTGGCCACGCACGTGATGGTCTTTGCTCGGACTTCCGGCAAGGACGGCGACGCCACCGGCATCACCTGCTTCATCGTGCCGGCCGACGCGCCCGGCGTGAAGGTCGAGGAATACCTCTGGACGTTCAACATGCCGACCGACCACCCGCGGGTCAGCTTCACCGACGTGTGGGTGCCGGAGGACAGCTACTGGGGCCAGATTGACCGCGGCCTGGGGCTTGGCCAGTCGTTCGTCCACCAGAACCGTATCCGCCAGGCGGCTTCGTCGCTGGGCGCGGCGGTGTTCTGCATCGAAGAGAGCGTGAAATACGCACGCCACCGCAAGCCGTTCGGCAAGGCGCTGGCCGAGAACCAGGCGATCCAGTGGCCGCTGGTCGAGCTGGCGACCCAGTGCGAGATGCTGCGGCTGCTGATCCGCAAGACCGCCTGGGACATGGACAACATGCCCCACAAGGAGGTCGAGAAGCAGCTCTCGGACAAGGTATCGATGTGCAATTACTGGGCTAACCGCCTGGTCTGCGAAGCCGCCGACCGGGCCATGCAGGTGCATGGCGGCATCGGCTATTCACGGCACAAGCCGTTCGAGCACATCTATCGCCACCACCGCCGCTATCGGATCACCGAGGGCGCCGAAGAGATCCAGATGCGCAAGGTCGCGGCTTTCCTGTTCGGCTACCTCGGACCGCGCCGCGCCCTGTTCAAGGACGCCTAGGTCTTCAGCTTGGCGAACATCGCCTTGTGATTGGCGAGGATCTTGGCCGTCGTGGCCGGGTCCTCGTCGGTCGACCAGTTTCCGCGCTCGAATGTCCCGCCCAGGATGATCCCGTCGCGGCGCGGGAACATGTAGCTCCAGTTCGAGACCAGATTGTAGGTCACCTCCGGCTGCGGCAGCAGGACGACGAGTTGGCCGCGCGCCGGGATCATCTCCTTGTCGCCGAAGAGTTCTCCCGCGCCGAGGCCGGTGCAGTTGAAGACCACCGGTTCCTTCAACGCCTGGAGCTCGGACTGGCTCTTGAAGTCACGCACCACGATGCGCCCGCCCGCGGCGAAGACATCCTCCATCATGGCCTGAAGGTAGATCGGCGGCTCCACCATCATGCTGTCCCAGTACTGCAGGATCGACCTGCCGAAGGGATGTTCACCGGCTGGCACGGTCCGACGCTCCGGCGCCAGGGCGGCGAGCCGGTTGAACAGGAAACTCCCGCCCAGATCGTCTTCGTCGAGGGAATAGTTCCGGGTCCACCGCACGCCATATTCCGGCGCGGAGAGTTGCTGGAAATGCAGGTAGGAGAGCTTCGCCGCCTTTTCGAACTGCGTGATGAACTGCGGCGTCGCATCCTTGGCGCTGAAGACCGACGCCGGCCACCACTGGCCGCCGGCGATGTTTGACGTCGTCTCGGGCGGCAAGGCCTTGGCGTAGATGGTTACTCGGCCGCCGCGACGCTGGATCAAGCGGGCGGTGGCCAGGCCGACCGCCCCGCAGCCGAGGACGGCGTAGTCCCGCTCGGGTCCCACGAATCCCTCGTCCACAGCGAGATGCGAAGTCCCCCAGGACATGGTGATCCCGCCGCCGCCGTGACCGTAGTTGTGCACCAAGGTCTTGTCGCCGAAGCGCTCGGCCCGGACCACAAAACCGCCAGGGCGATAGGGCCGCAGCCCGGCGACCACCCGGATCACTCGATCTTCCGAGACGTGAACGGGCGCCAGCCGCAGCCGCCCGCGCGGTTGCAGCGGATCGGAGAACGTCGCCGTGGTTCCGGTCGCGGTGCACCCCGCGAGTGCGCCGCCCGCCAGCATCAGTCCGAAATTTCGCCGCGTCGTCATACGCCCCCCTACTCTCTCGTTGCGAATTAGGATGAGCGCGGGCGACGTGCGCAACCCCAGATCGCGCGGCCTGGTGCAGATTGTTCGCGCCGTCTCAGGCGTAGGCGGGCTGGCCGTACAGACGGTCGAAAACCGGTGGAAGGCTGTCGGGCAGGCCCAGCAACGGGCCGGACGACAGCAAAAGCACCACTTCGTCGCCCTTCAGGTTCGAAAGGGCGGCGGTCGCCTGCTCGCGGCTGGCCACCGCCTCGACCGCAACACCGGCGGCGCGGGTCCGGGCCACAATCTCCTCGTGGCTCGATTGATGGTGACTGTCCGCTCCGTGCACCGGTGGCGGGCAGATCAGCACCCGAGAGGCGCCTTCGAACACGGTGTCGTACCAGGAGAGCGCGTCGCGGCTGCGCCAGCTGAAGGTATGGGGCTCGAAGACCACGACCAACGGGCGGCTGGGATAGTGCAGCCGCATCGCACTAATGGCCGAGTGGGCCTTTTCGTACGAGCTGCCGAAGCCCTCGATGACCGGGACCGCCGAGGTGGTTGTCAGGCGATCAAGCCGGCGGCGAATTCCTGCGAAACTGGCCAGGCCCGCGACCAGCGCCGCCTCGCTCACCAGTTCGCGCTCCAGCAGGAAGGCGGCGACGCCGACGATGTTCTCGACATTGTGCGCGCCCAGAAGCTGGGTGGTGAGGGCGATCTTGCGGCCGCCCAGCCCGATCAGGTCGAAGCGCGTGGTTTCGCCATAGACGACATCGCGGCTAAACCAGCCATCGCAGGGCGCTGTGTCGTACCAGACCACGCGGGCCTTGGTTTCATGCGCCACGGCGCGGATGGCTGGGTGATCACGCATCACCGCCACGCCCTGCGCCGGCAAGGCGCGCAGCAGATCGAGGAACGGCGCCTCGTACTCGGCGAAGGTCGGGAAGACGTTGACGTGGTCGTGGACCAGCGAGGTCAGCAGCAGGTGGTCGGGGTGATAGAGCGCGAACTTGGAGCGGCGGTCGGTGGCCGAAACGATGTACTCATCGCCCTCCAGCACCACGTCGCCGCCGCCCCATTGGCCGGTCGCCGGCAACGACGGCGAGATCGCCCCGACCATCCAGCCTGGATCAGCCCCCGCCTGCAGCAGGATGTGGGCCATCAGGGCGGTGCAGGTCGACTTGCCGAACGATCCGGCGACCACGGTGGTCAGGCGACCGCTGGTCACCTCGCCGAGCATTTCGGCGAAGGTGGTGACCCGCGCGCCCCGCGCCCTGGCCTCGATGACCTCGGGATTGGATTCCGCCCCCAGCTTGGCGCTGGTTCCGAGGATCAGGATGTCGAGGTCGGCGGGGAGATTCGCCGCGTCGAATCGCCGGTGGAAAGGAAAGCCCAACCCTTCGACATAGGTCGACATCGGCGGGAATACGTCTTCGTCGGAACCGGAGATTTCGTGGCCTGCGTCGCGCAGCATCAGGGCGACGGCGCTCATGCCCGCCCCAGCTATTCCCGTGAAATGGATGCGCATTCCGCCCAAAACCTCTGTTTCCCTGCTGGTATCGAGCCACGCGCCGCCCGTCGAGGGGCTAAGGCGTCGCGGCCCGCCCATTCAGCGCCAAGCCCGTTAACCCCCGACTAACCAAGCGATCAGAGCGCCCGGGCCACCCTCAGGGAAGACACCCCGCCGCAAAACACTCTGAACGACGGCGCCGACAGGGTTCCTTTTCGCTCCCTGTGGGCGCTTTTCGATCGCCGCACTTCTGCGCTTGCGCGCCCGACGAACGCTGGGTATATCGCCGCCTCCAACGTGATCCCCGATAGCTCAGCTGGTAGAGCAGTCGGCTGTTAACCGACTTGTCGCAGGTTCGAGTCCTGCTCGGGGAGCCACCTTGGATTTCCACTTCAGCCGTAGAGATACTTCCCCCGTCCGGGAGCGACTTTGATCGTGGCTGATTGCACACCCGACCAAGGCTGGGTATATCGCCGCCTCCAACGTGATCCTCGATAGCTCAGTTGGTAGAGCAGTCGGCTGTTAACCGACTTGTCGCAGGTTCGAGTCCTGCTCGGGGAGCCACCTTGGATTTCCATTCCAACTGGTAGAGACGCCCGCCCCGCTGGGGAGCGGCGCTTCGTCTTGGCCGATTGCAAGCATGGCTCGCGGCGGTAAGCTCGCCTCATGTCCGAGCCTCGATCCATCAAACGCCGCACCTTCCTCGTCGCCGCGGCCGCGACCGCCGCCTCCCCGACCTTGGCCCAGGCGCCCGCCGCGCCAGTGCGGGTCAAGCTGGAGACCGGCGATGGGCCGATCGTCCTGGAGCTCTATCCAGACAAGGCGCCGATCACCGCCGGCAACTTCCTGCGCTATGTCGACGGCAAGCGATTTGACGGGGCGACCTTTTATCGGGCGTCGAAGGTGCCCAATGCGCCGGAGTTTGGCCTGATCCAGGGCGGTGTGCAGAACGATCCGGCCCGTGTCCTGAAGCCCATCGCCCACGAACCGACCACCAAGACCGGCCTTTCGCATACCGATGGGGTGATCTCGATGGGGCGGACCAATCCCGGCACGGCCACCTCGGACTTCTTCATCGTCCTGGGCGACATGACCTACATGGACGCCGATCCGAAACAGCCTGGCGACAATCTGGGCTTCGCGGCCTTCGGTAAGGTCGTCGAGGGCATGGACACGGCGCGCAAGATTCTGGCCGAACCTACATCCCAGACCGCCGGCGTCGGGGTTATGAAGGGCGAAATGCTGGCCAAGCCGGTGAAGATCATCAGCGCTCGCCGGGTGAACTGAAGCCCGGGCTCAGTGGCCGCCTTCTACCCAGGGCACGCCCGCCGCGCGGAACGCCTCCGCCAGCGCAGCTTCCAGGTCCAGCGCCTCCCAGCGGCGCATCGGATTGAGGTGCGCCACGAGGTCCGGCAATAGCCGCACGCCGAAGCGCCGAGCCGCGCCGCTGGCCTTGTAGCCGGTCTTGTGCTGGTCGAAGCGTAGGTCCGGGTCGCGCGAGGTTTGGCCGACATAGAGGCCCCAGGGCTCGGCGCGGCGGCTATCGTGCAGCATGACGACATAGACCGACTGCCCGCCCCGGGAGGCTCCACGGGTGGTCGCCTTAAGCGTGAGGGCGGCGCGCTGCGCCTTCCCCAGCCATGGCGGGCCAAGATCTCGAGACACGGCCAGGGCCTAGGCCGCCGGGCGGCGAGCGGCCGCGCCGTCCATCGCCGAGGCAAGGACCTCATAGACACGCGGATCTACCGACTGGGCCGCATTGAACCGCAGATAGCTTCCGGCCGATTGCGACAGGCTGAAAGCGTTTCCGGGGGCCAGCACCACGCCTTGCCCCAAAGCGCGCTGAGCCACCTCCCCCGAATCCAGGCCGCCTGGCAGCGCGCACCACAGGAACATGCCGGCCGTGGGCTGGGTCCACGGCGTCAGCCCAAGCGCCACGAGCCGGGCGGAGGTCTCGCCCCGCGCCCGGGCCAGGCGCTCGCGCAGGCTGTCGAGATAGCGGCGATGACCGCCATCCTTGAGGATCGCCAACACCAGCTCGGCCGCCAGATGCCCGCCGCCGAACGAGGTCGCCACCTTCAGGTCGATCAGGCCCTCGATCCAGGCCGGCCGCGCAGCGATGTAGCCACAGCGGGCGGCGGCCGAGAGGGTCTTGGAAAAGCTGCCGATGCTGATGACCCGGTCCAGCCCGTCGAACGCCGCCAGGCGCGGCGCCGGCTCGTGCTCGAAGTCAGCATAGATGTCGTCCTCGACGATCAGCAGGTCGTGGCGTTCGGCGAGCTTCAGGATGCGATGGGCGGCCACCGGCGACAGCGAGGCGCCAGTCGGGTTATGCGGCCCGGAATTAGTGATGTAGAGGCGCGGCGAGTGCTCAGCCAGGACCTCGGCAAAGGCCTCGATATCGGGCCCGGCCTGCGTATAGGGCACGCCAACGACCTTTACCCGGTGCGCCCGCAGCATGGCGTGGAAGTTGAAGTAGCAGGGATCATCGACCAGCACGGTGTCGCCCGGCTCCAGCAGGAAGCGGCAGACGAGGTCGATGGCCTGGGTGCCCGACTCGGTCAGCATGATCTGACTGGGCGACGCCTCGACGCTGTGTTCAGCCATCCTCCGAGCCAGGAGCTGGCGCAGGGCCGGCGAGCCCAGCGGCGGACCGTAGTCGGTGAGGTTCTGGGCGTCGGCCCTGGCCAGGGTCCGCAGACCACGGCGTATCCCCTCCTCCGGCATCCATGAAACCGGCAGCCAGCCGCAGCCTGGCTTGAGGGCCTCGGGACCAGCCTCCAGGGACTGGCGCGACACCCACAAGGGGTCGATGGAGCGATCGCGGCGCGGCTCCAACTCCGAAAGCGCCAAGGGCGGCGTGTGACCGGCCACGTAGAACCCGGAGCCGCGCCGGGGCTGGATCACCCCCTCGGCGGCCAGGCGGTCATAGGCCTCGACCACCGTGGATTTGGACACCCCCATCGCCGCGGCGAAGGCGCGGATCGACGGCGCCTTTGCGCCCGGCGCCAGGGCGCGGCGGGCGATCCGCTGGCGGACCTCGGACATGGTCCGTTCAACTAGGGAAAGTTCGAGCGCCATCCGTACCGGCCTTCGGATCAATACAGTTTGGCGTAATTGTACTGCACTGTGCCTGGATTGGCCAACCCACCGCCGCGATACCCGTCGCACGACAAGGAGCGTGCGATGGACGTCAGGACCAGCGGCTGGATCAACGGATTTCTCGGGGTCCTCATCTTCAGCGGATCGCTGCCGGCGACGCGGGTGGCGGTGGCTGATTTCGACCCGGTGTTCCTCACCGCCGCCAGGGCCTCGATCGCGGCCCTGATGGCGATGGCGCTGCTGCTCGCCCTGCGGGCCAAGCGCCCGGACGCAAGCGACCTTGGCTCCCTAGCCATCATCGCCGCCGGCGTGGTGTTGGGGTTTCCGCTGCTGACCGCGTTCGCGTTGCAGCACATCACCTCGGCGCACTCGATCGTCTTCATCGGCCTGCTGCCGCTGGCGACCGCCATCTTCGCGGTGGTGCGGGGCGGCGAGCGGCCAAGGCCGTCTTTCTGGCTGTTCGCCGGTTTTGGCGCGGCCCTGGTGGCCGGCTTCGCCTTGACGCGGGGGGCGGACGCCTCGCCGGTCGGGGACAGCCTGATGATCGCCGCCGTGATCGTCTGCGGCCTGGGCTATGCGGAAGGCGGCCAACTCTCGCGCCGGCTGGGCGGCTGGCAGGTGATCTGCTGGGCGCTGGTGATCGCCCTGCCCGTCATGCTGCTGATCGGCTGGGTCGCGCGCCCGGCGACGCTGACAGGCGTGAGCGCGCCGGCCTGGCTGGGCCTGGCCTACATCTCGCTGTTCAGCATGCTGATCGGGTTCATCTTCTGGTACCGCGGCCTGGCCGAGGGCGGCGTGGCGGCGGTCGGACAACTACAGCTTCTGCAGCCGTTCTTCGGCCTGGCCCTGGCGGCGAGCCTGCTGCACGAGCCGGTCGGCTGGTCGATGGCGGCGGTGACGCTCGCCGTCGTGGTCTGCGTCGCGGGCGCCAAGCGGTTCGCCTGACATGCCACCCAACTCGTCATCACCGGGCTTGTCCCGGTAATCCATACACACAAGCTTCACCGCGAAACCCCCATCCGCTCAGTCTATGGATGGCCGGCTCAAGCGGCCGGCCATAACGAACGGATGGGGTGTGTGCGTGACCTTAGTCCTTGGCGCGTTCCTGATAGGAGCCGTCCTCAGTGAGGATGACCACGCGGGTGCCGGCCGCGATGTACGGCGGCACCAGGATGCGCGCGCCATTCGTCAGGATAGCGGGCTTGTAGGAAGACGAAGCGGTCTGGTTCTTCACCGCCGGTTCGGTCTCGGCGATCTCGAAAGTCACCAGACGCGGCAGTTCCATGGCGATCGGAACGCCTTCGTGGGTGGAGAGCTGGACGGTCATGCCGTCCTGCAGCCAGGACGCGTTGTCGCCGACAACGTCTTCCGACACCACGACCTGGTCGTAGGTTTCGGGCTGCATGAAGTGGAAGCCTTCACCGTCCTGGTAGAGGAAGTTGTAGTTGCGGTCGTCGACGAAGGCGCGTTCGACCTGCTCGGTCGTGCGCCAGCGTTCGGAAACCTTCACGCCGTCGGAGATGCGGCGCATGTTGAGCTGGGTCACCGGCGTGCCCTTGCCGGGGTGGATGTTCTCCGCCGTCAGGACGACATAGAGCTTGCCGTCCATGTCTACGACGGCGCCTTTCCGGAGCGAGCTGGCAGCTACCTTCGTCAAGTGGTTAGTCCTCGAACCTATTGGGGAGCCGAAAAGCGGCCCCGCGCGATTCCGCACGCCGGCGGTTTGTCGCGCACCTATACGATTGGCGGCCAGTTCGCCAGACATGTTCGTTTTCGTCGCAGAGGGAAACCGCCTTGCAAAGCCCTGTTTCGTCCTCCTGGTGGCGCGCCGACCTCCACGCCGAGCGGCGCGGCTTCCTGCTGGCGCGCAATGCGATCAAGCGCGCCTTCCGCGACTGGTTCGAGGCGCAGGGCTTCCTGGAGGTCGAGTGTGCGGCGCTGCAGGTCTCGCCCGGCAACGAGGCTCACCTGCACGCCTTCGCCACCGAAGCAGTCGGCATGGGCGGCGAGCGCACCCCGCTCTACCTGCACACCTCGCCGGAGTTTGCGGCCAAGAAGCTGCTGGCGGCGGGCGAGACCCAGATCTTCGATTTCGCCAGGGTATGGCGCAATCGCGAGCGCGGTCCCTTGCACCACCCGGAGTTCACCCTGCTGGAGTGGTATCGGGCCGGCGCCCCCTATGAGACGCTGATGGCCGACTGCGCGAGCCTGATGGCCGTGGCGGCCGAGAGCGCCGGCGCCAAGCTACTGTCCTTCCGCGGCCATGAGGCCGATCCGTTCCTGGAACCGGAGCGGGTGACCCTGGCCCAAGCCTTCGATCAGTTCGCGGGCATCGACCTGTTGGCCAGCGTGTCGGCGGACGGGTCCACTGATCGCGAGGGGCTGGCGGCGGCCGCCAAGAGCGCCGGCGTTCGAGTGTCGGACGACGACAACTGGGCCGACATCTACAGCAAGGTATTGGTCGAGCGGATCGAACCTAAGCTTGGCATGGGCCGACCGACCATTCTCTGCGAGTACCCGATCAGCGAAGCGGCCTTGGCGCGGCCCAAGGCGGCCGATCCACGGGTGGCCGAGCGTTTCGAGCTCTATGCCTGCGGCGTCGAACTCGCCAACGCCTTCGGCGAGCTCACCGACCCCGTGGAGCAACGGCGGCGGTTCGAGGCCGAGATGGACGAGAAGGCCCGCGTCTATGGCGAACGCTATCCGATCGACGAGGACTTCCTGGCCGCCCTGCCCCACATGCCGCACGCCTGCGGATCGGCTCTCGGCTTCGACCGCCTGGTGATGCTGGCCACCGGCGCGGCCCGCATCGAACAGGTGCTCTGGACGCCGCTCGCGCCGACGCCGGGGCTATAGGCCGCTGCGCCGCCCAACGCGGCGAATTTGCGAGAAGCCCCCGCATGGGCCATATGCGCGCCATGACCGCCGCCCCCACCCTGCGCAGCCCGCAAGCGCTAGCCCACGCCGGCCTGATCGCGCCTGAGCGGCTGCCGGCGCTCGAACGCGTGGCGGCGCAATACGCGGTGGCCATCACGCCGGGCCTGGCCGAGCTGATTGATCCGGCCGATCCCGCCGATCCCATCGCCCGCCAGTTCCTGCCCGCCGAGGCCGAGTTGGAAATGGACGACCTGGAGAGCGCCGACCCGATCGGCGACTTCACCCACAGCCCGGTGGAAGGCATCGTCCATCGCTACGGCGACCGCGTGCTGCTGAAGATCACCCATACCTGCGCGGTCTATTGCCGGTTCTGCTTCCGGCGCGAGATGGTCGGACCCGACGGCCTCAAGCCGCTGACGCCCAAGGCGCTGGACGCAGCGCTGGCCTATGTGGCCGAGCACCCTGAGATCTGGGAGGTGATCGTCACAGGCGGCGACCCCCTGGTGCTGTCGCCGCGGCGCCTGGCGGAGTTGACGCAGCGGCTCGCCAGGATCGACCACGTGAAGGTAGTCCGCTTCCACACCCGCGTCCCGGCTGTAGATCCCCAGGCGATCACCGAGGAACTGGTCGAGGCGCTGAAGTGCCCCGGCAAGGCGGTCTATGTCGCCCTGCACGCCAATCACCCGCGCGAGATGACCGCCGAGGTCCGCGCGGCCTGCGCCAGGTTCGTCGACGCTGGCCTGCCGATGATCAGCCAGACCGTCTTGCTGAAGGGCGTGAACGACGATCCGGCCGTACTCGGCGCCCTGATGCGGGCCTTCGTCGAGACGCGGATCAAGCCCTACTACCTGCACCAAGGCGACCTGGCGCCCGGCACCGGCCACCTGCGCACCAGCGTGGAAGAAGGCCGGGCGGTGATGCGCGAGATGCGCGGCCGGTTCTCGGGCCTGTGCCAGCCGACCTATGTGCTCGACATCCCCGATGGCCACGGCAAGGTCCCGATCGGGCCGAACTACCTGGCGCAGGGCGGAGAAGTCGAGGACCCGAACGGTGTCTCGCACGCCTATCCGCCGCGGCGTTGAGCAAACGCGGTTCTTAGCCTAGCCTCGGGTCATCCCGCGCACGCGGTCGGCCGAGGGGGGACCTCGCATGACGTCACGAAATTCGGTCTTGGCCGCGATCGTGCTGGGCGGCCTGGTCGCCGGCACGGTGGATATCGGCGCGGCCATGCTGATCAGCGGCAAGAGCATGGCCTTCATCCTGCAGTTCATCGCCAGCGGCGCGATAGGCAAAGGCGCGTTTGACGGCGGAACGGGAACCGTCGTGTTGGGCGCGCTTCTGCAAGGGGCGATGTCGCTGATCATCGCGGCGATCTTCGTGCTGGCGAGTTTGAAACTGCCCTGGATGCGGCGGCGCTGGGTGGCCGCCGGCCTGGCGTTCGGCGTGGCGACCTATTTCGTCATGACGTACGTGGTCGTCCCGCTCTCGGCGGTGGGCGGCGGCTGGCACTTCTCGCCCCTGCCGTTCATCAAGAACCTGGCGGCCATGCTGGTCTTTGGCCTGATCGTCTCGGCCTTCGCGCGGCGGTACGTGAGGCCAGTCTAGGCGGGGCTCTGGCTCACCACGACGACCAGCCCGGCGAGCATCAACCCGTAGCCAATCGCCATCTGCCAGGAGAACGCCTCCTTGAAGATCAGCCACGCCGCCAGCGGCACCAGCGCCGAGCCGACCAGCGAGAACATGTAGGCGCTGGAGAGCGGCACGCGGGTGAGGACGTAGAACCAGAACACGGCCGTCACGCCGTACCAGGCGAAGGCTCCCATCAAAGGCCAGTTCTGCAGGACCCGCAGGATGAAGGGTCCCTCAAGCCGGGTGTCGTACATCGACGCCCACTTGAACATCACCTGGCCGACCGGCAGGGCGACAGCGAAGACGGAGCACAGCAACGCGTCCTTCCAATGCATCAGTCTACTCGTCGGCTATGCGCTCAAGCGTGCGCAGATAGGGATGGATGGGACGCGACGGCACGTTCATGACGTCGAAATTGATCGCCTGCAGCAGCAACTGCACGCCCACGATCACGGGCAGAGCCGCGGTCATGACCACGCCCGCCGACGCCACCTGACCAGGATCACGCACAGCCAGCCAGTTCAGGCCATAGAGCGAACCGAACGCCAGCAGCATCGCCCCGGCCAGGGTCTCTAGCGTGGCGACGTTGAAGTCGCGGACGAAATACTGGCCAAAGACCCGGCGGACGAAATTGCGCAGGTGCCGGAAGAAGAACGGTCCCACCACGGCGCCGATCCGCAGATTGGACACCTCGTCCCCATACCGGGCGGGCATCGGGACGTCGCGGACCACCGCGCGCAGCGTGCCGAGGTGGTAGAGCAGATCGGTCTCGAAGAAGAACCGCCGCGAGACGTCTCGCTTGATCACCTGCTTGGCCACGCTCGCCTCGATGGCGGTGAAGCCATTGGTAGGATCAAAGACGTTCCAATAGCCGGTTGAGACCTTGGCGGCGAAGGACAGGACTGCGTTCCCCAACGCTCGCACGCCCGGCATGGTCGTCAGATGGCTGAGGGAGGTGAACCGGTTGCCCTTGGTGTAGTCCGCCTCGCCAAGCAGGATCGGGGCGACAAGGTGCGGCAAGTAGCCGAGGTCCATCTGGTCGTCGCCGTCCACCTTGACCAGGATCCGGCCGCCACGTCGTTCGGCCTCGGCGTAACCGGCCATGACCGCGCCGCCGACCCCGCGGTTCTCCGGCAGCCGGACGACCACCACCCGGCCGTCAAGGTCTTGGGCCTCCAGGAAATCGGCCGAGCCTTGCGGACAGGCGTCATCGACGCAGACGATGCCTTCGATCCAGGACGGCGCGTGCGAAATGACCTGCAGGATGTGATCGCGAACCTTGTAGCAGGGGATGACCAGCCAGACGCCGGCATCCCGCAGCGCGGTCTGCAATGGGGCGCCGAAGTCGTGTTGCGGGGCCAGACTGGCGCTCAACGACGCTGAAGCAACGCTGGCCATCAGAACGGCTCCCAGACCAGAGCGACTTGGTGGATGAGCACCTCTCCCCCTGCACCATCATCCAGATCGAGGCGGATGTGCTTGATCATCGACTTCATCCAATCATCGCCGCCGGCGCGCAGAGCTTCCATGTCGTACACCAGCACAACGGGAACGCCGGTCGGCGGGACGACAGCGCCCGCGGGACGGCTCATGAAACGCGCCGATTCGGGATGCTGTTCGGTGGCGTAGTAGACCGTCCCATCCCAGTTCGCCGTCGCCTTCACCCGCGTCAACCGCACGACCAGCAAGCTCGCCTCGGATCCCCCTAGGCCCTCGGTCGGAAGACGCAGCCCCGGATCGGAAGCCGCCCCAGATACCAATAGTCCTTGGCCGGGGACGAACTTCGCCGTCGCATTGAGCAAATCGAGCCCTACTGGCGCCTGACTAAAATCCCAGCTTTTCACAACGCGAGCCGGTTGCTCGCCAAGCATCAGGGTCTGGCTCGCCGCATCCCACTTCACCAGGGAGGCCCAGTCTCGCTCCGGCTCGGGATAGTTGGGCTTGTCGCAGGCGGTCAGGGCCAGCGCCGCCAGCAGGCCCGCAAGGATCGACCGGCTCATTGGTCGGGCTCCCGGATATAGGCCGAGATCTCCTGGCCGCTGAAGACCTTGCGCCACTTCGGCCCCGGCGTTCGGTCCCCAAATACGATCGCGCTCTGGGCGTCCCGGAGCGGGCGCTCGCGGAGCGGCCCGCGCGGCGCGTTCCGAACGATCACCTTGCCTTGGAGGCGTAGGAAGGCGACGTGGCCCTGATTGCCGTTATCGATGATCACCACCGTCGGGATGGTGTGGCTGGTGAGCGCGCTGGCGACATGCAGTTCGTGCTCGATCGCCTGGCGCTGCGTCGCGATCTCGCCGCCCCAGGAGTCGTCGGCCTTTGTCGACAACAGGCCGAGCGCCACGAAATAGGCGGGCCACGCGCGCCGAAGCGGAACGCCCATCAGGGTCGCAAGCGCAACGCCAAGCGTCGCAAGGGTCGCCAGTAGGCGTGAGCCGCCAGAATAGCCGAACAGGAACGGCATCACGTCCGGCGATGCGAAGGCCGTAACCGCGGCGCCGTCCCACGGATTCAGCTGCACGCCGAGCGCCAGGACCCCGAGCAGGCCCGCTAGGCCGACCAGTATGGCGCCAGCGGCGAGCACGCGGGTCCTATAGGGGGCGGACATCTCCCACGTGCTCAGCGGACGGGCGGCCAACAGCCAGAGCATCGGCACGAAGAACTCGAAATAGCGTCCCCAGAGCCGCTTGGTCTCGGTCTCTATCGCCGCCATCTTGAACGAGAAGATTGCGACCATGGCCAGGGTTCCAGCCAGGCAGAGCGCCGCGAACAGGAAGGTCAGGTCGCCTGCGTCGGCGCGAAGCAGCCCGCGCTGGCGGATCACGACGGCCGCCGCGATCACCGGGACGGCGACCAGCACCGTCGTCAAGGACAGCATGGCCGTGGCCGAAAGCGCCGCCATGCCGACCGCATTCGTGGCCGGCTCGCGACCGAGGTGTTCCGAATAGGCCGCACCGGAGAAGAAGGTGACCGCCTGTCCCAAGGACTGGCCGTCGATGAGCTCGATGCCGGTTCCGATCACCATGAAGGCGAGCCCGAAGAGCGCCACTCGGCCGAGCAGCAGCGCCAATGTGGTGCGGCGGAGCAGCGCCTCGACAAGACAAAGCGCGACATAGGCGGCGACCACGACAACGCCGTGCGGCTTGATCAGCACCAGGCCGCCGGCCAAGCCGCCGACAAGTCCGGCGCTGAGCAACGGACGGGAGGACGTCCGGTAGAGGACGTAGACGATCAGGCTGAGCAGCCCGGCGTAGACCCCGTCCGGCATCGCGGCGAAAGCGTATCGGTAATAGGGGAAGACCGCGGCGATCAGCAGGAAGCCGAGCGCGACCTTGCGGCCGGTCTCCTTGAGCGCGATCAGGTAAAGAAGGCCCAGGCCGCCGAAATAGGACGCGGCGCCGATGAGCCTCATCCACGGGACGAGGTTCAACGATAGGGCGTCCACCGATCGGACAAGCCAGAAATAGAGCGTATTTGCGACCGGCTGGACGGTCTTGTAGCGGTCAGGATCGATCGCCAGTTCGCGTCCGTAGAGCGCGCGGATCAGATAGGCGCCCTCATCGGCCGCATAGAGCGGAAGCTCCGCGAACAGCCGATTCACATAGAAGAGCAAAACCCCGGCGCCGGCGCATAGGACAAGAGCCTGGCCCAACCAAGGGCCCCATTTTCTAGACCACCCGCGCACTCGCCCAGCCCGCCACTAAAAAACGACGCCCGCCCCCGGGTTCGATATCAAGCTATAGTAGCGGTCGACCAAAAATCCACTACGCAACGATCTAGGTGCGTGTCGCCATCATGCTGCGCGCGACCGCCTCGGCGACCTTGATGCCGTCGATGGCCGCTGAGAGGATGCCGCCGGCATAGCCAGCGCCTTCGCCGGCGGGGAACAGCTGGCGCGTGTTCAGGCTTTGGAACGCCGCGTCGCGGGTGATGCGGACGGGCGAGGAGGTTCGGGTCTCCACGCCGGTCAGCACCGCGTCGTCGGCGCTGAAGCCTGGGATCTGCCGCCCGAAGACCGGCAGCGCCTCCCTGATCGCGGTGATGGCGTATTCCGGCAGACACGAGGCCAGGTCCGTGGGCGTGACCCCCGGCCGGTAGGATGGGGCCACTGCGCCGAGGGCGGTCGAGGCGCGCGCCGCCAGGAAGTCGCCGACCCGCTGGCCTGGCGCGGCGTAGGTCTTGCCGCCGGCCTTGAAGGCCTGGGCCTCCCATTTGCGCTGCAGCTCGATGCCGGCGAGCGGATGGTCGGGATAGTCCTTGTCCGGTGTGATGCCGACCACGATCCCGGCGTTGGCGTTGCGCTCATTGCGGGAATACTGGCTCATGCCGTTGGTCACGACGCGGCCGGGTTCCGAGGCCGCAGCGACTACGGTTCCGCCTGGACACATGCAGAAGCTGTAGACCGTCCGGCCGTTGGAGCAGTGATGCGACAGGCTGTAGGCCGCCGCGCCCAGATCCTCATGACCGGCGTTCGTGCCGAAGCGGGCACGGTCGATCCAGGACTGCGGATGCTCGATCCGGAAGCCGATCGAGAACGGCTTGGCCTCGATATGGACGCCGCGGTCGAAGAGCATCTGGAAAGTGTCGCGGGCGCTGTGGCCGACGGCGAGCACCACGTGATCGGCTTCGATATAACCGCCATCCTGCAGGACCACGCCGCGAACCTTGCGCACGCCGTCAGGACCAATGGCGACATCGATGTCCTCGACGCGATTCTCGAAGCGGTATTCTCCGCCCAGCGCCTCGATCTTCTCGCGCATGCTTTCGACCATCGTCACAAGCCGGAACGTGCCGACGTGTGGATGGGCCTCGGTCAAGATCTCGGGCGGCGCGCCCGCCAGGACGAACTCGGTCAGCACCTTGCGGCCCAGATGGCGCGGATCCTTCACCTGGCTGTAGAGTTTGCCGTCGGAGAAAGTCCCTGCCCCACCTTCGCCGAACTGGACGTTGGACTCAGGGTTCAGCACGCCTTTGCGCCACAGGCCCCAGGTGTCCTTGGTCCGTTCGCGCACGACCTTGCCGCGATCCAGGATGATCGGCCGAAAGCCCATCTCCGCCAGGATCAAGCCGACGAACAAGCCGCATGGGCCAGCCCCGATCACCACCGGGCGGCTCCCGAACTCGGCGGGGGCCTGGGCGACTGGGCGATAGGCGGTGTCCGGAGTGGGCTGGACGTTGCGGTCCCCGGCAAAGCGGGCCAGGATCTGCGCCTCGTCGCGCAGGACGACATCGACCGAATAGACCATCAGGATCGCGGCCTTGCGGCGCGCATCGTTGGCGCGGCGCGCCACGGCGAACGAGATCAGATCGTCGGCAGGCACGCCCAGGCGCTCGAGAATGGCGGCGGGCAGCGCCGCCGCCTCGTGGCCGAGGGGCAGTTTCAGTTCGGTCAGTCGCAGCATGGCGCCTATGTAGCCGTTAGCGGCCCTAAGGGAAGCCTAGGTCGTTTCAGTCCACCGCCACGGTGTAGTTGAGCGCCAGGCGGCCACCGTCGGGATAGATCGTCTGTCCGGTCATGTAGGACGCGTCCTCGCTGGCCAGGAAGACGGCCACGCGGCCGATCTCCTCGGGCTCGCCGAAGCGCTTCAGGGGCGTCCGTTGCAGGACGCGATGGCGAGCCTCGTCGTTCTCCATCACGCCTTTCAGTATGTCGGTGACGATTGTGCCGGGGCCGATGGCGTTCACACGGATGCCGTAGGGGGCGAGGCCCAAGGCCATGGCCTTGGTCAGCTGGTTTATGCCGCCTTTCGAGGTCACGTAGGCGATCTGGTTGGGGATCGCGAGGACGGCGTTGATCGAGGACATATTGATGATCGAACCCTTGATCTTGGCGTCGACCATGTGCCGAGCGACGATCTGTCCGACGATAAAGGGCGCGCGAAGATTGACCGCCAAGACGCGATCGAAGTCTTCCAACTCAGCTTCCAGAATGTCGCCGGGCGCCAGAATCCCGGCATTGCTGACCAGCACCTCGATCCGCCCCAGCAGCGCGGCGGCCCGGATGACCGCCTTGCTCGTCGCCTCGGCGTCGGCCAGGTCGCAACCGATGGCGTGAACCTTTCGTCCGGTGCGCTCCGCCAGATCCTGAGCCGCGGCGGTGACCCGCGGCTCATCAAGATCCAGCAGCACCAGATCGCAACCTTCCTTGGCGAAAGCCTCGGCGCAGCCCAAGCCAATGCCGCCCGCTGCTCCGGTGATCAGGGCGGTCCGCCCCTCCAGCCGGCCGCTCACCAGGCACCCGTATTGGGCATCGACGCCCAAGGCTCGGCCGGCTCCTTCCGCTCGCCCGCCTGAAGCAGTTCGATGGAAATGCCGTCCGGCGAGCGGACGAAGGCCATGTGCCCGTCACGCGGGGGCCGATTGATGGTCACGCCGCCATCGGCCAACCGTTGGCAAACCGCATAGATGTCGTCCACGGCATAGGCCAGGTGCCCGAAATTGCGGCCGCCCGAATAGTCTTCCGGGTCCCAGTTGTAGGTCAGCTCGACCATCGGGGCCTTGTTCTGCCGGGCGGCGTCTTCGTCTCCGGGAGCGCAAAGGAAGACCAGGGTAAATCGACCCCCTGAACTCTCGCTGCGGGACACTTCGACCAACCCAAGCTTGCTGCAATAGAAGTCCAGCGAGGCGTCAAGGTCGGCGACCCGAACCATGGTGTGCAGGTATCTCAAGGCGGAAAACTTCCTCTGAGGCTGTCAATTCTTGGCGGCGTCTTGGCGTTAAAGACCAAGCAAGGCTGTGCTGCAATCCTGCGGCGCCCGGGGCACATTATCCGCGCTTTGCGCAACCTGTCCGCGATTTCATTTGCAGTCGCAGAACGCTGGCATCACAAGGCGCTACAACCCAATTAGCGGGCCGGGGCGTACGATTGCGATTCAATGCAGTCGCGACCCCAATGCTGCGCGAGGAAACGGCAGGATGCGGCTCAAACCACAGTACCTTTTCGTCGTCATCCTGGTCGGCGTGCTCGCCGTCGCCTTTGCGATCGGCACGATGGCCAACCGCGGCAAGTCGGGCTCGGCCGAAGCCAAGACCACCCAATCAGGCAAAATTGAGCTGCCGACCGTCCAGGCGGTTCTAACGCCCGAAGTGGCGCGGGAATATGACGTCGTGATCCGTGGCCGTACCGAAGCGGCGCGCAGCGTCATCACCCGCGCCGAGTCAGCCGGCGTGGTGGCCGCGACACCGGCCGTCGAGGGCTCGCTGGTGCGCAAGGGTGCTGTCCTCTGCCGCCTGAACATCGATGCACGCCAAGCCCTGCTGGACCAAGCCCGCGCTAACCTTCGCTCCAAGCAGCTCCAGCACAAGGCCTCGGCTGACCTCGCCGCCAAGGGCTTCCGCTCGCCGACCCAGCTGCTGCAGGACCAAGCCAACCTGGATTCCGCCTCGGCCCTCGTGCGGCAGGCCGAGGTGGGCGTCGAGCAGATGAACATCCGCGCGCCGTTCGACGGCGTGTTCGACAATCGCGAGGCCGAAATCGGGACCTATCTGGCGCCCGGCCAGCCCTGCGGCACGATGATCGAACTGAACCCTCTGTTGATCGTCGGCGACCTGCCGGAGACGGAAGCCTCGAAGATCCGGGTCGGCGCGAGCGCCAACGCCCAGTTGGTCTCGGGCGAAACGCTGAGCGGCCGAGTGCGCTACGCCGCGCGCGAAGCCGATCCCCAAACCCGCACCTACCGGGTGGAGATCACCGCGCCCAACCCGCAACTGACCCGTTCGGGGCTTTCGGCGACGATCCATATCGCCTCGGGCGTCGGGCCTGCCCATCTGGTGCCGCTGTCCTCGCTGGTGCTTGACGCGAGCGGCGTTCAGGGCGTGCGGTATGTGCTGCCCGACGACAAGGTCGCCTTCGCCAAGGTCAATGTGATCCAGGAAACGCCGCAGGGCATCTGGGTGACCGGCCTGAAGGGACCCACCCGCGTGATCACCGTCGGCCAATCGTACGTGGCCGAGGGTCAAAAGGTTCGAGTGGCCGCGGCGCGCTAGGCGCGCCCGCCGCTCTTCAGGAGACAAGCCTATGATCGGACCTCTGATCGACGGCGCGATCAAACGGCGGAAGGTGGTGCTGGCCGTCACCTTGATCGCCAGCCTGTTCGGACTATTCGCCTATCTCGCGATGCCGCGGGAATCCGACCCGAACATCGACTTCCCGTTCATCGCCGTGGTCGTCCCCTACCCTGGGGTCAGCCCCGAGGACGCCGAGCGCCTGCTTGTGCGCCCGCTGGAGACCGAGCTCCAGACGATTGAGGGCATCAAGGAAATGAACGCCGTCGCCCGCCAGGGCATGGCGGTCGTGAACCTCGAGTTCGAAGCCGACTTCGACAAGGACAAGGCCCTGGCCGAAGTGCGCGCCAAGGTCGATCTGGCGCGTGGCGAATTCCCGCCCGACGCCGAAGAACCGATCATCGAGGAAGCCAACGCCTCGGGCGAGCCGATCATCGGAATCGTGCTGTCGGGCGCCGCGCCCGAACGCACCCTGTTCCAAGTCGCCCGCAGTCTGCAGGACCGTCTGGAAAGCGCGCCCGGCGTGCTGGAGGTCTATCTGAACGGTGGCCGAGAGGAAGTCCTTGAGGTCACCATCGACCCGGTGCGTATGGAGGCGGCCAACGTCAGCCCTGGCGAACTGGCCCAGGTGATCGGTCGCAACAATCAGCTGGTCCCCGCCGGCAACCTGGAATCCGGAACCGGCAAGTTCGCGGTGAAGGTGCCCGGCGTGGTCAACTCGCCGGCCGACATCCTGGCCCTGCCGATCAAGAAGAACGGCGACCGACTGATCACCGTCGGCGACATCGGCGACGTTCGTCGGACCTTCAAGGAAGCGACCTACATCACCCGCTTCAACGGCCAGCCGGCCTTCTCGGTCGATGTCGCGAAACGGTCGGGCGCCAACATCCTTGATACGGTGAAGGAGGTCCGCAAGGTCGTCACCGAAGAGCAGAAGCGTTGGCCCGAAACGGTCAAGGTCTCCTACATCTTCGACCAGAGCGACTTCATCGGCCGCACCCTGGTGGTGCTGGAAAGCGGCCTGTTGATCGCCACCATCCTGGTCATGCTGATCATCGTCGCCACCCTGGGCATCCGCCAGGGCCTGATGGTCGGGGCGGCCATCCCTGCCTGCTTCATGCTGGCCTTTCTGATGCTGAACGCCATGGGCGTGACGCTGAACCAGATGGTGATGTTCGGCCTGGTGCTGGCCGTCGGCATCCTGGTCGACGGCGGCATCGTCGTGGTCGAATACGCCGACCGGAAGATGGCCGAGGGCATGCCCAAGGAGGAGGCCTTCGCCGCCGCCGGCAAGCGGATGTTCTGGCCGGTGCTGAACGGCACACTGACGACGCTCTGCGCCTTCCTGCCGTTCCTCTTCTGGAATTCGATCCCCGGCAAGTTCATGAGCTTCTTGCCCATGACCCTGTTCTACGTGCTGGGCGCCTCGATCTTCATCGCCTTGATCTTTACACCGGCGCTGGGCTCGATCTTCGGACGCAAGGCGGCCGTGGACGCCGAACACCTGGCCCAGATCGAAAAGTCGGAACGCGGCGATCCACGCGAGATGACCGGCTTCATGGGCTGGTATGCGCGCACCATCGACGTGCTCGGCCGCCATCCTGGCCGCACGCTGCTGGCGACCCTGGCGGTCATCGTACTCGTGGTCTGGGCGTTCATCCTGGAGAAGAAACCCACCGAGTTCTTCCTCCAGCAGGACCCGGAATATGTGAACGTCTATGTGAAGGCCCGCGGGAACCTGTCCCCCGAGGGCCAGGACATCCTCGTCCGGCAGGTCGAGGAGCGCCTCAAAGGCGTCAAGGGCGTCAATTCGATCTACACCCGCACCGGCACCACCAGCCCTGGCGGCGGCCCCAACCAGGCGCCGAACGATACGGTCGGGCGCCTGAGCCTGGACTTCGTCGACTATGAGCAACGCCAAGAGCTGGGGCTCATCGGCAAGGACATCGCCAACGAGATCCGCAAACGGGTGACCAATATCCCGGGCATCGAGGTCGAGGTGCGCGAGCCGCAAGGCGGGCCGCCGACCGGCAAGGACGTCCAGGTCGAGCTCCGCAGCCAGGACCCAGTCGCTCTCAACAAGGCCGCCGACATCGTGAAGGCCAAGTTCGCCAGCGACCGCCAGCTCTATGAGTTGGAGGACAACCGCACCTCGCCCGGTATCGAGTGGAACCTCACCGTCGACCGTGAGGCCGCCGGCCGCTACGGCGTCGACGTGCTGAGCGTCGGCCAAGCCATTCAGTTTGTCACCGGCGGGGTCCTGGTCGGCCGCTTCCGCCCCGACGACGCCGACGACGAGCTCGATATCCGTGTGCGCTTCCCGCCCGAGCACCGCAATGTCGCGGCCTTTGACTCCTTGAAGATCGCCACCCAACTCGGCCCCGTGCCCGCCAGCTACTTCATCAAGCAGGTGCCGGCCCAGCAGGTGACCTCGATCCAACGGCGCGACGGCCAGCGGCTGGTGGTCATCCAGGCCAACACCATCGAAGGCGTCGCCGCCAACCAGAAGATCGCCGAACTGCGTCCCTGGCTGGAGAAGGCCGACATCGACCCCGCCGTGCGCTGGAAGTTCACCGGGGCCGACGAGGAGGGCCGCGAGGCCGCGACCTTCTTCGTGACCGCCATGGCCGTGTCGCTGTTCCTGATGGCGGTGATCCTGCTTTGGCAGTTCAACTCGTACTACGGCGTGCTGGTCACCCTTTCGGCCGTGGCGCTGTCCACGGTGGGGGTCCTGCTCGGCGTGGTGGTGAACCTGGCCCACACCTTCGACTACATCTCGGTGATCATGCTGGGCACCGGCGTGGTCGCCCTGGCCGGAGTGGTGGTCGGGCACAACATCGTGCTGGTCGACACCTTCTACCAGCTAAGGCGGGCTGGCTTCCCGGCCGACGAGGCCGCGGTGCGGGCCGCGACCCAGCGGTTCCGGCCGGTCATGCTGACCACACTCGTGACCGTCGTCGGCCTGCTGCCGCTGATGTTCCAGGTCCACCCGAATTTCCATGGCTTCCATGTGGAGTACAAGGCGCCCGGGTCGGAATGGTGGGTGCAGTTGTCGGCCGCCGTGGTGTGGGGGCTGTCTTTCGCCACCCTGCTGACCCTGATCCTGACGCCGGTGCTGTTGGCCGCGCCCAAGGTCGCCGCCCGGCGGTTCGACTGGCTGTGGGGTCGCACCGGCGCCCGCTGGTTCCCACAGCGTCAGAAGACGCGGCAAGACCCTCTGGCGACAGGCGATGACCTACCCAAGGCGGCCGAGTAGAACGCCGCGCCGACGGTCGGTCAGGCTCCCCGCTTCAGGAGCCGTCGGCGGTTGGCGCGGACCTTCCTCCGGTAGAGAGCGATCGCCTTGGAAGGGCCGACGTGGGCGGCCGCGCCGGTCATGGCGCCGAACGCCAATTGGCTCTGCACCTCCATCGCGGCCTGGATCTTTTCCGAGACCATCAACTGAGCCTCAGTCGCGGCCCCTGCTCCGCCGCCGGCCATCTTCATCATTCGCAGAGCGACCACGGTGTTGGCCTCTGTCCCCAGCCGCAGAGCGTTGAGCGACAGTCTTAGCCACGGATTTGCAGCGGTCATGGATGGATCCCCAGAGGAGCCGGGCAGGCTCCACGCGGATTAACCCCGCCGCGAGGTTTCCGTTGCCACGACTTCAAGCCTCGCGGGTCTGGCGACGCCAGAGGGCCGCGTACTCGCCGCCCTTTTCCAACAGTTCGGCGTGGCGGCCGCGCTCGACGATGCGACCACGCCTGAGCACCAGGATCAGGTCGGCGTCGACGATGGTCGACAGTCGGTGGGCGATGACCATGGTGGTCCGCCCCGCCCTCACCTTGCGCAGGGTCGCCTGGATGGCTTCTTCGGTGGGACCGTCCAGGGCGCTGGTCGCCTCGTCCAGCACCAGCACCCGAGGATCGGCCAGGAGAGCCCGGGCGATGCCGACGCGCTGGCGTTCGCCGCCCGACAGCTTCAGGCCGCGCTCGCCCACCAGGGTGGACATCCCGTCCGGCAGGCCGTCGATGAAGGGGCCGAGTTCGGCGGCGGCCGCGGCCGCCCGCACGTCCTGCGCCGAGGCGTCAGGCCGGGCAAAGGCGATGTTGGCGAAGATCGTGTCGTTGAACAGCGCCACGTCCTGCGGCACGAGAGCGACGGCCCGCCGCAACGCCGCCTGCTTGATCTGGCGCAAGTCGACGCCGTCCAGGGTGATGCGCCCGCTCTGCGGATCGATCAGCCGCAGCGCCAGGCGGATCGCGGTGGTCTTGCCCGCCCCCGACGGTCCGACCAGGGCCACGGTCTCACCCGGCGCGGCGCGGAAGCTGACGTCCATCAGGCCGGCCGAGCGAGCGTCGTGGCGGAACTCGACATCCTCAAAGACGATCTCGGCGCCACGGCCGGTGGCGGGCGGCAGATCCTGGGCGCCGGGCGCATCGACGATGTCGGGCTTGCGGGCCTTGAGTTCGACCATCTGCTCCATGTCGATGAAGGCCTGGCGGATTTCGCGATAGTTGAAGCCCAGCATGTTGAGCGGCCCATAGATGCCGATCAGCAGCAGGACCGCCATGGTGACGTCGCCGATCTGCATGCGGCCGGCCATCACCTCGTGCCCCGCCATGACGGTCATCAGGGCCAGACCGACGTTGAGCACGACCGACTGGATGCCGTTCAGCATCGAGAGCGAGGTGTTGGCCTTCACGCTCGCCTGGACATAGTCGGACATGGCGCCTTCGTAGCGGGCCACGGTCCGATCCTCAGACCCAAAGGTCTTCACGGTCTCGTAGTTCAGCAAGGCGTCGACCGAGAGGCCAGCGGTGCGGCTGTCGGCTTCGTTCAGCTCGCGGCGGTGCGCGAGACGCCAGTCGGTGATCTTGAAGGTCAGCACCGTGTAGAGGACGATGGTGACGAAGGCGGTGAGCGCGAACCGCCAATCCAGCCGCGTCGCCATGACAATCATGGCCAAGACCAGTTCGATCGCCGTCGGGCCAAGGTTGAACACTACGCTTCGCATCAGGAAGTCGGTGGAACGCGCGCCCCGGTCGATGACCCGCGCCATCGCCCCGGTCTGCTTGCTCTGGTGGAAGTCGAGGCTGAGCGCCAAGGCGTGCGCAAAGGTCTCGGTTGCGGCCTTGGCCATGGTCGATTGCGAGACCACGGTGAAGATCACGTCCCGTAGATAGGGCGCGCAGGCCGCGACCAGCCGCAGGCCGGCAAAGGCGATGGCCAGAATCAGGAAGTCCGTCCCGACGACCACCGCCTGACCCGAACCGGGCGCAAGCTTGTTGATCGCATCGCCCAGGGCCACAGGGGCCGCTACTCCGGCGAGCTTTCCGAGGAACACCAGGGCCAGCGAGGCCCCGATCCTCCATTTCAGGCCTGGAGCGCCCGAACGCATGACCAGGCTTCCGAGGTCCGCCATCGAGCGCCAGAAGTCGAACTTTACCGAGGCCGGCGCGATCATGTCCGGCGTCGACAGGCGCCGGCCGGGATGGACGAAGGTCAAATCGTACTCATTTCAAGATGATGGTCGACTGCGCGCCGCCGCCAGGCGTCATCCAGTCGATCCGCAGTCCGGCCGGAACGCTAGTGGCTCGGAAAGGACCGTTGGCCAGGGGCGGCGCCGGCGTGGTGTCGATATTGGCCGTGTTCTCGGTGGCGTCGCCGAACACATCGATCTGATGCATACCGCCGGCGAGCGGCTGTTGGGTCAATGGCGCGGCGTAACGCCCGCTGGCGTCGGCGCGACCTTCCGCCAGTTGGCGTCCGTCGATGTGAATGCTGAGCGCCGCGCCCGCCGGAGCCCGGCCGGACACGACTGCGCCGCCTTCCCTATCGAAATCAACGGCGTCCAGGCCGTTCTTACCCGTTCGGCCGACGCGCACAGCCCCGGTTCCGGCGCGAAGCACCACCGCTTCGCCAGCTGGCGTGATCAGGACATAGCCCTCAGCCTGGAGCTGACGCGCGCCTGCGGTCGCCGACAAGCCAAAGATCCGAGGCTCGGTCGTCGCTGGGAGATCCAGGGTCCAGGCTCCCTTGGAATTGGCGGTCGAGAAACTGGCTTCGCCTTCCGGGGTGGCCAGGCGCACTCGGGCATCAGCCGGCGCGGTTCCGGTCAAGACGAGCTTGGCCCCATCAGCGCGGGTGGCGGTCACCGCCGGCGGAGGCAGATAGGCGGCTTCGACCGGCACGGCGGGAGGCGCCTTAGCGGGCACGATGGCTGGAGCCTCCCCCTCCCCGCAGCCCGACAGCGAGACGGCCATCGTCGGCGCGACAAGAAGCGCGGCTATGAGAGACGGAAGGCGACGCACGGCTGGCTTGAAACTCCTTAACCCAGGTTCTAGCTAATCGGGCTTTCCAGTCGCGCCCGCAAGCGCGCGGCCAGTTGATTCTCCTGGAGCTTAACCGCATGGGGCGCCAGCCCGACCGCCTTGATTCCGTTTGCGTGTTCTGCGGATCGTCCGACGCCGCCGATCCGGCCCTGCTGGCGAGCGCCGCCACCCTGGGCCGCGAGCTGGCGGGCGCCGGCTTGACCATGATCTATGGCGGCGGCGGTGTCGGCCTCATGGGGGCGTGCGCGATCGCGGCCCACGAGGCCGGCGGCAAGGTGCTGGGCGTCATTCCGCACTTCCTGAAGGAGAAGGAGCGCCGCCTGGACGTGGTCGAGACCATCGTCGTCTCGTCCATGCACGAGCGAAAGCAGATCATGTTCGAACGGTCCGACGGCTTCGTCGTCCTGCCGGGCGGCATCGGTACGCTTGAAGAGGTGGTCGAGCTGCTGTCGTGGCGTCGGCTGGATCTGCACGTCAAACCTGTGGTGTTCTACAGCCCAGATGGCTTCTGGGAGCCGCTGTTCAAGCTCTTCCAGCACACGGTCGATCACCAACTGACGCCAGCGAGTTTCATGGATACCTGGACTTCTGTCAGTCGGATCGAGGACATCGTGCCCGCCCTGCTCCGCGCCCAACCGGTCGGCGAAGACGCCGCGCCGGGCGCCGCGCGGCTCACCTGAAGGCGATCTCGCCGCCCTTTGCATCCGAAATCCTGGCCGCTTCGTAACCTGTCTTGACCAGTCGACGGCTCCGGCTTGTCGCGGATCAGCAATCTGACGGGATTTTCGATGACAAAGCTGCTTGCCACCACCGCCGCCCTCGCCTTGATGGCGGGAGGGGCGGCCCACGCGCAGGAGGCCGACTGGAGCGGGCTCTATGTGGGCGCCCACGCTGGCGTCACCTCCAACGACAGCAGCGACGACGAGACGCTGGGCTTCGACACCAATCTCGACGGCGTCTTCACCGACACGGTAAGGACCGCGGCCGGCGCTAACGCCTTCTCCCCGGGCTTCTGCGGCGGGGCCGCCACGAGCTCCCTGCCCGGATCGGGCTGCAAGGAGGATGACGAAGGCTTCGAGTTCGGCGCCCGTCTTGGTTACGATTGGCAGTTCGGCGGCTTCGTGATGGGTCCGGTGGTCGAGCTTTCCCGGACCAATGTGAAAGACAGCGTGGCCGGGTTCTCAACCACGCCCGCGCAGTACACCTTTGAACGCAAGCTGAAAGGCCTGGCGGCCCTTCGGCTTCGGGGCGGCTACGCCTTCGGGGACAACCTGCTCTACGCCACCGGCGGCGTGGCCCAGGGCGACGTCCAGCACAGCTTCACCACGACGAACACCGCCAACACCTTTGTTCAACGCGGCGACGACACCGCGACGGGCTACCAGTTCGGGGGCGGCTATGAGCGCAAGCTCACGCCCGACGTCACGCTCGGGCTCGAATACCTCTACACGAACCTCGATGACGACGATTTCGTGGTGCGTAGCCAGGGACCAGCCGCAGCCAACAACCCGTTCCTGCTCGTCAATGCGTCAGGCACGGACCTTCGCCGCAGCGAAGACGAACTGAAGTTCCACAGTTTCCGGATCACGGCGAGCTATCGCTTCTGATCCGGCGGCGCTCCCCGGCCCCCGTCCCAACGGGGGGCGCCGACTACTTCCTGAACCGTTCGAGCAACACCGTCTGGCCATGATAGTCGGCGCGGGCGAACTCGCGGAAACCCGCCTTCTGCGCCACTCGAAGAGACGGGCCATTTTCCGGGGCGATCATGCAAACCGTTCGCCGTTCATCGAACTGCGCGTCAGCCCAGGCTAGGGCTGCGGCCACCGCCTCGCTTGCATAGCCTTTGCCGTGACCGGCCGGCGACAGCACCCAGCCCATCTCAGGCGTGTCGCCGAAGGACGGCTCCAACTGACGCTTGAAGTCGGCAAAGCCGAGCTCGCCGATAAACTGCCCGCTGGCCTTCTCGGTCAGCGCCCAAAAGCCGTAGCCCATCTCCTGCCAGTGGCCGACGTAGCGCAGTAGGCGCGCCCAGACCTCGTCCCGGGCGAAGGGACGCCCGCCGATGTAGCGCGTGACCTCCTCATCGCCCCACATGGCCGCGCAGACGTCCAAGTCGGCCTTGGTGTGGCCACGCAGGATCAGGCGCTCTGTCTCGATGACGGGAGCCACGCTCACTTACGGGTCACCGCATCGCGGAAGCCGTTGACGATGGGATAGCGGCGGTCACGGCCGAAGGCCCGGGCGCCGATCTTCACGCCCGGAGCGGCCTGGCGGCGCTTGTATTCGGAATTGTAGAGCAGCCGCTGGATGCGCTCGACCGTCTCAGGCGCATACCCGCGGGCGACGATCTCATCGAGGGTCGCCTCCTCCTCCACCAGCCCGTGCAGGATGGCGTCGAGTTCGGCGTATTCCGGCAGACTGTCCTGGTCCTTCTGGTCCGGGCGTAGCTCGGCCGACGGGGCCTTGGTCAGGATGCGCTCGGGGATCGGATCGGCGGCGACGCCATAGGGATCATTGGCGTTGCGCCATTCGCAGACCGAATAGACGTCGGTCTTGTAGACGTCCTTCAGCACGTTGTAGCCGCCGCACATGTCGCCGTAGAGCGTGGCGTAGCCCACCGCCATTTCCGACTTGTTGCCGGTGGTGAGCAGCATCAGGCCCAGCTTGTTCGACAGCGCCATCAGCGAAACGCCGCGCGCGCGGGCCTGGATGTTTTCCTCGGTCAGGTCATGCGCCATGCCCTCGAACTGCGGCGCCAGCATCTGGGCGAAGGCGGCGACGGCCGGCGCGATCGAGATCTCGTCCAGCCGCACCCCCAGGCGTTGGGCGCAGTCCTCGGCGTCCTCCAGGCTTTCCCGGCTGGTGTACTGGGACGGAAGCATGAAGCAGCGCACCTTGTCGGCGCCTAGCGCATCCGCGGCGACGACAGCGCAGATGGCGGAGTCCACGCCTCCCGAAAGTCCAAGCAAAACACCTGGAAATCCCGATTTCTTCACGTAGTCCCGCAAGCCTAACACCATGGCGCGATAGACTTCTTCGGGCCCGGTAGGCCATGTCTTGATCGGAGCG
This sequence comes from bacterium, assembly GCA_030824495.1. Lineage (GTDB taxonomy): Bacteria > Pseudomonadota > Alphaproteobacteria > Caulobacterales > Caulobacteraceae > Phenylobacterium. Next base: position 64,501 of record JAVBXP010000044.1, read on the forward strand.
TCGACACAGGACCAACCGCTGGCACCCTTCTCCCAGGTCGATAGGGCGAAGGCCTCCTCGAACATCGGCAGGCGCATGCAGACCTCGCCTTGGGCCGAGAGCGCGAAGGACCCGCCGTCGAAGACCAGCTCATCCTGACCGCCGACCTCGTTCACATAGACCATCGGCAGGCCGGTCTCGGCGACGCGGGCCTTGGCCACCACCATTCGCTCATCGTCGGCTGTACGCCGATACGGCGAGCCGTTGGGGACCAGCAGGATCTCGGCGCCCTTTTCCTTCAATTCGCGGCAGACCCGATGGGACCAGATGTCCTCGCAGATCGGCGCGCCGAACTTGACGCCCCTCCACTCAAAGACCTCCGGGCCGAGGCCCGGCTCGAACACCCGCTTCTCGTCAAAGACGCCGTAGTTGGGCAGGTCGCACTTGAAGGCCACGCCCTTCACCTCGCCCTCGGCCAGGAAGGCCAGCGCATTGTGGGGGCGGCCAAGCGGGTTCTGCGGCGGCCAGATCACGCCGATCAGGGCGGCCGGACCATCCTTGGTCTCCAGAGCCAGCCGCTCCACAGCGGCCTTGCCGGCGGCCCAGAAGGCCGGCTTCAGCGCCAGGTCTTCGGGCGGATAGCCGTTGATGAAGAGTTCGGAGAAGACCGCGATATCGGCGCCGGCCGCGCGGGCTTGAGCTAGGCGCTCACGCGCCAGGGCCTCGTTATGGGCGATGGCGCCCACGGTCGGATTGGCTTGGATGGCGGCGATAACAAGAGTCGACATGACTTCTCATGTAACCTCGACCGTCGCCTTGGGCCAGCCTCAGGCCAGGGCTTTTGGCAAGGCTCGCGCAAACGCCTCCATGGCGCGCGGCTCGGCGACCGCCGCGCGGGCCCAGCCGGCCGGACCGCCGGTGAACTGGCGCAACAGCACGCCGTGCCCCTCCAGCCGCTTGATGACCGCCACATCGCCGAAATTGGCCCAGACATAGCTGCCGGCGGATTTCAGGTAGGGAACGCGATTGGCGTCACAGGCGCGGTAGATCGCCTGTCGCCCCTGCTCCATCGCTCGGTTGGACGCCGCCAGATAGGTAAGGTCCCGATAGCTGACAGCGGCCGCCGCCAAACCCGGTCCGTTGCGTGAGGGAGCCAGAAGGCCGCGGATGGCCCGCGCGCGATCAGGCTGAGCAATGGCATAGCCAATCCTGACCGCCGCCAGGGCGTAAGACTTGGAGAAGGTGCCCACCACCACGACGTCGTGGCCGTCACGGACCAGATCAACCAGGCTTTCGGCGGCCGGATCCGGAGCCATGTCGATAAAGGCCTCGTCGACAACCACGGGTGCGACCTTCGCCGCGTGGATGCAGAAGTCGCGCAGGGCGCGACGCTCCATCAACAGGCCGGTGGGGTTGTTCGGATTGCAGATATAGGTCAGCCGCACGTCCTGGCCCAGCCCAGCGGCCATCGCCGCAAGATCGATCTGCTGATCGGGAGCCATCGCCACCCGGCGGGTCTGAGAGCCCACCCGGGCGGCATACTTGATGTGGCTGTCATAGGTGAGCGCCGGCGCCAACTGAACCCCGTCGCGGCCCCAAAACGCCGAGATCATCGACAGCAGTTCCAGGGCTCCGGTCGAGATCACCACATGGGCCGGCGTAACGCCATTGGCCGCCGCTATCCGAGCGATCAGCGCCGTCTCCTCGGCATGGGGATAGTGCTCTACGTGGGTGATCGCCTCCCGCAGGGCCACCTTGGCCTCGGGGCTGGGACCAAACGGGTTCTCGGTGATGTTCAGGGCCGCGATTTCGAGAGCGCCTGCAGCGGACGGAACCGCCGCCAGCGCCAGCCCCGCCATTCCCCGCCGTGTGATTCCAGCCATGGCCGCCTCAGAACTTAGCGTTCAGGCGGACATAGTAGAGGCCGCCGTCGGTGTCGTAGACCGCGTTGCGCGAGTAGATCAGGCCGCGCGAAGCCTGGAACGTCGCCTCGTCGGGATAGGTGTTGAAGATGTTCTCCGCACCGATGGTCACCTTCACCTGCTCGGTGATGGCCGCGCTGGCGGAGAGATCGACGAACGTCCGAGCCCCGAAGGTCTGGATCAAATCGGCCGAGGATTGCGACTGCGCATCGGTCCAGTCGCCGTAGTAGCGGACCCGGGCTGTGCCCTCGAACCGGCCATAGGCATAGGTGGCCGCGACATTGCCGGTGTGCTCGGGCAGCCCATCCTCGATATTTATCCGAGCCAGCTTTGAAACCTCAGTCAGCTTGGATCTGGTGACCTTGGTGTCGTTCCAGTTATAGGCCGCGGTCAGGGTCAGATCGCCGTCAGCCAGATGCGTCTTCCAGGACCCGACAGCGTCGAGCCCCCTGGTCCGGGTGTTGAACGAGTTGGTGAAGTAGCTGACCGAGGTCAGGGAGTCTGCGCCGGGCACGCCGAGCTTAAGGAGTTCGGCCCTGATCGCCGGGGTGACGGTGAAGTTCGGCGAGCTGGCGAAGCGGTCGTCCACCTCGATCTGGTAGTAGTCAAGCGAGCCGGTCAGGCCGTGCTCGGCGCTCCGGTAGACAAGCCCGACCGAGTAGTTGGTCGAGGTCTCCGGCTCCAGCGGCTTGGCGCCGAAGAACTGCGCAACCGGATTGCTGGGCGACAGGCGTCCGGCGGTGAAGAGCTGCAGGGTCGTGGTGTCCAGGCCCTGCGAGGTCCGGGTGCTGTTGAGCTGGCCGGGTGTCGGTGCGCGGAAGCCGGTGGAGACCGCGCCGCGAACCGCCCAGTCTGGGCTGATCTCGTAGCGCGCGGCGATCTTGCCATCCGTGGTCGAGCCGAACTCGGAGAAGTCCTCGTGGCGAATGGCGACGTTGGTCGAGAAGGATTCCGTCCAGGCTAGGTCCAGGTCGACATAGCCGGCGTAACTGGTCTGATCCCACGACCCGGCCTGGGCGCTGCTGGAGCCTGGGAAGCCGTTGGAGCCCGACGGCAGGCCGGCGACCGCGCCGGGTCCGACCTGATAGGACATCGGGTCGCCAGCCTCGATCTTATAGGCTTCGACCCGGCGCTCGGCGCCGAAGGCCAGGTTGGCGGTCTCGGCCAGGAAGCCCAATTCCAGCGGCTTGTTGAAATCGAGATTCAGGTTTTGCTCGCGCTGGGTGAGTATCCCGGCGCGGAAGGCGGTGGGCGATTGGGGACCGAACGAGGCGTTGATCGTCTCGCTGATGAAGTAGTCGACCTTGTCTTGGCCGAGGGAGGCGTTGAAGTCCCAGGCGAGGCCGTTTCCGAGTTCGCCGCGAAGGCCGGCGTTGATCGCGTAGTCAGTCTCATCCTGACCGAACTTCGGCGAGAAGCCGGCCGGATAGAGCTGGGCGAGGTTCCAACCAGGGAAGGCTGGGCTGTTGCGATAGGCGGTGTCGTTCGACGGGTTGCGCCAGTTGAAGTCGGTGACGCCGCTGCTGTCCGAATAGGTTGCAAAGCCATACAGTTCGACGGCGTCGTTCAACGGCACGGCCGCATCGACGACAAAGCGGGTGGCGTCGCGGTCAGGCTGCCCCCACCGCTGGACCGGGTTCCGGACCTGCAAATTGGGGTTGGCGGCCTGGAAGGCGATGGCGTCGGGACGTTGACGGGTCCGTGATGTCGCCTCGCTGTCTGTGTAGGTCAGGGTGGCGACCAGGTGGCCGCCGTCGCCCAGCGCCCAGCCGGCGCGGAAGCCGCCTTCGTACATCGTCCCGTCGCCCTCGAAATACTGGGCGGCCTGACCAAAGGCCGCGAAACCCGGCTGGTCGTTCAGGATCAGATTGATGACGCCGGCGATGGCGTCAGAGCCATACTGGGCCGAAGCGCCGTCGCGCAGCACCTCGATCCGCTTGATCGCGAAGCTAGGCAGCTGGCCCAAGTCGACGCCCTGGGCCCCTCGCCCGCCGAGCACCGCCGAACGGTGACGGCGCTTGCCGTTGACCAGGACCAGGGTGTGGTCGGGTGAAAGGCCGCGCAGAGTGGCGGGCCGCACGAAGGCCTGGCCATCGGCGGCCGGGAGGCGCTGGACATTGAAGGAAGGGACCGCGGCGACCAGCTTTTCCATCAGCTCATCGGAGACCGTGCTTTCCAGCACGGACTCGGAGATCACGTCGATGGGGGCCGCAGATTCAAACGCCGTGCGGTCGGCGCGGCGGGTGCCGGTGACGATGACCGCCTCAAGATCCTCGGCGGAGGCCCCCGAAGCGGCGGCGTCGATTTCAGCGAAGGCCGGTTGAGCCAAGGCTAGGGCGAGCACGGTCCAAGCCGCGGTCGTCATGAGTCGCATAAGAAAATCCCCCGAGAACACTTGGGGGGCTCGCTAACCTGCACTGATGACGGCTCGGCGACGACGCGACTTCAGTCGCGTGAATGATCAGCGACCGCTCGACCGCAAAGAAAAAGGGCGGCTCCGAAGAGCCGCCCCTGAACCTTAGTCGTCCCGGTGAACGCGTTCCCGGCGCTCGTGACGCTCTTGCGCCTCGAGGCTGAGGGTTGCGATCGGTCGGGCTTCCAGACGAGCGACGCCGATGGGTTCACCGGTGTCTTCGCAATAGCCGTAGGATTTGTCTTCAATCCGACGGATCGCCTCGTCGATCTTGGAGATCAGCTTGCGCTGACGGTCCCGCGTCCGCAGTTCGAGAGCTCGATCAGTCTCGGACGTGGCGCGGTCGGCCAGATCAGGATGATTCTCGGTTTCACTTTGAAGATGGACAAGGGTCTCACGGGATTCCCGCAAGATATCCTCTTTCCAATTCAAGAGCTTCTGCTTGAAATACTCAAGCTGCCGCTCGTTCATGAACTCCTCGTCCTCGGAAGGACGATAGTCTGGCTTTTCCGCCAATATAGTGGCCGTGCTCATAGACGCCTCACGCCCCCTGGGTACAACACCCCGACAACACGCGGAGCGCTTATACCAAAACAAATTCTGGTTTCAACGAACGTCGCTCTTCGCGTGCCATCAGGCCGCACGATTCGCACTCTCAAGCTTCGCGATCTCTACCGCAGCACGGGTTTCAATCTCGTTCAATACACCTTCAAGCTGTTCATCATCCGTACCGAGCCGCTCGTCGCGAACCGCCCGACGCAGGCGATCCAAATCGTCGATCGAGGCTTCTCCGGAAAGTAGGCCGACCTTCAAATCTTCGAGAACGTCGAGAATCTTATCCGCCCGCCCCACGGCGCGCCGCCGGCGCTCCAACGGGCCGGCCACTTCCTGCAGGGCGAGAATGGCGTCGACGCTCATCACGCCCCCGACGCCGCCTGCCCGCGTTGTCTGGGCGGGTCCGGCCGCGGCTGCTGGCTGGGCGACTTGAAAGCCTTCGCCGCTCGCGCCGCGAGGCTTGCTAGCCCCGCCCGCCGATCCGACGCCGCTTGTTCCACTGACTTTCATGCGAGGCCCTTTACCACGCTTCGCAACAACTCTCGCAGCGCCTTCTTATGGTATGGTTAATGCCGGGCAAATTCTGCCGCCAGACAAGGCGCGCCCCTCGCCCCGCGAATACCACCCATTGATATTGCTTATATTTTCACCTGGCACGCTCGTCGCATAGGGCAGCGCGTACTCATTAGTCCGCAGTGTGCCGGGATCCCATGCGTAGATCGATCCGACTCTTCAGCGCCGTCTTCCTCGCCGCAACGCTGTGCGCCGGTCCCAGCTTCGCGAAGTCGCGGATCAAGGACATCGTGGAATTCGAAGGCGTTCGCGACAACATGCTGGTCGGCTACGGCCTCGTCGTCGGCCTGAACGGCACCGGCGACAGCCTTCGCAACGCACCCTTCACCCGTCAGAGCTTGGAAGCCATGCTCGAGCGGCTGGGCGTCAATACGCGCGACGCCAACCTGAACACCAAGAACGTCGCCGCAGTCATGGTGACGGCCAAGCTGCCGGCCTTCTCCGCCGCCGGCTCCCCTATCGACGCCTCGGTGTCGGCCATGGGCGACGCCAAGAGCCTGCAAGGCGGCACGCTGCTGGTCACGCCGCTGATGGGCGCCGATGGCCAGGCCTATGCTGTCAGCCAGGGCACGGTGCAGACCGGCTCGATCTCGGCGGGCGGCGCCTCGGGATCCTCGATTTCCAAGGGCGTGCCGACGGCGGGCCGCATCGCCGGCGGCGCCATCGTCGAGCGCGAAATCGGCTTCCAACTGGCCAATATGGGCCAGATGCGCATGACTCTGCGCAATCCCGACTTCACCACCGCGCGCAAGATCGCCGACGTCGTGAACACCCGCTTCCCCGGCGCGGCCCGGGCCGACAACCCCACGATCATCACCATCACCCCGCCCGGCCGCATGGACATGGTCTCGTTCCTCTCGCAGGTCGAGAACATGACCGTCGACACCGACGGCCCGGCCAAGGTGGTGATCGACGAGATCGCTGGCGTGATTGTCATGGGCGAGAATGTGCGCATTTCCACGGTCGCTATCGCCCAGGGCAACCTGACCATCACGGTCCGCGAAAGCCCAGCGGTCAGCCAGCCGGCTCCGTTCAGCCGCGGTCAGACGGCGGTCGTGCCGCAGTCCGACGTCCAGGTGGACGAGGAAACAGGCAAGCAGTTCATCACCCTGCGGGACGGCGCCTCGCTGTCCAGCCTGGTGTCGGGCCTCAACGCCCTGGGGGTCACGCCTCGCGACATGATTTCCATCCTGCAGACCATCAAGGCCGCTGGCGCCCTGCAAGCCAACATCGAGGTGATGTGATGGATCTGACCTCCGCCTTCACCCTGCCCTCCGCCAAGGGCGTCGCCGACCTAGCGGCGCAGCCCACCGCCGCCGAACTGGCCAAGCGTGGCCAGATCGACAAGACTGCCAAGGACTTCGAGGCTTCGTTCCTGTCGGTGATGCTGAACGAGATGTTCAAGGACGTGGGCGCGGAGGCTCCGTTCAACGGCGGCCAAGGCGAGGCGGCGTTCAAGTCGTTCATGAGCGACGCCATGGCCAAGCAGATGGTGCGCTCCGGCGGCGTCGGCCTAGCCGACACCGTCGGCAAGGAAATGCTGAAGCTTCAAGGTTTGAGTTAGGAGACTTAGTCATGGCGATCTCCGCCACGGACGCGTCCGACCGCGTCGAACAACTGATCGTGCTGACCGAGCGTCTGACCGAGCTGATCGCCCAGGACGCGCTGGCCTTCGAACAGCGACGCCCCCGCGACGCCACCCAGAATATCGAAGAGACCTCCAAGCTCGCCAACGTCTACCGCCATGAATCGGCGCGGGTCCGCGCCAATCCCGGCATGGTCGCCAGTGCGCCGCTGGCCCTTCGCACCCGCCTGATCCGCGCCACCGAGGCGTTCGACGCTGTGCTGGCCCGTCAGGGCCGCGCCTTGGAGGCAGCCAAGACCGTCAGCGAGGGTCTGGTTCGCGCCATCGCCGACGAGGTGGCCGCCCAACGCAACACCGGCACGGGATATGGCCAAGGGGGCGTCGCGTCAGCCCCTGCACCGGCCACCTCCATCACGCTGAACAAGCGCGCCTGAGCGTCGAACCAGAAATTCTGGGACTTAAAACACTTGTTTGAGCGCCGCATTTGGGCCTAGCCTGTGGACGTCGCCGGGCCGTTCCGGCGACCGCGTTCTCAGGGCGGGGTGAAAGTCCCCACCGGCGGTGATGGCGGAAGCTCGCAAGAGCCCATGCACAAGCCCGCGGGCGCCTGGTTGGCCGAAAGGCCCGTCAGGGACAGCAGATTCCGGTGCGAACCCGGAGCCGACAGTTAGAGTCTGGTTATGAGAACCGCCAGTGACGGCCTGCTCCCCGCGTTCGCGCGTGGAGATCCACAGGCCTTCGCTTGCGTCTCCCTGAGTCGTGGTTTTTGCCCCAACTCAGGGATCTGACCATGACCCAAGCTGTCACCCACTTCGAAGTCCCCACCGCCAATGGCGCTTTCCGTCTGGCGCGCATCGCGTTCGTCCAGTCCGGCTGGCACAGCGAAATCGTCGACAACGCCTATCAAGGCTTCATCCGCGAGATCGCCGGCCTCGGCTTCAACGAGGGCGCCATCGACCGTTTCGAAACCCCCGGCGCGTTCGAAATTCCGCTGCACGCCCAGACCCTGGCCAAGACCGGTCGCTACGCGGCCATCGTCGCCGCCGGGCTGGTGGTCGACGGCGGCATCTATCGCCATGACTTCGTGGCCTCCACCGTGATCTCCGGCCTGATGCAGGTCCAACTGACCACCGAAGTGCCGGTGTTCTCGGTGGTCCTGACCCCGCATCACTTCCACGAGCACGACATCCATCAGACCTTCTTCCGCGAGCACTTCCTGACCAAGGGCGCGGAGGCGGCCCAGGCCTGCGCCAAGACCCTGTCCAGCCTCGCCAAGCTGGCCGCGGCGGCGTGAGGCGTGGGATGATGCACGAGACCCAATCCATCCCGCCGGGCTTTGAGCGGCACTACCGCCAAAGCCCGGTGACCGATCCGTGGGAGCCGATCTACAGCCGCAAGACGGACGAGGCGGTGATCCTGGGTCTCGTGGCCGAGGCGGCCCACACCAACAGCCGCGGCTTCGTCCACGGCGGGCTGATCAGCGCCTTGGCCGACAACGCCATGGGGCTGTCCTGCTCTCACCGTCTCGGCGGCGAGGCGAGCCTGGTCACGGTCAACCTGACCCTGGACTTTCTGGGGTCGGCGCAGATCGGCCAGTGGCTGGAGTTCACCACCGCCTTTGTGAAGAACGGCGGCACGCTGTCCTTCGCCCAGGCCTTCGTCACCGCCGACGGCCAGCCCTGCGCCCGAGCCAATGGGGTGTTCAAGTTGATGCGAAAGGCCGCCTAAGGCGCCGGCGGCCGTGGGCGACACCCGCGGCCGCCACGCCTTATCCCGCCCCCAGTTCGATCTCGCGCTCCACCCCGATCGCCTGGAGGAAATCGGGATCGTGGCTGACGACCAATATCGCCCCGTCATAGCCGCGCAACGCAGCCTCGATGGCGGCGATGGAGTCCAGGTCGAGGTGGTTGGTGGGCTCATCCAGGATCAGCAGTTGCGGCGGCAGCTCGGCCATCAGCACGCAGGCCAAGGCCGCGCGCAGCCGCTCGCCGCCGCTGAGCGAGGCGACGGTCTTTTCCGCCGCCACGTTGCGGAACAGGAAGCGAGCAAGCGCGGCGTAGGCGGCGTTGGCCCCCGCCCCCGGATTGAGCCGCTGGAAGGCCTCGATCAGGGTCTCATCCTGCCGAAGCATCGCGGTCTGCTGGTCCAGCAGCGCCGAGCGGGCGCCCAGTTCAATCCGCCCCGAGGTCGGAGCTAGTTCACCCGTTGCCAGCCGGATCAGCGTGGACTTGCCCGTGCCGTTCGCGCCGGTGACCGCGAGCCGTTCAGGGCCAGTGAGCCTGAACGACAAGCCCGAAAAGAGCGGCGCCGCGTCCGGATAGGCGAAGCCGACCTCATCGAAGACCAGCGCCGACTTGCCGGCCGGAAGCCTCGACGACGGAAGTTCAAAGTCTAACAGCCTCAGGCGTTCGACGCGCTTTTGCGCCTCGGCGAGGTCGGCGGCCGCCTCATCCCGCAGGCGCGCGGCCAGCATATTCTCGCGCCCAGCCGAGTTTTCGGCCCGCTCGGCCTGGGCGCCCAGCAGGATCTTGGGCTCGGAACCCTTGGCGGCGAAACGCCGGCCGGCTGCGTCGCGCTTGGCTTTCTTTTCGCGGGCGGCCTGCGCCTCGCGGCCGACCCTAGCCATCGCGCGCTCGGCCTGTTCCAGATCGCGAACCGCCGCGCCCTCCTCCTCGGCCTTTCGCTCGGCGTAGAGGTCGTAGCCGCCGCCATAGATCTTGGCGCCCAGGCCGCTCAGTTCGACGATGCGGTCCATCTGGCGCAGCAGCGCGCGGTCGTGGCTGACCACCACCGCCCCGCCCTTCCAGCCGGCCAGAAAATCGGCCACCAGGGCGCGGGCGCCGACGTCGAGATTGTTGGTCGGCTCATCGAGCAGGACGATGTCGGGCTCTTGCACCAGCACGCCAGCCAAGGCCGCGCGCGTGGCCTGACCACCGCTGAGCGAGGCCGCCGGCCGCGCCAGATCGACGCCCGCCAAGCCGACCTGCGCCAGCGCGGCCTCAAGCCGAGCCTCCAGCGACCAGTCCGCTTCGGCGAAGTCAGTTTCGTCTCCTCGGCCGGCGGCGATCCGCTCAAGCCGCGCCAGCGGTTCGGCCACGCCCAGCACATCGGCCAGGCTAGAGCCCTCGGGCGGCGCCAGGGCCTGGCGCAAGACCCCGACCCGGCCGCGCGTGCTCACCGTTCCAGAGGCCGGCGGGAGTTCACCCAGCATCAAGCGCAGCAGCGTGGTCTTGCCCACGCCGTTGCGCCCCACGAGGCCGGTGCGCTCCGCCCCGAAGGCGAGCGTCAGATTGTCGAAGAGACCGCGGCCCTCAGGCGTTTTGTAGGAGAGGCCGTCGAGCGTGATGAAGGAAGACATGTGGGACCATGGGTAGGTGGGCGTTCAGGACGGAATGGCTGTCCGTTGCGCTTTCCATGGTCGCGATCTCCTTCAGTGAGGAGGACGATATAGGGCCTGCCGCAGACTGGCGCAAATCGGACGCCGCACCGCCAACGCCCTTGCACTTCCCCGCGACGATGCGGATTTGAAAGCAAGAGGCGGAGTTTCCCACCGGTCGTGGAGGCCTATCCCATCGCTCAAGACGACTGATGGAGCGTTCGACATGCAAACCGCAATCGACACCGACAGCGCCCGCTGGGCCGCTGTCATCGCCAAGGACCGCGCCGCCGATGGCGAGTTCTTCTATTCCGTGCGCACGACGGGGGTCTATTGCCGCCCCTCCTGCGCCGCTCGCCCGGCGCGACGCGAGAACGTCGCCTTTCACCTGACCGCCGGCGAGGCCGAGGCCGCCGGCTTCCGCCCCTGCAAGCGCTGCAAGCCTGAGCAGCCTCCGATGGCCGAGCGCCAGGCGGCCATGGTGGCGCAGGCTTGCCGCACCATTCAAGCGGCCGAAGAGGCGCCCGACCTGGAAGCGCTCGCCGCCCAGGCCGGGATCAGCCCGTTTCACTTCCACCGGGTGTTCAAGTCCGTCGCGGGAGTGACTCCCAAGGCCTATGCAAGCGCCCACCGGGCCGGCCGCGTTCGTGAAGCGCTGACCACCAGCGGTACGGTGACCGAGGCGATATTTGACGCCGGCTTCAATTCGGGCGGCCGCTTCTATGCCCAGTCGGCACAGGTGCTGGGCATGACCCCGACCCGCTTCCGCGCCGGCGGTGAGGCGGCGGTGATCAAGTTCGCAATCGGCGAATGCTCGCTGGGTTCGATCCTGGTGGCCGCGACGGACAAGGGCGTCTGCGCCATCCTGCTGGGCGATGATCCAGAGGCGCTGGCGCGCGACCTGCAGGATCGGTTCAGCCGCGCCGAACTGGTCGGCGGCGATGCGCAGTTCGAGGCGCTGGTCGCCAAGGTGGTTGGATTTGTCGAGCAGCCCGCCCTGGGTCTCGACCTGCCGCTCGATGTGCGCGGCACCGCCTTCCAGCAACGGGTGTGGCAGGCGCTGCGTGAAATCCCTGCCGGTGAAACTGCTGGCTACGCCGAGATCGCCGAGAAGATCGGCTCGCCCCGGGCGGTCCGCGCCGTGGCCCAGGCCTGCGCGGCCAACGCCATCGCCGTCGCCATCCCCTGCCATCGCGTGGTCCGCACCGACGGCGCGCTGTCGGGCTATCGTTGGGGCGTGGAGCGCAAGCGCGCCCTGCTGGACCGCGAGGCCGCGGCATGAGCGCCCTGACCAGCCTGCCGCTCAGCATAGAGGAGCGTATCGCGTCTCTCGACTGGCCCAACGTGGCCCGCGCCCTGGACGGCCAAGGCAGCACGGTGATCCAGCGCCTGCTGAGCCCAGAGGAATGCGCCGCCGTCTCTGGCCTCTATGGCCAAGAAGCCGGATTTCGCAGCCGAGTGGTCATGGGCCGACACGGGTTCGGACGCGGCGAGTACCGCTATTTCGCCTACCCCCTCCCCTCCATCGTCGCTGGCCTGCGCGCCGCGCTCTATCCCCGACTGGTCGAGACTGCCAACCGCTGGAACGCCGCGATGGGGATCGGCGTGCGCTATCCCGAAGACCACGCCGAGTTCCTGGAGCGCTGTCACACCGCCGGCCAGGTCCGGCCGACCCCATTGCTGCTGCAGTACGGCCCCGGCGACTACAACTGCCTGCATCAGGATCTCTACGGCGAGCACGTCTTCCCATTGCAGGTGGCGGTGCTGTTGTCCGAGCCAGGCGCCGACTTCACCGGCGGAGAGTTCGTCTTGACCGAGCAGCGCCCGCGCATGCAGTCACGCGTCGAGGTGGCGCCGCTGCGCCAGGGCGACGCCCTGATCTTCGCCGTCCATCACCGCCCGGTCCAGGGTGCCCGCGGCAGCTATCGCGTCACCATGCGCCACGGCGTTAGCCAGCTTCGCAGCGGTCGTCGCCATACCCTCGGCGCCATCTTCCACGACGCCCTCTAGCTACCCGGAGACAGCCATGTCCTTCATGATCACCGGCCTGCCGGTCGATGAGTTTCGCCCGTTGTTCGGTTGCCGGACCAAGACCTCGCCGCGCGGGGCGTCCTGCGACACATCGCAAAGTCTCCGCTCGGTTTCCCGTGCCGCGTCACTCTGGAGGACGCACCCGTCGGCCAGACGCTCCTGCTGCTGAACTATGAGCATCAAGCCGCCGACACGCCCTATCGCTCGCGTCACGCCATCTATGTCAGCGAGGCCGCGACGCAGACCCGCCGCGCGGTCGATGAAATCCCCGGATGCCTGAGCGCTCGCGCGCATATCTCGCTGCGCGCCTTCGATTCCGCCGGGATGATGACTGCGGCGGAGATCGCGCCGGGCGCCGGCCTGACGCCGGTGATCGAACGAATGCTCTCCGATCCGCAGGTCAGCTACCTCCATGCCCACAATGCAGGCCGCGGATGCTTCGCGGCGCGGATCGACCGCAACTGAGGCTTGCGCCGTCTCCCCGGAATGCTGAAGGTTCGCGGGTCATTTCGGGAAGAGGCGTATCGTGTTCAAGTTTGGTCTTCCGCTCGCGATCCTGTTGGCGAGCGCGGCGCCGGTCTCGGCGCAAACCCCGCCCCAGGTGAAACCTGCGACAAAAATCCTGCACGAGAGCCTGATCGTGCTCGACACCCACTTCGACACCCCGGCCAACCAAGCGGTGGGCGGCTTCGACATCCGCAAGCGCAACAACGTCGCGGACGGCAGTCAGGTCGACTATCCGCGCATGGTCGATGGCGGGGTCGATGGCGGCTTCTTCGCGATCTTCACGCCGCAAGGCCCCAACACCAAGGCCGGCAATGAGGCCGCCCGCGACCAGGCGATCATGCGCGGCGTCGTCATCCACGAGATGGTCGCGAAAAACAGCGACGTCTTCGTCCTGGCGACAAAGGCCGAGGATGCGCAGGCGATCTCCAAGGCCGGCAAGCGGTTCGTCTATATCAGCATGGAGAACGGCCAGCCTGTGGCCGGCGACCTCAGCCTGATGCAGACCTTCTACGACATGGGCGTGCGGATGATGAGCCCGGTCCACTTCGCCAACAACGACCTGGCGGACTCGGCCACCGATCCCAAGGGCCCGATCCACGGGGGGCTGAGCGCCAGCGGCAAACAGTTTGTATCCGAGGCCAACCGCCTGGGCATCCTGCTCGACGCCAGCCATGCCTCCGACCAGGTGCTGGATCAGATGCTGGACCTGTCCACGGCGCCGATCATCCTCTCCCACTCCGGCGTGAGGGCGATCTACAATCACCCGCGCAACATCCCCGACGATCTGCTGCGCAAGCTGGCGGCCAAGGGTGGCGTGGTCCAGATCAACGCCTTCTCCAACTACATGAAGGACATCCCGGACAATCCGGCCCGCAAGGCCGCTCTGGTGGAACTCACCAAAGCCTACGGATCGCCGCGCGACGTCGCCCCCGAGAAGCGCGAGGGCTATCGTAAGGCTCGGCAGGCGATCGACGTCCAATACCCGCCCACACGCGCCGATATGGACGACCTGATGCGCCATATCCTGCACGCCGCCGAGGTGGCCGGTAAGGATCACATCGGCATCTCCGGAGACTTCGACGGCGGCGGCGGCATCGCCGGGTTTGAGGACATCACCTACTTCCCCGCCCTGACCGAACGGCTGATCGCCGCCGGCTTCAGCAAGGAAGACCTGGCCAAGTTCTGGGGCGGCAACGCTTTGCGGGCGCTGAAGCAGGCTGAGGAACTGAAGGCGAAATAACCGCCAAGACCGCCGCTTGCCTGACGTGGCGGCGGCGGGCGCAGGCTCTGCGGACAACCCGTGGAGCCTGACATGTACGAGCATCTCGATCTGCGCGCCGACGGCGACGTCATCTGGGCCACCATGAATCGGCCCGGGCGGCTGAACGCCCTCAACCGCAAGCTTGTCGAGGAATTGCGCGACTTCTTCGTCGGCCTCTATTGGCGGCGTGATGCGCGGGTCGTCGTCCTGTCGGGCGCGGGCGGCGCCTTCTGCGCCGGGCTGGACTTGAAGGAACGCAACACCCAGGCGCCAGGCGGCCGCTCGGTCGGGGCCGGTCTGACCGCCCAGCGCGAGATCAGCGAGATCGTGATCGCCATGCGCCGTTGCCCCCAGCCGATCATCGCCTGCGTCGACGGCGCGGCCAGCGGCGGCGGCTTCGCCCTGGCATTGGCCTCCGACGTCCGGATCGCCACCCCGCGCACCCGAATGAACGCCGCATTCATTCGCATCGGCTTGTCGGCCTGCGACATCGGCGTCAGCTACTTCCTGCCACGCATGGTCGGCTCGTCGGTTGCGGCCGAGTACATGCTGACCGGACGTTTCATCGACGCCGAGCGCGCCTACCAGCTCGGCCTGGTCAGCCGCGTTGTCGCGCCCGAAACTATAGAGGCCGAGGCCCAAGGCTTCGTCGCCGACATGCTGCACGCTACGCCGCTGGGCCTGCGGCTGACCAAGGAAGCACTTAACCACGCCATCGACGCCCAGGGCCTGGAGGCGGCTGTCGCGATGGAGGACCGCAACCAGATCCTCGCCAGCCTGGACGGCGACTTTGGCGAGGGCGTCGCCGCCTTCCTAGAAAAGCGGCCGCCCCGCTACGAGCGCCACGACGGCTGAACGGGCGCGAGGACGCTTCGTCGCATTCTTTCCACCGTTCGCCGCAGGACGTTTGCAGGTCGGCGCCGCCCAGGCTCGAAGCTGATCCGTCTCCCGCGGAGCCGGAAATGCACGCCCTGTCCTCGCCATCCTGTTGCTGCTCAGCGGCGCCCGCGGGCGCCATCCCGACTGATAGAGAGTGTCAGGCTGCTGACATGTTTTGGCGCAAGCGGCGCTAGTTTGGCGCGTTAAACCGCCGCGGCTCGTTTGTTCACACAATGTTCCTGTGTTATCCGTGAGTCTCGGAACTACATTAGACGAGGCCCGCTGAGCTGATCGGCGGTCGAGAGCGTTTCCGGAAAAACATGGCCGAACAGCTGAACTTCATCCGCGTGCGCGGCGCGCGTGAGCACAACCTCAAAGACATCAGCGTGGACATCCCGCGCGGAGAACTCGTGGTCCTGACCGGGCTCTCGGGTTCGGGCAAAAGCTCGCTCGCGTTCGACACCATCTATGCCGAGGGCCAGCGGCGCTATGTCGAGAGCCTCTCGGCCTATGCGCGTCAGTTCCTGGAGCTGATGAGCAAGCCGGACGTCGATCTGATCGAAGGTCTCTCGCCCGCCATCTCCATTGAGCAGAAGACCACCAGTCGCAATCCGCGCTCGACTGTCGGCACCGTCACCGAAATCCACGACTACATGCGCCTGTTGTGGGCGCGGGTGGGCGTTCCCTATTCGCCGGCCACCGGCCTGCCCATCGAAAGCCAGACCGTCTCGATGATGGTCGACAAGCTCATCGCCCTGCCCGAGGGCGAGCGGCTCTACCTGCTGGCCCCCGTGGTGCGCGGCCGCAAGGGCGAGTACCGCAAGGAAATCGCCGAGTGGCAGAAGTCAGGCTTCCAGCGCCTGAAGATCGACGGCGAATTCTATCCGATCGAGGACGCCCCCACCCTCGACAAGAAGTTCAAGCACGACATCGACATCGTCGTGGACCGCCTGGTCACGAAGAACGGGCTGGAAAGCCGCTATGCCGACAGCCTGGAAACGGCGCTGAAGCTGGCGGACGGCATCGCCGTGGCCGAATGGGCCGACAAGGCCGAGGGCGAGGCCGAGCCGCGCCGGATGCTGTTCTCCGAGAAGTTCGCCTGCCCGGTGTCCGGTTTCACGATCAGCGAGATCGAGCCGCGGCTGTTCTCGTTCAACAACCCTTACGGCGCGTGCCCGGTGTGCGACGGCCTCGGCGCCAAGCTCGCCTTCGACGCCGACATGATCGTGCCGGACAAGGACAAGACCCTGCACAAGGGAGCCATCGCGCCCTGGGCCAAGGGTCCCTCCCCGCTCTACACCCAGACCCTGCAGGCTCTGGCGGGCCACTACGGCTTCTCCATGGACATGCCGTGGTGGAAGCTGCCCGAGGGCGCCAAGACCGTGGTGCTGTACGGGTCCGGCACAGAGAAGATTAAGTTCGTCTATGACGACAACGCCCGGAAGTACGAGGTCAACAAGACCTTCGAGGGCGTGCTGCCGAACCTCGAGCGCCGCTGGCGCGAAACCGACTCATCCTGGGTTCGTGAGGAACTGGGCCGCTACCAGTCCGAAACGCCCTGCGAGGCCTGCGAGGGCTACCGCCTGAAGCCCGAAGCCCTGGCCGTGAAGATCGCGGGCAAGCACATCGGCGAAGCCAGCCGCCTGTCGATCCGCCATGCCGAAGAGTGGTTCACAAGCCTGGACGGCAGCCTGACCGACAAGCAGATGGAGATCGCCCGCCGGATCCTGAAGGAGATCAATGATCGCCTGCGGTTCCTGGTGAATGTGGGCCTGGACTATCTGAACATGAGCCGCGCCTCCGGCACCCTGTCGGGCGGCGAGAGCCAGCGCATCCGCCTGGCCAGCCAGATCGGCTCAGGCCTGACCGGCGTGCTCTATGTGCTGGACGAGCCCTCGATCGGCTTGCACCAGCGTGACAACACCCGCCTGCTGGAGAGCCTCAAGGGCCTGCGCGATCTCGGCAATTCCGTCCTCGTCGTCGAACATGACGAGGAGGCGATCATGACCGCCGACTATGTGATCGACATGGGACCGGCTGCCGGCGTCCACGGCGGCGAGATCATCGCCCAGGGCACGCCCGCCGACGTGATGGCCAATCCCGACAGCATCACCGGCCAGTACCTGTCCGGCGCGCGCGAGATCGAGATCCCCGAAGAGCGGCGCCCCATCTCCAAGAAGAAGGTGCTGCGCGTCGTCGGCGCGACCGGGAACAATCTGAAGAACGTCACGGCCGAGATCCCGGCCGGGACCTTCACCTGCATCACCGGCGTCTCCGGCGGCGGCAAGTCGACCTTCACCATCGAGACCCTCTACAAGGCCGCCGCCCGCCGGCTGCATAACGCCTCGGACGCCCCCGCCCCCCACGAGAAGATCGAGGGGCTGGAGCTGTTCGACAAGGTCATCGACATCGACCAGTCGCCGATCGGGCGCACGCCGCGCTCGAACCCGGCGACCTATACCGGCGCCTTCCAGCCGATCCGCGACTGGTTCGCCGGCCTGCCCGAATCCAAGGCCCGCGGTTATGGACCAGGCCGTTTCAGCTTCAACGTCAAGGGCGGCCGTTGCGAGGCCTGCCAGGGCGACGGGCTGATCAAGATCGAGATGCACTTCCTGCCCGACGTCTACGTCACCTGCGATGTCTGCCACGGTAAGCGCTACAACCGCGAAACCCTCGAGGTGCTGTTCAAGGGCAAGTCGATCTCCGATGTGCTGGACATGACCGTCGAGGAGGCCGCCGAGTTCTTCAAGGCCGTGCCGCCGGTTCGCGACAAGATGGAAACGCTCAAGCGCGTCGGCCTGAGCTACGTCAAAGTCGGGCAATCGGCGACGACCCTGTCCGGCGGCGAGGCCCAGCGCGTGAAGCTGAGCAAGGAACTCTCGCGCCGCGCCACTGGCAAAACCCTCTACATCCTCGACGAACCGACGACCGGTCTGCACTTCGAGGACGTGAAGAAGCTCCTCGAAGTGCTCCATGAGCTGGCCGACCAAGGCAACACCATGGTGGTCATCGAGCACAATCTCGACGTGGTGAAAACCGCCGACTGGATCGTCGATTTCGGTCCTGAAGGCGGCGATGGCGGCGGCGAGATCGTCGCCCAGGGCTCCCCGGAAGACGTGGCCGCCAATCCCAAGAGCTGGACCGGCCGCTACCTCGCCGAGATTCTCAAGCGCCACGAAGAACGCGCCGGCGCACGCCGGGCCAAGCTGAAGCGGGCTTAAGCTGTCCCTCCCCTTCATGGGGAGGGACAGGCGGCAAAGCCGCCAGGGTGGGGAAGCTCGGCATGTCCACGTTACGCGCTCGTCAGCTCAGACGCTCGATGCCGCACGAGGAGGTTCGGCTGTGGGCCCGCCTAAAACGGCTGCGCGCCTTGGGCTTCCATGTCCGGAGGCAGGCGCCGTTTAGAGGATATTATCTCGACTTCGTTTGCTTTGATCGGCGCATCGTCATCGAGGTCGATGGCAGCCAGCACGGCGAAGACGAACATCGAAGGCACGATGCAGTGCGGGATGCCGTCATCGAGCGGGAAGGCTTTCGGGTACTTCGATTCTGGAACTATTCGGTTCGGGAAGACATCGACGCCGTCATGGACGTGATCATTGCCGCTTTGGAGACCGCTCCTGCAGTTCGTGGCTGCACTTCGCGCCGCGCCGCCCCACCCTGACCGCTTCGCGGTCTGTCCCTCCCCATAAAGGGGAGGGATGGTTCACCGCCCGCCGAACAGCGGCAGGGTCTCGGGCGCCAGGGCGCCCTCGATCTCCAGCATCCGCAGCTTGGTGTCCGCGCCGCCCGGCGCCGAGAAGCCGCCCTTTCGGCCGCCTGCGGCCAAGATGCGGTGGCACGGCACGACAATGGGCCAAGGGTTGGCGCCCAGCGCCTGGCCGACCGCGCGCGAGAGGCTGACATCACCGAGCTGCTTGGCGATGTCGCCATAGGTCAGGGTCTGGCCTGGCGGGATAGCTCGCGAAATCTCGTAAACCCGCGCACTCAGCGGCGAGAGAGCCCGATCGTCGAGCTCGACCTCAAGCAGACCGCGGGGCTCGCCTTTCAGCAACGCCTGCATGCCGTCGATGGCGCCGGCCACCGCCGGCGGCGGATCGGCCTCAAGCGCTTGCGGATGACGCCGCGCCATGCGGACGCGCGGATCGCCCCCCTCCGACTGCGGCAGTTGCACGCCGGTCAGCCCGCGGTCGTTCCACGCGACACCGCAAGTCCCGATGGCCGTGTCGAAAAGGGCGAAGCCTTCACTCATGGCGGAAATCTACCACCATGGCCGCGCCTCGGCTCGCGGCTTTCGGACCTTCATCTAACGGCGCTCAATGAAGCCTTGCATTCAAACAGACGTTCGAAATAGCTTGGCTCCATAGTTTGCACATTTGGGAAGCCCACCATGATCCTCTACGGCGCGCCGATGCCGGCGCCGAACCCCCGCCGCGTGCGCATGTTTCTGGCGGAAAAGGGGATCGACCTCCCCGAAACCAATGTCGACATGATGAAGCGCGAGCACAAGTCGCCGGAGTTCCGAGCCAAGAACTCAATGGGCCAACTTCCGGCGCTGGAGTTGGACGACGGGACCTGCATCTCCGAGACCGTCGCCATCTGCCGCTATTTCGAAGAGACCAACCCCGAGCCGCCGCTGTTCGGCGTGACGCCCGTCGAGAAGGCGCTGGTCGATCAATGGATCCGCCGGGTCGAGTTCGCGGTCATGATGCCGGTCGGCAATTTCTGGCGCCACGCCCACCCGCGCACGGCGGCCCTGCTGACCCAGTTCAAGGACTTCGGCCAGTCCAACGCCGAGACCTACAAGGGCGCCCAGAAGTACCTGAACCGCGAACTGGAGAGCCGCGACTTCCTGGTGGGCGACACCTACACCATGGCTGACATCTGCCTGCTCTCGACGGTGGATTTCGCCGAGTGGATCGGCCTGCCGGTCGAGGCGGAGTTTGAGAACCTGACCGCCTGGCGGGCCCGGGCCAAGGCCCGGCCGAGCGCCAACGCCTGATGCGTCCCCGCGCCGCTCCGTTCGCCGGAGCGGCGCTTGGAAGGCCTAGGCCTTGGACAGTTCGCGATAGGCCACCGCCGCCGGAGCGACCAGAACCGCGTAGTAGAACGCGTTCAGGAAGGCGCCGAAAATCGTGTAGATGATCATCGGGATCGTGAAGTAGGCCGCGACCGAGCTCAGGTCCGGTGCGAAGATTTTCGACACCGAGGCGATGTCGCCGCCCGCCGCGATGGCGGCGATGGCCATGAAGATCACCATGGCCAGCACCAGGACCACCACGACGCTGGCGATAGCGAGAACATAGGCGCCGACCAGCTTCCAGAACTGGCCCTTGGTCAGGTTCCAGGATTCGAACACCCGGATGCGTTGCTCGGCAAAGGTCATGACCGGCGCAAGCGACAACCGCACGGCGACGAAGAACAACAGCCCCAGGAAGAAGAGGCCCAGCGCCACGCCAAACAACGGCGAACCCAGGACCGAATAGGCGATCCCGGCGCCAATGCCGCCGACCACCACGACCAGCGTCACCGCAATCAAGCTCAGCACGAAGTAGATCAAGGTCAGCAAGGCCAGACGCAACTCGTCCTGGCCCAGACGCAGGTATCCGAAACCGGTGTCGCTCGGACGCAGTATGGCGCGATAGACCGCCGAGGCCAGGACCGCCTGGACCGCGAGCCCGACCGGAAGCAGGACTGCGTAGAGCGGCAGGAGCGCCGTGAAGTTTTGAAGGGCTGCAGCCGAGTCCGCGCTCTTGTCGTTGGCGGCCGCCTCCAGAGCCATCAGATCTTGGCCGCCCATGGTCACCAGAAGCACGGGCATCAAGAAGCTGATGATCATGTAGAAGCCGGCCCAGATCAGCAAAATCTTCGGCTTCTCGCGTGTAATCCGGAATCCTTCAAAAGCGGCGTCGGTCGCCGAGAACGCAGTCATTTCGATCCCCAGGCCAGGTCCTCGTCAAATAACGAGTCAGCCGCCCATTCGATGCGAATTCTGGGGATGCGCCCCCCTCCCCGCAAGGCCTAGCTCGCGAAGTCCGTGGATCGTTGCTAGTTAGTCACGCATGTCGATCCAACCTGTTCATATCGTCGGTGGCGGTCTCGCCGGTTCCGAAGCCGCCTGGCAAGTCGCGCAGGCTGGCGTTCCCGTTATCCTGCATGAAATGCGGCCGGTGCGCGGCACCGACGCCCACCAGACCGACGGCCTGGCCGAGCTCGTCTGCTCCAACTCGTTCCGAGCCGACGACTGGACCGGCAATGCGGTCGGCTTGCTGCATCACGAGATGCGCAAGCTGTCCTCGATCATCATGTCCTGCGGCGACGCCCATCAGGTCCCGGCCGGCGGCGCGCTGGCCGTGGACCGCGACGGCTTTTCGCAGGCGGTCACCGCCCGGCTCGAGGCCCACCCGCTGATCACCATTCAGCGCGAGGAAGTCGCCGGCCTGCCGCCCGCCGACTGGGACAATGTAATCGTCGCCACGGGTCCGTTGACCTCGCCGGCCCTGTCGGCGGCGATCCTCGACCTGACCGGCGAGGGCGAACTGGCCTTCTTCGACGCCATTGCGCCGATCATCAATTTTGACTCGATCAATATGGACGTCTGCTGGCGTCAGTCGCGATACGACAAGGTCGGCCCGGGCGGCGACGCCGCAGCCTACATCAACTGCCCGATGGACAAGGACCAGTACGAGGCCTTCATCGACGCCCTGCTGACCGGCCCCAAGTCCGAGTTCAAGGACTGGGAGAACGTGCCTTATTTCGACGGCTGCCTGCCGATCGAAGTGATGGCCGAACGCGGCCGCGAAACCTTGCGCCACGGCCCGATGAAGCCGGTGGGACTAACCAATCCCCGCGATCCGCTGGTGAAGTCCTATGCCATCGTGCAATTGCGCCAGGACAACGCGCTGGGGACCCTGTGGAACATGGTCGGCTTCCAGACCAAGCTGAAGCACGGGGCCCAGACCGACATCTTCCGGATGATCCCGGGCCTGGAGAAGGCGGTCTTCGCCCGGCTCGGCGGCCTGCACCGCAACACCTTCCTGAACAGCCCCAAGCTGCTGGACAACCAACTGCGCATGAAGAGCCAGCCCCGGCTGCGTTTCGCCGGCCAGGTGACCGGCGTCGAGGGCTATGTGGAGAGCGCCGCCATCGGCCTGCTGGCGGGCCGTTTCGCCGCCGCCGAACGGCTCGGAAAGCCTATCGACGCGCCGCCGGCGACTACCGCGCTAGGCGCCCTGATCGGTCACATCACCGGCGGCCACCTGGACGGCGGCAA
>JAVBXP010000042.1 GCA_030824495.1 bacterium
GCCATCAATATTGATGTCGTTGCCGACATTGATGTCACCGGTATTGATGTTGTTGCGACCGCCCTCGCCGCGCGCTGGCAGCTGCCCGGCGTCGGCGCGGCGGGTTCCCTCCCCGCGATTGCCCAGGTCGGCCCGGCCAGCGCCAGCGTCCGTCCTGGCGCCAGCGCCCTGACCCGCAGCGGGGCGAGTGGCGGCGGTCCCTTGTCCGAGATTGCCGCGATGCGCCGCCGAGAAGTCTCCAGCCGGGCGGCTTGCAGCGCTGAGGCCAGAACCCTGACGTGAGCCTTGGCCGCTGAAGCTCGTGCCGCGGTTGGTCGATCGGGTCCCCATGCTGCGACTGGCGCCGCCCATGGAGCCCCGGCTCATTGACGATCCTCGGCTCATGCTCGACATGCCGCCGCCGCGAACGCCGCCGCCGCCGCGCCCCCGGGCGTAGCTGTCAAACGCCGCCGTGGTGACAAGCAAGACGATCGTGGTGGCGAGGATGCCGTGATAGTGGCGCGCCCTGGTCATGTCGCGTCCTCCTTAGCGAGCCGCCATGAACTTGATCGGCTTGGCGTCGCTTCCTGGGGAAAAGGCAAAGTCCTGTTGCGTCAGCGGCGGGTTCTCGACCCAGCTCAGCCGCGCGATATAGGTCGGCGCGCTCTCGTCAGTGCGGTCGATGATGACCAGCTTTTTGGGCAAGGGCTTGTCGCCCTTCGCGATCCAGATCTGCCAGTCCATTCCCTTTTCACGGAACGCGTAGTGATCGGTCGCCACGCCGTCGATGGTGGCGGGGCCGACGACGAAGCCCGAGATCAGCTTGGCCTCGCGGCTCTCGCCATTGTTCCAGTGGAACAGGTCCTCGAGCGGCAGCGATATGCCGAAATTGTCGTAGATCTTGTCGAGGGTGGCGATGTTGGTGGGGGGCGCATCGACAGTCGCGTAGTACTTCAGCTCCGGCGCGTAGACCGTGAAGTGCTTGCCGTCATAGACGAAGGTTCTGTTCTTGATATCGCTCTTCATGTTGATGACGAAGCCGTTCGGGCGCCGCACCTTGTAGGTGGTGACGCCGTCGAGCTGCAGGCGTTGACCGTCGACGGTCACGACCTCCAGTGACGTGTTGGCGGTGAGCCCGAAGGTCTTCAGGGTGTCGAGATAGGCGCCCATTCGCCTGAGCGCCTTCAGAGCGTCCTCTTCCACTTCCGTGGCGTGGGGCGGCAACGGGGCCTGGGCCGCCGGCGATGATTTCTGCTGCGCGAGAGCTGCGTCGGCCTGGAAGACCAGAAGCCCGACGGAACTCACAACGGCGGCAAGCGCCTGCGTGCTCTTCACGTTCTGAACTCCGTGCGTTACGGCGGTTTCGTCAAATACTTAAAAGTATTGGGAGGAAAGATAGGCGTTTCCCGGTGGTTGACTATAGGTGGAAACCCTTAGGTTTACGCCGATACCGGCCCAAGAACCTCGGCAACGAGCACACCATGTTGCGCGAGCGATACGCCGCCGCTTCCATTAGAAGACCAGCGAGAAATCGGTGATGAAGGTGAAGCCATCTCCGCCCACCGGAACCGGATAGGCGCTGTAGCCGACCGGCGAGCGATGGACGTAGAGGCCCATGGCGTTGATCCGGAATTCCTTGCGAACGAAGGGGAACCAGTTGACGCCGACGGCGACGTCATAGGGGTCGCCGTATTCGCCGAAGATCTTGGACCCCGACACATAGAGCTGCAGTTGCTTGGGGATCAGCATGGCCGAGGCCTGGAGCTGGAAGCCGCTGTCGAAGAGGCTATCGACGGGAACCTCGCCGATGACGCTGAAATCGTCCAACCAGCGAGCGTAGTATTCGAACTCAAGCGAATAGCCGCGATATTTGACCCCAGCATTGAGGTCCAGCATCTGGTAGCGCGCCTCGGTGATCCGGCCTGGGGTGTTGAACGCATCGTTCCTGAACAGCAGGGTGCCGTCGGAGAGCCGGAGCTGAGTATTCTCGATGCTCTCGGTTCCGGGCTGCGACTGCGGTGTCTCAGTGCTGCTGGTGTAGTGGATGCCAAACAGCGTGGCGACTTCCTGATGCTCCTCGAAGTCTCCAAAGCCGGCCAAGGGCCCGAACTCGCCCGTCGTCGGCATCCAGGCCAGCGCGCCTGAAACGGTATTGAGCTTGGCGTCAAGCTGGCCGGCGTTGACGCCCAGCGCGCTGAGGTTGTTGGCGAGCATCACCCGGTACTCAAGGCCCTGGGCGATCTTGCCCTCGGCCCAGATGCCTTGCGTGTACGAGCCGCGGAAGAATTCGTCGGCGATCGGCCGGTTGTCGTTGCGCAGCCAGTACGGGAAGGTCCGATTGGTGGAACGCGTCGAGGGCACCGATTGCACCCCGGCATAGACCTTAAGGGCGCTGTTGAACTGATAAGAGAGATTGCCCGCCCCGACGACCTGGGCGCTCTGGCCCTGGTTTGAGTTCGAGGTCCAGAAGTAGGCATTGTAGCCGAACCGCGGGTCGAACAGCCAACCCTTCATGGTGATCTGCACCTTGGAGAGCTGAATATCCTGCCGAGGTTGGACAGGTATGGTCCGTCCAAAGTGGTCGGTATAGCTGTCCTCCAGATCGGTCTGGTTCAGGTAGCGGGCGTAGCTGACCAAGGCGAAAGACGCCTCGCCCAGCTCGCTCCTGACCAGCACAAACCCCTTGCCGGGCTCATACCTTCCCCACGTTAGGTCGCTCTCGGCCTGCTGGGTTGAGGCGGGTTGCACATCGCCAGAGGGGGCCGCCGCGATCGTCGTCGGAGCTGGGGAAGGAGCCGCCACAGAGGCCGGCGCCGACGGCGCGGCGGCGCCATGCAGCTCCACCTCCAGGGCCCTGATGCGGGCGTCCATGTCGCCCATCTGCCGCGCCACATCCTGGCGAGACGCCTTGATCTCATTGAGTTGCTGCTCGACGCGCTGCCGCTGCGCGGCGTCGATCGCGGACGCGGTCTGGGCCTGCGCCGCTCCCGACCAAAGCGCGCCGACCGCGGCGGCGCAAAGCCAGAATCCTAGCCGGCCCGACGCATTCGTGCCGGGACGCTCTCCGGCCACATGCCCTGAATGACCACTCATCCCCGGAAACACTCCCGCCGCCCTTGGTGAAGGTTGCGAGATAGTGGCTTGCCAAAAATACTGGTGTCGATTGGGTTTGATCGAGATTGAGTAGTCTCTTAGATCAATGTCGGTAATTCACCTGAGACGAAGGCGTGAATTCGACCCGACAACCGTGCGTGTCACAGGGAATGCCGGATGGACTTGGAATCGCCGTCAGTTAAAATCCGCCTTCACCTCAGTAATTCCCCCTATAGGTAGCTTGACCAATCAGGCTCAGCCTCCGCGATGTTTGGTGTCCCCGAGGACGCCTCATCAGGAGAGATGTGCATGCGTCTTCGTACCTGGCCGCCACACCCTATTTCGCGCCGCACGACAGCTGCGCTAGCCAGCGCAGTATCCGTCGCGGCGCTCTTGTCCGGTGGACAGGCTCTGGCGCAAGCGGCCCCGCCCCTTTCCGCTACAGAAGCCGCGCAACTGCAATCAGAACTGAAGGCGATGCGCGCCGACGCCGAGCGAGCGCGCGCCGAGGCCGTTGAGCGCGAACGAAAAGTCGCCGATCTGCAGAACCGGCTCAACGCCGCGACCGGCGCCCCCCCTGTGGCCGCCCCGCCGTCTTCCCTGGCCGGGACGTCATCCTCGGGCGGCGAAAGCAGCGGATCGTTCGAGATCTACGGGTTCGCCCAGGTCGACTACATCCAGGACTTCAAGCGGGTCGATCCGGCCTGGGACGCCACGCTGCGCCCCTCCAAGATCCCGACCGTTGACGGCATCTTTGGCGACGACGGTCAGGGCATCATCAGCGTCCGGCAATCTCGGTTTGGCGTTCGCGCCACGCAGCCAGTCGGCGGCCGTGACCTCTTCGTTCGCTTCGAGTTCGACCTGTTTGGGGTCGGCGGCGACGCCGGCCAGACCACGTTCCGCCTGCGCCATGCCTACGGCGAGTGGGGCCCGATCCTCGCAGGCCAGACCAACAGCCTGTTCATGGATGGCGACACCTTCCCCAACACGGTCGACTATTGGGGTCCGAACGGGATGGTGTTCCTGCGCAATCCGCAGATCCGCTACACTTACAAGACTGGCGCGAACCAGTTCGCGATCGCGATCGAGCAGCCCAGCAATGATATCGATCCCGGCAATGTCCGCCTGATCGACTCCGACATCGCCGGAAGCCTGCAAGGCGACGAGGAGTTGCCCGATCTGACCGCGCAGTGGCGCTATACCGGCGACTGGGGCCACGTTCAGGCCGCCGGCATTCTTCGCCGCGTCGGATTTGAAACCGCCGGAACACCCAACAACGAACCGTCGGACAGCAAGGTCGGCTGGGGGATCAACCTTACCTCCAACATCAAGGTGTTCGAGAAGGACGTCATCCATCTGGGCGCCGTCTACGGCGAGGGCATCGCCAGCTATATGAACGACGGCGGCACCGACCTGGCGCCAGAGGCGGACGTGCTTGGTCCACCGACCACTCCGGGTGTCCCGAATATTGGGCTGCGCGGCGACGTTGTGCCGCTGCTAGGCCTGATGGCCTATTACGACCACTACTGGAACGACCAGTTCAGCTCGTCGATCGGCTATAGCCGCGTCCAGGTCGACAACACCAACTTCCAAGAAGCGAGCGCCTTCCAGACCGCCCAGTACGCTTCGGTCAACCTCCTCTACACGCCGTCCGACAAAATCCTGATGGGCGGCGAGTTCCTGTGGGGTAGCCGCGAAGACAAGGATGGCGAGGAGGGCGAAGATTACCGCCTGCAGCTCACGTTCAAATACAACTTCTCAAGCAACGACTTCCGCTAAGCGGTGATCGAAAGGTGACACCTATGCCTGAACTTCGGAGTTCCCGCCGAGACTTGGCCAAGGGTTTGGCCTTCCTCGGCCTAGCGGCTTCCGCGCCCGCGGCGATGGCGCAAGGCGCCGCCGCATCTGGCGCGGTCGACGCCGCCGTCCGCGCGGCGCACGCCAAATACAGAGGCCTCAACGAAGGCAAGAACGCCGACTACATTCCGGCGCTCGCAAAGGTCCCCTCGACCTACTTCGGCATCGCCCTCACCACGCCTCAGGGGCAAACCGCGTCCGTCGGCGATATCGAGCCGAAATTCTCGATCCAGTCGATCTCCAAGGTCTTCACCATGGCTTTGGTGATGCAGCAGTCCGGCGACAAACTGATCGAGGACTCGGTCGGCGTCGACGCCACCGGCCAGGTGTTCAACTCCATCACCGCCGTGGAGCAGTTCAAGGGCAAGGAGATGAATCCCTTCGTCAATCCAGGCGCCATTGCGACGGTTGGCAACGTCAACGGCGCGAGCGCCGATGAGGTCTGGAGCAAGATCCTGGGCATCCACAGCGACTTCGCAGGACGCCAGCTCGACGTCGATCAGGAGGTCTACAAGTCGGAGTCCGACACCAATCAGCGCAACCGCGCGATCAGCATGCTGATGTCGGCCTATGAACGCTTCAAGGGCGACCCGGCCCAGGCCGTGGACCTCTACACCCGGGCGTGCTCGATCGCCGTGAGCGCCAAGGATCTTGGCGTCATGGCCGCAACCCTGGCCAACGGGGGCAAGAATCCGATCACCCGCAAGCAGGTGATCGAAAACCGTCACGTCGCCGGGATCCTGGCGGTGATGGCGACGGCGGGCATGTACGACGACAGCGGCAAGTGGCTGTTCCATACCGGCTTGCCGGCCAAGAGTGGCGTCGGCGGCGGTCTCATCGCGGTCTCGCCCGGCAAGTTCGGGATCGGCACCTTCTCCCCGCCCCTCGACGCCGCCGGCAACAGCGTGCGCGGTCAACGCGCGATCACCGACATCTCCAATGCGCTGGACGGAAATCCATATTCCGTCCGCCCGGTCTAGGCACGTCCATGACGCGGCGAGGGAAAACGATTGTGGCCTATCTAGCCCCCACCCTCGCCGCCGTCGCTCTCAGCCTTATGGCCGGGTCGGCCGCACAGGCCCAGTCCTGCGCCTCGAAGGGCGACTTCAACGACTCCCACCTGCACATGACGAACTATGTGCAGGAGGGCGTCACCCCGGCCAAGTTGCTAGAGATCATGGGCGACCGGGTTCCCCGGGCGACGCTGTTCGGCATCCCGCTGCAACAGGAGTGGTCGCACACACTGACCGGCGATTTCGCGCCGAGCTACTATCTGGAGAGCGACGCCCCGCTCTACTATTACTCGTTCACAGATGCGGTGATCGCCGAGGCCTTCCTGGCGCTGCCGCCGGCCAAGCGGGCGCGGTTCGATCCGATGATCACCGGCTTCAATCCCGCCGACATGTACGCGGCCGATCATGTGCGGCGGGTGCTGACCACCTATCCCGGCGTCTTTGAAGGCATCGGCGAGTTTTCGATCCACAAGGAATTCGTATCCTCGAAAACCGCCGGCGGACCGGCCAGCCTGATGGATCCGGCGCTTGACCGGCTGCTGGAATTCGCGGGCGAGGTCGGCCTGGTCGTGATCCTGCACAACGACATCGTCATGCCCTTCACCAAGAAGGAGAAGGAGCGCGCATATTTCGAACAGGCCAAGGCGGTCCTGGCGCGCCACCCCAATACGACGATCATCTGGGCGCATACGGGGCTGGGGCGCATCGTCCAGCCGCCGAGCCAGCACCTTCAGTTCCTGGAAGAAATACTTTCCGATCCGAAGCTCAAGCACGTGCACTTCGACATCTCGTGGGACGAGGTCGCCAAGTACATCGTGCGCAACGATCAGACCGTCGCGGCGACCGCCGATCTCCTCAATCGGCACCCCACGCGCTTTCTGCTCGGGACGGACTGGGTGGGTCCCACCGATCCGGCGAAGTACTACTCGCTGTACGACAGCTACAAGCCGCTCTGGGCGAAGCTGACCCCGGAGGCCAGCGCCAATGTGCGGCTCTGCAACTATGAGCGCTTGTTCGACCAGGCGCGGACCAGGGTTCGGGCATGGGAAAAGACCAATGTCGCCGCTGCGAGGTAGCCTGGCGCCGGCTCTGATCAATGAGTCCCAAAGCTAGGTAATCGACCTGATAGCTCGGCGTGGCCCTGGCTGCGACCTTGGCGGCAGGCTCGAAAGGTGCTGCGCCATGAAGCTCCCGATCTTACTGTTCATTGGCGGCTGCGCCGCGCTGCAGGCGTCCGCCGCGTGGGCCCAATCGCCCCGTTTCCTCAGCTGCGACATTCCCTCGCCGATCGGAATTGAGGGATCGGCGCCGGCCGCTCCCAGCGGACCGCGTATCTTCCGCATCGCGCCGGGAAGCTTCAGCGAATGGGATCAGAGCGACCACGAATTCGGGCCGAGCCTCTGCGAGGCCTTCGCCTGCAGCGCTGACGCCCAGCGGCTAGAGGGAACCATCACCTCGGCCAGCATCATCTACAAGATCGGGGTCGATCACACGACCGGCGTCGGCTACTGGCGCGCGAAAGGCGCGTCCAACCTGCCGCGCAACGAAGGAACCTGCACCCTCATCGCCGATCCGAGTCAGGCAAGGCCCAAAACGGGCTCGACACCTGGGCGCTGATGATCGGCGGTCTGGCGAAACTCGGGTGACATCTGACGACTCCACACGCCTCGAGCCATACCAAACTCGATCATCGCCGGTGCGAAGTTGAGATTGTCGTGCTTGTCTCGCGTCAGCTTGATCAGCACGAACCGCTGCAACTCGGTCAGGCGGCCCCACTCTGCTCGGCTGGGCGGCGCCAAACCGACCAAGTGCGACTGCTGAACGACCGCCGGCGGAACCTGATCAGCGTCCGTCCATGCTCCGCAGGGCGCTTCGGCCAAGGCGCGGGCGGGCTCTCCGGCGCGCAAGGCGATCAGCGAGACCAGGGCCGCGCGATAGGCCTCGATTTCCGCCGGACTTTCGCAGGCCGCTATCAACAGGTCCTGGCGGTCGCCCCTTGTGAACCTGCTCCACTGGCGCAGGGTCAGCTTGATCCCGCAGGCGTCCAACTTGAAACGAACCGCCATCGGCACACAGCGCAGGCTGGCGACGAAGTCGCTTTCGAACTCAAACAATTGGGCGTCGTTCATGACATGGCGCTCCTTTGAGGCTCCAGGCGGTGGCTCGGACTAGCGGCCGCGCGGGCGGTGACGTCGCCGATCAGAAGCAGGACAGGCCCGCTGGGCGCCGCCGCATCAAGCTGGCCGGGCAGTTCCTCCAGCGTGCTCCAGATGGCGCGAGCATTTGCGTGGCCGGCGTTCTCTACCGCCGCGGCAGGCGTCGAGGGCGCGCGGCCGTCGCCGATCAGCTGGCGGGCGATGTCGTGAACCTGATCGCGCCCCATATAGACCGCGAGCGTGGTGTCAGCTTCGGCGGCTCGCGGTCCGATGTCGAATGCGCCGCCGCCGGCCGCCGTCGCGGTGCAGATCAGCAGCCGCCGGCTTTCACCGCGATGGGTCAGCGGGAAGCCGAACTGGGCGGCCGCCGCGCTGGCCGCCGTGACGCCCGGCACGATCTCGGTCGCCACGCCGTACGCGTGGAGGAATGCTTGCTCTTCTCCGACCCGGCCGAAGATCGATGGATCGCCGCCCTTGAGCCGCACCACCTCCAGCCCCCGTTGGGCCAAGCGAAGCATCAAACGGTTGATCGTCTCCTGCTTCATGCTGGTCCGGCCGGCGCGTTTTCCGGTCTGTATCTTGAGGCAGGCAGCCGGGGCGAGGGCCAGCACCTCCTCGGAGATCAGCGCGTCGTAGAGCAGGGCCTGGGCTGAACCGATGGCGCGTGCGGCGCGCAGGGTCAGCAGGTCGGCGGCTCCAGGCCCGGCGCCGACCAGTTTCACGGTTCCGAGGCGAGCTTCAGGCGGCATCGAGGATCTCCGTTCGCGGGGTCGCAGACAGGATGCGGGCGATTTCGGGGCGGCAGGACCCGCAGCTTGAGCCTGCGCCAGTGGCGTCGCTGACCGCATCGACATCACGGGCGCCGGCCTCGATCGCCCTGGCGATGGCGGCGACCCGAACATTGCGGCAGGCGCAGACGACGGGCGAGGTATCGCCCGCCCGCCCCGGCGCGCGGCCGATCAGCAGGGCGGCCCGGTCCTGGGCCGTCAGGCTGGGCGCGAGGAACAGCTCCGCCAACCAGGCGCGGGGCGGCAGGGCGCCGGAGGTGGTGGTGAACAACACCCGGTCCAGTCGCTCGCCGTCCATGAACGCCTCGCGCAGGGAGCCGGCGGCGGGATCTTCGTAGCGAAGGGCCCCGCCTGGCGCGGCATGCAGCAGAAGCTTGGCCAGAGCCTGGCGCTCCTGCGCGTCGCCACGGCCGGCGAACTCGTGCAGATGGCAACCGTCCTGCGGGATCCGCCGCCAGACGAGGTCCAGATGGGCCGGCGGGGCGAACGCCTCGCGCGAGATATGAAAGCCGCGCCAGGTCTCGCGATAGGGGCGCACGCGGGCCGGGGTGTGTTTGAACTCCGGTTGGCCAGAGCGCGGATCGACCTTGGGCGCCACCAAGGGATTGGCGCGGCCGGAGGGGGCGAAGCCCTCGGTCCAGTGCATCGGCATGAAAATGGAGCCAGGGCGCTGGCGGTCGGTGACGCGCGCGAGGGCCACCGCCTCGCCTTGAGCGGTCCGAACCCGGGTCAGGGCGCCGTCGGCGACGCCAAGCGCCTGCGCGTCAGCCGGGTGGATTTCCACGAACGGCTCGGGGGCGTGACGCCAAAGGCCTGGCGCCAGGCCGGTGCGGGTCATGGTGTGCCACTGGTCGCGGATCCGCCCGGTGTTGAGCGCCAGGGGGAAGGCCGGATCGGTGGCTTGGGCGGGGCCTGCCGCCGGCGTGGGAAGCATCTGCGCCCGGCCGTCCGGGGTCTGGAACTGGCCGTCGACGAACAGCCGCGGCGTACCGCCCTGCCCCGTCACCGGCCATTGAACCGGCTGCAGATCATCATAGGCGTCGGGGGTGAGCCCGACCAGGCCCGAGAGGTTCAACAGTCGGCCGTCGTTCTCGTAGGCGGTCATCCGCGCCCACTCCCGGAACACCTGGACCGGGGCGCGCCATGAGAAGGCGTCGGGATAGCCCATGGCGCGGCCAACATCGGCGA
Source organism: bacterium (assembly GCA_030824495.1). Taxonomy (GTDB): domain Bacteria; phylum Pseudomonadota; class Alphaproteobacteria; order Caulobacterales; family Caulobacteraceae; genus Phenylobacterium. The sequence continues at coordinate 10,075 of JAVBXP010000042.1, forward strand.
TGATCCGCCAGTCGGCGCGAGCTTCTCCCGGCGGCGCCATCAGCGCCCGTTGCCGCGAGATCCGACGCTCGGAATTGGTGACCGTGCCGTCCTTCTCGCCCCAGGCCAGGGCCGGCAATTTCACATGGGCGAAGGCCGTGGTGTCGGTCTGCGCCATGCAGTCGGACACGACGACGAACGGGCATGCGGCGAGGGCCGCGCGCACGGCGCTGGCGTCCGGCATGCTGACCGCCGGGTTGGTGGCCATGACCCAGAGAGCCTTGATCTTGCCGTCCGCAACGGCTTCGAACATGTCGACGGCCTTGAGGCCCGGGCGCTCGGCGACCCGCGGCGCGCCCCAGAAACGGGCGACCCGCGCGCGTGACGCCTCGTCGAAATCCATGTGAGCGGCCAGGGTGGTCGCCATGCCGCCAGTCTCGCGTCCGCCCATGGCGTTGGGCTGGCCGGTGATCGAGAACGGGCAGGCGCCGGGCTTGCCGATCCGGCCGGTGGCCAGATGGGCGTTGAGGATCGCCAAGCCCTTGGTGACGCCCTGGGCCGACTGGTTCGAGCCCATCGAGAATAGGCTGACGGTCCGAGGCGTTTGCGCGAACATCTGGAAGAAGCGTTCGAGATCGGCGAGCGCCAGGCCGCAATCGGCGGCTACGGCGCAGGGCGATTGATCGTCGGCCGCGAGAGCCGCCTCGACCTGCGCAAAACCCGTTACGTGAGCGGCGATGTAGTCACGGTCGATCGCCCCGCGGCCGATCAGATCGGCGAGCAGGCCGTTCCACAGCCGCACGTCGGTCTGGGGCGCCAGAGGCAGATGCAGGTCGGCGACCTCTGCAGTGTCGGTGCGGCGCGGATCGATCACCACATGGCGTTGCCCACGCGCGCGCGCCGCCTCCATCCGCCGGAACAGCACCGGATGGGTCCAGGCGGCGTTGTGGCCGGCGAAGACCACGAGGTCGGCGAGGTCGAGGTCCTCGTAGCAGCCCGGCACCAGGTCGGCGCCAAAGGCCAGCTTGTGAGCCACCACCGCCGACGCCATGCAGAGCCGGGAGTTGGTGTCGATGTTTCCCGACCCGATGAACCCCTTCATCAGCTTGTTGGCGACGTAGTAGTCCTCCGTCAGCAACTGGCCGGAAACGTAGAACGCGACAGAGTCCGGGCCATGCTTGGCGATGGTCTCGGAGAACCGGCGAGCAACCAGCGCCGTGGCTTCGTCCCAGGTCGCGCGGCGCTCGCGGATTGTCGGGAACAGCAGCCGGCCGTCGAGGCCGACGGTCTCTGACAAGGCGCCGCCCTTAGAACAGAGCCGGCTCTGGTTGGCGGGATGGGCGTCATCTCCCGTCAGCGTCAGGGTTCGCCCCTCGGCGCGGGCGGACACCCCGCAACCGACCCCGCAGTAGGGGCAGGTGCTTTTCCGGGTTTCAGCGCCGCCGGTCATGGATCAGATCCGGCCGAGGAACAGGCGGCCCTCGCGGACCTCCAGCGGGACGACCGGCGCGCAGCCCTTGCCGCGATCGGCGCCCATCGGCTCGCCGGTGGCCAGGTCGATGGACCAGGCGTGCAGCGGGCAGGTCACGGCGTGACCGTGGACGATGCCTTGGCTGAGCGGGCCGCCTTTGTGCGGGCAGGCGTCCTTCAAGGCGAACACCTTTCCGTCGCCGGTGCGGAAGATCGCCACGTCGCCGGTTGGCGTCGGCACGCGCCGGGCGCCGCGCGAGGGGATGTCCGTGATCGCGCCAACGTCGATCCAGTCGATGGGGTCCTTCACGAAAGCGTTCATGCGGGGGCGAACTCCATGCGACGGCTGAGCGGATTGAACTCTTCGGTGTGACGTCCGGCGACCCGCTCGGCCCAAGGGTCGACCCGCGAGAACCGCTGCGAATAGGCGAAGCGGTCATGGAGCGCGCGACGGGCGGCCGGGTCCTCGACCTCGGCGCGGATGCTGTCGAGGCCGACCCGGGCCATCCACTTGTAGATCCGCTCCAGGTACCAACCCTGTTCGCGATAGGCCTGGGTGACGGCACAGATGGTCCAGATCGCCTCTTCCTCGGTGGCGACCTTGGTCAGCAGTTCCGTGCCCTGGATGTGCAGGCCGGCCGCACCGCCGACATGGATCTCGTAACCGCTGTCGACGCAGATCACGCCGATGTCCTTGCAGGTCGCCTCGGCGCAGTTGCGCGGGCACCCCGACACGCCGAGCTTGACCTTGGCCGGCGTCCACGAGCCCCACATGAACTTCTCGAGCCGTACGCCAAGGCCGGTGGAGTCCTGGGTCCCGAACCGGCACCAGTCCGTGCCCACGCAGGTCTTCACGGTGCGGAGGCCCTTGGCGTAGGCGTGGCCCGAGACCATGCCCGCCGCATTGAGATCGGCCCAGACGGCCGGCAGGTCATCCTTCTGAACGCCCAGCAGGTCGATCCGCTGGCCGCCGGTGACCTTCACGCTGGGGATATTGAACTTGTCGACCACGTCGGCGATGGCGCGCAGTTCATCGGAACTGGTCATCCCGCCCCACATGCGCGGCACGACGGAGTAGGTGCCGTCCTTCTGGATGTTGGCGTGAACCCGCTCGTTGATAAAGCGGGACTGCTTGTCGTCCTGGTAGTCGCCGGGCCAGGCGCAGATGAGGTAGTAGTTCAGGGCTGGCCTACAGCTCGCGCAGCCGTCTGGGGTGGTCCATTCGAGCGCCTGCATGACCGCGGGCATCGACTTCAGCCCTTCGGCGACGATGCGCCGCCGGGTTTCGGTATGGCCATGATGAGTGCAGCCGCACACCGGCTTGGGACCCGTCTGCGCCTGGAAGCCGTCCCCGAGCGTAAGGATCAGCAGCTTTTCGACCAGAGGGGTGCAGGAACCGCACGAGGCGGAGGCCTTGGTGACCGCCCTGACGGAGTCCAGCGTGTTGAGGCCTTGCTCGACGATGGCGCCGGTGATCGCGCCCTTGCACACGCCGTTGCAGCCACAGACTTCGGCGCTATCAGCCAATGCCGCAACGGCCGCGCTAGGGTCCAGACCTCGAAGGCCCTCCGTCACCGATTGGCCGAAGATCAGCGTTTCGCGGATCTCCGCCACCGGGGTGTTCTGGCGCATCAGATCGAAGTACCAGGCGCCATCGGCGGCATCGCCGAACAGCACCGCGCCGGCGACCTTGCCGTCCTCGATCACGACCCGCTTGTAGACGCCGCGCCCGGCGTCGCGGAACACGATGTCCTCGCAGCCGTCGCCGCCGGCGAACTTGCCGGCCGAAAAGACGTCGACGCCCGAGACCTTCAGGCGCGTGGAAAGCACCGACCCCGCATAGTCGCCGGCTGTGTCGGTAAGCCCGGCGGCCAAGGCCTTGCACATCTCCCAGATCGGGGCGACCAGGCCGTAGCATTGGCCGCGATGTTCGACGCATTCGCCCACGGCCGAGATCCGCGGATCGGAGGTGCGCATCTGGTCATCGACGATCAGGCCGCGACCGACCTCCAGCCCAGCCGCCTTGGCTAGGCTCGTATTGGGGCGAATACCCACCGCCATGACCAGCAGATCGCACGGCAGGGTGCGGCCGTCCTTGAGCTTCAGGCCGGCGACCTGGCCATTCAGGCCGACGATCTCCTCGGACACCGCCCCTAGTTCCGTCGCGACGCCCTTTGCCGCCAGCGCATCGGCGAGCAGGAAGCCGGCCGAGGCGTCGAGTTGGCGCTCCATCAGCACGTCCACCAGGTGCACCACCGTGGCGGCCATCCCCCGGCGTACGAGGCCGTAGGCCGCCTCGATGCCCAGCAGGCCGCCGCCGACCACCACCGCCCGCGCGCCCGTCTGGGCCGATGCGGCGACCATCGCCTCGACGTCGTCCAGGTCGCGGAAGGTGACGACACCCTTCAGGTCGCTGCCCGGCAGGGGCAGGCGGATGGGATCGGAGCCCGTCGCCAGGATCAACCGGTCGTAGCCGACCTCAAGCCCGCCCTCGGCCCGCACGACGCGCGCCTCGCGGTCGATGGCCTGCACCGCGCGGCCGGCATGCAGGGTGATGGCGTTGTCGCGATACCAAGCCTCGTCGTTGATCACGATGTCGGCGAAGGTCTTCTCTCCGGCCAGCACCGGCGAGAGCATGATGCGGTCGTAGTTCACCCGCGGCTCGGCGCCGAAGATGGTGATCTCGTAGCGCTCGGGATCGCGCTTCAAGACCTCTTGCACCGCGCGGCAACCGGCCATGCCGTTGCCGACGACGATCAGTCGTTCCTTGGCCATCAGGGTCTCTCCGATCAAACGCGCGAGGGGGAGCCGGCGGCCGGCGCCGTGGCGGTCCAGGTCTTGCGCCACCGCGCCTTGACCCCGGTCAGGCAAACCAGCGCCACCAGAGCGAGGGCGGCGAAGGCCAGCAGCCCGGCCTGGTACGAACCGGTCGCCTGCTTGGCCCAGCCGAGGCTGGCCGCGAGGTAGAAGCCGCCGATCCCGCCGGTCATGCCGACCAGGCCGGTGACGACGCCGATCTCCTTGCCGAAGCGCTGGGGCGCGAGTTGGAACACCGCGCCATTGCCGGCGCCCAGCGCCATCATGCTGAAGAGCAGGACGGAGAAGGCGAACCACACATTCGGGGCATGGAAGCTGGCGAGGGCAAGGCCGAGGGCCGCCAGGACGTAGACCACGCTGAGGGTCCGCACGCCGCCGAACCGGTCGGCCAGCGCGCCGCCCACTGGCCGCAGGAACGAGCCGCCGAAGACGCAGGCCGCCGTGAAGAAGCCGGCCGTCACCGGGGTCAGCCCGTACTCGGCGTTGAAGTAGATGGTGAGCGAGGAGGACAGGCCCACAAAGCCGCCGAAGGTCACGCTGTAGAGCAGCATCAGCCACCAGGCGTCAGGCGTCTTGAGGACGTCCAGGTATTCAGAAAGCGCCTTGGGCGGAGGCGGGTTCGGTGCGTCCTTGGCGAAGATCAGGAAGGTCACGAAGGCCAGCATGAGCGGCAGACACGCCAGGCCGATCACATTGTTCCAGCCGTAGGCCTGAGCCAGGCCCGGCGCGAACAAGGCCGCCAGCGCGGTGCCGGAGTTGCCGGCGCCGGCGATGCCCAGGGCCAGGCCCTGGAACTCCGGCGGATACCAGCGCGAGGCGAGCGGCAGGGCGATGGCGAACGAGGCGCCGGCTACACCTAGGACCAGGCCAAGGGCGAGGACCTTGTGATAGCTGTCGATGCCGATCAGCCAGGCGGCGGCCAGGCCGGCCAGCACGGTCAACTGGGCGATGATCCCGGTCTTCCTGGGACCGATGTGGTCCACCAGAACCCCGGCGACGAGCCGCAAAAGCGCGCCCGCCAGCACCGGCACGGCGACCATGAAGCCCTTCTGGGCGGGATCGAGATTGAAGTCCTTGGCGATCGCGACGCCCAGCGGCCCGAGGATCACCCAGACCATGAAGCTAAGGTCGAAATAGAGGAACGCGGACAGAAGGGTGGGCGTATGCCCGGCCTTCAGGAATGAGCGATTCAGCATCGGATGAGCCCCGTACGGATTGGACGGAAGCGGCGGCGTCGCCGAGGGTTTTGGGAGGGCTCTTCATCGAGCCGTTCCAAGAAGCCGCGAACGCCGTTGTCCTGGGCCTGGGACCAGCAGGCCACTCGCCGGGCCGGTCGTCATCATCCGCTGACGGAACGCCGACGCTCTTTCATGTTGCAGTGCAAAAACTAGGCGCCCGATTTTGGGCGTTGACCGCTTTTCAAGCTAAGCCGGCGGCGCGATCGTGCATTTCGGGGGCATAGACCGCCAAAGCTGCTGCCAGGTCCGCGTCTGCCGGAACCTGTCCCCAGCGCTGCATCTGGGCGATTAGCCACCCAGCCTGGGCAGGTTCGGGGCGCGCCACACTGTCCCGGTGAAACACCACGTGACGCAGGCCCGCAGCGATGAGGTCGGCCGGGACGCCGATATGGGCCGGCTCGGCCAGCAGCGCCGCCAGGGTCTTTCGGTTCTCTGGCGCGTCCGCCCACTCAAGGCCCCGCAGCAACGCCCGCAAAAGCGCCTGAAGCACTTCCGGATTTTCTCCCGCCCAGGCGCGGGTGGTGGCGAAGACCTTGTCCGGCGCTCTTGGCGCTATCGCCGCTGCTCGGGCGGCGACAACCCCGACCCCCGCATCGACCGCCACAGCGCTCCACGGCTCGCCTACGCAGAAACCCTCGATCACGCCGCCGGCCAACAGTTCGGCCATCCGCGGTGGAGGCGCCACCACGATGCGGACGTCCCGGTCTGGATCGAGGCCCACCTGCGCCATCCATAGCCGTAGGAGGTAGTTATGGGTGGAGAACGGAAACACCACGCTGAAGGTCAGCGGGCTGGACTCCATCTCGCGGCGCTGAGCGACCAGCTCGGCCAGCCCAACCGCACTAGGGCCGGCGCCGAGCCCCAGACGCGTCGAAAGGGTGATGGCCGCGCCATCGGTGGCCAAGGCCAGTGGCGCGATCATCGGGGTCGCCTCGCTGCCGATCCCCAGGCTTTGCGCCAGCACCATGGGCGCCAGCATGTGGGCGCCGTCGAGCGCGCCCACCGCCACCTTATCGCGGATCGTGGCCCACGACGCCTCACGCGACAGCTCTACATTCAGCCCCTCGTCGGCGAAGAAGCCGAGCGCCTTGGCGGCGATCAAGCCGGCGGCGTCGTCCAGCGGCATGAAGCCCAGCTTCACCAGCCCAGTCACGACGCATCTCCCTTCAGCACGCCGGCGAAGGCCAGCAGGTCGGCCGCCACCGCCCCGAGTGGGCGGCCAGTATCCATCGAGAGCTTGCGCAGCAGCTTGTAAGCGTCCTCCTCCTCCAGGCCGCGCTCCTTCATCAGCAGCGCCTTGGCGCGCTCGATGGTCTTGCGCGACGCGAGATCGGCCTTGGCCTTGTCCAGATCCTTGCGAAGCTGGTTCATGAGCTGGAAGCGGCTCATGGCGACTTCCAGCACGCCGCGCACGCGACCTGGGGCTAGGCCATCGACAACATAGGCCGCCACGCCCGCGCGCACCGCGGCCTCAGCCAATCCCGGTTCAGAGCGATCCACAAACATCACCACCGGTCGTGGATTGGCCAGGCTAGCGTCCCGCAGACTGTCGATCGTGTCCCGGTCGGGGCTCTCGGTCGCGACCACGACCACGTCGGGTGCGAATGCGGCGGCTTCAGCCTCGTCATAAAAAGGCCGATGGCGCACCTCCAGCGGATCGACGCCCGCCAGGCCTTCGGCCACGAGCGCAGCTCGGGCGGAGTCAGGATCGATGACCAAGACGCGCATACGGCCGGACTAGTGGGCGCCGACGCGCCACCGCAGAATGCTTCAACGCGTTTGCCGCACAGCAACGCTTAAACGCACAATTCGCAGTCAGCCGGCGCCGCGATCTTGGGCGCCTTCTCTCGCGGCCATATCGGCCAGCAGGATCTCGCGTTCCTGGGGGGTGTTCGCGCCCCTCAGTCTGGCGCGCGCGTCGCTCGATGGCGCAAGCCGCGCTACGCCGGCCCGTTCCGCCAGTCGGGCCATCGGCCAATCGGCCTGGGCGTCGGATGGCAGGGCCGCGAGCGTCACGACAAGCGGAAGGTGAAGCCCCTCATAGGCGGCGCATGACGCTGGGGAGGCGAGCAGCGGCGCGAGATCCAGCGCCGTCAGGCTCGGTGCGTCGACCGCCAACACCAGGGCGCGGTCGCATCCAGCATCGCGCAAGGCCAAGGCCCCCGCCAGCACGCCCCCCACCGGCCCGCCTAGCGGCGTCTCCTCCACGACGCGCTGCAGGCCATAGTCGGTCGATCCAACAGTGACGATGATCGACGCGCCGACCTCCAATGCGAGATCGGCCACCCGATCCACGGCGCGGCGGCCGAGCCAGTCCATCGCCGCCTTGTCCACGCCCATGCGGCTGGAGGCTCCGCCGCTCAGGATTATCGCGCCTAGCTGCATGGCCGCTCCCGCGATCGATCAAACCCTCAAGCTGCGATCCAGAACGCCGCAACATTGCTAGCGTCAAGACGTCCCCGGGGCGCCCAAGGCCACATTGAGGAAGCGTTCGAGCGTCGGGGTAGTGTCCCCGCGCCGCCAGACGACACCGCTTTCGAGCGATGGCGCGCCCTCCTGCAAGCTCACATAGGCGACGCCCTTGCGCGCCAGGCTGCGCAGCGAGTCCGGGACAAGCGCGATGCCCATCCCGGCCGAGACCAGGCTGATGATCGTCTGCATCTGGATGGCCTCCTGGACAATCCGGGCCTTGCCGCCGTGCGAGGCGAAATAGCCCGTCACCAGGTCGTAGAACGCCGGGGCCGAGCGCCTTGGAAAGATGATCAAGGGGGCTCCGATCACCGCCTCGGGCGCCAACTGATCTTCCGTTAGCTGCAGGCGGCCCTCCTCGATCCAGCTCTCCGGCGCAGCCACCACCAGCGGTTCAGACACCAGGCGGCGATAGCTCAGCGGCTCTGGCAGTTCGCCGCTGGCCGGAGGGATGATGATGCCGGCGTGCCCTTGGCCGTCCAGCAGGGCGGCGATCTGCACGTCGCTGGTCGCCTCAGTCAGGGCGATCTCGACGGCCGGATAGAGGTTCGCATAGCGGCGGACCAGATCGGGCAGGATGCTGTAGTCGGCCGTGCTGACGAACGAGAGTTCCAGACGTCCGGCGTCGCCATCGCGCAGCCGCTTGGCGATGTCCGGCAGGGCAACGACTCCGGCCAGGGCGGCCCGCACGTGGACCAGCCACTGCTCGCCGAAGGGCGTCAGGGCGACGCTGCGCTTGGTGCGAACGAAGAGCGCCGCGCCCAGCTCCCGCTCCAGCGCCAGGATCGACTGGCTTAGCGGCGGCTGCGTCATGCCGAGCCTAGCCGCGGCGCGTCCAAAGTGCAGGGTTTCGGCCACCGCCTCGAAGTGCCGAAGTTGCCGGACCTCCATCACTCAGACCCCAGGCGACCTAATCGAGGCACATTAATATATTTCACAGCCATTGAGCTACAGGCTATCGAAGCCCGTCATCACTTGGATATCCGTCATGCCGGTCTATCGTTCACGCACCTCCACCCATGGCCGCAACATGGCCGGCGCTCGAGGCCTGTGGCGCGCCACAGGCATGAAGGACGGCGACTTCGGCAAGCCGATCATCGCGGTCGTGAACTCCTTCACCCAGTTCGTGCCGGGGCACGTGCACCTGAAGGACCTCGGTCAGTTGGTGGCGCGCGAGATCGAAAAGGTCGGCGGCGTGGCCAAGGAGTTCAACACCATCGCGGTCGATGACGGCATCGCCATGGGCCACGACGGCATGCTCTACAGCCTGCCCTCGCGCGAGTTGATCGCCGACAGCGTCGAGTACATGGCCAACGCGCACTGCGTCGACGCCATGGTCTGCATCTCCAACTGCGACAAGATCACGCCCGGCATGCTGATGGCGTCGCTGCGCCTCAACATCCCGACGGTGTTCGTGTCCGGCGGCCCGATGGAGGCCGGCAAGGTGGTGCTGAACGGCAAGGAAGTCGCCCTGGACCTGGTCGACGCCATGGTCGCCGCCGCCGACGAGTCGATCAGCGACGCCGACGTGGCTGCCATCGAGCGCGCCGCCTGCCCCACCTGCGGTTCCTGCTCGGGCATGTTCACCGCCAACTCGATGAACTGCCTGACCGAGGCGCTGGGCCTGTCGCTGCCGGGCAATGGCTCGGTGCTGGCCACCCACGCCGACCGCGAGCGCCTGTTCCTGGAAGCCGGCCGCCTGATCGTCGACATCACCCGCCGCCACTACGAACAAGACGACGCCAGCGTGCTGCCGCGTTCGGTCGCGAGCTTCGAGGCGTTCGAGAACGCCATGAGCCTGGATATCGCCATGGGCGGCTCGACCAATACGGTGCTGCACCTGCTGGCCGCCGCGCACGAGGCCGGCGTGGACTTCACCATGGCCGATATCGACCGGCTGTCGCGTCAAGTTCCCTGCCTGTCGAAGGTCGCGCCGGCCAAGTCCGATGTTCACATGGAAGACGTCCACCGGGCCGGCGGCGTCATGGCTATCCTCGGCGAACTGGACCGCGGCGGCCTGCTGAAGACCGATCAGCCGACCGTCCACAGCCCGACCCTGTCCGACGCGCTGAATCGCTGGGACATCGCCCGCACCAACAGCGAAGAGGTGCAAACCTTCTTCAAGGCGGCGCCGGGCGGCGTGCCGACCCAGGTGGCCTTCAGCCAGGCCCGCCGCTGGAAGGAACTCGACCTCGACCGCGAGGGCGGCGTCATCCGTTCGGTGGAGCACGCCTTCTCCAAGGACGGCGGCTTGGCCGTGCTGAGCGGCAACCTCGCCCTTGAGGGCAGCATCGTGAAGACTGCCGGGGTCGACGAAGGCTCCCTGGTCTTCGCTGGCCCGGCGCGGGTGTTCGAAAGCCAGGACGCGGCGGTCAGCGCCATCCTCACCAACGTGGTGAAGGCGGGCGACGTGGTTGTGATCCGCTATGAGGGGCCGCGTGGCGGGCCGGGAATGCAGGAGATGCTGTATCCGACCAGCTATCTGAAATCTAAGGGCCTCGGGAAAGAGTGCGCCCTGATCACCGACGGCCGCTTCTCCGGCGGCACCTCGGGCCTGTCGATCGGCCACGTCTCGCCGGAAGCCGCCGAGGGCGGTCTGATCGCCCTGGTCGAAGACGGCGACCGGATCGAGATCGACATCCCCCGCCGGACCATGGAACTGAAGGTGCCCGACGCGGTGCTGGCTGAACGGCGCGCGGCCATGGTGGCCTTGGGCGACAAGGCCTGGAAGGCTCACGGCCGGACACGGAAGGTCTCCACGGCGCTGCGGGCCTACGCCGCCTTCACCACCAGCGCCGCGCGCGGCGCCGTTCGCGACGTCGACCAACAGCGGTAGTTGGGAGCAGGCGGCCTCGCCCGCCTCTCCGCCTTAAGCCCAGGAACGCGACCTGCAGGGCAGGTCGCGAGCAACCACGGCGCCTCTACTGACCGCCGTCAGCATTGACACAGCATAGGTGGAGCCCGGGTCAGTTTGGCGAAGCGTTGACTGCTCTAACCCAACATCAATGAGGGACAGGGTCGAGCAGGCGCACTACGCCTGGAAGATGGCCTGAAGAACACAGCAAGAAGGATTTTCAAAAATCCCGAAACTCTGCTGTTGCAACGATTAGTTTCAGATGAAACTAATCCCCCGCGCGCCACATTTAAGAGCGTCGCCGCGGGGGATTACATGACCAAACTTAAAACTACAAGGCAGCGCACGCGCTTGCTTGGAGCCACGGCCCTGGGCTCAGCCCTGCTGGCCGGCGGCGGGACCGCTTGGGCTCAAGAGAGCGGTCCGCAGGTTGAAGAGCTCGTCGTCACGGCGCTGAAGCGCTCGACCGTTCTTCAAGACACGCCAATCGCCATCTCCGCCGTCACCGGCGAGACCCTGGCCAAGATGGGCGTCGACAACATCAGCGACTACGCCAAGGCGGTGCCCGGCCTGACCCTGGTCGATGGCGGCCCCGGCGCGCGGCGCATCGTGATCCGCGGCATCCAGGGCGCCGGTGAAGCCCAGGTCGGCGTCTATTACGACGAAGTCCCCGTCGGCGGTTCGCCCGGCACCACCAGCGACAGCGGCGCGCGGTCGCCTGATCTGAAGATGTTCGACGTCCAGCAGGTCGAAGTGCTGCGCGGCCCGCAAGGCACGCTGTACGGCTCCGGCTCCATGGCCGGCACAGTGCGCGTGATATTCAAGAAGCCCGTCTACGAATATGAAGGCGCGGTCGAGGGCAACATCTTCTCCACCAACGAAGGCGGCATGGGCTACGAGGCCAACGCCATGGTCAACGTGCCGTTGGTCGAGGACAAGCTGGCCGCGCGCGCGGTCCTGTTCTACCGCGAGGCCGAAGGCTATGTGGACAACACCTATCTCGGCCTGAAGAACGTCAACGACGAAACCACCTGGGCTGGCCGACTGCTGGTTCGCTTCGAGCCGACCGAGAACCTGACCATCGATGCGGCGGCCTTCGTCCAGCGCACCGACGGAGCGTCCTCGCTGGTCAGCGTCAGGGCAGGCGACTACGTCTCGACCGCCCGCGCCGAACTGCCGCTGTTCGATGACTACAACATCTACAGCCTGACCGGCCGCTGGGACCTCGGCTGGGGCACGCTGACCGGGGTGACCTCGAAGTACTCGCGTAGCCAGCTGCAAACCACCGACGTCAGCAACTTCATCAGCAACCTGCGCAACAACCCCGCCCTCTGCGCGTCGCGCAACGGCGGCCTGCCTTGCGGCCCCGGCGAGTTCGCGACCTACAACGCCTATGTGAACACCCACACGCCCAGCACCCTGCACCAGCCGCAGGACGTCGACACCTGGACCAACGAACTTCGCCTGTCCTCGAACGGCGACGGCGCGTTGAACTGGACCGTCGGGCTGTTCTCCGAAGACCGCGACGCGTTCATCCTCAGCCAGCAGCAAGGCGTCGATCCGGCCACCGGCATCGCCTATTCGCCGGCGCGCATCTCGACTGTCCGCACCATCGACGACAGCCTGAAGCAGACTGCCGCCTTCGGTGAAGGCTCCTATGAGGTCACCGACAAGCTGACGCTGACGGCCGGCGCCCGCTACTTCAAGTATGAGAAGAAGATCGTCGGCGAGACCACCATCGGTCTCGACCTGATCGGCGCGCGCGTGACCCCGCCGACCACCGTCTCCTCCAAGGAAGACGGCTGGGTGTTCAAGTTCAACGCCTCCTACGAGTTGAACGACGACATCATGGTCTACGCCCAGGCCGCCGAAGGCTTCCGTCCGGGCGGCGCCAACCAGGTCATCGGCCTGCCCGGCGCGTTGACCCCCTATTCGTCCGACAGCCTGGTCAACTACGAGATCGGGGCGAAGACGGCCTGGTGGAACAACCGCCTGACCCTGAACTTCGATGTCTACCAGATCGACTGGGACAACATGCAGGTCAGCGGCCGGACGCCGAACGGCGCCTTCTCGTTCATCAGCAACGCCGGCGCCGCCCGGGTGCGCGGGGCCGAGATCGAAGCCTTCCTCAACCCGATGACCGGTTTGCAGCTTCAGGCCAACGCCAGCTTCAGCGACGCCAAGCTCGTCGAGGACCAGATCAATCCGGACGTCAACGCGCCGGGTCGTGAAGGCGACCGCATCCCGTACATCCCGAAAGCCACCGCCGGCGTGGCGGTCCAGTACACCTGGCCGCTCAGCGACACCCTGGACGGCATGGCCCGGCTCGACGCCAACTATGTCGGCTCCAGCTATTCGGAATTCCGCCCGAACAACGCCTTCAGGCAGAAAATCCCTGACTACACCCTCGCCAATGTCCGCGTGGGCGTAGAGGCGGATGAATGGGCGGCCTATCTCTACCTCAACAACATCACCGACGAACTGGCCTACGTGCTGAAGAGCCAGAGCGCGATCAGCGCCGGAACGATCAACGGCATCACGGTGCGTCCGCGCACCGTCGGCATGAGCTTGAACAAGAAGTTCTAGTCGGCCTTCACCGTTCACGCGGCGGCCTCGCCCGCCGCGTGAACGGCTCCCTTTTTCCACATTCTTCGACCTTCGCCTCCACCCCGGAGTGGAGCGCCCCGGCTCGCCTAGGCGCCGGCATTTCCCAGTAGGAGTCTCGTCCCTTGAAGATCAGCTCGCCGCTCCGCGCCGCGGCCATGGCCTCCGTTGCGGCCCTGGCCCTTGTCGCCGCACCCGCCCAGGCCAAGGACGTCGTCGTCCATGCCGGCCGGCTCATCGACGGGGTCGGCAAGCAGCCGCGGACCCAGGTCTCCATCCGCATCACCGACGACAAGATCGTCGCCGTGGAGTCCGGCTTCGTTACGCCGGCCGGCGCCGAGGTGATCGACCTCTCGCGCGCCACCGTCATGCCGGGCTTCATCGACAGCCACACCCATATCCAGTCGCAGAAGCCCAAGGGCGACCCGATCGCCCGCAAGCTGACCCGCACCAGCCTGGACTCGGCGCTGTCGTCCACGGTCAACGCACGCAATCTGCTGCTGGCCGGCTTCACCTCGATCCGCGATGTCGGCGGCGGCGGCGGGGTGGACGTTGCGCTGAAGCGCGCCATCGACGGCGGCCAGATCGTCGGTCCCCGGATGTGGGTGGCGATGGAGCCGCTCGGCCCGACCGGCGGTCACTCCGACCCCACCAACGGCCTGGACCCTGATCTGGACCACCCGGGCTGGGGCCACTCGGTGGTCGATGGTCCAGATGAAGTCCGGAAGGAAGTGCGCGCCCACCAGAAGCGCGGCGCCGACCTGATCAAGATCATGCCCAGCGGCGGCGTGCTCAGCATCGGCGATGATCCGAACCACGAACTGATGACCGCCGAAGAGGTCAAGGCGGCGGTCGAGACAGCCCATAGCCTTGGCCTCAAGGTCGCAGCCCACGCCCATGGCAAGACCGCCATCGACATGGCGGTGAAGCTGGGCGTGGACTCCATCGAGCACAGCTCGTTCGCCGACGCCGAAAGCTACAAACTGTTCAAGCAGCACGGGACCTATCTCGTCCCCACCTTGCTGGTGGCGTCGAACTCCCTCGAATTGGCCCGCACGCACCCTGAACTGATGAACCCGTCGGCCGCGGCCAAGGCGATGGTGGTGGTGCCCCAGACCCTGCGCAACTTCGGGGAAGCCTATCGCGCCGGGGTCAAGATCGCCTTCGGCACCGACACCGCCCTGGGCGAGAACGGCAAGGAGTTCGCCCTTATGGTTAACGCCGACATGCCGGCGATGGAGGCGATCCTCTCGGCCACCCAATCAGCGTCCGATCTGCTGGGCGCCGCCGACAAGGTGGGTTCGGTTCAGCCCGGCCGCTTCGCCGACCTCGTCGCCGTCAATGGCGATCCGCTGGCCGACATCACCGAACTGCAGCACGTCGATTTCGTGATGAAGGGCGGCGTGGTCTACAAACAGGACGGCAAGGCCACCGTCGCCTCCAACTAAAGCCAGCCCGCCGGCGCAGCCTACCGCGCCGGCGGCTCTCCACATTCGAGCTGTCATGAAGTCCGTCCGGATCGCCGCCGCCCAGACGCTCGAATACCGCGAAGACATCGGCGCGGCGCTCGCCGCCGCATCCGACTTCGCCGCTCAGGCCGAGGCCAAGGGCGCCTCCATGCTGGTCTTCCCAGAAGGCTTTCTCCAGGGCTACCTGACGCAAGAGGCTCCGGCCCGGCGCAACGCCCTCGACCTCGCCTCCCCTGCATTCGCGGACGTACTTGAACGGTTTCCGAAGACCGGGCCGATGATCGTCATGGGCATGATCGAGGTGGAGAACGGGCGGCTCTACAACACCGCCGTCGTGATGCAGGGCCGCGCCCTGATCGGCCGCTATCGCAAAGCGCACCTGCTCGGCGGCGAGCGGATATTCGATGCGGGGCGGGAAAGTCCGGTCTTCGAGGCTGACGGCCTGCGGTTCGGCGTCAACATTTGCTACGACATGAACTTTCCGGAGGCGGCGCGGCAGGTCGCCGACCTCGGCGCTTCTCTCATCGTCGGCCCAGCCAACAACATGCTGCAGCGGGAAACCGCAGAGATCTGGAAGGATCGACACAATCTGGCCCGTGGCGAACGCTGCCGCGAGACCGGCCTCTGGTTGGTTTCCGCCGACATCGTCGGGGCTCGCGATGGGAAAATCTCTTGGGGTCCGACCGCCGTCCTGAATCCTTCCGGCGAGGTCGAGGCTCAGTTGCCCCTGGAACAGCCTGGCTTGCTGGTCTTCGATATCCCCGACCGCCTATCGGCCCCTTCGAGTTCAGTGAACACTGAGCCAAACGGCTGATTTTCCCGACTGCGATGCAAAATATCGGGCACGCCGATTCTCCAGGCGGCGGGCAAATACATCAACAACAGGTTCAATTCCGGTCGCGCGATTCATCAGGCGAAACCCGCGGTTTCGCCATCAATAAAAACCCGGAGACAACTTCGACCGGTAGAATCCAGCGTCAGGCTGAATGCTTGACCATGGGCGGCAATTCAGTAACGGTAAGGAAATATTTACCTCGGCACTGAGGAAAATGACCGTGCGAATAGCCGTATTTCTGATCATCAGCGCCTCTTTCTTCGCCACAACAGCGGTCCAGGCGCAGGTTACAGGCGTGGTCACCCACACCAGCGCGACCGTGGAATTCAGGCCCGGCGCCGACGGCTCGAAAACCATCCATGAAGTGTTGGGGCCGCAGATCGATGGCTCGCTTGGGAGCCGTAGTTGGGGTTCAGGCGCCAGCTTCGCCGCCACCTCCCGTGTCGAACCGAACTTCGTTGAATTCCAGAATGGCAACGCCGCCGGCGGGACCTTCAGCTACGTCGTTTCGCGGACCCTGGTGGACATCAGCTTCACCAATGACGGCCAGATGGCGGTCACGCCCAGCCTGCTCTCAACCATCACGCCGGCCGGGCTTGGGGTGTTCACGGACGCGCAATGCCTCAACAATCTCAACACCTGCTCGGCGCTGGCGCCCAACGTCGTGGACAGCCGCAACTTCCTGGACTTCAAGCCGGGCGCCGCTGAGGACATCGCCGGCGCCTCGTTCTTCTTCCGCATCACCGGCGACGGGCAGACGCTCTATGAGCTCCAAGGCAGCCTGGGCCTCGTCTACGATCCGGCCAGCAATTCCAACATCCTGGTCAGCGACCTGGATGATGCGGCGGGTGCCCTCTCCGGCTTCCGGATGGTGTCGACGCCGGGAGACCTGAACGAGTTCAGCTTCGTCTGGGACGCCACCGACATAGATGTGGGCTTCCCTGCCGGCACATTGCTGCTGCCGGGCGAGTCCTCGACGCTTACCTACGAGACGGTTGTGCAGTCCTACTCGCGTAGTGGATGCTTCGAGATTCAGAACGGCGCCTGCGTGCTGTCCTATTCGTCGTTCGGCGACCCGATCGGGCGCGGCGGCACGTCCCGGCCTCACCTGCGCCAAGCCTTTGCGGCCGGTCCCGGCCCAAGCGACGATATCGAGTTCGACCCCTTCCGGTTTGAGTATCCGACCTTCAAGGACGGGGTGGTATCGTTCCGGCTGCTGCCGCTTTCGGCGGTTCCCGAGCCGTCGACCTGGGCCATGATGATCGTCGGCTTCGGATTGATCGGCGCGGCGGCGAGGCGGCGTCGGCGGACGGACCCGGTGATGGTCTAGCGGGCGCGCCCGTCACTTGGCGCCGCGATACAGCGCATTCCTGAGCTACAGCCACCGCGACAAGGCGGTGGTGGTTTGGCTGCATCACACGCTGGAAACCTATCGCGTCCCCTCCAAGCTGGTGGGCCTTGAAACCCCCCTTGGGATCACGCCGGCCAGGCTGCTGCCGCTCTTTCGCGATCGCGACGAACTGCCGGCTTCCGATGATCTGAGCAGCGCAATCACTGCAGCGCTGGCCGCCTCGCAGTTCCTGGTGGTGATCTGTTCTCCGGCGGCGGCGGCCTCCCGGTGGGTCGATCAGGAGATCCTGTCCTTCAAGCGGATGCACGGCGAGGGCCGGATCTTCGCCTTGATCGCCAGCGGCGAGCCCTTCGCCTCGGCGTCTCCGGAGACGGCCGATCAGGAGTGCTTCCCGCCCAGCCTGCGTTTCCGCATCGGCCCGGACGGAGAGCTATCCAACGAACCGGCCGAGCCGATCGCCGCCGACATCAGGCCCGAAGGCGACGGCAAGCGGCTGGCGAAGCTGAAGCTGGCCGCTGGCCTCCTAGGGGTCGAGCTCGACGCCCTGGTCCAGCGCGAAACCCACAGGCGCATCCGCCGTATGGCGATCATATCGTCGGCTGCGGTCGTCGGGATGATCTTCGCCGTCGGCCTGGCCTTCTACGCCAACGCCAGGCGGATAGAAGCCAACCAGCAACGCCAAGTCGCCGAGCGAGAGTCCGCTACCGCGCGCGCCACAGCCGACTACCTGGTCGACACCTTCCGGCTATCCGAACCCTCGACGCAGAACCCCCGGACGATCACCGCGCTCTCGATCCTGGATCGAAGCGCCGAACGCGCCCGCACCGAGCTGGCCGACCAGCCCGTGGTCCTGGCCCGCCTGATCTCCACCCTAGGGATGGCCTACAACAATCTAGGCCTGGCCAATGAGGCGCGTCAGGCGATCGAGGGTTCGGCGCCGGCGATCGCCAAGGCGGGGGCGGACGGCGCCGACGCCCAACTGACGCTGGCCGGCACCTACCTGATGCTGGGTCAACTGGACCGGGCGATGACCACGGTCGCCAAGGCGCAGGCCACGCTGGGACCAGATCCCGCCAACCGGCCGGACGTGCGGGTGAGAGCCGCCGTCACCGAGGGGATGATCCACGCCGCCGCCGGAGAAACCACAAAGGGCATCGCCGCCTTCGACCGCGCCTTGGCCGTTTACCGCACGTCGCCTGCGATCAATCCGGCCCGGTTGGCGACGGTGCTGCAGGCGCGCGGCAACCTGCTGTCGGACGACGGCCAGTTCGCCGCCGCCGAGACCTCGCTGGGCGAAGCGCTCAAGCTCAACCGAAGCACGCTGGGCGACCACCACATGGAAACCGGTCAGACCTGGTTCGCCCTGGCCCAGAACGCCTTCCTCGCCGGCGACCTGCCGCTGGCCGAGACGCGGATCGCCAACGCCCTCAAGATCGAACGCGAGGTGCTCGACCCCGACAATCCGATCATCGCCGACGCGCTTTCGATGCAGGGCCAGATCTATCAGGCCCAGAAGCGGCTGGTGGAGGCTGAGCGGTCGCTGGAACAGGCTGTGGCGATCTACAAGAAGGCCTTCGCCGGCCCGCACTATCTGATCGGGATCGCCGAGGTCTATCTCGCCCTCGTCGAGTCCGAACGCGGCCGCACCGAAATGGCGCTGCGAATCCTCGACGACGCCAAGCACAATTACGACGTCAGCTACGGCAGGATCCACCCCAATCACGGCGACCTGTTGGTCAACCGGGCGACCATCCTGGCCAGAGCCGGACGCCGCAACGAGGCCCGCGCCGATTGCGCCGAGGGCCTGAAAATCCTGGCCCAGACCATGGGGCCGCAAGCCAGCTACACCAGATCCATGACGGCGGTCTGTGCGCAGATCTGAAGGGGGACATCATGCCGGGCCTTGCCATGACACCGCGGATGCGCGCTGCTGGGCGGCGGCAGTCAACGGGGATGAGCAGAGACTTGGCCAGCCAGCACCCTCCACGCGTCCGGCCTGTACTGACGGTGGGTGTCACCGGTCACCGGCGGCTGACTGAGGAGTCCCTTGAACCGCTGAAGCGGTCCATCGAGATCATCCTGCGCGAACTGGCTCATGACGCACGATCGGTGGCGGCCGACCACCTCGACGTTTTTGAAACCGCTGATCCCCAGCTCACCCTGCTGTCCGGCCTCGCGATGGGGGCCGACCAGATCGGCGCCGCCGTCGCGTTGGAACAGGGCTGGAGCCTGGACGCCGTCCTGCCGTTCACGGTCGAGGAATATGCGCGCGACTTCGCCGGCGAGGCCGCCGACAACTTCGGGCGGCTGCTGGCCCAGACCCGCCATTCATGGTCGGTGCCGTCCACCCGAGAACAGGGCGATCAAGCCTACGCCCTGTCCGGACAGGTCACCGCCGCGCAGTCCGACCTGATCATCGCGGTCTGGGACGGGGATGAAGCGCGCGGGCCTGGAGGGACAGCCGAGGTCGTGGACTACGCGATCCGCCGGGGCGTGCCGGTGATCTGGTTGCCGGCCGACGGTGTTTCGGCCGCCTCCATCCTATGGGCCGGGTTCGATCATCTTTCGCCCTGCCTGCTAGACCGACATGGCGCGCCGCGGCGCCCCTGCGACGGTCCTCAGCTCCGCGAACTCGTCACGCGGCTGCTGGCGCCGCCGCCCGCCCCAGAACAAAAGGCCAGCCTGGCGACCTATCTCGCCGAACGCCAGCACCTGTGGCGCGTGCGGCCGGAGTACCCGTTCCTGCTGATCCTCACCGGCACGCGCGCCGTGACGCGATACCAGCCGCGCGTGAGGCCCTATGCCGAGGCGGCCGAAGCTGATTGGCGCGCCTTCCGTGCGAGCGAGGCGGCCTCGGCGCCCGAGGCCCAGGCCGGCCTGGACCAGTTGCAAGACGCCTTCGGCTGGAGCGACGCCCTGGCCAACCACTATTCCCAGACCTACCGAGGCGGCCTGGTGTTCAACTATTCCGCCGCCGCCCTTTCGGTCTTGCTGGCCCTGACCGGCCTGTTGGCGCCAGGCGCCAAGGTCTGGCTGCTGTTGTCGGAACTGGCGGTGCTGGCGGCGCTGATCGGCAACACCGCCCAAGGCACGCGCGCCAACTGGCACCGTCGCTGGCTGGACTACCGCTACCTGGCCGAACGGCTGCGCCCGTTGCGCAGCTTGCGGCTGCTGGGCGCGGCGACGCCGGGTTTCAACCTCAACCCCGCTGGCGCAGCCAAGTGGAGCGATTGGTACGCGCAAGCCCTGTGGCGCCAGCTTGGTCCGCCGGCCGCCCTGGCCAGCACCGCAGAGGTCGCCAATCTCGCCGAACAGGTGGCGCTGCACGAGCTGGACTCGCAGATCGCCTACAACCGCGCCAACGCCGAGCGCATGCATCACCTGGATCACAGCCTGCACCGAGTCGGGACGGCGCTGTTCTACGGCGCGGTGCTGGTCGGGATCGTCAGCCTGATCGGCTACACGCTCCACATCGAGATCATCTCGTCCTGGAGCAAGATGCTGACGGTGCTGTCAGCCGGTCTGCCAACCATCGGCGCGGCCCTGTTCGGCATCCGCGGTCAGGGCGACTTCGCCGCCGCAGCCGGTCGCTCGGAGGCCACCGCCGAACGCCTGGAGGCCCTGGCCCATCGGCTGCGCTCAAGGCCGATCGACCTGCCCATGGCCGCTCGAGCGGCCGAGGATTTCGCCGCCACCATGCTGGACGACCTGGACGAATGGCATGTCAGCTATCGGCATAGGAAACTGGCGATTCCCGCCTGAAACCAGGACACGTCTTCGATGCCTGAAGCCGCCACCGCTCCCAACGCCGAAAGCGATGTCCAGATCGGCGCGGCGCGTTTGCGCGAGCACCTGTTGAACCATGCCGAGTTGCTGTTCCGCCGCGCGCTCGCGACCGCTCCCGGTCACCCGACGGCGACGCGCCTGCTCGGGGTCACGCTCTTCAAGATGGGACGGGCCGATGAAGGCCTGACCCTGCTACGCGCCGCCACTGAGCAGGACGAGGTCCCGCCTGCGGCCTGGAGCGATCTGGCCACCGCCCTCCAACGCCAAGGCGACGCCGAAGGTGCGGCCCACGCCTACGCCCGTGCAGCCTCACAGCCCGGAGCACACACCCCCGTCGATCTCGGCTTTTCCAGCGAGCGCGCCGTCCACGAGTTCAAGGTCGTCGACTATCCCTACCGCTCGGTGGTGCGCTATGGTGCCGGTCGACCGCCGCACCGCGAGTTGGACAAACTGATTGGATCGGGCCGCGACACCTACCGGACGTTCCTGTCCGATATGGGCCAGATCCAGGAGGACTTCGCCAAGATCCCGCTCGGCGGCACATACAAGACCAGAACGCCCTTTTGGCTGAACGCCTGGTTCCCGCCGCTGGACGGCATGGTGCTGACCCAAATGCTGCGCGGGACCAACCCGGACCGCTTCGTCGAGATCGGCTCAGGGGTTTCGACCAAGTTCGCGCGCCGGGCGGTCGATCTCTACGGCCTGCGCACCAAGTTGATCTCGATCGACCCACAGCCCCGCAACGAGATCGATGTCATCTGCGACCAGGTCCTGCGCAAGCCGCTTGAGCTCTGCAATGTCGAGATGTTCGAGGATCTGAACCCCGGCGACATCCTGTTCCTGGATTCATCGCACCGGTCTTTCCAGGGCTCGGACGTCACCGTGTTTTTCATGGAGATCCTGCCGCGCCTGAAGCCTGGCGTGATCGTCCACATCCACGACATCTACCTGCCGGACGACTATGTCAGCGGCCACGTTCCGCGCATGTGGAACGAGCAATACCTGCTGGGCGTCGCCCTGCTGTTTGGGCGGAACGCGTTCGAGATCCTCTTCCCCTGCTGGTTCGTCGGCCAGGATCCGGAACTGTCGCACCACGCAGACGCCATGCTGCGCCAGGGACCGCTGGAAGGCCTCAACCTCTATGGGGCTTCGTTCTGGATGCGGAAAACCTAGCCGGGAATTCAGCCCACAGGATTCACCATGTAGGGTAGTATTTCGTCCACCTTTCCTGCCTTAGCGGTGCTGCTGGGGCGGTGTTGTCGCTCCGGTTCAGGAGCGCGTGATGCCTATTCCTACTGCGACGATCGTCGTCGCCGATGACGCCCTGCAGATCGGCGCGACCTCGCTGGTGACCATCACCTTCTCCGAAGCGGTCTCCGGCTTCAGCAACGCCGGCCTGACCATCGAGAACGGCACGCTTTCGGCGGTCTCGTCCAGCGACGGCGGCGTCACGTGGACGGCGACCTTCACGCCGAGTTCCTCAATTTCCGACGCCACCAACGTCATTGCGCTGGACAATTCCGGCGTGGAGGCCGCTTCCGGCGACTTTGGCGTGGGCACGACACTCTCCAACAACTACGAGATCGACACCGTGCGTCCGACCGCGACCATCTTCGTCGCCGACGACGCCTTGGCGATCGGCCAGACCTCGACGGTGACCTTCACCTTTTCCGAGGCGGTCAACGGCTTCACCAACGCCGACCTGGACATCGCCAACGGAACGCTCTCGAACGTGAGCAGCAGCGATGGCGGCGTCACCTGGACCGCGACCTTGACCCCGACCGCCGCGACAACCGACGCCTTGAACATCATTACGCTCGACAACACCGGCGTGGCTGACCTGGCCGGAAACGCCGGCTCCGGCACGACCGATTCTGGCAACTATGCGATCGACACCGTGCGCCCGCACGCGACGGGCATCGCAATAAGCGACGCAACGTTGAAGGCCGGCGAAACAGCGGTGGTGACAATCACCTTCTCCGAAGCGGTGAGCGGCTTCACCAGCGCCGACCTGGCCATCGCCAACGGAACGCTCTCAGGCGTGACCAGCGGCGATGGCGGCGTCACCTGGACCGCGACACTGACTCCGAGCGCCGGGATCTCCGACACCACCAACTTCATCACCGTGGACAATACCGGCGTGACCGACCTGGCCGGCAACGCTGGCTCGGGCACGATGAACTCCGGCAACTACGCCATCGACACTGCGCGCCCGACGGCGACCATCGTCGTGGCCGACCCGACGCTCGGCGTCGGCGAAACCTCGCTGGTGACAATTACTTTCTCCGAAGCGGTGAGCGGCTTCACCAACGCCGACCTGGACATCGCCAACGGCACGCTCTCGAACGTGAGCAGCAGCGATGGCGGCATAACCTGGACCGCGACACTGACTCCGAGCGCCGGAATCTCCGACACCACCAACCTCGTCACCCTGGACAACACCGGCGTGGCCAACGCGGCCGGAAATGCCGGAATCGGCACGACCGATTCGAACAGCTATGCGGTCGAGACCATTGTCGGGCCGCCTCCTGGCCCCGATCCCGAGCCGAATACCCCGACCGACGGCGATGACGTGATCACGTTGCCCTCGACGGGCGGCACGGTCTCGGCGGGTGAAGGCGCTGATAGCGTCAGCGGCGCTGTCGGCGATGATTTCATTCACGGAAACACCGGTGACGACTCCCTTGCCGGCGGCGCGGGCGACGACATCGCCCGCGGCGGCCAGGGCGCGGACTTCGTTCAAGGCAATACCGGCGATGACCTGGTGTTCGGTGACCTGGGCGACGACACGGCAGTCGGCGGCCAGGGTTTCGACTTCGTCCAAGGCAACGCGGGGGACGACTATGTCTCCGGCGACCTCGGAAACGACACTGTCCTGGGCGGCCAGGGCGCCGACGTCGTGCTGGGCGGCGCCGGCGACGACTATGTCTCCGGCGACCTGGGCGACGACACCCTCATCGGCGGAACCGGCGCGGATCTGTTTAATTTCTCGGGCGGGTCCGGCCACGACATCATCACCGACTTCTCGCGCGTCGAGGGCGACCAAATTCGCATCTCGCCCGGCGATGCAGCCAGCTTCTCGGCGCTGTCAATCACCAGTCAGGGCGCTGACACCCTGATCACCCTGGGCGCCCAGACCGTGCTTCTGGTCGGCGTTTCAGCCGGCTCCCTGACCGCCGCGGACTTCGTGTTCGCCTAGGAGCGATTGCCATCGATGGGGCGGCGCGGCAGGTTGCAGCCCGTCGCCTTTCAGCCGCGAGGGTGACGTGCATCACCCCGCGGCCTGGACGTCGTTCACATGTCGAGTACGCAGATCCCCCTCTCCGCGCATGACCAACTGCGAGAGGCCGCGCGCGACGCCTGGATCTACGCCCTGCCCCTGATCGAGATCGCTATGACCCGCGCCAACCGCGGCGGGTTCGGTGGGGAGATCAACACCTTTGGCCACATGCGCGATCTGGCCGACCACAAGATGCGGGCGGTCACCACCCCCAACAACGACACCCTCTACACCAGCGCCCAGATCGACCTCAGCGCCGGCCCCGTGACCATCACCCTGCCGGCCGCCGGCGAGCGCTACCTCTCCCTGGCGCTTATGGACGCCTACACCAACAACTTCGCAATTCTTGGAACCCGGACCACGGGTCCGGACGGCGGGACGTTCAGCCTGGTGGGGCCGAACGAGGCCGCCGAAGGCGCAAACGTGGTGCGCTCGCCGACCAATCATGTTTGGGCGCTGGCCCGCATCCTGGTCGACGGCGCGCCGGACCTGGAAGCGGCCCGCGCTATCCAGTCCGGCTTCTCACTTCAGGGCCCTGCGATCGCGCAGGCCAAGACCTATGCCCGGCGTTCGGCCCCCTGGAACGAGTACTTCGCCAGCGTCGATGAGCTGATGGTCGCCAATCCTCCGCCGGCGACGGACCTAGCCCTGCTGCGCAAGATTGCGGCCCTGGGTCTCGGCACAGGTGATTTCTCGCCCGACCGCTTCAGCGCCGAGGAGACCGCGGCCATCGAGGCTGGCGTAGCTGAAGCGCGTATCGCGGTGCGGCGTGGGGGCGGCGGGGCGAACTGGATCGACGGCTGGTTCTACCCGCGGGCCGATCTGGGGAACTTCGGGCAGAGCTACGCCTATCGGGCCGGCGTGGCGCTGGCCGGCCTGGCGGCCCTGCCGCCGGTCGAAGCCATGTACATGCGTGGCCGTGGGGAGCGCGGCGGGATCTATGACGGACACAAGCCCTGGCGCCTGCACTTCCCGGCCGATCAGCTGCCCGCTGTGAACAGCTTCTGGTCGCTCAGCCTCTATGAGGCCACGGCCGACGGTCAGTTCTTCTTCGCCGACAATCCGATAGGCCGCTATTCCATCGGCGATCGCACCGCTGGCCTGACCTACAACGAGGACGGATCCCTCGACATCTGGATCGGCCACGAGCCTCCGGGCGGTGAACGGGACGCCAACTGGCTACCGGCCCCTCCGGCGCCTTTCGCCCTGTTCATGCGAGCCTATTTGCCCAAGCTCGCGATGCTGGACGGCAGTTATCGGCTGCCGCCCGTGAGGGCGCTGAGCGTCGAATAGGGGTCCGAACATCTGTCGAGCGGCCAAGCCACCGTCGGCGGCCGCCCGGAATGCGCGTTTTACGCGAGAAATGAAGCTTCATGGCGGAGGCTCGGCTCCAAGCCGCACACAACCCTTGGGTCCGGAATCAACGCATTTTGACCGTGCCAATGCCAATTGTCGCTCAGGTTCAGCGCGTTTCAGGTCCTCACGACGCGCTTGCGGCTCGATTTCTTCAAATTGCCGAGCTTTGGGGCGCCGACTACTCCAATTCCAGCAAACATGTTCGATGAGCATGCTCGTCTATCGTGCAGCCAGCAGCTAAATGCACGCTTTCCAAAGCAAAAATATGGGACTTAACTTCCGAGAATCCAACGCGAACCCCGAAGCAATCCCTTCGGGAGGACGTTTAGGGGTGAGGAGACCAAGATGTCTGCGGAGCCTTCGAACAAAACCCCCGATCCCATGGATGTGGCGCTAGGCGCCGCCGTCCGGATCCGTAGACGAACAATCGGCATGTCGCAGGAAGCGCTGGCCGAACAATGCGGCGTGAGTTTCCAGCAGATTCAGAAATACGAGAACGGAGCCAACCGGATCTCGTTTTCAAGGCTCGTCCAGATTGCAAGAGCTCTGCGATGCCGGGTTGTAGACCTGATGGACGTGCTGGACACGCCTGCTGGCGAGGGCGACGTCGATCTGCTCAGCCGAATGCGAACGCCGGGCGCCCTGGAACTGCTCACCGCCTTCGAGCGCCTGCCGCAGGAAGCACGCTCGTCGCTGGTCAATCTGCTGCGGGTGATGACCGATCCCGACGCCGGGCAGAAGTCGCGTCAGAAGGAACTGGCCTAGCCAGTTGGAAAGCAGGCGCCAGCCCGCGAAATGACCGACGCCCGCAGGAATTGCGCGTGAATTCTAGAGAGGCTTGAGATCAACCGCGGCGATCTTGCCGCGCTCTTCTTTTTCTTCGTAGTCCAGCTTTTGACCTTCGTTGAGGCCGCGCATTCCGGCCCGTTCCACGGCGGAGATATGGACGAATACGTCCTTGCCGCCGTCATCGGGTTGAATGAAGCCGAAGCCCTTGGTGGCGTTGAACCATTTGACGGTGCCGGTGGCCATAACGCTCTTGTCTCCCTGACAAGCGTTGGGCGCGCGGCGGAACCCCGCCAGGTCGCCCGGAAACAATCTCAGTCATCTGGGAAGCGGCGAGTTCGGCCCACAAATCGGCGGTCAGAACGTGAGCAGGCCCAAGTCCGGATTGCGGGCCAAATTTTTGCACACGGCCATGCTGCACCGTCAACACGGAGCTGGGTTCAACTTTCCGCCAGCACCTTGTCGATCAGGGCCTTGGCGTCCTTCCCGCCCCAGTCCGCGCCGCCCGCCAACCGACCACGTTCGACGCCGTCCGCGCCGTAGATGATGGTGGTCGGCATGCCCGACGCCGTTGGCTTGAAGGCGAACGGCAGGGCCATCTTCGGGTCATGGTAGAACGCGAGCGGCGCGTGCTTGGCGATGAAGGCGCGGGCCTTGTCGGCGTCGTCGGGACGGTCGACGCTGATCGCGACGATCTCCACCGGCTTGCCCTGGTACTCGGCCGCCAGCTTGGCCAGGGTCGGCATCTCGATGACACAGGGGCCGCACCAAGTGGCCCACAGATTGACCACCGTCACCTTGCCCTTGAAGTCGGCGATACGCTTGGGCGCGCCGGTTGGATCCTGGAAGCTGTTGACCGGCGCGGGCGCGGCTTCGAGCGGCGTGACGAACTTCGCCATCTCGCCGGTGGCCAGCGACTTCAAGTTCGTTTCCCGCTGGGGGTTTATGGAAGCCTGGGCGATGATGTAGACAATCCCGGCGACGCCAAGCACGGCGACGCCCCGGAGCGCCCACTTCAATGGGATCGCCTTGGGTTCGCCCTTGGCCTCACCACCTGATTTTTCGCTCATATGACGCACTCTTCCTCGACTGCTTCCGGTAAGCCGGCGCAAGACCCGCAAGGCGCGGGCCAAGCCATGTGGGGCGGACGGTTCTCGTCCAAACCAGCCGAACTGATGCAGGCGATCAACGTCTCCATCGGTTTCGACAAGCGGCTCGCGGCCCAGGATTTAGCCGGGTCTCGCGCACACGCGGCGATGTTGCTCAAGCAAGGCGTGATTACAAGCCAGGACGAGGCGGCCATCCAGGGCGGCCTCCAGGCGATCGAAGCCGAAATGGCCGCCGGAACCTTCCCGTTCCGCGACGAATACG
Organism: bacterium; assembly: GCA_030824495.1. Classification (GTDB taxonomy): domain Bacteria; phylum Pseudomonadota; class Alphaproteobacteria; order Caulobacterales; family Caulobacteraceae; genus Phenylobacterium. The sequence goes on from JAVBXP010000042.1 coordinate 37,740, forward strand.
AAGACATCCACATGAACGTGGAGGCGCGGCTGCGCGAGCTGATCGGCCCCGCGGCCGGCCGTCTGCACACCGCCCGCTCACGCAACGACCAGGTGGCGCTGGACTTCCGCCTCTGGGTTCGTGACGCCGCCGACCGCACCATTCAGCAGATTCAGGCTTTGCAAGCGGCCCTGGTCGCCAAGGCCGAGCCGCACGCCGCGACCCTGATGCCAGGCTTCACCCACCTGCAGCCCGCACAGCCCGTGACGTTCGGTCACCACCTGATGGCCTATGTGGAAATGTTCGGCCGTGACGCCTCGCGCTTCGCCGACGCCCGGGCCCGGATGAACGAATGCCCGCTCGGCGCCGCCGCCCTCGCCGGCTCGCCGTTCCCGATCGACCGTCACGCGACGGCCACGGCGCTCGGCTTCGCCGCCCCCACCGCCAATTCTCTAGACAGCGTCGCCGATCGCGATTTTGCGTTGGAGAGCCTGGCGGCGGCGACCATCTGCGCCACCCACCTGTCGCGCCTGGCCGAGGAAATCGTGATCTGGATGACGCCGCAGTTCGGCTTCATCAAGCTGACCGACGCCTTCACCACCGGCTCGTCGATCATGCCGCAGAAGAAGAACCCGGATGCGGCCGAGCTGATCCGCGCCAAGGTCGGGCGCCTGCTGGGGTCCTTCACCCAACTCACCGTGGTGATGAAGGGCCTGCCGCTGACCTATTCGAAGGACATGCAGGAGGACAAGGTCCCAACCTTCGAGGCCTTTGACGCTCTCGAACTGTCCCTGGCCGCCATGGCCGGCATGGTCGCCGATATGGAACCAGTGACCGAGCGTATGGCCGCGGCTGCGGGCGCCGGGTTCTCGACTGCGACAGATCTCGCCGACTGGCTGGTCCGCACCCTCGACATGCCCTTCCGCGACGCCCACCATGTGACCGGCGCGGCCGTGAAGAGGGCCGAAGGCCTCGGCTGCGACCTGCCGGGCCTGCCGCTCGCCGAGTTGCAGACGATCGAACCCCGCATCACCGCGGCCGTCTACGAAGTGCTGACGCCGCAAGCCTCGGCGGCCAGCCGCAAGAGCTACGGCGGAACCTCGCCGGAACAAGTCCGCGCCCAGATCGCGCGTTGGAAGGAGAAGCTGTAATGACCCTTCGTCCGCTAGTCGCGATCGCCCTGATCGGCGCCGCCGCCCTTGCCGGCTGCGGCAAGATGGGCCCGCTGGAACGTCCCGGCCCGATGGTCGGCGCGGGCTCCGGCGTCGACGCCGGCCCCAATCCGGGCCGCACGATCCGCACGGTCGATCCGCGCAACCGCGACGATCGCCCGGCGCCGCCGCGCACCCTGCCGATCGACTCCGCCCAGAACCCAACCGCCACCGCCCCCCAAGGCGCGCTTCCGGACCCGTACGCGAACCCCCGATGAATCACTTTGAGCTGAAGGGGGGCGAGCTCTTCTGCGAGGGCGTAGCTCTCGCCGACATCGCGCAAGCGGTCGGCACGCCGGTCTATGTCTATTCCAGCGCCACGTTTGAGCGCCACTATACGGTCCTGCGCGATGCGTTGGTCGCCGAGGGCGTGAAGGGCGACAACGGCGGTGATCCGCTGATCGCCTTCGCGGTAAAGGCCAACTCCAACCTCGCGGTGCTGAAGACCCTGGCCCGTCTGGGCGCGGGCGCCGACACGGTGTCGGAAGGCGAGATCCGGCGCGCGCTCGCCGCCGGCGTCCCGCCGGAAAAGATCGTGTTTTCCGGCGTCGGCAAGACCGCCGATGAGCTGGCCTTCGCCCTCAAGGCCGGCGTAGCCGAGATCAACGTCGAGTCCGAGCCCGAGATGCGGCTGGCCAGCCAGGTCGCCCAGTCGCTGGGAACCCGCGCCACCATCGCCATCCGCGTGAACCCCGATGTCTCGGCCGGCGGCCACGCCAAGATCGCCACCGGCAAGGAAGACAACAAGTTTGGCGTCTCGTTCTCCGAGGCTGAACGCCTGTACGCCAACGCCGCCAACGACGCGGGACTGAACCCAGTCGGCGTCACCTGCCACATCGGCAGCCAGATCACTGACCTGGCCCCCATGGCGGCGGCCTTCACCAAGATGCGCGGCCTGGTCGAGCGCCTTCGCGGCGAGGGGCTATCGGTTCAGCGCCTCGATCTCGGCGGCGGCCTGGGCGTGCCCTATTTCAACCAGCCGGCGCCGCCCTCGCCCGCCGACTACGCCCGCATGATCGCCAAGACCATGAACGGCCTGGACATCGCTTACGCCTTCGAGCCCGGCCGGATGATCGCGGCCAACGCCGGCGTCCTGCTTTCGCGGGTGCAGCACATTCACGAGCGGCCCGGCGGTCGCAAGTTTGTCGTGCTGGACGCGGCCATGAACGACCTGATCCGCCCGGCCATGTACGACGCCTATCATGAGATCGCCCCGCTGAAGCCGCGCGCCGGGGATCCCGTGGTCTATGACGTGGTCGGCCCGATCTGCGAGACCGGCGACACCTTCACCCGAGAACGCGCCCTGGCGCCGCTGGAAGCCGGAGATCTGATCGCCTTCATGAGCGCCGGCGCCTACGGCGCGGTGATGTCCAGCGAGTACAACAGCCGCCTGCTGGTCCCAGAGGTGCTGGTGAAGGGCGATGACTACGCCGTGGTCCGCCCGCGTCCGACCTACGAGGAAATGCTGGCCAAGGAAGCGTTCGCGCCCTGGCTATGAAGTCGTCCGCCCTGGAGCGTTCTTCCTAAACTCTTCTTGCACACTAGCTGGGCCATAGTCAGGCGTGGCAGCGGAGACGACAAGAGTGCAAGGCTTACAGGGCTTTCAGGGTTTGACGTGGGGCGAGATGCTCGACGACGGGCTACCCGGTTCGACCCTGGAAGTCAGCAAACGCAGCTGGCGCAACCGGTTGTTCGGGGTCGGCCTGGCCGCCGTCCTGTTGCTGATGGGCTTTGGAATTCCCGCCGCCTGCGCCTGGATCCTAGCCAATATCGCGCTTGAAGGGTCGCTCTTCTTCGCGCGTGCACGATATGCGCGCATGGGCCGACGGCCGCCGATCGTTGAACGCCTCGCGCCGATCCTCGGCTTTAGCGCCGTATGGTCGACCATGGCCAGCGTCTGCTTGTTCTACGGCGATCCGCCGCTGCAGATCGCCGGCTTGGTCATCCTGCTCGCCCTTTTGATAGCGTCGCTCAAATATGCCGCCTTAAGCTGGGCGGGCTTCGTATTCCTGGCGCCGGCGCCGTTCGTGGCCCTGACGCTTGCGCCCGTCATGCTCACCGACTTCCGCGGGTGGGAGCTGGCTCTGCTGCTCCTGGCCCTGCTGGGTCTGGGCGCGGTGATCGCCAATGTCGCCCACACGATCCGGCGCAACGCCCGAGCCTTGGAGGCCGCGCGCGCCCACGCTTTGGACGCCAGCCGTTCGAAGTCCGCCTTCCTGGCGATGATGAGCCACGAACTGCGCACGCCGATGAACGGCGTGCTGGGCATGGCGCACGCCCTGGCGGCCACCAAGCTCACCCCTCAACAGGCCGGCTATCTGGATATGATCGTCCAGTCAGGCGACGGCCTGATGGCGGTGTTGAACGACATCCTCGACCTTTCGAAGATCGAGGCCGGCAAGCTGGAGCTCGAGGCTGTCAGCTTCGATGTCGACAAGCTGGGTCGCCAGATATTCCTGATGTGGAGCGAAACCGCACGGCTGAAAGGCCTGGAGCTCGTGCTGGAGATCGATCCCGCCACGCCTGCGTGGTTGGCCGGCGATCCTGTGCGCGTCCGCCAGATCCTGCTCAACCTGATCTCCAACGCCTTGAAGTTCACCGAGCAAGGCGAGGTCACCGTCCGGATCGCGCCGCTCACCCCGCGTGGGATCGAAATCCTGGTGACCGACACCGGCATCGGCATGCGCCAGGATCAACAGGACAAGCTGTTCCAAGCCTTTTCCCAGGCCGAGGCCTCCACCACGCGCCGCTTCGGCGGCACGGGCCTTGGTCTCTCGATCTGCCGCCAATTGGCGGAGATGATGGACGGCGACATCTCGGTCACCAGTGAGCCAGGCTCCGGCACGACCTTCCGGGTCGCCCTGCCCCTGCCCACCGGCCAGGCTCCGGCCGAGGCGGAAATCCAAAACGAGATTGTCAGCCTCGAAGGTCGCGAAATTCTCGTGGTCGACGACAACAAGGTCAATCAGGCGGTCGCCAAGGCGATCCTGGAAGCCGCCGGCGCCGTGGTCACCCTGGCCGACGACGGATTGGACGGGCTGGAGAAGCTTCGCGCCGGCAACTTCGGCGTGGTGCTGATGGATGTCCACATGCCCCGCATGGACGGCATCGAGGCGCTGGGCCGCATCCGCGCTGGAGAGGCTGGCCGCTTCGACATTCCAGTGATCGCCCTGACCGCCGACGCCATGTCCGGCGAGGGCGAGCGCCTGCTGAGCCTGGGCTTCGACGAGGCTCACCCCAAGCCGATCCAGCCGGCCGAGCTGCTGTATGCGGTGGGCGCCTGGTGCCATCACGCCGAAACGCCGGCTCGGCTGTCAGCCTAGTCGAGCGCGCCGATATAGGGCAGACCGCGCAACGCTCCGGCGGCGTCCATTCCATAGCCCACCAGGAACCGGGCCGGCGCCTGCCAGGCGACAAAATCGGGCACGATGGCCCGCGGCGTCGGCCAGGGCTTGGATGCAAACACGGCGGTCAGGGCGCGGCTCGCCCCGGCGTCACGCACCAGGCGCTGCGCCTCCGACAGCGACAGGCCGGTGTCGATCACGTCGTCGATGATCAGGGCCGTGCGGCCAGCCAGGGGGCGTTGCAGGTCGGCGCGCACCTCGCAGCGGCCAAGACTCGCGCGCTCGTCGCCATAAGAGGCTAGCCAGAGCGCATCGAAGCGGACATGACGACCGGCCCTCGACAGCGCCCGGGTCAGGTCGGATGCGAACCACAGCCCGCCGGTCAGCAGGCAGACGGCGACCGTGTCGTCGTCGATGCGCGGGGCGATCTCGCGGGCCAGGGCCTCGACCCGCGCGGCGACCTCGGCTTCCGAGAGCAGCACGACGGGTTCACGGTTGATGGGGGTTTCAGTCATGCGAAGACTGGGCGTCCGGCGTGCCGGCCGCGAGCGGCTGGGCTTCGACTGGCGCCGGGGTCGGCGCGCTGGTGGCTGGCCGCAGAGTGGGCGCGACGGTCTGGCCGTGCGGCGCGGACTCCGACGGCCGAGCCTTGGGGTTCCCCGGCTCATGCGGCGCGAAGGCCACCTCAAGCTCACGCGCGGTGGCCGGGGGATCAAGCAGGGCGATGGCGAAGTGACGGGTCTCGCCCGATGGGATCTTGGCGTCGGCGGGCCGCGCGATCTTGGTGGCCACGACCTTGCCGTCGGCGTTGAGCAGGCTGATGCGCAGGGCGGGCGACACCACCGACTTGTCCTCGATATTGCGGATCATGCCGGACACGGCGAGCGCGGCGTGGCCTTCCTGAAGCGCAGGCTCGAAACGCACGCCCTCGATCACCAGGCCTAGGCTGTTCACCGGCAAGCCGACGCCCGCATAGGCGCTGGCCGTCCGCGGCCACAGCCGCACGACATCGACCCGGAAGATGATGGCGATCGCGATCAGCACGGCGAGCACCCCGGCCATGCCGGCCCAGATCACCCCGGCCGTGGCCGCCTCCCGCACCCGGCGATCGGTGTCAGCCTTGGCGCGGAAGACCTTGGGCAGGGCCTCCCCGGGCAGTTCTCTGATCGGCCGCTCGTCCAGGCCCGCGGCCGCGACGTCGGACGCAAACTCTCCCACCGGCTCCGGCGTGGGAAACTCAAGGGGGGGCAATTCTGGAGTCGCGGTCCAGCGCGCACCACAGTTGACGCACTTCACAGCGCGGCCTTCCGTGGGGATCTTGGAATCATCCACGAAATAGCTGGTGGCGCACTCTGGACAGGTCAGTATCATGACGGCCGAATCGGACGCTCCAGCAACCTCATCCGAGGTCGCCGATTTCGGCCCCCATGTCCAGAAACCCGAACGCCACAGGCGCCCCTGACGCCGACCCCGCCGTTGTCCGCTTCGATGATGTTTCGATGCGCTATGGTCGTGCCCCTGAGACTCTGAAGGATCTGACCTTCACTCTCGCGCCTGGGTCTTTCCACTTCGTGACCGGAGCGTCAGGCGCAGGCAAAACCTCGCTGCTGAAACTGCTGTTCCTGGCCGCGAAGCCCTCCAAGGGATTGATGCACCTGTTCGGCCAGGACGTCTCCACTGTCGCGCGCGAGGACCAGCCGTTCCTTCGCCGCCGGATTGGGGTGGTCTATCAGGAGTTCAAGCTGCTGGAGCACATGTCGGCGTTCGACAACACCGCCCTGCCCCTGCGGATCGAAGGACGAAAGCCGGACAGCTACCGCAACGACGTGGCCGAACTGCTGGCCTGGGTCGGGCTGAAGCATCGAATGCACGCCATGCCGGCCACTTTGGCGGGCGGCGAGAAACAGCGCCTGGCCATCGCCCGCGCCGTGGTGAACCGCCCTGAAATCCTGCTCGCGGACGAGCCCACCGGCAATGTCGATCCGGAGATGGGGCTGCGCATCCTGAAGCTGTTCGTCGAATTGAACCGGCTGGGCACCACCGTTCTGTTCGCAACCCACGACGAGGACTTGGTGGCCCGATCGGGGATGCCGGTCCTGCACCTCGAAAACGGCCGTCTGACCGCCCACGGGGCGCGGCCATGAGCGATTTCGATATCGGCCGCTGGCGCCCCGCCCCGTTTTTGCCAGAGGCCGACTCCCGCGATGGATCGCTGACCTTCGTGGTGGCGACGCTATGTTTTCTCGCCTGCCTCACCCTGATCGCGGTGCTGGCGACCAATCGCGCGGCGCGCGACTGGACCAGTCAGCTCGACGGGCAAGCGACCATCATCGTGCGCCCCAAGGCCAACGAAACGCCCGATGGCGCGGCGGCGCGCGCAGCCGAAACCTTGGCCGGGGTGCCAGGCGTGGCCGAGGCCAGGGCCCTGGAAAAGGAAAAGGCCGAGGCCCTGATCGCGCCATGGCTGGGCGACGCCGACCTTTCTGATCTGCCGGTGCCGCGGCTTGTCGCCGTTCAACTGACCAAGACCGCCCCGGCGGACGCCATCGCTCTCGACCGCGCGCTCAAGGCCCAGGGCTTGGACGCTGTCGTCGACGACCACTCGGTATGGATGGCCGACATTCAGCACGCCGCCCAGGTGGCCCGATGGGTCGGCATGGCGGTGTTCGGCCTGATCGCGACGGCGGCGGCGGCCGTTGTCGCCTTCGCCACCCGCGCGGGCCTCGCTGCCCGGCGAGAGGTGGTCGAGGTCCTGCATCTCTCCGGGGCGGAAGACGGCTTCATCGCCGGCCTGTTCCAATTGCGGTTTGCGAAGATGGCGGCGATCGCGGGCTTGTTCGGCGCCGGCGCGGCGGCGATCATGGGGGCCATTCTACGCTTGGCGGGGGGAGGCCAAGGTTTGACGCCCGTACTGCCGATCACCTGGCTCGACTTGCTGGCCGTGCTGCCTGCGCCATTGGCCGCCGGGGCGGTGGCCGCGCTCGCCGCACGGCTGACCGCCCAAGCCATGATCCGGGACCTCGCATGAGGGGACTGATCGCTTTACTGGTGGTTGCGGCGATCTGGGCGTCGGGCCTGCTGGCCTTCGCCGCCCGGGTCGATCGCTCGACCCCGGCGCCAGAGCCCCAAGCCGCCGACGGCATCGTCGCCCTGACCGGCGCGGGCTCCAACGCCCGGATCGGCGCGGCCATGGAGCTGCTGGAAGACGGCAAGGCCCAGCGCATGCTGGTCTCCGGCGTCAACCGCGAGGCCTCGCGCGAAGACATCCGCACTGTCAGCCGCGCTGTGCGCCGGCTCTACGACTGCTGCGTGGACCTGGGCTTCGACGCAGCCAACACCGTCGGCAATGCGCGCGAGACCCAGGAGTGGGCCCGCGCCATGGGCTTCGACAGCCTGATCGTGGTCACCGCCGACTATCACATGCCGCGCGCCATGCTGGAGTTGCGCGGCGCGATGCCGAACGTCGAATTGACCCCCTATCCCGTCATCACTCCAGTCCTGAAGGCCAATCGCTGGTGGCGCACCAGCGGCGGCGCGCGGTTGATGGTGATGGAGTATAGCAAGTACCTGGCGATCCTTGGCCGGGAAGCCGTCCTTGGGCTAGGACCGCGCGCCGACGCCGAAACGCCCACGCCCGCGACCGGGCCGAAGAAAGGCTGAACTGCTTGATCGCCCTCCGCTCCATCCTGTTCGTGGCCTTGTTCTACGTGTGGTCGGTCATCGTCGCGGTCGGTCTCTCGCCGTTCCTGCTCGGGCCGCGATCCTGGGCCATGGAGCTGATGCGCGTCTGGGCGCGCGGCATCATCTGGTTGTTGCGCGTGGTCTGCGACGTGAAGGTCGAAGTTCGCGGCAAGGAGCACATGCCGAAAGGCGCGGCCCTGGTGGCCCCCAAGCATCACTGCATGTTCGATGTCTTCGCGCAGTTCGCTTTTCTGCCGGACGCCTGCTTCGTTATGAAGAAGGAGCTCACCTGGATCCCGTTCTTCAGCTGGTGGGGCATGCGGGCCAAGATGATCGTCGTGGACCGCGCCGGACATTCGACGGCGCTGCGCAAGCTGATCCGCGATTCCAAGGAACGCTTCGCCGAGAACCGGCAGTTGCTGATTTTCCCGGAGGGCACACGCTCAGTGCCAGGCGCACCGGCCGACTATAAGCCCGGCATCGCGGCGCTCTACCGCGAGATCGACGTCCCGGTGCATCCGGTGGCGACGAACGCCGGCGTCCACTGGCCCAAGCATGGCTTCATGCGCAAGCCGGGCACCATCGTCTTCGAGTATCTCGAGCCCATCGCTCCGGGCCTGAAGCGGGCGGAGTTCATGCGCCTGCTGCAGGATCGCATCGAAACGGCGTCCACCAAGCTGCTGACGCTCTAGCGCCGGCAGGGTGCTATTTGGCGACCAGTTCCAGCGCCTCGACCATGGCCAGCAACTTCTCCATGGCGTGATCGCGCACGCTCTCCTGGCGCAGGTGCATGATAAGGTCGCGCAGGTACTCGACATTGCGGCCCGACAGGCCGGTGGCGCCGGCGATCAGCTCGGCCTGCCGCTCCAGCGATAGCGCACCGGCCCATTGCGGGTGGTGGGTGTCGGACAGGAAGACCAGGGTCTGGATCCGGCGACCATCGGCGAGCCGCACAAAGGCGCTAGCCTCGACATAGGTCTCAGTGGGCTGTTCGCGCTCGCGCAGATATGCGTAGACTTCCGGCCAGAGTTCCTCGGAAACGCGATAGGCCGCCCCGCGCACGGAGCCGCCCGGAGCCAGGCCGAGGACAAGCCCGGGACGTTCATAGGTGCCGCGATGGTGCACGGAATAGATGCAGAAGGCGCGACGCCGCCCGTGTAAGGTGGCCGCCTGACGCTCGAGGAATTCAAACCCCGGCCGCCACATCAGCGACCCATAACCGAAAACCCAACGCTCAACAGACATGGCCCGCCGCACCAAAACCGATCCGCCAGCCTCCCCTGTGCCCGATACGGCGAGCCCTCGCAAACGCCGACGGTGGGGTTTGTACATTCCGTTCATCATCGCCCTCGTGGCGGTGGTCGCCTGGACGGGCGTCTGGATTTACGCCCACGCTGAGGCCGGCCGGCAGATCGAGGCCGGCGCCGAGCGACTGCGCGCCGCCGGGTATCAGGTCTCGTGGACCCAGCGGCGGATCACCGGCTACCCCTTCCGGCTCAACATCACGCTGACCAATCCGACCATCCGCGAGCCCTCGGGCTGGGGCCTGGCCGCCCCGCGCCTGGAGACCCAGGCCTATCTGCACGGTCTGGACACCTGGGTGATCGCGGCGCCGGTCGGTCTGACCTTCACCCGTCCGCGCGGCGGGGCGGTGAACGTCACCGGCGACATCATCCACGCCAGCATCTCCGAAGTGAACACGGCCCTGCCGAACTTCTCCTTCGAAGGCACGAAGCTCGCCTTTGCCCCGGCGGCCGGCGCCAATCCCTTTGCGCTGACCGCCGCCGACAAGGTGCAGATGCATCTGCGTCGCGGGCCCGACGATCAGGCCGCGGTGATGCTGAAGGTCGACAACGGCAAGGCCCAGCTATCGGGCCTCTTCGCGCGAATGGCTGGCGACAAGCCGATCTCGATCATCCTGGACTCCATGCTCTCGAACATCAGCGCCATGAAGGGCGATAGCTGGCCGCAGATGGTCCGCAACTGGGTGGCGGCTGGCGGCCGCATGACGGTCCGCGAGGCCGGCGTCACCGCTGGCGACGTGATGATCGGATCGAACAGCGGCATCCTCAGCGTCGCGCGCGACGGGCGCCTGAGCGGGCGACTGGACGTCAATCTGCGCGAAGCCCCCAAGGCGATCGGCGCCATGGTCGACACCGGCCTGATCCGACAGCAAGCCGCTTCGGCCGCCGCCATTGTCGCCGCCGCTCGCCAAGGGTCGGGCGCCACCGCCCAGGCCAACATCAACTTCGAGGCGGGCCAGACCACGCTTGGTCCGGTCGCCATCGGACCGGCGCCGGAAGTCTACTAGCCGAACGGCCGGTCGATTGAAGTCGGCGGGGTCGAGAACCATCGAGGCCCCGTCGGCGTCATGTACAGACAGTCCTCGAGACGCACGCCGAACTGCCCGGGCAGGTAGAGGCCAGGTTCATTCGACAGGCACATGCCGGGCGCCAGCCTGGTCTTCTCGCCATGGACGAAATTGACCGGCTCGTGGCCGTCCAGGCCGATGCCGTGGCCGGTGCGGTGCGACAGCCCCGGCAATTTGTAGCGCGGACCGTAGCCTAAGCTCTCGTAGTAGGCCCGCACCGCGTCATCGACCGCGCCGGCCGGAACGCCGACCTGGGCCGCCTCGAAGGCGACCTGCTGACCGCGAGCCACCTGGTTCCAGACCTTGCGCTGCGCAGCGCTCGGCTCGCCATAGACGAAGGTCCGCGAGACGTCGGATTGGTAGCCTTCGACATTGCAGCCGCAATCCATCAGCACGACCTCGCCGTCGCGCACCGCTTGCGGCTTTTCCGAACCATGCGGATAGGCGGCGGCCTCGCCGAGCAGGATGAGCTCGAATTCCGGCTGGCCGCCCAGCGCCACCGTCGCTCGCTTTACGATCGCCCCGATGTCGGCCGGGGTCATGCCGCGCTCGATCCGGGTGTGAGCGTAGCGATAGGCAGCCACGGTGATGTCGGTCGCGGTCTGCATCAGCGCGATCTCGGCCGGCGACTTGATCATCCTGCAGCCGCGCACGACGTCGGCGCCTGAGACAATCCGCGCCTCCGGCAACAACCGGGCGACGCCGTCGCTAACGAAGAAGCGTACGGTCTCCTCGATGCCAATCGAGCCGTGCGCGAGTTTCTCCTCCTTCAGCCACCCGGCGATGAGCGCGGCGGGATTCTCGTCCTCCTGCCAGACCCGGACCTCGGCGGGGATGGCGAGGGTTTCGCGGACCGAAGGCTCCTCGAAGTGCGGCGTGACGATCAGCGCCTCGCCGGTCACCGAAATAACCGCCGCGGTCACCCGCTCGCTCCGCCACCACCGGACGCCGGTGAAATAGGTGAGCGAGGCGCCCGGCTCGATGATGAGCGCCGACACGCCGCTCTCCTTCATCAGACGCTGCGCCTTGGCGATCCGCGCCAACCGCTCGGCCGGGCTGATCGGAACAACCCCGCCCGTCATCTTCGTCAAGCCATCCGGTTGCGCGGCAGCGATCCCGCCTGCCGCGAGCGCCAGCCCGGCGCCGCCGGCCAGAGCCAGAAATGACCTTCGATCCGCCTTCAGCATCGCCCCGCCCTCGTCCTTCCCAATTGCTCGCATGGGGCGGAATGTGCGTCCAGCGGGCCGCACGGGCGCAAGCGTGCGCGGGCAGACGACACAAGCGGTTTCTTGTGCAACTTTCTTGCGGCGACAGCGCCTATTGCGCCCTTCGCCGCAATGACCTAAGCGCCAAACCTTCGTTTTCGGGGGACAAAATGGCTGAGGCTGATCCCAAGACCGCCGCACCGAGCCTGGACGCCGTCCGGACCCGTATCGACGCGATCGACGCTCAGCTTCTGACGCTTGTCGACGAACGCGCCGGCCTCGCCATCCAGGTCGCGGCCGCCAAGGCCGCCGCCGGCGACGGCGCCAAGTTCGCCCTGCGCCCGGGCCGCGAGGCCCAGGTGGTCCGCGCCTTGCTCGACAAGCCTCGCAACGCCGCCCGTCCCAGCCTGGTCGTCCGGATCTGGCGCGAGCTGATCGGCGACAGCCTCTCGCGCCAAGGCGCCTTCCATCTCACCGTCTTCGGCGGCCGCGATCCCGGCCGAGCGGTCGAAGGCGCACGCCTGCGCTTCGGCGCCGCCCCGTCCCTGCGCCAGGTCGCTCGGGCGGAGGACGCCCTGGCGGCTGCCAAGACGCCCGGCGGAGTCGCCATCCTGGCCCTGGCCTCCGACACGCCCTGGTGGGGCCGTCTGCTGGCCGAACCGAAGCTGAAGGTATTCGCCGCCCTCCCCTGCCTCGCCGCCTGGGGTCCGCTCTCGGCGCTGGCCGTGGCCGACGTCGATGTCGAACCGACCGGCTCCGACCTGACCTACTGGGTCACCGACGCCGGTGGTTCCCCGCGGTCCATCGAGGAGGCCCTGAGCCGCGATGGCGTCGCCGGCGACCTGATCGCCGAAGCCGGCGGACTGAAGCTGTTCGCACTGCTCGGCTTCTACCAGGCCGATGACGAACGCCTGGCCCGCGCGCCGGGCCGCCTCAGCGGCGTCATCGGGGCTGCGCCGGCACAGCTGGACGTGTAAGGACAGGCGTCCTCCCCGTCACGACCGGCCCGTTTTCCGCCCATGTCCGATATCGTTCTCGATCGCGCCGCTGCTCCCCGTCCGACGCCCAAGCCGGGCATCATGGACATCGCCCCCTATGTGCCGGGCAAGTCCAAGATCGACGGCGTCGAGCATCCGCTGAAGCTGTCGGCCAACGAGAACATTCTCGGCTCCAGCCCAGCAGCCCGCGAAGCCTTCTCGACCGCCTTCGACCAGCTGCAGATGTACCCCGACGGCCGCACCACCGCCCTGCGCGAGGCGCTGGCGGCGAAGTACGGCCTGGAGCCGGAGCGCCTGCTGTTCGGGTGCGGATCTGACGAGATTTTCCAGCTGCTCAATCAGACCTTCCTCGAGCCGGGCGACAACATCGTCCAGGGCGAGTTCGGCTTTGGCGCCTACGCCATCGGCGCTCGGGCTTGCCAGGCGGAAGTCCGAATGGCGCGCGAGCCGAACTACCGCGTCGATGTTGATGAACTGCTGAAACTGATCGACGCCCGCACCCGCATCGTCTTCGTCGCCAATCCGGCCAACCCGACCGGCACCTGGAATTCGGCGGAAGAGATCCGGCGGCTGCACGCAGCCCTGCCGCCCAGCGTGGTGCTCTGCCTGGACGGCGCCTATGCCGAGTTCTGCCACGACCCGGCCTATGAAGACGGCATGTCGATGGTGCGCGAATTCGACAATGTCGTGGTCACCCGCACCTTCTCCAAGCTGCACGGCCTGGCCGCCCTGCGCGTCGGCTGGGCCTATATGCCCGAGGAGATGGCGGACGCCATCGACCGCATTCGCCTGCCCTTCAACGTCAATATCCCGGCCCAGCTCGCCGCCGTCGCCGCCCTGGCCGACGACGAATTCCAAGAGCGCTCGCTCGCCCTCGTCGATCAGTGGCGGCCGTGGCTGACCCAGCAACTGGGGGGCCTGGGCCTTGAACCGCTGCCGTCGGCGGCCAATTTCGTGCTGGTCGGCTTCCCGACCGCGCCGGGCAAGACCGCGCGGGAGGCTGACGCTTTCCTGAGCGCGCGCGGCCTGATCGTCCGCTACGTGGCCGGCTATGGCCTGCCCAATCACCTGCGCATCACCATCGGCCTGGAAGAGCACAACCGGGCTATCGTTGAGGCGCTGCAAGACTTCATGAAGGGCGAACCGGCGTGAGCGTGATCTATCCTCGGATGGCGGTGATCGGCTGCGGGCTGATCGGCTCCTCCGTGATCCGGGCGGCGCGGGAAGCCGGCGTGGTCGGCGTTGTCGCCGTCGCCGACGCCAGCGAGGCGCACCGCAACCGCATCGTCGAACTCGGCTACGCCGATGAAGTGACGGCCGACATCGCGCAGGCCGTGAAGGACGCCGACCTCGTCGTGCTGGCCGTGCCCGTGCTGGCTATGGGCGAGGCCGCCAAGGCCGCCGCCGCGGCTCTGAAGCCAGGCGCCACCGTGACCGACGTCGGCTCGGTGAAGGGCTCGGTCGCCGACGCCCTGGCCGCCGCCCTGCCCGACAGCGTGTTCGTCATTCCCGGCCACCCAATCGCCGGCACCGAGCACTCAGGCCCCGACGCTGGCCTGGCCGAGCTGTTCCAGAACCGCTGGGTGATCCTCACGCCCCAGGCCAGGACCGACGAGCCCTATGTCAAGGCGGTGGGCCGGCTGTCGGAATTCTGGCGGGCGCTGGGCGCCAATGTCGACCAGATGGACGACCGCCACCACGACCTGGTGTTGGCTGTCACCAGCCACCTGCCCCACCTGATCGCCTACAACATCGTCGGCACCGCCGCCGACATGGAGGAGGTCACCCAGGCCGAGGTGATGAAGTACTCCGCCGGCGGCTTCCGCGACTTCACCCGCATCGCCGCGTCGGACCCGACCATGTGGCGCGACGTCTTCGTCGCCAACAAGGACGCCGTGCTGGAAATCCTCGGTCGCTTCACCGAGGACCTGCAGGCGCTGTCGCGCGCCATCCGCTGGGGCGAGGCCGACAAGCTGCACGACCTCTTTACCCGCACCCGCGAAATCCGCCGCGGCATTATCGCCGCCGGCCAGGAAAGCGCCGAGCCGAACTTCGGCCGTGATCGCGGCAAGCATTAAGCCAAAGGTGTCATCCCGGTTTGCGAAGCAAGACCGGGACCCATGAACACCCGATAGATCCCGCTATGGCGAGACCTCGCCTCCTGCCGCCAAAGCGGCGCGAATGGGTCCCGGACAAGCGCTTCGCGCTTTCAGGGATGACACGCCGCTAAGCCGCCGGCCGCTCGCGCTTGACGATCTCTTCGGCCAGCCGCCCTGGGATTTCCGCCATGTGGTCGAACTGAGCTGTGAAGTCGCCCAGACCCTGGGTCAGGCCGCGCAGCTCGGCGATCAGGTGCTGGCGCTCCGACCTTGGCAGGCAGACCTCGATGTCGTCCCAGCCGCTCCAGCCCTCGCGCGGCTGGAAGCCGAGGATCTGGCCACGCCGCGCCGACACCGCCTGGGTGATCTTCGACGTCGAGGCCTGGGGCGCATGGATGGTCAGCTTCTCGATCGGCTCCAGCAGATAGGGCGCGCAGGCCCGCAGGCCGTCGCTCATGGCCAACCTGCCGGCCGCCCGGAAGCTCATCTCCGAGGAATCCACGCTGTGATAGGAGCCGTCGGTCAGCACCACCTCCACGTCGGTCACGGGGAAGCCCAGCGGCCCTCGCTCCAGCGCGTCCCGCACCCCTTGTTCGACCGAAGGGATCCATTGGCGCGGCACCACCCCGCCGGTGATCTTTTGCGAAAAGGCGAACCCTTCGCCGCGGGCGCGCGGCTTGATCTCGATCACCACGTCGCCGAACTGTCCGTGGCCGCCGGTCTGCTTCTTGTGGCGCCCGCGCTGGGTGACCGGCTTGCGCACGGACTCCTTGTAGGAGACCTTCGGCGGCTCGGTCATCGCCTCCAGCCCGAAGCGTCGGCGCAGCCGCTCCACCGTGACCTGAAGATGGGCCTCCCCGCGACCCGATATCAGCGTCTCCTGGGTTTCGGGATCGAGGGTGACCTCCAGCGCCTGGTCCTCCTCGGCCAACTTGGCCAGAGCCGCTGACAGCCGCACGTCGTCCTTGCGATCCTTGGCGGCGATCGACATCGCATAAAGCGTCGGGGCGCGGACGACCGGCATGGCGCAGCGGCGTGGCTTGCCGTCCATCGACAGCACCTGACCGGCCACCGCCGTCTCCAGCTTGGCGATCCCGATCACGTCGCCCGGCTGGGCCTTGTCGATCTTTCGGGTGCTGAGCCCCGAGACCGCCAGCAATCCCCCAGCGCGGGTCCTCTCGCCGGTCTCGGCGGTCAGTTCCTGGCCGTCGGTCAACTCGCCGCCCATGACCCGCGCATAGGCGACCTTGCCCGCCTGCCCGGCGAACGAGGTCTTGAAGACATAGCTGCACGGACCATCGAGCTCCATCCGTCCAGCGGCGACCAAGACGTCGGGCGTTTCGTGCCGCAGCGCTTTCAGCAGCCGCCGAACGCCGAAGCCGTTCAGGGCCGAGCCGAAGAACACCGGCACGATCAGGCCGCCGTGGAAGTCGGCCACGAGGTCGGCGAACACCGTATCGCGGCTCGGATTGAGGTCCGAGAGCAATTGCTCCATCAGGTCGTCGTCGAAGTCGGCCAACTGCTCGAGCATATGGAAGCGCGCATCGGCCTCCTGCGCCGCCAGATCGCCCACCAGATCGATCTGCTGCGAGGCCTGGCCCGGCCGATAGACGAAGGCCCGCTCCAGGGCGAGGTCTACGAACCCAGTGACCTTATCCTGCTCGACCAATGGGATCTGGCGCGCCACGAGCGGGGCGGTGGAGGCCTGCGCCAGGGTCGCCATGAACTCGTCAAGGCCGCCGCGCGCCTGGTCGATCCGGTTGACAAAGACCGCATGCGGCACGCCGCGGTCTTCCAGCGCTTTCAGGATCGGCTGCAGCAGTCCGGCGCGAACCGGATTGGGATCGGCCACCACCACAGCCAAATCCACAGCGGGCAGCACATAGTCCTCCGCGCCCGCAAACTCCGGCGAGCCCGGACAGTCGATCACGGCGTAGCGGTCGCCCATGAACTCGAAGCCGGCGATGTTCAACTCGGTCGACTGTCCACGCTGGCGCGCCTCCGGGCTGGCGTCACCGACGCTGGTCGCGCCGACCTCGCCCTGACGCAGGATCGCGCCGCTGGCGAAGAGCATGGCTTCTAGAAGGGTTGTCTTGCCGGCTCCCGGCGCCCCCACAAGGGCGATGGCGCGTGTCGAGCCGGAACCTGGTCTGCCCATGGTCCGTCCTCCCAAGTCCAGGCGCCCGCCTTGGGGACGGGCGCAGAAACCCCGACTTCCTTATGCTTCCACCCGCGCTGGCCCCGATGCAAGTCAAGGAGACGCGAGCCGTGGCCACCGGCGCCGAACCACCCCACATTGCGCGTCCCTCTTCGGAGCCTCACAGGAACGATCATGAACGGTTACGCGTGGCTGGGCCTCGCCATTGTCGCCGAGGTGATCGCCACCACCGCGCTCAAGGCCTCCGACAGTTTCTCCAAACTAAGCCCCTCGCTGATCACCATCGCGGGTTACGGCTTCGCCTTCTGGTGCCTGTCCCACTCGATGAAGACCGTACCGGTCGGCGTCGGCTACGCGATCTGGTCGGGGGTCGGCATCGTGCTGATCACCGCTATCGCCTGGGTGCTGTTCAAGCAGAAGCTCGATCTTCCGGCGATGATCGGCATGGGCATGATCCTGGCCGGGGTCGTGGTGATCAACGTCTTCTCGAAAAGCGCGGGGCACTAGCCCTTGCTCGTCATCCTCCGGTCAGCCGCAGGCTGATCCGGGGGACCCAAGCGGGCTCACCACATTCTGGAAATCAGCTTGGGTCCCCCGGATCGTCTTGCAGACGACTGGAGGATGACGAGGTTTGGAGGAACTCCGTCACCGCCTCGATCACCTCGACCAGACCCAGGCGATCGACCCGCACGCCTTCCGGCAGGCTGGAGAACAGCCGCGTCGGGGCGGCGGCATCCAGCATCACGAACACGCCCTTGTCGTCGGCGCGGCGGATCAGGCGGCCGAACGCCTGGCTGATCCGGGCGCGGGCGACGCTGTCATCGTAGCCCTTGCCCCCGAACCGGGTGCGGCGGGCCTTGTGCAGGATATCGGGCCGCGGCCAGGGCACGCGGTCGAAGGCCAAAAGCCGCAGCGAGCGACCGGGCACATCGACCCCGTCACGCACCGCGTCGGTGCCAAGCAGGCAGGAATCTTCCTCGGCACGGAAGATATCGACCAAGGCGCCGACCTCCAGCGGATCGACATGCTGGGCGTAGAGCGCCAGCCCCTTGTCGGCGAGCGGGGCGGCGATGCGTTCATGCACCGCACGCAGCCGGCGAATGGCGGTGAAGAGGCCCAGCCCACCGCCGCCGGCCGCCAGGAACAACTCACGCATCGCCGCGGCCACCTGCCGGGGATCGTCGCGCCCGACATCGGTGACCACATAGGCCCGCGCATTGTTCGCGTAGTCGAAGGGCGAGGCGAGCTTCAGGGTCTTGGGTCGGTCGGGCAGCCGCGCGGCGCCCGTACGCATCTCGGCCAGGGCGAAGGGGTCGTCCAAGGTGGCGTCGGACAGAGTCGCGCTGGTGACCAGCACCCCATGGGCGGGGGCGATGACGGCGTTGGTCAGCGGCTCGGTCGGATCGACCCAGTGACGGCGGCTGGCGGCGTCCACCACCCGGCCGTAGAGGAAGGTGGCGTCGAACCAATCGACGAAGTCGGGATCGTCCTCGGCGTCTTCGTCAATCGCGCGCAGCATCGAGCGCCAGGCCGGAAGCTGCATGCGGCAGCGGCGGTCCAGGCCACGCAGCGCGCCCTCGATCCGCCCCCGGTCGCTGGTGACGATCTGGGCGGCTTCCTCGTCCAGCAGGTCTTCGAGATGGCGCGCCAGGGCCAGCAGCGGCGCCTCGATCTTGGCCAGGGCGGCCGCCGCTTCGCGAGCGGTTGCGCGAACCCGGTCGAGCGCCGGCCGCGCCGCGCACTCCATGCCGACGTCCGACGGGGCGGCGCGCGCGCGAAGCTGCTCGATCACCGCCACCAGGAACAGCTCGATCGGCCCGATCGGATTCACCTCGCCGTTCGGCGGGGCGATACGCCCAGACCAGCCCTCGCCCGGCAGGGCGGCGGCGGCGTGCAGCGCGTCAGTCAGGGCGGCGCGCGCCTCCTCGCGATCGCCCAGCATGTCCATCAGCCGCGCCTCGAGCCCCCGGCCCCGGCGGCCACGGCCCTCCGGCCCGCGCATCCAGCGGCGTAGTTCAGCGGTCTCCTGCCCCGACAGCGCGGCGGAGAAGGCCGCATCGGCGGCGTCGAAGAGATGGTGGCCTTCGTCAAAGACGATGCGCTTGAGTTGGGTGGTTTCGCCGTCGCCCTTGGAACCGCGCGCCGCGCGGGCGCCATCGAAGGCGGCCTGGGTGAGCACCAGGGCGTGATTGGCGATCACGATGTCGGCCTTGCGCGAACCCCGGATCGCCTTTTCCACGAAGCAGGTTCGGTAGTGCGAGCAGCCGGCGTGGATGCACTCGCCGCGCCGATCGACCAGGTTCGCCGCGCTGGCCTGGCCGGCCGCCGGGACCGCGAACAGGGTGGGCAGCCAGGCCGGGAAGTCGCCGCCGGTCATGTCGCCGTCGCGGGTTGCGCGCACCCATCGCGCCGCCAGGCCCATGCCGATCAGGTCCGCCCCGCCAAGCTGTGCGGTGTTGGCCATGTCCTGGAAGTTCAGCAGGCAGAGGTAGTTCTCGCGCCCCTTGCGGACCACCGCCTTGCGCGCCCGGACCTTGGGGTCGGGATAGATCGAATGGCTCTCGCGCTCGATCTGGCGCTGCAGGGCGCGGGTATAGGTCGAGATCCACACTGAGGGGCCATTGGCCTCCGCCCACAGTGAGGCTGGGGCCAGATAGCCGAGGGTCTTGCCGACCCCGGTGCCCGCCTCGGCCAACATCATGCGCGGCTCGCCCTCACGCTCGCGCGGCTGGAAGGCGTAGGCGGCTTCGGCGGCGTACTCGGCCTGGGCCGGACGGCTCTCGTCCAGCCCGGAGCGTTGCAGCAACTCGGCCAGCCGTTTGGCGGCGTCCTCGCCGGCGATGGGGGTGGAGGTGGCTTCGCCCGGCGGCGCCTGATCCTCCCACTCCATGACCCTGGTCCACACGTCCAGGCCCGAGGTCCGGAACTGATTACCGACCGGACCGGAGCGCAGGGCCGCCACGATGGGCGGGCCCCAGGCCCAACCGACCCGCATAAGGGTCTCGGCGATGGCCAGGGCTTCCTCACGGCTGGGTTCGGGGGTCGCGGCCACCTCGGCCAGCAGAACACGCGCAGCCTCGCGCAGGGTCTGCGCCTGGGCCGGCGCGCCCTTGGGCTCAGGTAGTCCGAGCGCCAGGGCCAGCCCCGCCGCCGACGGCGCGCAGAACCGCGCCGGCCGCACGAAAGCGAACAGCTCCATGGCGTCGAACAGCCCAGACGCGCGAGCCGGCGCATAGAGGCCCAGGCGTTTGGCGGTCATCGAGGCGTGGGCGACCAGGACCGGACCGCGCTCGAACAACTCCCGCGCATCGGGCGCCCGCACCGCCTGGGTTCCGCCGCCATCGGCGACGGCGGCGCGCGGTCCCGGCAGCACCACGAGCGCCGGGGCGAGATCAAGACTCAGGGTGGGTGCGTTCACCCCTGACGACTACCCGGTTTCGCCCAGAAACGGAACGAGAACGATCAGCTCGAGAAGCCCTTTCACTCCTTCAAGCTTGACCGAAACATAAAGGGAACATAACGTTCTTTACACGTTTAGAGGGTGGATCACATGGGATACGCGCACGATTGGGTTTCGGTCGCGGGACTGAACAAGGACGAGGTGCTCTCCCGACTTGGTGTCACCGATCACGGCGAGCCGCTAGACTATCCGAGGCGCGGCGACCTGGTGTGGGCGCTCACGCCCCAGGGTCGGGTGGTCATCGTCACCGACTACGGCGAGCTGTCGCTTGATCGTATTGCTGAACTGTCCAAGGGCGCCTCACTGGTCGCGGCCAGGGCCGAAGGCAACGACTGCACGAGCAGCGTCTGGGGCTATGAAGACGGCCGACAAGTCTGGTCGGTCGCCACCGAAGACGAGACCGAGCGCCTCTACGACGAGAAGGTCGAGGAGGGCCTCGTCGTACAAGGCGATCCACCGAGCGAATTCGTCGTCATCCGGGACCGCTATCTCGCGGAGCGCGATGCAGAGGACGAGGATTCCGAGGACTCCCTGATCATGGCCCCCTTGGAACTCGCAGAAGCCCTTGGTGGCTGGCAGCCCGAGGGCGAGGTCGGCCAGGACCTGCAGTTCTTTGGGGTTGCGCGCAGCTTCACCAGCGCGCCGGCTGTGAGCGAAAAGAAAAAGCCGCCCCTGGCCCTGGGCCTTCTGATCATGGCTCTCGTCATCGCCGCAGCTCTGACTTGGGTTTTATAGCGACCTCAACGACAGCCATGGTCTCGACAGTGAAGCTGCCGCGGCGGCCTTGCACGCCAAAGGGGGTGGAAAGATGGGTTACGCGCTCGACTGGGTTTCGGTCTCCGGCCTCACCAAGGACGAAGTGCTCTCGCGCCTGGGCCTCATCGATACAGGGGAGGCTATCGACTATCTTAGCCGTGGCGGCTTCATGTGGGCGATGACGCCAGATGGCCGCACGGTCGTGGCGACTGAGCAGTACGGTTGGCTCACGCCCGAACGGTTGTCGCAGTTGTCGGAGGGCGCCTCCTTGGTGGCGGCGCGCGCAGAAGACAACGACTGTACAAGCGCCGCGTGGGGCTACAGGGGCGGCCAGCAAGTGTGGTCGGTGACACACGACAACCCGGAGGAATATGGCGTGATCGGCGGTCTCGAGCTGGACGGCGACGTGCCGGCCGAGCTGGCGACCATTCGCGCTCGACTCGAGGCCGAGCGAAGTGCGTCGGACGATGAGCGGGTCGACTACATCTTCGATGTTCCGAATGAACTGGTGGCCACTCTCGGCGGCTGGGCCCCAGAGAGCGCCATCGACGGAGATTTGCAGTTCTTCAAGGTGATCAAGCCTCACTTGCCCGGGGATCGGGCGCCGCTCGGGGGGAAGGGCAAGATCTGGATCGGACTTCTCATCCTCCTTCTGGCCGTTGGAGCCTATAGAATCTGGACCGGTTGATTGGCCAAGGGCGCCCAACCCAGCCGCAACAAGCACCTTGCCTGAAACGGAACGGGAACATCATATGGGGTGATGGCCGACGCCGCGGTCCCGCCGCCCGATCTCTTGCCCGAAAAGTTCGCCGCCTGGTTCGAGAGCCGGGGCTGGAGCGCGCGCGCGCACCAGTTGGAGATGATCGCCAAGGCTAGAGAGGGCCGCGACGCTCTGCTGATCGCGCCGACCGGCGGCGGCAAGACCTTGGCCGGCTTCCTGCCGAGCCTGATCGACTTGGCCCAGCAGCCGCCGTCCAACACGCCGCAGGGCATCCACACCCTCTACATCTCGCCGTTGAAGGCGCTGGCGGTGGACGTCGAGCGCAACCTGATGGCGCCGATCCTTCAGATGGGCCTGCCGATCGTCGCCGAGAGCCGGACCGGCGACACCGGTCAGGCGCGGCGCGCGCGCCAACGGGTCAAGCCGCCGGACATCCTGCTGACCACGCCCGAGCAACTGGCGCTGTTCTGTGCCTGGGAGGGCGCGCGGCTCTATTTCGAAAATCTCTCCTGCGTCATCCTCGACGAGATCCACACCCTGCATTCGACCAAGCGCGGCGATCTGCTGGCGCTCGACCTTGCGCGGCTGCAGCAGTTCGCGCCGAACCTGCGGCGGGTCGGGCTGTCAGCGACGGTGGACGATCCCGACGTGATCCGGCGTTGGCTGGCGTATGGAAAAGTGCCCGATCCAGATCCTCCCCTTCTGGGGGAGGGGGACCACGAAGTGGTGGATGGGGCCGCCGCCGCACGGGGGGCGAACTCCCCCTCAGTCGGCTTCGCCGACAGCTCCCTCAGCGTGGGAGCATCTAAGGCCATCTACGAAACCGTCGACCTCGTGCGCGGTCCGGCCGGAGCCCAGCCGATCGTCGACATGCTGCTGTCAGAAGGCCGGGTGCCGTGGGCGGGCCACACGGCCAAACACGCCATGCAGGAGGTCTACGACACCATCAAGCAGGCCCGGACCGCTCTGGTGTTCGTCAACACCCGCTTCCAGGCTGAGTTCGCGTTTCAGGAACTGTGGCGTCTCAACGACGACAACCTTCCCATCGCCCTGCACCACGGCAGCCTGGCCGCCGAGCAGCGTCGCAAGGTCGAGGCGGCGATGGCGCGCGGCGAACTCAGGGCCGTGGTCTGCACCTCCACGCTCGACCTCGGCATCGACTGGGGCGACGTCGATCTGGTCATCCAACTGGCGTCGCCCAAGGGCGCATCGCGGATGGTCCAGCGGATCGGCCGCGCCAACCACCGGCTGGACGAGCCCAGCCGCGCCCTGTTCGTGCCCGCCAACCGCTTCGAGATGCTGGAATGCCAGGCGGCCCGGGAGGCCATAGCCGAGAACCGTTTCGACGGCGAACCTACTCGGATCGGCGCGCTCGACGTCCTGGCCCAGCACGTGATGGGCTGCGCCTGCTCCGAGCCGTTCGATCTGCTGGCGCTCTATGACGAGGTGCGTTCGGCCGGCCCCTATCGCGACCTGATCTGGGAGGACTTCGAGCAGGTCGTCGATTTCGTGTCGACCGGCGGCTACGCGCTCAAGACCTATGACCGCTTCCGCCGGATCGTGGTGGGCCAGGACGGCTTATGGCGTGTGCGCAACGCCGAGACCGCCCAGCGCCACCGGCTGAACGTGGGCGCCATCGTCTCGCCCGCCGTGCTCACGGTGCGCATCGCCATGGGCAAGGCGCGGCGCGGCGGCCGCAAGATCGGCGAGGTCGAGGAGGGCATGCTGGAGATGCTCGACCCCGGCGACACCTTCGTGTTCGCAGGCCAGGTCTGGGCGCTGGTCGGCGTCACCGGCACCGAGGTGCTCGTCAGCCCGGCGACCAATCGCGATCCGAAAATGCCGTCCTGGGGCGGGTCGAAATTCGCGCTTTCGACCTTCCTGGCGGGGCGGGTCCGGGAGCTGATGTACGACCAGGAGCACTGGAAGGTGCTGCCGGCCGATGTCCGAGAGTGGCTGGAAGTCCAGCGCGACCACTCGCTGATCCCGCCGGCCGACGACCTGCTGCTGGAAACTTTTCCGCGCGGCAAGCGTCACTTCATGGTGGTCTATCCGTTCGAAGGGCGGCTCGCCCACACCACCTTGGCCATGCTGCTCACGAGGCGGCTGGAGCGGATGGGGGCCGCGCCGCTGGGTTTTGTCTGCAACGACTATGCGATGGCTATCTGGGCCCTGAAGCCAATGGATGGGCTCGATTTCGACGAACTCTTCGCTCAGGACATGCTGGGCGATGATCTCGAATCCTGGCTGGCGGAAAGCTTTATGATGAAGCGCGCCTTCAAGGGCTGCGCGATCATCTCCGGCCTCATCGAGCGACGCTTCCCCGGGCATGAGAAGACCGGGCGGCAAGTGACCTTTTCAACGGACCTGATCTACGACGTGCTGCGCCGACACCAACCCGACCACCTGCTGCTGCGCTGCGCACGCGAAGACGCTGCGACCGGCCTGATCGACGTCGCCCGCCTGGGCTTGCTGCTCGAGCGCATCCAGGGGCGCATCCGCCATTCGCCGCTAGAGCACCTTTCGCCGTTCTCGGTGCCGATCCTGCTGGAGATCGGCAAGGAGCGCTCGCCCGGCCAGGCCGGCGAGATGATCCTGGCCGAGGCGGAGGAAGATCTGATCGCCGAGGCCCTGTCTTGAGCGCCCTGGCCTCCCCCTCCCCCGCCTACGCCTTCGCGGCCAGCCCCTGCGGAGGCTTGCGCACCCGCCTGAACGGCGCGGCCGTGACCCTACGCGCCAGCGGCGCGCTGTGGCTGGAGGAACAGCGAACACTAGTGGTCGCCGACCTGCATTTAGAGAAGGGCTCGGCCTACGCCATGCGCGGCCAGATGCTGCCGCCCTACGACACCCGCGAGACACTGCGGCGGCTGCAGGCCGAGGTGATGGCGACCCTGCCCGACGCCGTGGTTTTGCTGGGCGACACCTTCCATGACCGCAAATCGGAGGATCGCCTGGCCCGCGACGACGCCCACACGCTGCGATCCCTCGCCGGCGCGACACGGCTGATCTGGGTGATCGGCAACCATGACGCCGATGGGCCGCGCGCCCTGCCGGGAGATGTCGCCGACGAGCTTTCGGTCGCCGGCCTGACCTTGCGCCACGAGCCTGTCGAGGGGCTGCAGATCGGCGAGGTCGCCGGACACTTGCACCCCTGCGCCCGCGTCGTCGCCTCGCGCGGCAGCGTCCGGCGGCGGTGCTTCGTGACCGATGGTTCGCGGATGGTGGTGCCGGCCTTCGGCGCCTATGCTGGTGGCCTGAACATCAGGGACGCGGCCTTCGACGGCCTGTTCTCCCAGCCGCCGCTATGCGGAGCGCTGGGCGCCGACCGGGTCCACGCCGTCGGCTGGCGATCGGTGGCGGGCGACTAACCCTACATCCTCAGGGCCTGCTCCAAGGCCAGCGCCAGGGAGATGCAAGCGCCCAGGGTCAGGGTGGTCATCAACCGCGGATAGCGCGCCGGAACGTCGGGCGCGGCGTGATCGTAGAGCCACTGCAGGATGAAGGCGGCCATGAAGCCGCAGAGCAGCCAGGCGGTGTCTATTGAGCCGCGCGCGAAGACCAGCGCCCAGGCCGCGGCGGGCGAGACGATCGACATCGCCAACCTTGTCCAGCGTGGCGTGGCGCGGGCGCTTTCGAGGCCCCAGCGGATACCGCCCAGAAAGCCCAGCACCACCGCCGACCATGTCAGCAACACTGTCAGCGCCGGCCCGGTCACGTCCACCGGACCAAACACATAGGCCACGGCGGAAACTGGAAACGGCGCCATGCACAGCAGCGCGATGACCCAGAGCGCCGTCGGCGCGGAGGCTTCGGCATGAACTTCGGTGTTGGTGTGCATGTCCAAGCGGTCAGTTCCTCCGGAAGGCGACCGAGGCGGCCCAGCCAGCGGCGAGCGCGATCGCTACCGAGACCAAGCCGTAGGACCATGGCCTGTTGTGGGCGAAGAGGTAAAGCGCCCGCTCGATCCCGGCCTTTTCCACGGTCAGGCCGCGCATGCGCCGCGACACCGGCTGGCCGTTCTGGAAGAGGAATATCTCGGCGGTATAGACCCCGATGGGCGCGGCGGTCGGCAGATCGATCTCGGCCTTGAAGAGACCACGGTCGACGAAGGTCACACCCTGTTCGTCGGCGGCGTAGAGACCGCTCTGCTCCTTCAAGCGCACCACGGCGCGGCGCCAATCCAGATAATCCTGGCCCAGCCGGCTGACGACCACGTCGCGCACGCCGTAGCGGGTCTCCGTCCGCTCTTCGAGCGGCGCGTTGATCGCCAGATGATCGACGCCGGCGCCGAGCCGTCGCAGGGTGCCAAAGCTGGCGATCTCGCCCAGCGGCCGGGTCGAGGCGGCCATGTAGAAGCCGGGCGCACCCTCGAACACCACGGGCCGGGAGTTGACCCAAACGCCGGCCACGCGGGTCTTGCGCGCCATGCGTAGCGGCGCGTCCGGCCCCCGCACGATCACCACGACGTCGCTGGGCTGGGCGGTCGGATCGAACACCGCCCCGTAAAGCACGATGCGCGCACCGCGGAAGCTCGACGTCACCCGCACATTGGTGGTGGTCAGGGCGGCCGAGACTGCGGCGGGCGGCGTTTCCGGCGGGGCGGCGTAGGGCATCAGCCGTTCCCCGCCATCAGCACGAACGGCTCATCGGGTGTGAAGAACAGGCCCAGGCCCATCCGCAGGCCGACAGCCAGCACGATCAGAGCCAGCAGCGCCCGCAATTCCTCGGCCCGGAAGCGCGAGGAGGCCCGCGCCCCGACCTGAGCGCCAAGAACTCCGCCGATCAGCAGCAAGGTGGCCAGCACCACATCGACCGTCTGGTTGCGGCCGGCCTGCAGCACACTGGTCAGCGAGGTGGTGATGATGATCTGGAACAGGCTGGTGCCGACCACCACGCCCGCCGGCATGCGCAGGATATAGACCATCGCCGGCACCAGCACGAAGCCGCCGCCGACCCCCATGATCGCCGACAGTATGCCGACGAATACGCCCAGTACGATCGGCGGAATGACGCTGATGTAGAGGCGCGAGCGGGGAAACCGCATCTTGAACGGCAGGCCATAGAGCCAGGGCGGACGCCGGTCCTTGCGCCGCTTGGGCGGATCGCCGCGCCTCTGGCGCAGGATCGAGGTCAGGGACTCGCTCAGCATCAAGGCGCCGATGACGCCTAGGAAGATCAGATAGGAGAGCGACACCACGAGGTCGGCTTGGCCGAGCAGACGCAGCCAACGGAAGATCTCGACCCCGATGAACGAGCCGACCGCGCCACCTGCGGCCAGAACGCCCCCCATCCGGAAGTCGACCGCCTTGCGGCGGGTGTAGGAGATCACGCCCGAGGTCGAGGACGCGGCGACGTGGTTGGCCTCGCTGGCCACCGCCACCACCGGGGGAATGCCCAGGAAGATCAGCACCGGCGTCATCAGGAAGCCGCCGCCGATGCCGAACAGGCCCGAGATGAACCCCACCGCCGCGCCAAGCGCGATCAGTATGGGGGCGTTCACCGACACCTCGGCTATGGGCAGATAGATGTCCAAGAGCGCCCCTTACTCGGCGCGCGTCACCGCGTGAAGACCTGCAGCCGGGAAACCGTGGTCTGATCTAGGCTGCCGTTCGCCACCAGGCCCTGTTCGCGCTGATAAGCGGCGACGGCCATGGTCAGGGCCGGCGACGACACGCCGTCCATCGGACCTTGGTAGAAACCGAGCCGCGACAGAACCCGCTGGGCGGTCACCACGGCGGCGGCCGGAGCGACCGCCGTCTCAATGCCGGACGCCGAGCGGTTGGCCGGGGTCGGTCGGAAACCCTGCGCCGCGCGCTCCGACACGCTGCGCGCCTCGGGCGAGAGGCCGGCCCGGACCCGGGCGGCGCTCTTGCGGGCTTCTTCATCGCCGGCGCGGGCCGCGACCAGGTACCACTTGTAGGCTTCGGCCGCGTTCTGAGGCTCGCCCAGACCCTGCTCATAGAGGGCGCCGAGATTGTACTGGCTGTCGACCAAACCCAGATCCGCGGCGCGGCGGAACCACTGACCGGCCATGACGGCGTTCTTCGGGCCGCCCTTGCCCTCGATCAAGGCGATGCCGAGATTATGCATCGCATGCCGGTTGCCGCCCTGGGCCGCGCGTTCGGTCCAGCGACGCGCCTCGGCCAGGTTCTTGGCGAGGCCTGCTTCGCCGTTCTCATAGAGTTTGGCCAGATAGAACTGAGCCGGCGAGTGGCCGAGATTGGCGGCCTTGCGAAGGTTTTCCAGCCCGCCCGGGGCCTTGGTTTCGATGGCGCGGACAGCGTCGGTATAGAGGGTCGCGAGCTCGGCGGACTCGGTCGCCGCCACCGGCGGGCGCACCGTGCCCATTGGCTGTGGCGTGATGGCGATGGCGGCCAGCGGCGTGGTGTCGGCCTCGCCGGTCGAGATCTCGCCTGCCTTGTCGCTTTCGAACACGGCCAGGGCGTCGGCGACGCGCTGCGGCGGCGCGCCATGCGGCTCGCTGTCGGCGACGAAGTAGCTGGCTGCGCCCAGGCTGAGGAACGCCGCGCCGCCGGCCACCAGCAAGGCGGTCTGCAACGTGCCGCCGGCCGCGCGCTTGGGGCGCATGCCGAAGCTGGAGAACAGCGAAGGCGCCGCGGGCTTGTGCAGCTTCTCGACCTTCGCGCCGAGCTTCTTGGAGTCTCCGCTGGAAGCCGCGCGCGCCGCGGCGCGAGCTTGCTCGATCACTTCACGGGTCGTGAGCGGCCGTTCCGGCTCCGGCTCGACCGCCAGGTCCTGCAGTTCAGCGTCCGGCGGCGCGAGATCGAAGGCCGCCGCATTGAGTTCGGCTGCCTCGACAACCGCTTCGGCGTCGGGCTGGGCGGTGGTCTCAGCGCCCTCCGCGACCGGTTGCGCTGCCTCGGGCTCGGGTTGAGGCTCTAGCTCCGGCTCAGCTTCCGCCACCGGCGCTTCAAGCGCGAGTTCTTCAACCTGATCGCTCGGCGCGGCGGCGGTGAAGCCGTCGGCGGCTTCGAAGTCCTCGGCGTCGAACGGCACGGTCTCGGTCGTATCTGGGAACGCAGCGGCGACCGGCGCCTCAGGCTCGTCAGCGCCGGAGACGGCAGGTGCGACCTGCGGCTCAGCGCTCGCCTCGGCGGCGGCGAAGGCCTGCAAGGCCAGAGGGTCGGCTGCCGGTTCGGCCGGACCCAGATCGCGCACCGGGTCGGGCGTGAAAGGCGAGAGCGGCTCGTCGCGCACCAGGCGAGGAGCTGGCGCAACGGCCAGGGCCTGTTCGGAAAGACGGCGCTGAGATTCAGCGAGGCTGCGATCGACCTTTTCGCGCGCCTCGTCGAGCAGGCGCGCGGTGCGTTCCTCGCTCTGGCGAATGCGCTCGACCAGATCCTCGGACGAACGCTCCTGGCGCTGGCTCAGCCGCTCGCTGACCTGAGCGACCTGTTCGCCGACATCATCGATTGCCTGGGCCGCGCGGCGTTCGGAGCTGCCGATCCGTTCGGTCAGGCGCTCGGTGATCTTGGCGATTTCCGAGCCGAGCTTTTCCAGCGCTTCGGCATGGGCGCCTTCAGAGCGGCCAAACCGGGCTTCCATCGCCTCAGCGATGCGGGCGACTTCGCCGCCGACCTGTTCGATGGCGTCGGCGCTGCGGTTTTCGGCGTCCTGAACCCTGCGGTTCAGGGTGTCGGCCATGGTCAGGACCTCGCGGCCCATCTTTTCGATGGCCTCGCTCGACACCTGTTCGGCGGCCCGCGCGGCCATTTCGCCGAGCTGCTGCTCCATGCGGCTGAACCGGCCGTCAGCAGCGGCCTGCATCTTCTCGGCGATTTCCTCGCGGACGAGGTCGACACGCTGCGAGAGCGTGGCGGCCAGGTCTTCCAGGCGACGGTCGATGCTGGCGGCGCCGCCGCGATCAACGGCGTCCACGCGCTCGTCGAGGTGGGCGAACGCCTGGCCCAGACTGACGAACGCATCGGCGGTGCGCGCCTCGGCGTCGCTGAGCCGCGCATCGACGCGGGTGACCACTTCCTCGATCAGGGCGACCGCGGCTTCGTCGTCTTGTGCGCCGATCTCCTGAAGACGCAGCTCCATCGCGGCGAGGGTGTCGCGGGTCCTGCCTTCGCCCTCGTGCAGGTGATGGGCGATCTTGCCAAGCGCGGCCTCCAGCGAACGCAGCGCCTCAGCTGATCGCGGACCAGCGGCCTCGGACTCGACCCGCCGCAGGCGTTCGGCCAGGCGCGAGTTCTCGGCCCTCGCCTCCTGCATCGCGCCTTCGAAACGGGCGGCGACGGCGACATGTTCGCGTTCGGCGGCCTCGATGCGGGCCATGGCTTGACGCATAACCACTTCGGCGGCGATGGCGGCGGGGGTCTTGCGGATGCCTTCCTGCTCGACGCCGCCGTTCAGGCGATCAAGAGCGACCGCCACGCGCTCGGCGTCGGCGGTCGGCGCTTCGGCGCTCTCGACCAGTCGCGGCGTGAATTGCGGGCGTTCCGGGCGCTCGGCCCGTTCGTCGAAATAGGTTTGAGACGTGATCTCTTCGGGACCCTCGTCCTCGAGGATCACGCGATTGAGCCATTCTCCGAGTGTCATGCCGGAGCGGCGGGCTAGGCCCTTGGCGACTTCCCTCGCCTTAGGATCGATCCCCTTGACACTCCAGGGCGCCCCCGACGTCATTCGAATCGTTCTCCCAGCCCAATTGTGACGCTAACACCGATCCGTGGTATGTAAACGGATCCTTAACACTAGATATTGCGCCCAGGGCGAAAGCCTGTGGATTACCGTGTGTAGAGTGAGAACAAGACGAAATTCGGTTAATGCCGAGTTAAGGTTAACGCCATCCCGCCTTTACCCGCCCCCATAGCCTGAGGTAGGCGGGGCGGGAATGGACCTCAACCTGACCCTGGCGCTTTGCGCCGTGCTGCTGATTGTCGCAGCCTTCGCCGGCTGGCGGGGGTCGAAGCCCCCGAATGTCATCAAGGGCCCCAGGATGATGCCCTGGCGCTTCATCATGGTCACGGCGGCCGCCTTCGCGATGTTCCTGATCGTCCACATCGTGAACCTGCTGGGCGTTAAGACCGGGCGCTGAGCCTCAGCCCTTCGGGCGCTTAGCAAGACCCGAGACCCCGCCCGACGTCAGCAGCCCCATATCGGCCAGGATCAACGGGATCGCCCACTTGTGGGGCGCTGCGATGTAGCGCGGCCGCCAGACCGGATCGTACTTGCCCTTGTAGGCCCGCACGCCCTGGAAATTATAGACCTCCTCGCCCCGCTCGAAGATCAGCGCGCCGACGCGCGACAGCACGGGGGCCAGCGGCCGGTCCTCAAGGCCCGACAGCGGGGCCATGCCGAACTCGATGGCCTGGTAGTTCTCGCGACGTCCCCACTCGATCAACTCGACGAACAGGTAATCCATGATGCGCCGAGGCCCCTCCTCGATGTAGCGCATCAGGTCCATGGAGAAGGCGCTCTTGCAGGCCGTGGTCCAGAGGGTGGCGAAGGCGATGATCTTGCCCTCGAACCGCACGATCGCGACCGGGAACTCCGCTACGTAAGATGGGTAGAAGCCGCCCATCGAAAAGCTCTTGTCGCCGCCGGCATGGTGCACCAGCCACGCATCGGAGATCGCCTGGATCTGCGGCATGATCTCATGCACGCGCTCGGGCGGGTACACCTCGAAGGAAGCGCCCGCCTCGCCGGCCTGACGCCAGGCGCGCCGCAGGTTTCCGCGCTTGGTGCCCTCGATGCTGAAGGTGTCCAGCGCCACCGCGGCGCTCTCCCCCACCTTGTGGATGGCGAAGCCCAGCTCGACCACATCGGGCAGGTGCTCGGCGTCCAGACCGTAGAAGCCAGGGCGCGCGGCATGGGCGTCCGCCAATTCCCGGAACCGCCACATCAGGTCCATGCGCTCGTCCGCGCGGCCGACCGGCGCGCCGAGCGAGATCCAAGAACGCCCCCTCACACCGAACATTAGGAAGCTCTCGCCCGACGCCGAGAACAGGAACCGCTTGTCGCCCAGCAGGGCCAGGTTGGAGCCCGGCTCGGCGTCCTCGGCCTTGGCCAGGATCGCCCGCACGCGCTCAAGCTCGGGATCGTCCTCGCCCACCACCCGCGGCGTGGCGGCCGAGGCGAGCATCCGCCAGACGCCAAACGCGAACAGCAGGATCGCCGCGCCGACCCAGGCGCGAATGGCGCGCGCGGCGTCGTCGTCGGCCATCACCCGCCAGAACGGCTGGTCTCCATAGTCTGCATGCTGGAACGACCAGAGACC
The DNA here is from genome assembly GCA_030824495.1 of bacterium. Taxonomy (GTDB): domain Bacteria; phylum Pseudomonadota; class Alphaproteobacteria; order Caulobacterales; family Caulobacteraceae; genus Phenylobacterium. The sequence continues at coordinate 69,966 of JAVBXP010000042.1, forward strand.
CAGCAGCCCAGCGCCGAACACCACGGCGAAGGCCGACACCAGCCAGCCGGGCGTCACCTCCATCTGCGACAGGCGCGCCTTGCGCGGGAACGCGCCTCGCAGCGGGATCAAGACGACTGCGAACAACGCCAGCGTCGCGGCCTCCTCCCAGGCGAAGGCCTTCAACAGCGCCAGCGGGCTGGCGATCAGCAGGGTGGCGACACTCGCCGCCCACGCCCCATCCAGCCGCGCACGCAGGCCGAAGGCGAGGAGAACCAGGATCAGGCCAAGGATGCTGGACAGGAAGTGACTGATCTCGATCAGCACGACCGGCGTGACTTCATATATGCGCAGGAAGCGGTCGGGGATGGTCGGGGTGGCCCCGGAGGCCAGCAGCATGATCCCCGCAAACAGCGCGAGAATGGCCGCCACAGTTGGCGCGACGGCGAACAGCGCCGGTTTAACTTCCCGCCAGAATTTCATTCGCCCGCCAAAAGCCGTCCTAGGTAGCCGACATATAGCCTGATTTGGCGTCTACGCAGCGCGCTACCACCACGTCAAACAACCGTTTCGTTTCCCTTGCTCTTGAGGCGCCCGACGCTAATGTGGCCGGCGTAAAAGCAGATCCGATCACGGGAGGATTCCATGGCCGATTTCGGCGCCGGCGAACTCGACGCGTTCCGCGCCGAAGTTAAGGCCTGGCTGGAAGCCAACTATCCGGCGGAACTCCGCGACCCCAAGGTCAAGAGCGACCCCGAAGCCATGTGGGGTGGTCGCGCCTTCGCCGGCTCCAATGACCCGCAGATCGTGTGGATGCGCAAGATGGCGCAGAAGGGCTGGACCGCCCCGACCTGGCCCAAGGAATACGGCGGCGGAGGACTGACGCCGCAGCAGGCGCGCGTGCTGGACCAGGAACTGGCCGCCGGCCGCTATCACGCGCCGCTGGCCTCGTTCGGGATCTGGATGCTGGGCCCGGTGCTGCTTGAATACGCGACCGAGGCGCAAAAGAAAGAATACCTGCCCAAGATCATCAATGGCGAAATCCGCTGGTGCCAGGGCTATTCGGAACCCGGCGCTGGCTCCGATCTCGCCTCGCTTCAAACCAAATGCGAAGACAAAGGCGATCACTGGCTGATTAACGGCCAGAAGATCTGGACCTCCTACGCCGACAAGGCCGACTGGTGCTTCTGTCTGGTCCGCACCGACACGACCAAGAAGCACGAAGGCATCTCGTTCGTGCTTATCGACATGTCGAAGCCGGGTGTGGAAACCCGACCCATTCAGCTGATCTCCGGCGAGAGCCCGTTCTGCGAGACCTTCTTCACCGACGTCCAGCTTCCTAAGGACGCCCTGGTCGGCAAGGTCAACGGCGGTTGGGAAATCGCCAAGCGGCTGCTGCAGTATGAGCGCCAGAACATCTCAGGCGGCTTTGGCGGCGGCGGCGGGGCCGGCGGCGCGGCCGGCGACCTGGGCTCCATCGCCAAGACCTATGCGGGCGTCGACGAAGCTGGTCGCGTGGCCGACCACGACCTGCGCCAGCGGGTCACCCAGAACAAGATGAACTTCCAGGCGCTTGGCCAGACGATCGCCCGCACCGCCGCCGAGGCGAGGGCCTCGAACGGTCCGAGCGCGGCGACCTCGATCATCAAGTACGCCGCCGCCTCCTTTGCTCAGGAGCGGTCTGAACTGATGGTGGAGGCCATGGGCCACCAGGGCCTCGGCTGGGATGGCGAAGGTTACGCGCCCGGCGAGCTGCTGGCGGTCCGCGGCTGGCTGCGATCCAAGGGCAATTCCATCGAGGGCGGCACCTCGGAAATCAACATCAACGTGGTCTCCAAGCGCGTGCTCGGCCTGCCAGACCCCAAGTAACCGTGATGGGCGCCACGCTATTACGAGCGGCGCCTTTTGTTTTTGATCGACGACATTTCTAGAGGCGAATTTCATGGCTGATTTTGGCGGCGACATCGAAACCTTCCGCGGCGAAGCCAAGGCGTGGCTGGAAGCCAACTTCCCCAAGGCCTTGCAGGCCGACCCGGCCGCGCAACTCGCGGCTATGGGCGGCGGCAAAGAAAGCGCCGACGCCAAGGCTTGGCGCGAAGCTGTCGGAGCCAAGGGCTGGGGCACTCCGACCTGGCCGGCAGAGTACGGCGGCGGCGGCCTGAGCCGCCAGCAAGCCCGCGTGCTGCAAGAGGAAATGGCCAAGATCGGGGCCCGCAACCCGATCGGCGGCATGGGCGTGATGATGTTCGGCCCGACCCTGATCGAGTACGGCACTGAGGAACTGAAGCGCCAACATCTGCCGGGGATCATCACCGGCTCGGTGCGCTGGTGCCAAGGCTATTCCGAGCCCGGCTCGGGCTCGGACCTCGCCTCGCTGCAGACCCGCGCCGAGGACAAGGGTGACCACTACCTGGTCAACGGTTCAAAGATCTGGACGTCCGGCGCCAACACGGCCGACTGGTGTTTCTGCCTGGTGCGTACCGACACCAGCAAGAAGCATGAGGGCATCAGCTTCCTGCTGATCGACATGAAGTCGCCCGGCGTCGAGGTTCGGCCGATCTTGCTGATCAACGGCACCTCGCCGTTCTGCGAAACCTTCTTCACCGACGTCACCGTCCCGAAGAACCAGCTGTTCGGCCCGCTGAACGGCGGCTGGACGGTCGCCAAGCGGCTGCTGCAATTCGAGCGCGACAACATCTCGGCCGGCCTTGGCGGCGGCTCGATCGGCGCGCCGGTCACGGCCCTGACCGTCAAGCAGGCGGCCAAGGACTATGTGGGCCTAAGCGATGACGGCCGACTGGCCGACAGCGACTTCCGCCGCCGGGTGACCGAACACCTGATGGAGGTCCAGGCCTTCCAGCAGACGGTGCGCCGCGCCGCCGACGAGGCGAAGGCCGGCAACGGACCTTCGGCTGCGACCTCGATCATGAAGTACGCCGGCGCCAAGGTGGCGATGGATCGCAACGAACTGATCGTCGAAGCGCTCGGCTCGGCCGGCCTCGGCTGGACCGGCGAGGGCTACGCGGCTCCCGAACTAGCCGCGGTGCGCACATGGCTGCGCTCCAAGGGCAACTCGATCGAGGGCGGCACCTCGGAGATCAACCTCAACGTCGTTTCCAAGCGCGTGCTTGGCCTGCCTGACCCCAAGTGATTTTTCACCCCCTCCCGGTGGAGAGGGGGACATGCTACAATATTACTAACATAATGAATAATTAGGGAGATTTTTCATGGCTGATTTTGGCGGCGCAGATTTGGAAGGCTTCCGCACTCAGGCTCGAGAGTGGCTTGAGGCGAATTTCCCCAAGTCCCTGGGCAAGGATGTCGAGGGACAGCAAGCGGCTTTGATGAGCCCTGAAAAGCCCACCGGCGACATGGCGGTCTGGAAAGAGCGCATGGGCGCCAAGGGATGGGGAACGCCTACTTGGCCGGCGGCCTATGGCGGCGGCGGCCTCTCTCCCGCCGAAGCCCGCGTGCTGGCGCAGGAAATGGCCGCCATCGGCGCGGTGAACCCGATCGGCGGCATGGGCATCGGCATGTTCGGCCCGACCCTGCTGGAATACGGGACCGAGGAACAGAAGAAGAAGTATATCCCCGACATCGTCACCGGCAAAACCCGGTGGTGCCAAGGCTTCAGTGAGCCGGGCGCGGGTTCGGACCTTGCTTCCCTGCAGACCAAGGCAGAAGACAAGGGCGACTACTGGCTCGTCAACGGCTCGAAGATCTGGACCAGCGGCGGCCAGTACGCCGACATGATCTTCTGCCTGGTCCGCACCGACTTCACCAAGAAGCATGAAGGCATCTCCTTTGTTGTCTTCGAGATGCATCAGCCTGGGGTCGAGGTTCGGCCGATCAAGCTGATCGCCGGCAACTCGCCGTTCTGCGAAACCTTCTTCACCGACGTGAAGGTGCCGAAGGAAAACCTGGTCGGCCCACTGAACGGCGGCTGGACCGTGGCCAAGCGCCTGCTGCAGCATGAGCGCTCGGGCATGAACGGCAGCCGCGGCGCCGCCGGCGCCCGCCCTGACGCCCTGGGCGTCGTCGCCAAGAAATATGTCGGCGCCGACGAACAAGGCCGGCTGGCCGACAGCGACCTGCGCACCCGCATCGTCATGAACGAGATCGACCAGCGCGCCCTGCAGCAGACGGTTCGCCGCGCGGCGCTGGAAGCCAAGGGCAATTCGGGCCCTTCGGCGGCGACCTCGATCATGAAGAACGCCAACATGAAGGTCGCGCAGGACCGCGCCGAGCTGACCCTCGAATTCATGGGCCACCAGGGCCTGGGCTGGGACGGCGCCGAGTTCACCGAGGAAGAGCGCACCGCGGTCCGCTCCTGGCTCTCGGGCAAGGCCGGCTCGATCTATGGCGGCTCGAACGAAGTACAGAACAACATCATCTCGAAGCGGATCCTGGGACTCCCAGACCTGACCCAGAGTCACTAGAGTGACGCCAACACTCGGTCGCGCGAGCCAATTAGGCTGCGCGGCCGGGGATGTGCATAACGACTTTCAGACGACCTGATTTTTAAGGAGACGATTTAAATGGCTGATTTTGGCGGCGGCGATCTCGACGCCTTCCGCGCGGAAGCGCGGAGCTGGATCGAGGCGAACTTCCCGCCCGCCCTGAAGGGCAAGGCGAATCCGATGATGCGCGAAGAGCGCAGCAAGCCCAACGCCGACCAGGAAACCTGGCGCAAGGCGATGGGCGAGAAGGGGTGGGGCGTCCCGACCTGGCCGGCGGCCTATGGCGGCGGCGGTCTGTCCCCGGCCCAGGGCCGAGTGATCCAGCAAGAGCTGGGCCGCGCGGGCGCCTATAACCCCATCGGCGGCATGGGCGTGATGATGTTCGGCCCGACCCTGCTGGAGTACGGCACGGAAGAGCAGAAGCAAGAGCACATCCCGCCGATCGTTCGTGGCGATCTGCAATGGTGCCAAGGTTTCAGCGAGCCGGGCGCAGGTTCCGACCTCGCCGCCCTGCAGTGCAAGGCTGAAGACAAGGGCGACCATTACCTGGTCAACGGCCAGAAGATCTGGACCAGCGGCGCCCAATACGCTGACTGGTGCTTCTGCCTGGTCCGCACCGACACCTCCAAGAAGCATGAAGGCATTTCCTTCGTGCTCTTCACCATGCATCAGCCGGGCGTCGAAGTTCGCCCGATCCCGCTGATCGCCGGCAACTCGCCCTTCTGCGAAACCTTCCTGACCGACGCTCGCGCGGAAAAGAAGGATCTGGTCGGCCCGCTGAACGGCGGCTGGACCATCGCCAAGCGTCTGCTGCAACACGAACGTTCGGGCCTGTCGGGCGCGGGCGGCGGCGGATACGGCGGCGCCAAGCCGCTGCCGAAGCTGGCCAAGGACTATGTGGGCGTCGATGAAGCCGGCAAGCTGGCCGACAGCGACCTGCGCACCCGCATCATCATGAACGAGATCGACGGTCGCGCCTTCCAGCAGACCGCCGTGCGCGCGATGATGGAAGCCAAGGGCAATTCCGGCCCGTCGGCGGCCACGTCGATCATGAAGAACGCCGGCACCCGCTGGATGCAGGACAAGGCCGAACTGACCCTGGAAGTCATGGGTCACCAAGGCCTCGGCTGGGAAGGCGACGCCTTCAACGCCGACGAGCTGACCGCAGTCCGCTCCTGGCTGGGCGGCAAGGCCACGACGATCTACGGCGGTTCGCAAGAGGTGCAGAACAACATCATCTCCAAGCGCATCCTCGGCCTGCCCGACCTGACGCAGCACAATTAGTAAAGATGGGTCAGCTCCCCTCCCCGCTCATCCCGGCGAAAGCCGGGACCCAAGCCGAATTCGGGATGAGACGCCCGCGGCTTGGGCGTGCAGGGCGCCCGCTTGGATCCCGGCTTTCGCCGGGACGAGCGGCTGGGGACCGATCCTCCACATCACAAATTTAAGATAAGAGGAATTTCGAAACATGGCCGTTCTGAACGAAGAACAGAGCATGCTCCGCGACGCGGCGAAGAGCTGGGTCCAGGAAAAGAGCCCGGTGACCGCCTTCCGCAAGATGCGCGACTCGGGCGTTGAACTTGGCTACGACGCCGCCGCCTGGAACGAGCAGGCTGAAATGGGTTGGGCCGGGGTCATCATCCCCGAGGAATTCGGCGGGTCGAACTTCGGTTACCTGTCGCTGGGCCTGATCCTTGAGGAAATGGGCCGCACGCTCACCGCCTCGCCGCTGCTGGCCTCGGGCCTGGCGGCCGCCAGCGCCCTGATCCTCGGCGGCGACGACGCCCAGAAGGGCGAGTACCTGCCGAAGATCGCCGACGGTTCGCTGGTCGCCACCCTGGCGGTCGACGAAGGCGCTCACCACGCTCCGGAAAAGGTCGCCCTGACCGCCGAGAAGTCGGGCGCCGGCTACAAGCTGAACGGCAAGAAGACCTTCGTCCTTGAAGGTCCAGGCGCCGGCCTGTTCGTGGTTTCGGCCCGCACCTCGGGCAAGCCGGGCGACAAGGACGGCATCAGCCTGTTCCTGGTTCCCGCCGACGCCAAGGGCGTGAGCCGTCAGAACCTGAAGCTCGCCGACAGCCGCGGCGCCTCGAACGTCTCTTTCGACAATGTCGAAGTGGCGGCGGGCGCTCTGCTGGGCGCTGAAGGCAAGGGCTGGGACGTCCTGGAAAAGACCCTCGACCGCGCCCGCGCCGGCGTCTCAGCTGAAATGCTGGGCGCCGCTGTCCAGGCTTTCGAGACCACCCTCGACTACCTGAAGGTCCGCGTTCAGTTCGGCCAGGTGATCGGCTCCTTCCAAGCGCTGCAACACCGCGCCGCGAAGATGTTCACCGACCTCGAACTGGCCCGCTCGGCCGTCGAAGCGGCCCTGCAAGCCATCGACGCCGACAGCCCGGACGTTCCGGAACTGGTCAGCCTGGCCAAGGCCAAGATGGGCGACACCTTCCACCTGGTGTCGAACGAAATGGTCCAAATGCACGGCGGCATCGGCATGACCGACGCCCACGACGCCGGCTTCTACATGAAGCGCGCCCGTGCGGCCGAAGCTGCCTTCGGCAGCCAGTCCTATCATCGCGACCGCTACGCGAAGATCCAGGGCTACTAAAGACCCACAGGCCGTAAGAGCCTGAAACTCAGAGCCCCGCCGGTGCGAACCGGCGGGGCTTTTCATTTGTGGGGCTCAGCCCGCTCCAAGCGTCCAACTCCGCTCGCGCCGCCAAAAGCGCCTGACGCGCCGTGACTTTCTACGGAACTAATCGCCGCCGAATTCGCTCATTGTCCCAGACCAAACGCCGAGCGCTCCAATCACCGCACTACTGCGGTGCTGGACTGCCGGAGCCATTGCCCTGGAGAACAGTCATGAACAGCATTATTTACATCGTTGGTCTTGTGGTTGTCGTTGGGGCGATCTTGTCGTTTGTGTTCTAACCGGCACAGGATCGCGCTGAACTTAGGCGGCGAACTAGACCCTAAATAAACAACCCCGCCGATAGCTATCGGCGGGGTTGTTTATTTGTCGGAAGGCGGCCGAAGGCGTTCAGGTCACGGCGGGCAGAGCTGCCATCTGATCGAGCTGGTGACTCTATCAACGCATCGGGCACTGAGGCCGGAAGACCGCCCTCGCCAGTAGCGGCCCCGTGTCTTAGCTTGCCATCCTGAATTGCAGGGGGCGAGTATATGGCGACGCGTTGGGCTCTTGTTCTGGCCCTGCTGGCGTTTCCAATGGGGAGCGCCGCGGTGGCCAAGGGGCCGCCAGCGCCATCGGTCGCCGATCAGGCGGCGATCAGCCGGGCGGCCGAGCGAGGCCGTTTGATCTACGCCTTCGACCAGGCCGCTTGGCACGCCACCGACGAGATGAGGCGGAAGATAGCCGCCGCCTCGCTGCCCGCCGATGGCGGGTGGGTGGTCGAGCCGCATGGCGGTCTGCTGCGAGTTACCTACTACGGCGTTGAGGGTGAGGCGATCTACGCCCTGTTCGAGGCCGATATGCGCGGCCCCAAGGTCGTCAGGAGCCGCACGTTTGGCCCCAACGACGACCGCGCCCTGACATCGGAGACCCTGGCGCTGGTCAAGGCGCGTCAGGTGGCGATGCACCACGGAAGCGGGAAGACGCGCTGCGCGAACAGCCCCTTCAATGTCGTAGTGCTGCCGCAGGCGGCGGGTCAGCCGACCTTGGTCTATCTGCTGACCCCGATGGCGACCGCGGGCGAATATCCGTTCGGTGGTCACTACAGGATCGACGTCGGCCCGGACGGCACAGTGACTTCGGAACGGGCTTTCACCGCGGCGTGCCTCAATATCGGTGCGCCCCCGGCAGGCGCAGGAGACGGGGCCATGGCGGTGGTCAGCCATGTGCTCGACCCGACGCCCACCGAGATCCACGTTTTCATGTCGCTATGGATGGGCCAGCCGGTCGGGGTGGTCACCTCGCCGAAGGAGGTGTGGAGCATCAACGGCCACCAGATCAAACTGGTCCAGATGAAGTAAGACGCGAGGCCGTTGGCTGGCTCGGCGACCACATCTCCGATTGGCTAGGGGGCAGCCTTACCGCCTGGAACATTGAACGCCACCGACACCCTGACGCGCCGTCCCACGAGATCGGCGCTATCGGCTGGGTCGAGCGTCATCCATCCGGTTTCAGCCATTCGGAGCGCTGCGAAGCCAAAGTCTCGTCGCGAGGGGCTTTCCGAAACGACGGCGCATTTCCGCAGCTTGGCCTTCGCCCTGACATCGCACTCCAGCACCACGAGGCCGTTGATGCGTTGCATCACGGCGATCTGGGGCATGTAAGGACCCGGCCCGCCGAGCTCACGCTGTAAGGGGTGTTTGCTGGGGAAGTACGGCGCGCGCTCGGCCAAGACCGCATCGGCGTCTGGCGCCGTGGACTCGGCCATCGCTGGAACCGTGAACGTCGCCTGAAGCGTCGCGGAGAGCAAAAGAGCTTTCAGGCCGCGTAGGCTATTGCCGTTCATGATGGATCCCCCGAATGACCTTAGCCCTTGCTGAATTGAGGCCGCAACCCGGCCGGGCAAGCGCCCCAGCTCAACGCTCAACTCACTGGCGCCTTCAGCCAGGCGATGAACTCCGCGTGGGCGCGGGCGGCGGCCTTTGGGTCGAAGCGGAAGGTCGAGTCGGGCGTAGTCAGGCGTTCGTCGAAGGCGTGGGTGACACCTGGGAACACGACGACGTTGGTCCTGGCGCCGGCGCGGCGCGCGCGTTCGATCATGGGCTGGCAGCCGGCCTTGCTCTGCACGGTGTCATGCTCGGCGAAGACCCAGCGGACTTCGCCGTTCCAGGTCCAGTCCCTTCGTCCGGCCTGGGCGGGGAACGCGCAGAAGGGGTAGGTGAAATAGATGGCTTCGACGCCGGCCATGGTGCGGCGAAGGCTGCCGTCGCCGGGGTCGCGCAGGGTGACCAGATCACCGACCGCCCAGCCGCCGTGGCTCCATGAGGCGATACGCAGGTGGCGGGTGTCGACGCGCGGGTTGTCCTGCAAGACGTCTAGGCCGGCCAGGACGTCGGCGGCGCGGTGGAAGCCTCTGAGCCTCAGTCCACTGCACACCCGGATGCGCGCCCAGCGCGCCTCCCAGTCGCGGGGGGCGTAGCTGTCCAGAATGGCGGCGGCCCATCCGGCCTTGACCGCCGAGGCGGCGTATTCGTCCATGATCGGATTAGGTTCATAGGGGCCGCGAAGCCCGCCGCAGCCGTGGATGAGCAGCACGGTGGGAAACGGGCCGGGGCCGGGCGGCGTCACCAGCTCCAGTCCCGAGGCCATGAACTTGGCGTGGCTGGCGCGGGCCGACGGGGTCAGGAATTGTGGCCGCCAGATCGTGGCGACGTAGACGACCGCCAAGCCTGCGAGCAAGGCAAGCAACGCCAGTCCAAGTCCCGCCAAGATCCGCCAGCGCTGCTTGGCCATGTCCGAACGCCCTCTGTGCGCCGACTTCCGCGACGCCGCGCCAGGGGGCCTAAGAGTTCTTGTTTTGTTCTTGGTTTGGCGACCTTTTGGGGTAAGCTCTCCAAGTGCCCTCCTCCGCCGACAAGCCTTGGGTCCCGCCGCGTCAGCGATCAACGCCGCAGATGGATCATGCCGGAGGCGGCGTCGGATCGCAGTACCGCCCTGAATTTGGCGAGGTGATCTGCGCACGGATCGATGCGGGAGAGACGCTGAACGCGATCTGCGCCGATCCCGCCATGCCGTGCCGCGCGACACTCCGACGATGGCGCAAGATGCACCCCGAATTCGCGGCGATGTACGAGCGCGTGCGACGTCACCTGGCCGAGGGCAAGATCCAGAACCGGCGGCTGAAGCATGTGTCCGACGCCTGGCGGGTGCCGCACGAGATCAGGCTGGGCCTGCGAAAGCCTCACTTTGGGGGCAGGAAGAGCACCTATCGGCGGGCCTGGGGCGCGGCGTTCTGCGAGCGGGTGGCGGCAGGCGAAACCATCATGGCGATCACCGCCGATCCGGCCATGCCGTCGTTGAAGGCGGTCTATGCGTGGCTGAAACGCCACGAGGAATTTCTGGACATGTACCTGGAGGCCCGGGCCGAGCAGAAGCGGTGGCTGGAGTTCAACATCGACATGGTCGTGATGGAGGCGACGCCCGCGACCTTCAGGTCGGCCAAAGCCGAGGTCGCGAGGCTGGAGGGCCTGATCGGACGGCTGACGGCCAAGACCTATCGGCCTTGAGGTCGCTGCCGGGTCAGCTAGATCGGCGCGCCGATGAGCTCAATCTGGTCGCCGCGGCGCAGGATGGCCTCGCCGTCGCGCAATGTGCGGTGGGGGATGGCGCCCGCGGCCAGATAGGCCGCGGCGCGGTCGGCGGCCTGGGCCTCCGGGTGGTCGGAGGCGAAGTGCGGAACGATGGCGAAGTCGACTAGGCCCATGCCCTCCCAGATCACCTCGGGGTCATAGCCAGGCGTGACGAGCTCGGGCTCGTCCATCAGGTGCAGTCCGCGCAACGTCGAGCCGGCCACGCAGGCGCCAGCGCTCCAACCGCCATAGGCCAGGCTGTCCTCGGCCAGGCGCCGAGCGAGGATGGCGTCCATGCCGCTCTGTCGCAGGGCGCGGCGCAGCAGAAAGGCGTTGCCGCCCACGGCCCAGACCAAGCCGACGCCCGCCAAGTCGCGCTCCAGCGCCGCCGGGGCGCCGAAATAGTCGCGCAGGTCGAGACCCTTGGCGTCCAGGCCTGCGTCTCTCAGTTCGACCACCGGGTCATGGATCTTGCGGGCATAGGCCTGGCGCTCGGCGGGCGGGATCATGTCGACGGCGTTGGAGATCACCACCGCCCGGCAGGGGCCGCCGGCGAGGTCCAGCAGATCACCTGCGGTGTCCTGCGTTCGATAGGAAGCGAGGTAGAGCCGCATGGCTCAGGGCCGGCGCTTGAGGACGGCGCGGCGCAGCGAATCTCGCATGGGGAAAGCCCTCAGGTGAGGCAGGAGACTAAGGCCAAGACCGGCGGCTGCGCCAGGGCCAACGCCACCCTGAGTGGGCTTGCGTGGCGGGCCGCTATTGGCCCATGACGGCGCTGACCGCCGCAGTGAGACAGGACAGGGATCGATGAGCCGCTTCTGGAGCCCCCTGGTGCACGAGTTGAAGCCCTATGTGCCGGGCGAGCAGCCGCGCATCGAGGGGCTGGTCAAGCTGAACACCAATGAGAGCCCGTTCGGCCCCTCGCCTCGCGCGATGGCGGCGATCAGCGCGGCGGCCGACGATAATCTGCGGCTCTATCCCGACCCCCAGGCTGTGGCGCTGCGCGAGAGCCTGGCGGCCTATCATGGGGTGAGCCCGGCGCAGGTGTTCGTCGGCAACGGCTCGGACGAGGTGCTGGCCCATACCTTCGCCGCCTTGCTGAAGCACGAGGCGCCGCTGCTGTTCCCGGACATCAGCTACAGCTTCTATCCGGTCTATTGCCGGCTGTTTGGGATCGACCACGTGACCGTGCCGCTGGACGCGGCCATGGCCATCGATTTGGCCGATTATCGCCAGCCGGCCGGGGCGATCATCCTGCCCAATCCGAACGCGCCGACCGGGGTGGCCCTGAGCCGGGCGCAGATCGCCGCCCTGCTCGGCGAGCACCCGGACATCCCGGTGGTGATCGACGAGGCCTATGTCGACTTCGGCGCCGAGACCGCCATCCCGCTGGTCGCCGAGCATCCCAACCTGCTGGTGGTGCAGACCATGTCGAAGTCGCGCGGCCTGGCCGGGCTGCGGGTGGGCTACGCCATCGGCGACGTCGCCCTGATCGAGGCGCTGGTGCGGGTGAAGGACAGCTTCAACTCCTATCCGCTCGGCCGTCCGGCCCAGGCCGGGGCCATCGCCTCCATCGAGGACGAGGCGTTCTTCCAGGCCGGCCGCGCCGCGGTGATCGCCACCCGGGGACGGATGAGCGCGGGGCTGGTGGCGCTGGGGTTCGAGGTGCTGCCGTCGGCGGCCAATTTCGTGTTCGTGCGGCATGCCAGGCACGAGGGCGCGGCGCTGACGGCGGCCCTGCGCGAGCGCGCGGTGCTGGTGCGCCACTTCGCGGCCCCGCGCATCGCCGACTACCTGCGGATCAGCGTCGGAACCGAGGCGCAGGTCGACCGGCTGCTGGCGGCGCTGGGCGAGATCATCGGCGAGGGCTAGGGGCCAACACCCCTTCCCCGCCGCGCGGACGTCTCTAGGGTGGAGCTATTGGGGCCTGATTTGGCCCACCTGCTCATTTCACCGAGACTTGTCATGCAAATCATCGATTTCGAGTGCGACACGCCGACCAAGGAAGCTGTCGAGGACACCGTGCGCCTGATCCAATCGGGGCGCGGCTTCGACAAGGAAGGCTACGCCCAGCAGATGGCGCCCGGCTGGGCCGCCCAGATCGGCATGAGCCTTGAGGAATTCAATGAGGCCAAGGCGAGCGAGGGCCTGACCTCGCTGGCGCTGAAGCTGTGCGACGTCGATATGACGAGGGCGATGAGCCACGCCGAGGTCATCGAGATGCTGGACAAGGCCGGCGTCGCGAAAGCCTGTATCGGCAACGCCGGGCGCCGAGCCAGCAACGAAGACGTCGCCAAGTTCGCGGCCGAATATCCTGACCGCCTGATCCCCTGGTTCCGGATCTGGGGCGAGGAAGGCGAGGCCGGGGTCGCCAAGCTGGAACATGGCGTGCGCGAGCTGGGCGTGAAGGGCTTCGAGGTTTCGTCCTATCGCGAGGGCCGCTACATCAACGACCCGGCCTATTGGCCCTTCTTCGAGAAGTGCGTCGAGCTGGACATCCCGACGCGGATCACCGCGGGCCTGCACCTGCTGTCGGACCGGCCCTATGACTACGCCCATCCGAAATATCTGGACGAGGTGGCGGTGCGCTTCCCCACCTTGCGGATTATCGCCGGGCTGTCGGGCTGGCCGTGGGTGGCCGAGACCTGCGCCATCGCCTCGCGCCACCAGAACATCTACATCGACTTCGCCTGCCGGCGGGTGAAGCACATGCTGGCGCCAGGCGCGGGCTATGAGGCGCTGATCTACTACGGAGCGCGCAACCTGCAGGACAAGATCATCTTCGGCTCCGGCTGGGGCACGCACATGATCCCGCTGGCGCAGCTAGTGGCCGAGACCGACGAGCTGCCGCTGAAGGATTCGGTGCGCGCCAAGTGGATGGGCGGGAACGCCGCGCGCGTCCTGAAGTTGGGTTAAATGGCCTGCAACGCACCTTTCCTCCCCCATTCATGGGGGAGG
>JAVBXP010000030.1 GCA_030824495.1 bacterium
CCCGCGCCGCCGGACGTCAAGCCGCTCCCGGCGACCGAGGCCCCCGCCGCCGACACCGCCGTGGAGGTCAGCGAGGCGCGGCTGGCCGGCGCGGCCACCGCCGGCTCAGGCTCCGGCGGCGGATCGGGCACGGGGGCGGGCGAAGGCGGCGGCGACTGCAACATGCTGGCGCGGCTGCAACGGGCGCTGCGCAAGGATCCGATGGTCCAGAGCGCGGTCACCCAGGTTCATCGCGGCAAGGCGATCATGGTCTGGGACGGCGGCTGGGTTCGTCATCCGGGCCAGGAGGGCGGCGGACTGGCCGCCGTCCGCGAGGCGATGATGTGGGAAATCGGCTTTGCGCCTGAAGCCTGCCGCAAGGAGCGCGTCCGCGGCCTGGTCGTGGTCTCGCTCAAGGACGGCTCCGGCTCTGCCCGCCTGGTGCTGGGCGAGAACGACTGGCGCTGGTCGGACCTCCTGTTCGCGCCGGGAACCGGCGGGACCTCGCAACGATAGGCGACCCTCAGGCGGGCAAAACTACCCTTCTGCAACTCCGTCGGACACAAGGTACTCGGCCCAGGCCTGCTCAAGCACTCGCCGCGATCCGAGCGCGATCGGCGAACGCTGATGAAGCGAGGATGGTCGGACATTCAGGACCGGCCCGTTCGCGCCGTACGCAACCCCGCCAGCTTGCTCCACGAGCCAGCCCATCGGCGCGCACTCATAGAGCAGCCGCAGCTTGCCGTTGGCGACCTTCGGCCGGGTGTCGGCGGGATAGAGGAACACCCCGCCTCGAACCAGGATGCGGTGAACGTCCGCGACCATGGCGGCGGTCCATCGCATGTTGAAGTCTTGCTTTAGCGGACCCTCTCGCCCGATCTGCACGGCGGCCATGAACTGGCGCAGCCCAGGCTTCCAATGGCGCTCGTTGGATGAGTTGATCGCATACTCGCCGCTCTCCTCGGGCACGGTCATGTCCGGGTGGGTCAAGATCCACTCGCGCCTGTCGCGGTCGAGCGTGAAACCAGCGACGCCGGCCCCCACGCTGAGGACGAACATGGCCTGAGGTCCGTACAGCGCATAGCCGGCGGCGAGTTGATTTCGGCCGGGCTGCAAGAAGTCCTCCGCCAGGATCGCTCGCCCTCTGGCCGCGTCCGGCGCGGGCAGCACGGAGAAAATCGAGCCGACGCACATCGCGACCTCGATATTGCTGGACCCGTCGAGCGGATCGAACGCCAGCAGGAAGTCTCCGCCCTGCGTTCCCATGCTCACATCGTCCAGCTCCTCCGAGGCGAAGCCGGCGAAGACCGGCTCCTGACCGCAGAGGTCGAGAAAGACGTCGTTGGAGGCGAGGTCGAGCGCCTTCTGCACCTCGTCCTGGATATTGGTCGTCGTGAGTGCGCCCAGACGGCCCTCGAGCGGAGCGCGCTCCACCAGCCCGGCGATCACACGGCAGGCTTCGGCGACCTGCTCCAGCCCGCGCTGAAGGGGAGCGGACGATGTTTCCTGAAGAGCTAGCCAGTCGGAGAGTGTCGTTTGCATAGCTCGCTCCATCAATTTCGTCCGCCGCGCGCCAGGGCGGCGGCCTGTTTTCCGTCAGTTTCAATCGGTCGTCCGCGGACGACGCGAAGAATGAGCCATCCGGCCAGGCCAGACGCCAGCGACCCCGCGAGCACACCCATCTTCAGACTGTTTTGCAGAGACACATCGTCGGGGAAAGCCAACAATCGATGAACAGGCTCATGGTGAAGCCGATGCGCCAAGTCGCGTGCGTCGGGAGTTCGGCCCAACCCAGGCGGATCACCAATGCGGCCGCGGCGCGCCGGATCGTAAGACGCCGCCATCCGCGCCAACTATAGGCTGAGCGACCGATAAATCGGAGATCCGCTCGTCACCACCCTTCAGCGGCTAAGGCGAAGTCCGCTTAACGGCACACCGCCGCGCCGCCAGGGTGCTCAGCGAGTGACAGGTCAATCCATTCGTTCGAAATCCGGCAGCGGCCAACTGGCGTCGAAATACGGCTGGGTCGGCTCATAGAGACGGAAATAGGCGAACCAGTTCTTGCCGGGCACGGTTGGGATCCAGTTCTGCTCGAACCCTTCGGGCGGCGTCGGCGCGCACCAGATGTCCACCGACCCATCGGCGTTCCGCTTCAAATCCATCCGCGATGAGCGGTCGGCGATCTGTTGGTCGTTCAAGATCAGGCAGCGCGTATCGACATCGTAGACCGTCACCGACCAGAAGAGGTTCGCCGGCGCATCCGGAGGGACCCGCAGCCGGTAGGCGCGTCCGCCGTCGAGCCATTCACCGGTGGCGTCGCGATAAGCCCCCAGATAGGTCGAGGACGCGGTCCCGGGCCGCTTAGGCGACATGTCGGCGGCGGCCGACACCGCCTCGTAAAACCAGGACGCGCGCTCATCGAGGCGGGTCCAGTATTCATCGGGGTCGTCGGCGTCGAGGTTAAGGGCGTGATCCCACCGGGCTTCGGGGCGATAGCGGCTGCCGAACCGGCGATCGGCGGTGTTGGCCTTGGCCATCGCCTCCCCCACCAGGGCGCCCTCGGCGAGCAGCTTTTCTTGCCGCGCGTCCGGTGCGAAGGCCTTGCCCTTTTCGACGCCCAGCGGCTTCAGCATCTCGTGGAAGAACCAGTCGCGCTCAGCCACCGGCTCGCGGTTGATCACCAGGCTGAGCAGCTTCCAGTAGTCGATCCCGCGCGGCGGCATGCCGGTCCACGGTCGGTCCGCCGCCTCCACGATGTTCGTCGCGGGGGGATTGGCGCGGTCGGCGTGAGCATAAAGTCTCAGCTTGGACAGGGCTTGCGCCTTCGCAGCCGGATCTGTCGCCGTGATCCGCATTCCGAACAGAGCGTTGGTCGTAGGGGTCCGAAGCACGGTGTAGCCCGCAGCGTCGGCCGGTTCCTCCTGCCCCGGACCGACCATCAGGTAGCGCCCCCCGCTGGTGCTGCCGGGCAGCGCCTGCTGCCAGAAATCGGTGAGTCCGCCGCGGATGCCTTCGTCCGGCAGCTCGACGACAAAGGGCCCGGACTTCGTCAGGTCGATGAAGGCGATATAGTACGGCGTCGTGGCGTTCGCCGTGAGGATGCCGAGCTTGTCCTTGTAGCTCAGATAGGCGACGACCTGGCCGTTGGCGGCGCCGAGCTGTTCGGCCTGGCCGCGCTGCCAAGCCGCGAACGAAACGATGGGCAGCGCCCACAGATACGCTTGGCAGGCCCGCTGAAAGTCACGCTCGTCGAACAACTTTTCCAGCGTTTCGGCGGTCGGGTAGCCATTGGTGAAGTCATGGGTGAACTGCAGTTCGCCGATGCGGCTCTGCACGGTCTTGGCGGCGATCTGCACCGCAGGCGGGGGTGTCGGCGCCATGCTGGGCCTCCTCACATTTGGGTCAGCGTGGTCACTGGACCTTCTCAATGTCGGGCAAAATCCACTGCTTCTCGAAGAAGGGCTTCTCGGGGCCATAGATGCGGAACAACACCTCGAACCCCCGATCGCCGCGGGTCGGGGTCCAATTGCCCTCTTTCCCTGGCGGGGGATCAGGTGCGAACCAGACGTCCACTGAGCCATCCGGGTTGGCTTGAATCTCCGGACTGTTCGACGCTCGGCTGGCGCGGGCCACATCCCGGATCAGCGCGTGGGTTTCGCGGTCGTAGGCTGTGGCCGACCAATAGAGGCGAACGGGCGCGTTGGCGGGGACGTGCAACCTGTAGGCCGCCCCGCCGTCCAACGCGCGACCTTCGCGGTCGCGCGTAGTCATCAGATAGAACTGCCCGGCGCCGAGATGCTTGGCGCTGAAATACGCCATCGAATAGGTGACGCCGCGCCCGTCGACCGGGTACGCGTTCGGGTCGGCGAAGAAGTTCGGCATCCCCTCCACGACTTCAGCAACCGCCGGCAGGGCCCAATGTCCCCCGGGATAGAATGGCGGATCGAATACATCCTCGTAGTGGGCGTCGAGCCAGGCCCGGGCCTCGAGGGCCGCCGCATCAAGCAGCGCGCCGGCCGCGTCGTCCGGTTGGAACTGACTTCCTTTGCGAATCCCGAGACTCCGCAAGGGGTCTATCAACGCCTTGTCGCGCAACAGCCACGGCTCGTGCTCGACCATCCGCGCCAGAGACTGAAAGAACCGCCGGTCGTACTGGATCGTGGCGTCGTAAAGCACACCCGACAGATCGACGTAGCGGCTATCCCGCGCCTCCGGGCCGGCCGACAGCGGATAGAAGCCGACTGCCTTCCCATAGGCGACAGCGGCCGCCACGTCGGCGTCGCTGCCGCTTTTCACGTTTGAGCGCAGGATTGCGAAGCCCTGATAGGTGTCGGACCTGACCGGAATGTAGCCGTCGGGCACGCTCCCATCATAGTCGGGCGGCAGTATGAGATACTTGCCGCCGGCCCCCTTGTCCGTCCCCGCCGGCCCAACGTCCTCCAGCGCATTTTGCCAGCAATCATCGATGCTGCCCGTGATCGATCCCGCTCCAGCCGGGGGGATCTCGAGCACCATCGGGCCGACCTCGCGCGTGTCGAAGAACGGATTGACGTAGACCGTGTCCGGGTTGGGCGTGAGAGTTTGGTTGAGCCCGTCGAGCAGGCTCGACCAGTAGGCGATTTGGTTTGCTCCGCCGCCGGCCGCGATGAAAGACTGGAGCATCCGGTCGTAGTTCACCGCGGGCATGCCCCAGATGACCGCCTCGACGGCCCGCCGGTACAGCGTCCGCTGATCAAGCTGCTCCCTGGTCAGGGCGCCCCCGTTCGGGTCGCCCACGCTACTTGTCGCCGAGATGATCGCCATGTGCCTGCTCCACTAGGGCCGGCAGTGTCTGGCGGAATGAGAGGCGGCGAATATCGGGCATACCCCCGAGAGCACAAATCGCCTTCCCTAGTGCGAGCATCGCCCCCGACCTTAGCCAGATAGACACCCTCCATGACCAGAGTAGACCCGGGCCTCGTCGGCCAGATCCACTCTAGGCGGCGGCCTTAGTCGTCGAAGCCGACGAACACGGCGGCCTCCGCCACCGCCTTGCGCTCGGACACCACGGCGTTCGCGGGGAAGGTTTCGTCGGGCCAACCGAGAGCGATGCTCTTCATGATCACCTGATCGTCGGCGATCCCGGCGTGCTCGCGCACCACCGGCGACTGCATGATGCCCTGGCTGTTGATCACCGCGCCCAGCCCGCGAGACCAGGCGGCGTTGACCAGGGCGGTCGTCACCGCGCCGCAGTCGAAGGGCGTGTCGTCGCTGCCGTCCAGCACCTTGTCATAGGTCACGATCACGCAGACCGGGGCGTCGAACTGGCGGAAGCCGCGCAGCACCCAGTCCTGGCGCATTTCCTTGTCCTCCCGCGCGATCCCCATCGCCGAGAACAGTTGCTTGGCGACGCCGACCTGCCGGTCGCGGTGCGCCCCCTCAAAGGCCTGCCCGGTCCGGAACTCGCGCGATTGCGGCACGCCCGCCACCATCCGCTCGGTGTTGCCGGCGCGGATGCGGTTCAGCGGCTCGCCGGTGATGATGTAGAAATTCCACGGCTGGGTGTTCATCGACGACGGCGCACGCATCGCCAGGCCGATGATCTCCTCGATCAGCGCCCGGGGAACGGGATCGGGCTTGTAACCGCGGATGCTTCGGCGACCGAGGATAACGTCGTCAAACTGCATGGATGGTCCCTGAAATGCTTGGCGCGGTTCAAATGGTGGAAACTGCAGCCTACAACCGCCACGCCGCGGAAGCCCACAGGATGTTTGGGCCCTGGCGGGGCCAGGGCCGCAAGGTCGGCGCTGAGCGTCAGCGCCCTTGGAAATCGGCCGGCCGCTTTTCCAGGAACGAGGTCATGCCCTCGCGGAAGTCGCTGGTCCGGATCAGTTGCAGGAACTGCAGATAGACGTGGTGGACGTGGTCGTTGAACGTCTCGGTCAGGCCCATTCGCATCAGCCGCTTGGCCGACTGCACCGCTAGTGGCGCATTGGCCGCCATTTCCAGGGCGATCTCGCGGGTCTTGGCCGCCAGCTCGGCGTCCGGAACCACGTGGCTCACCAGGCCTAGCTCCAGGCTCTCGCGAGCCGACAGCGTGCGGCCGGTGAAGATCAGCTCGGCGGCCTTCGACCAGCCCAGCAGCCGCGGCAGGATCCAGGTCCCGCCGGATTCCGGCACCACCCCGCGCTTGACGAAGGCGGCGGCCATCTTGGCGCTCTCACCGGCGATGCGGATGTCGCAGCCCATGGCCGTATCCAGCCCATAGCCGGCGGCCGAGCCGTTCAGCGAGCAGATGGTCGGCTTGTCGCAGGCGAACAGCACGGTCGGCGGGGTGTTGCGCAGGTCCAGGTTCACCGAGACCGTCGCCACCTGCTTGTCCGAGCCGATGCCCGAGCCCTGGGTGGCGTCCACCAGGTCGAGCCCGGCGCAGAACGCGCGGCCCGTGCCGGTCAGCACGATGACCCGCACCTCGGGGTCCTCATTGGCCTTGATCAGCAATTGGGTCAGGCGGGCCAGCATCGGCCCCGAAATGGTGTTCAGCCGTTCAGGCCGATTGAGGGTGAGGGTCGCGATCGCGTCGGACACCTCGTAGAGGACCTCGTCCGCGGTATCCTTCGCCGGCATCGCATCCACGGCTGCGCTCATCGGTTCCCATCCCTTTATGTTGTAAACTTACCCCAACCCTAGGCTCAGGCCGGGCGGCGGGCAAGCGTGGCTGGAACCTATGAGACGCGCGGCAGCCACATCCCCATCGCCGCGCCCACTATGCCGAGGCAAGTCCCGGCCGTGACCACCAGCAGCAGCCCGGCCGCCGCGAACTTGGCCGACCGCCCCGCCCCGCTCCGGGCGCGCAAATAGACCTCAAGCATGGCCAGCGGCGCGAGGTAGCAGCCGAACGCCCAGAACCGCACGAACGGGCCGTCGAAATCCTCGCCGATCCCTACCGGTCCCTGGTTGGCCAGGATCCACGCCATCAGCCCGACCCGAAAAAACCACACCCCGCTGACCAGCATGAAGGCTCGCAGCGCCCAGCGACGGTGCGCGGCGATGTCCCCGGCCCGCACATATCGCCAGGCCAGCGCCCCCGCCGCGATGATCAGCACGCCGTTCAGGCTGATGCCGACCCGCATCGCGGTCCCGCCGGCGGTCCCCCGTGTCCAGACCATGTAGAGGCCAGCCAGGCTGATGATCAGGGCGACCAACATGTAGAGCCGCCCGTTCCAGCGATGGAACGGCAAGGCGCGGGCGCGGATCCGCGGGACCATTTGCAGCGGCCCGCCCAGGGTGATCAGCACCGCCAGCGCCAGGTGGGCGGCCAACACCACATTGCCCAGCGTCCCACCGCGCACATAGCCGCCGACCAGCACCTCGTTCCAGCGCTCGAAATCACCGCCGACCGCCGCCCCGCCATAGAAGGCCGCGACATAGGCGACGAACAGCCACTGGCCGATCAGGGCCACGCCCCACCACAGCGCCGCCACGCCGGCGAGCGCCCTATCGGCGGCCGGTCTGTCCTGCGCGTGAGCGGGCGATGTGATTGCGGTCATGCGGGTCCTCAACGCCGTTGCGGCCCAGCGATAGCCCGGGCACTTTCGAGCGCACATGACGGCCGGGGCCAGAAACATGGCTTTCGGTTTCAAGAGGACGACTCAAGAGGACGGGCGCATGGCTGCGGCCACGGTCTCGGCGGGATACGCCGACAATCTGCTGCGCTACGCCGTGTCCCGAGGCGCGGACAGCCGCGCCCTCGCCGAGCGGTCGGGCATCCATCCGGGTGACCTCAGCGACCCCGACGGCCGCGTGCCGCTGGCCAGCTATGTGGCCCTGATGAGCGCGGCCAAGACGCTGTGCCGGGCCCCGTCCCTGGCCCTGCACCTGGGGGCGCACCAGGACCTCAAGGAAATGTCCGTCGTCGGCCTGATCTGCTACGCGGCGCCAACCATGGGCGAGGCGCTGGTCGAGCTGAACCGCTACGGCGCGCTGGTCGCCGAGGTCGATGTCCCCGGTTCCGGTGGCCGGTTCCAGGTGGCGCAACACGACGGCGAGCTATGGCTGGTCGACACTCGCCGCGATCCGAACAGCTTTCCCGAACTCACCGAGTCCACCTGGTCGCGGTTCATCGCCGAGACCAGCCGCCACTTCCCCGGCGCGGCCTTCGCCAAAGCGGTCCACGTCACCCATCCGGCGCCCGCCTACGCCGCCGAATACGAGCAGGTTCTGCAGGTTCCGGTGACCTTCGAGGCTGATCGCAACGCCATCATGATCGACCCGTCGTGGCTGACCATCGAACTGCACAACCCCAGCCGCTACGCCTTCGGCGTGCTCAGCGACCATGCCGCCCGCCTGCTGGCGAGCCTCCAGGACGCCGCCACGACGCGCGGCCGGGTCGAGGGCCTGCTGATCCCCCTGCTGCACAAGGGCGACCTGCGCATGAGCGACGCCGCCCGGCAGCTCGGCCTCAGCCGCCAGACGCTCTATCGGCGGCTGAAGGCCGAGGGCCTGACCTATGAGACCCTAGTCGACGACCTGCGCCGCCGCATGGCCCTGCACTATCTCGGCGGCGCCAAGACCTCGGTGAACGAAACCGCCTATCTGGTCGGCTTCTCCGACCCCAGCTCGTTCTCCCGCGCCTTCAAGCGCTGGACCGGAGACAGTCCGCGCGCCTTCCTCAGAAGATGAGCTTGCGCACCGTCAGCTTCACCGAACGGCCGACCGGGTCCATCAGGTCGGGCTGATAGGTGATCGGCGTCAGACCGGCCGGCGTGCGGACATCCTGGCGGCTGTCGAACACGTTGTTGATCGACAGCGTCGCCCGCGCGCCGCGCAGCCACTTGTACTGACGGGCGATGGGCTGCTGGCCCAGGTCCGCGAACAGCCGCAGGTTCACGGTGGCGAAGTCCTCGAACTCCAGGTTCTCCGCCGCCGTCCCGCCGTCGACATGCGTCGCGCTCTGCCACTTGGCGTTCATCGCCACGCCCAGCCCGCCCTTGGTGTAGTTGGTCTGCAGGTCGATCTGGTTGCGGGGCGAACCGCCGCCATTGCCCAGAGCGCCGCCGTCCAGCAGGTCGAGCTTGGGCAGGCCGGGCCGGATCAGCACGTCGTCGCGGAACGCCAGCGTGTGATAGAGGCCGACCTGGAACACTCCGCCGCGCGGACCGCCGCCGCCGAAGCCGCCAAACCCGCCGCCGCGACCACCGCCGCCAGGACCGCCCGCGAAGCCGCCGCCACCCGGCCCACGCGGTCCGCCGCCCTCGCCGGGGGGAGGCCCTTCACGTGGCGGTTCGCCCTGCGGCGCGCCGGGCGTAGCTTGTCCCGCTGGATCGCCAGGGGCGGCGCCGCCGGCCGCCGGCCGCGCCTCGGCGCGCGCACGGCGCATCGCCGCGATCTGCTCCGGCGTCGGCGGCGGCGGTCCGACGGGCCGCGAATAGGTGAAGCCCCAGCGCAGCTCGTCCCGCGCCTGGCGCGCGAAGTTCACCGGCCGGGCGTCGATCTGCACCAGCACCCCGTCGGCGTCGCGGCGGAAGCGCTCCGGGAAGGCGTCCTCCACCTGGGTCGAGGCCGAGGGGAAGGCGACCACTGCATCGTCTGTCCGGGTCGAGACGTAGTTGGCCTGGAAGGTCAGGTTGGTCTTCTCGAACGGCTTGTAGGTGACGCCCAGCTTCAGGACGTCCTTCCGGCCGCCATCCAGGTCGGGCGAGCCGCCGGTGACGCGGATCACTTCCACGCTTTCGCCGCGCTCGAAGTCGAACACCCGCACGCCGGGCGTCGCCGTCACCGGGTCGCCGAGCTGGTTCATGGTCGGAGCCTGGTCGGTGCGGCTGTAGGAGGCCAGGAACCGCACCGGCTTCACCGGCGTCCAGTTCAGTCCGGCGCCCAGCGTCGCCAGATCGCCGAAGTCCGACAGGTTCTGGATGCCCAGATTGACGTTGCCCGACACCTTGCCGACCCTTTCGCCCAGCCCCTCGCCCGCCCGCGTCAGCGGCACGTCGAAGCTGGCCTGGAGCTGGCCGATGGTCCGCGTCAGGTCGCTGGCCTGGCCGATCCCGGCGCGCAGCGAGTCGCTCTCCAGCTCCATGGTCGAGGCCCGCGCCGTCAGGGTCGAGCTGATCTGCCCGGCCGGCAACGACCCGAACGCCCGGTTCAGCACCAGGTCGGTCTGGGCCGACGTGGTCACCGCCCGCGTCCAGTCGGTATAGGCCAGCGCCGCCAGCGCCCGGTCGGTGTTCGACTTCGAGACATTGTTCGAAAGCTCGGCGGTGTAGGACCACTGCCACCCGGCATAGGCCCCGCTCATCACCCCGGCCAACCGGCCGTCCTCGACCTTCGAGCGCCGCAGCAGCGCCTCCCCGGTGGCCGTCGATTGGCCCAGCCGCGAGTCTGTGTCGGTGGATTGGAACGTCCCGTTGACCGTGCCCGACACGCCCCGGCCCAGCGGCTGGGCCAGCACCGCGTTCAGCGTCACGTCGGTGGAGCCTGATTGCAGCGTCCGGAACGCGCCCTCGCCGTCCACCACGTCGCGCTCGCTCTCCAGGATCGGCTCGACCTCGGTCACCTTGGCGTCGAGCGTCAGCCGCCGGCCTTGCTGGATCTTCAGCAGCCCGCCATGCGCCCCCACGCTCTGGCCGCCGCCGGACTGGGTCGGCGTCGACCCGATCCCCTCGGCCAGCCAGGCTTGGAAGCGCTGGCGCAGCACGATGTTGATCACCTTCTGCTCGGCCGGATAGCCGTACTTCAGCGAGACTTCCTCAGGCAGGATATCGACCCGCGCGATGGCCTCGGTCGGCATGTCGCGGATTTCGGAGAACCCGGAGGTCCGCGCCCCGTTGATCAGCACCACCGGCCGCCCGCCGCTGCCCTGGCCGCTGCTCGTCTGCGGCGCCAGGGCGTCCAGCAGTTCGGTCACGCTCGCCGCGCCATAGGCCCGGATCTCGCGCGGCGAGATGCTGAGCTCAGGGGTGATGTCGCCGATCACCGCGCCCGGCAGGGTGCGCGTGCCGCTGACCACGAACTCCTCGACCTCGGTGTCTTCATCGTATTCGGCGGCTCCCGTCTGGGTCCCAGTCTGGGTCCCCGTCTGGGCATGAGCGGTCCCCGCCATCAGCGAAACCACCGCCGCGCCGGCGAGAAGTCGAAGGATCAGACCGGCCGGGGCGCGGCCGTGGGCAAGAACGGAACTCAAAACGGCAATCCTGGACTTGAAAGTTCGGGGGGAGGTTCGGGGAGGAAGAAGCAGCTTGGCCGCGAGGACCTACAGTGAAACGGATGAACGGCGACCTTCCGTCGCTCAGGCGCCGCCAATTTTTCACCCTGTCGCGGTCCTGAAATCTCCCCGCCGTCTTTAGGCCCCCCCGTCTTTAGGCCCCAAGCGGCCGTTCCACCTCATTGCCGTCCGCGTCGGTGAACTGCGGCCCGCCGTCCGCATCGGCGAACCGCTGGATCAGCACCGTGAACGGCTGGCGCTCGCCCTCCCCCGCCTCCGGCCCCAGCGCCCGGCGCGTCCCATACTTCTTGGGCGCCAGCATCGCGGTGTGCCAACGCAGGGTCTCGATCCGCAGCCGGTCGGACCGCACGCTCGCCTCGGTCGCCTCCATGGCGATCTCCCGGCTCAGGTCGAACAGCAGGTCGGCGGCCATCTCCTTGGCCCGCAGGTACATCTCGCGGAAATCGTCATTGCGCCGCGCCCAGTTATAGATGGTCACGCAGCAAGGCATCGCCGGGTCCGCCCCGATGGCCAGCACGCTCTCCC
>JAVBXP010000012.1 GCA_030824495.1 bacterium
CCCGCGCACCTTCAGGGCCATGACGACCTCTTCCAGCGCCGCATTGCCGGCTCGCTCGCCGATGCCGTTGATCGCCACTTCGATCTGCCGCGCCCCGCCCTGCACGCCGGCCAGGCTGTTGGCGACCGCCAGGCCCAGGTCGTTGTGGCAGTGGGTCGACAGGATGATCTCGTCGGCGCCCGGCACGTTCTCGATGATGTCGCGGAAGATGTCGGCGTATTCGCTGGGATAGGAGTAGCCGACGGTGTCGGGGATGTTCACCGTCTTGGCGCCAGCCTTGATCGCGGCCTCGACGCAGCGACGCAGGAAGTCCTGCTCGGTGCGC
Organism: bacterium; assembly: GCA_030824495.1. GTDB lineage: Bacteria > Pseudomonadota > Alphaproteobacteria > Caulobacterales > Caulobacteraceae > Phenylobacterium. The sequence goes on from JAVBXP010000012.1 coordinate 326, forward strand.
GTGGCGTCCTGCGCCGACCATTCGATGTCGTCGCATAGGTTGCGCGCGTGGGTCACCGACTTGGTGATCATCTCCAGGATGTCTTCCTGGCTGGCCTTCAGGATGTGATCGCGGTGGCTGGGGCTGGTCGACAGGAAGGTGTGGATCCGGCCGCGCTTGGCCGGGCGGATCGCCTCGGCGCAGCGCTCGATGTCCGCCATGCCGGCGCGGGCCAGGCCGCAGATCGTGCTCTCGGTGACGATCTTGGAGACTTCACGGACAGCCTCGAAGTCGCCGTTGGAGGCGATCGGGAAGCCGGCTTCGATGACGTCGACCCGCATATCCTCGAGGATCTTCGCCAGCTCCAGCTTCTCTTCCAGAGACATGGAGGCGCCAGGCGATTGCTCGCCGTCGCGCATGGTGGTGTCGAATACGATGACGCGATCACGCGAATCGCGAGCGGTGTCGATGGGGGCGGTGGTCATGTGCGAACTCTCTTCGCGGGTCATTCTATTGGGGCGGGCGACGGGTGATATCCCCTGAGCGCCCGGCCGCGAAGTCGCGCAGCCTAACGGGCCCAGGGGCGGCTAAGCCCCAGGTCGAGAAGAAGCAGGCTGTTAAGCTGCGTACGCATGGTGGGTTGTGTACCCAAATAGGGCTCGCCCTGCAAGACTCTTGCGCAAAAACCGGCGCTATCGCCACGACTGAGCAAGAACCATCCCCGCAAAGCCCCAAGTCCGCCGCCCGGCGTCAGTCCTCCCGCGGGCCGCTGATCGCATCCTCGCGCGATTTCAACCAGTTGCGCGCAAACCAACCGATGGCGATCCAGATCGCCGCGATCACCGCCAGGCCGAGGATATGGCGCTGGCCCTCGCCTTTAAGAACCTGGACGATCGAGGCCCCGGCGAAGGCGGTCAGCACGATCTTCGGAATGATCCCGATCGCCGTCCCGGCCGCGAAGTCGCGCAGACGCATCGGCGTCACCCCGGCCGCCATATTGACCACGATGAACGGCGCCGAGGGCACCAGCCGCACGATCAGGCTGGCCAGGAAGCCGTTGCGCCCTACCAGGTCCATGAAACGCTGCATGCTCTCGCCCGACAGCGTCTTCAGCGCCCGCGCGCCGGCGGCTCGGCCCAGATAAAAGCCGACCAGCGACGAGACCATGGTCCCGATCCAGCTATAGGCGAAACCCGTCCAGGCCCCGAAGGCGACCACCGCCGCAGCGATCAGCACGAACTGCGGTACGCCGACAAAGGCCAGCACGGCGAACGCCGTCACCGCGACCGGCAGCGCCCAGGGCCCGTCCGAGGCCAGCCCCAACCAACGCTCGACCGTCGCCTCGCCGTCGAACCCCAGCACCTGGGCCCCGAACAGGAAGACGACGCCGACCCCGCCGAACAGCACGAACGACACGAAGAGCGTGCGCCATGCTTTGGCGTCCATTTCATTGATGAAGCGGAGGAAGCGGCGCATCGCCTCACGTCGCCTGTTCGGCCGCTGTGGTCAAGGCAGGGTCACCCTTCCCGAACCCCGGCCTCAATGTTGTTGCCGTCGGGATCGAGCAGGTAGGCGCCGTAGTAATCGGGACGCCGCAGCCCGGGCGCGCCGTTGTCCCGGCCGCCCGCGGCAAGCCCTGCCTTGTAGAAGTCCTCGACCGTCGCCCGATCCGGCGCGCTGAATCCATAGTGCGCTGGTGATGCGCTCGGCGTGGACGCATCGGTCCAGAACGTCGGCCTTCCGGAGCCGATATAGATGAAGGGCAACGGCTGGCCCTTGCGCGCCAGGATAAACGCCTGCGGCTGTTCCTCGACCACTGAGAGGCCCAGCGGCGCCAGCGCGGCCTCATAGAACCGTCGCGCCGCAGCCAGATCGCTGACGAAACCGAAGTGATCCAGCATTTGGCGTCCCTTTTCGGGCCTCGGACGCAAACGGGGGCGGCGAAACGCCGTTCCCGGTCCGAACTCGGGTTTGCCTCGGCCCTGCCATCAGCTAAACCCCGCGCGTTTCCTTTCATTTCTCGCCTGGGAGTCTCCCCGCCATGTCGCTCGAATCCGCTGCGCTGTCCCGCGTCAAGCCGTCCGCCACCCTGGCGGCGGATGCGAAAGCACGTGAGCTGAAAGCGCAAGGCCGTGACGTGATTTCCCTGGCCGCGGGCGAACCCGACTTCGACACGCCGGACAACATCAAGGAAGCCGCCATCAAGGCGATCCGCGACGGCAAGACGAAGTACACCAATGTCGACGGCATCGTTGAGCTCAAGGAAGCCATCGTCGCCAAGTTCCAGCGCGAAAACGGCCTGACCTACAAGACCAGCCAGGTAAACGTGTCGCCCGGCGGCAAGCCGGTCATCTGGAACGCGATGCTCTCGACGCTGAACCCCGGCGACGAAGTGATCATCCCGACGCCGTACTGGGTCAGCTACTGGGACATCGTGCTGCTGGCCGGCGGCGCGCCCAAGGCCGTGCCCACCACGGCGGCCACCGGCTTCAAGCTGCAGCCCGCCGATCTGGAAGCGGCGATCACGCCGAAGACCAAGTGGGTGTTCCTGAACTCCCCGTCCAACCCCTCGGGCGCGGCCTACACCAAGGAAGAGCTGCGCGGCCTCGCCGACGTGCTGCTGCGTCACCCGCACGTCTGGATCCTGACCGACGACATGTACGAGCACCTGGTGTTCGGCGACTTCGAGTTCTTCACGATCGCCCAGGTCGAGCCGCAGCTCTACGACCGCACCCTGACCATGAACGGGGTCTCCAAGGCTTACGCCATGACCGGCTGGCGGATCGGCTATGCGGCCGGCCCCGAGGCGTTGATCAAGTCGATGGCCAAGGTCATGAGCCAGACGACGTCGAACCCCTCCTCCGTCTCGCAATGGGCGGCGGTCGAGGCGCTGAACGGCACCCAGGAGTTCATCAAGCCGAACGCCAAGCTTTTCGAACAGCGCCGCGACCTCGTGGTCTCCATGCTGAACCAGGCGAACGGCATCGAGTGCCCGACCCCCGAAGGCGCCTTCTACGTCTATCCGTCGATGGAAAAGCTGCTGGGCAAGACCACCCAAAACGGCCAGGTCATCAACAGCGACGCCGACTTCGCGGTCGCGCTGCTGGAGCAAGAAGGCGTTTCGGTGGTGTTCGGCGCGGCCTTCGGCCTCTCGCCGTTCTTCCGCATTAGCTACGCGACCTCCAACGCCGTGCTGGAAGACGCCTGCACCCGTATCCAACGCTTCACCGCCTCGGTGAAATAGGATGAGCGCGGAAGCCCGGGCCCAGCTCGCAGCCGATATCGACGCCGCTGCGCGCCTGACCGGCAGCTTCCGCCTGCGCTCGGGCGCTCAAGCCACCGAGTACTTCGACAAGTACCGGTTCGAGGCCGACCCTCGCCTGCTCGCGAGGGTCGCCAAGGCCATGGTCCTGCTGGTCCCCGAAGAGGTCGAGGTGCTGGCGGGCGTCGAACTCGGCGGCGTGCCGATCGCCACGGCTATGTCGCTGTTCAACGGCCGCCCCGCCGCCTTTGTGCGCAAGGAAGCCAAGACCTACGGCACCTGCCTGGCCGTCGAGGGCGGGGACCTGCGCGGCAAGCGCGTGGCGATCATCGAGGACGTGATCTCCACCGGCGGCGCCGTCCGCGACGCCAAGGCCCGCCTGGACGAGGTCGGCGCGATCACCGTGGCAGTGGTCTGTGCGGTGTGGCGGGCGGACCGACCACCGGCCATCGAAGGCCTCGATATCCCGGTCTTCGCGGCCCTGACGCTCGCAGACCTGAAGCCCAGCTAAAGAAACGGCCCGGATCGCTCCGGGCCGTCTTCGTTTGGTTTAGTGTTTTTCGCGCCAGGCCGCCTTGGCCGCGTCCTTGGTCAGGTTCAGGTGAACCTTCTCATCGGCCACCTGATCAACCCAGCTTAGTGGGATCAGATGGTGTTTCAAGCCGCCGCCCAGGTCGAGCTTGGCGAGTTCGATGTCCTGGCCGATCACGTGATCGACCCGGCCGACGTGGCCGCCGTCCGAACCGACAACTTCCATATGTTCGCGAATGCCGGGATGCATGGCGTCGTCTCCTTGTTTGGGGTCGCAGGGAAACGGCTCGGCGGCGATTGGGTTTCAGGCGGCTGAGCCCAAAGGCAACATCTGCTCCTCCGCCCCGGCCGGCGGCAGACGGAAAACGATCGTGCAGACCACGCCCGTCGGCGCGAACGCCAAGTCCACGACGCCGTCCAACTGGTGCGCCAGGCCGCCGACGATAACCCGCGATCCAAACCCGCGACGCTCAGGCTTCGCCACGACCGGCCCGCCGCTTTCGCGCCAAACAATACGCAGTTGCCGCCCGCTACCGCCCTCAGTGACCGTCCAGGACACGTCGATCCTGCCGTCAGGCCCCGACAGCGAGCCGTACTTCACCGCATTGGTGGCCAGCTCGTGGAAGGCCATGCCCAGCGCCACCGCGGTGCTCGGCGCCAACCACACCTCTTCACCGGCGGCGGCGATCCGTTCGCCGTTGGCTCCGCCGTAGGGAAGTAGTTCGCTACGGACAAGTTCAGCCAGGCTCGCCCCGCGCCAGTTGTCACGGGTCAGCAGATTGTGAGCCTGGGACAAGGCGACCAGCCTGGCCTCGAAACTGTCGCGCACACTGTTCACGTCCGTCCCGTGCCGCAAACTCTGGGCGGCGATCGACTGCACCGTCGCCAGGGTGTTCTTCACCCGGTGGTTCAACTCATCGAGCAACAGTTTTTGGTGCGCCTCAGCCGCGATCCGAGCGACGATCTCCCGCTCTGCCGCCAGCCGCGCGCTGACCTGCCGCCAGGTGATGAACCCGACAAGCAGGCTCACCAGCGTCCCCGTGCCCAGGAACGCCCAGGTCAAGCCGGCGTCCGAACCCTGCTCGTAGCCGTCTCGTGCGTGATAGAGGATGGTCCAGGTGCGGCCGGCGATATCCAGCGTGCGCGTCGCCGCCAAGCTGCTGTTGCCCAGGAACGACCCTGAGGAGTGATACAGCAGGGTCGCCGTGCTCGGCGCGCCATCATAGACAGCATAGTCCAGACCAGCTCGCCTGGCCGACGGCAACACGCTCTTCAGCAGATCGCCGGCGCGAAACGGCGCATAGACAAAGCCTTGCAGCGCCTCGCGACGCTCCGCCACCGTCGCAGGCACCGATCCGTCCCTGTAGACCGGTTCGTAGAGCAAGAAGCCGCCTTGCTTATCGCGGTCCACCTCCTGGACTAGTTCGACCTTTCCCGACAGAGCCGGCGCGCCGGTGTCGCGCGCCCGGTCCATCGCCTCACGGCGCACGGGAAACCGGTGCATGTTGAACCCCTGCGCCACCGCGTTGCGCAGATCAGCGGGCTCTAGGAAGACTATGGCATGAACCTCCCCATCGGGGTTCTGCAGCTTGAAATCGGTCGCCCCCTCAGCGCGCATACGCGCGATGAGATCATCCTCCTCGCCTGGCAAGACACGGGCCGAGTAGCCAATTCCCTGGATGCCCGGATATCGACGGGTCAGTTCCACCCGATTGGCGAAGGCCCGAAACTCGGCCAGGCTGACGTCCTTGCTGGCGGCGAACAGACCCGCTCCGGCTCTCAGGACCGCCATGTATGTATCGAGGCGGCTTGCCACCGCATCGTTCGCCTGATCGACGACGCCGTCGAACCTCAAGCGTTCGCGCGCCATCCGCCCCTGCTCGATCTGATAGCCGCCGGCCCCGGTCATGATCAGGCCCGCGGCCACGACCAAGGCGGGCAGCGCCAAGCTGGGCCAGCTGCGGATGCGGCCCCTGATCCGTCTAAGCACCTCGATCGCCAAGGCTTTCCCCCGATCCAAGTGCTTCCTGCGTGCCTCATTCTGGCGAGGATGTCGAGAAATGCGCAACCCGCCCAGGTTGATCGCGTTCGAAGTTCGGCGGCGGCGGGGTTGGGAACGGACGAAGGAACCGTGCGATGCTGATCTTCTACCACGCCCCCCAGTCACGCTCAGCCACGACCTTGTGGCTGCTGGAAGAGTTGGAAGTTCCCTACGACGTTCACCTCGTCGACATCCGCGCCGAGGGCGGAGCGCCGGAAAGCTATCGCGAAATCCAGGCGCATAAGAAGGTCCCGGCCATCGTCCATGATGGGGTGGCGATCACCGAGCGCGCGGCAATCGCTGCATACCTCGCCGACACCTACCCCAAGGCCAGGCTCGCCCCACCGGTGGGCGATCCGCGCCGCGGCCCCTATCTGAGCTGGCTGGTCTATGCGGACGCGGTCATGGACCCCTGCTTCGTCGCCAAATCGCAGGGATGGCGGTATCCGAGCATCGCCGTCTCATTCGGCCTGTTCGACGACATGGTGCAGCATGTGGAAAACGCCCTCACCGACAACGACTACGCCACCGGGGACCAGTTCACCGCCGCCGATGTCAGCCTGGCCAGCGCCATCCACTGGGGCCTGAACATCGCGTCATTGTTGCCGGATCGGCCCGTATTCAGAACCTATCTGGAAAGGGTTCAGGCGCGTCCGGGCTTTCAACGCTTCATCGCGAAGAGCTAAACTGGCGCCATGAGCAACGTCGTCAATCTCAACAAGGCCCGGAAGGTCAAGGATCGCCAGGACGCTCGCGATCAGGCCCAGGAAAACCGCGTGAAATTCGGCCGGGCCAAGAGTGAGAAGACCTCGAGCAAGGCCGAGGCTGACAAGGCTCGCCGGCTACTCGACGGCGCCAAGCGCGAGACCTGAACCACCGGTCTCTGAAAACGGCGATGGGTGGAGGAGGCTCGACACTCCTCCACCCGCCTGGCGCAACACTGCGCCATCCGCGCGTCCGTCTCCCCCCGGATCGGCGCGCGAAGTTCCTTACATCTGGCTCGGCACGGCTCCGTCGCGCACTTCAGCCGGGATGGAATCGTAGATCGTCGGCGGCGTGATCCCCAGCCGCTTGCGAGCGACTTCCAAGGGCTCGTTCAGCAGCCGGTCGTAGTCTTCGCCCAGCAGCCAGGCCGCGGCCTTGCCGCGCTTGTAACCCTGCCAGATCGCCTTGCCGGACGGATATTCGCCGCCGCGCGAGCGCAAGGCCGCGCCGACTGCGATCAGCGCCCAGCCCAGGCCCTTGGTCTGGGCGTAGGAGAACGCCACCAGGCAGGCCTCGCCCAAGCCGTCGCGGTGATAGCCTGACAGGATGTGCCAGATGTCGTGGACGTCGCGCGTCCGACGGCCAAACCAGGCATAGGGATGCTCGACGTCGATATCATTGCCGTCGATCCGGCTGACTTCAGCCAGACCCTCGGCCGAGAGCTGCTCGCTGCGCACGAACTCGCGATAGATCGCGCCGACGCTGCCGTCCTTGAACGAGTCCAGCCAGGCGTCGTCCATCAGACGCTCCGCCAATTCTTCGCGTTCATAGGCGATCCGGCCGCCCTGAACGGTGGTTAGTAGTCGCTGATAACCCGTGGCCGTGGCGGTCCCGTTCAGGGCCCGCATGATCTCGAAGACCTGGCCGGTGTCTTCCTTGTCGTTCAGCAGCCGCTGCAACGCCTTGAGGGCGACGCCCCAATGGAGCTTCGGCTTAGGCAATGGCGTGGGGCCAGCGACCGGGCTGGCTTGGCGACGCATCGGGGCATCGAGAGCGTCGGCGGTCATGGCCATATAAAGCAGCCTCAGGCAAACAGCGTTCGGATTGAACGTGACGCCAGTGTCACTTATTGGCAAGCGCCGTGTCATCTTCACAGGGCCTGCAATTCAACAGTTTGCGGCAACGTGGCGCCTAGGCCACAAGGTGGGTCATGCCACGCCTTCGAAAACGCTCCATCCTGCTCTCGGGCCACGCCACGTCCATGGCGCTGGAATCAGAGTTCTGGGCGGTGCTGGACGAGATGGCGCTGCTGCGCGGCGTCAGTCTGGCCGGGCTGATCGCGCAGATCGACGAGGGCCGCGGCGAGCGGCCGCTGGCGTCGGCCTGCCGGGTGGCGGCCCTGCTATTCGCAAAAGGCTAGGAGACCGGCCTGGCGTCGGGCGTCGGCGCCTTCGGGATGGCCTGGTCCGGAACGATCACATAGCCCTGCGCCGGCGCCATTCCCGCTGACGGTGGGTTCATCACCCGCAACGTGAACATAAAGCCCAGCACGACCACAAACCCCAGCAGCACCCAGAGCAGCAGCGGGATGGGCTTCCGTGGCCGGGGATCCTGGTTGCTCATCGGCTATTTCGGGACCGGAATGGGGGCGTCGGGCAGCCGCGGCGCATCTGGGATGGGCGGGGCCTTCGGCACGTTGATGTCGATATCGATGGCCGCGGGCAACCTCGGCTCCACCCGTCCGGCGCTGGAATAGAGGAAATAGCCAAGCACAGCGAAGGCGACGATCAGCCCGCCGACCAGCAGGGCCAGCCACGGCGTCGCTCCACTTCGGTGAGGGTCAGCCACGCGCGCCTCCTTTCGCCGCCTGGGACAGAGGAACAACGAACCGCCTTTCACGCGGTTCCGGCCTTAAGCCCCGGCGCGTTTGTGCTACATATGTTCCAATGTCAGTGCCTGAATCGTTCGACAACGCCCTCCCCGCCACTCGCGTCAGCGACCTCGCGCGCGTGCGCGGTCCCGACTATCTCGAGGGCCTGAACCCCGAGCAGCGCGCCGCGGTCGAGGCGACAGAGGGACCGGTGCTGGTGCTGGCGGGCGCGGGCACCGGCAAGACGCGCGTTCTGACCACCCGGCTGGCGCACATCCTGGCCACCGGCCGCGCCAAGCCGTGGGAACTGTTGGTCGTCACCTTCACCAACAAGGCCGCGCGCGAGATGCGCGAGCGGATCACCCACATCATCGGTCCGGCCGCCGAGGGCCTGCGTTGGCTGGGCACCTTCCACTCCGTCGCCGCCCAGATCCTGCGTCGCAACGCCGAGTTGGTGGGCTTAAAGTCGAACTTCACAATCCTCGACACCGACGACCAGGAACGGCTGATCAAGCAGGTGCTGGAGGCCGAGAACGTCGACGCCAAGCGCTGGACGCCAAAGGCGATGGCCGGCCTGATCGACCATTGGAAGAACCGCGGCTGGACGCCCGACCGCCTGCCGCCGTCCGAGGGGACCGAGTTCGCCGGCGGCAAGGGCCAGACCCTCTACCGGCTCTATCAGGAGCGCCTGCGGGTGCTGAACGCCTGCGATTTCGGCGACCTGCTGCTGCACAACCTGACGATCTTCATGAACAATCCGGACGTGCTGGCCGACTTCCACGAGCGGTTCAAGTACGTGCTGGTGGACGAGTATCAGGACACCAACGTCGCCCAATATCTGTGGCTGCGACTGCTGGCCCAGAAGCGCCAGAACGTCTGCTGCGTCGGCGACGACGACCAGTCGATCTATGGTTGGCGCGGCGCTGAGGTGGACAACATCCTGCGCTTCGAGCGCGATTTCCCGGGCGCAACGGTGATCCGCCTGGAGCGCAATTACCGCTCCACCAGCCACATCCTGGCCGCCGCCTCTGGGCTGATCAAGGCCAACAAGGGCCGGCTGGGCAAGACACTCTGGACTGAGAGCAACGACGGCGAAAAGGTCATCGTCCGCGGCGTCTGGGACGGCGAGGCCGAGAGCCGGCTGATCGCCGAGGAGATCGAGCGCGCCAAGAAGGGCGGCACGGAGAAGGAGCCGCGCAAGTTCCGCGACATGGCCATCCTGGTTCGCGCCTCGTTCCAGATGCGGGCCTTCGAAGAGCGCTTCGTGATGCTGCAGATCCCCTACACGGTGGTCGGCGGGCCGCGCTTCTTCGAGCGGGCGGAAATCCGCGACGTCCACGCCTATCTGCGACTGATCCAGTCGCCCGACGACGACCTGGCCTTTGAGCGCATCGTCAATGTGCCCAAGCGGGGGATCGGCGACACCACCGTCCAAAAGCTGCTGCATATCGCGCGGGTCGGCGGCGTACCGGTGATGCATGCGGCGCGCCAAGCGGTGCAGACCGACGAACTGGCAGCCCGCACGCGCACGGCGCTCTCGAACTTCCTGCGCGATCTCGACCGTTGGCGCGCCCAGGCCCAGACCCTTCATCATTCGCGTCTGACCGAGCAGGTGCTGGAGGAGAGCGGCTACACCGACGCCCTGCGCCTGGACAAAACGCCGACCGCCCAGACGCGACTGGAGAACCTCAAGGAGCTCGTCCAGTCGATGGGCGCCTTCGACAGCCTTGAGGCCTATCTCGAACACGTCTCCCTGGTGATGGACATGGATCGCGGCCCCCAGGCCGACGCGGTGCAGATCATGACCCTGCACTCGGCCAAGGGGCTGGAGTTCCCGCTGGTCTTCCTGCCCGGATGGGAGGAAGGCGTCTTCCCCTCACAGCGCAGCATGGACGAGAAGGGCGAGAAGGGCCTCGAGGAAGAGCGCCGCCTAGCCTATGTCGGCATCACCCGGGCCCGTGAAGAGGCCCGCATCTCCTTCGTGGCCAACCGTCAGGTCTACGGCCGTTGGACCAGCCAGCTCCCCTCGCGCTTCGTCGATGAACTGCCGCTGGAGAACGTCGAGGCGAGCTCGGAGACCGGCTATTACGGCGGCGGCCCTGGCATGCAGCAACACGGCTCGCGCTGGGACGAAACGCCCTCGTTCGGCGCAGGCTATTCTTCGCCGGGCTGGAAGCGCGCACAGGAACGCAATTTCCACGGCAGCCACCCCGGGCGCGGCCCTGTCATCGAGGGCGAAGGCCGGCTGGTCGTCTCCGAATCCTCGGCCGCCAGCGACTTCAAGCGCGGCGAGCGGGTGTTCCACCAGAAGTTCGGCTACGGCAAAGTGAAGTCGGTCGACGGCAACAAGCTGACCGTCTCGTTCGACAAGGCCGGCGACAAGAAGGTCATCGACAGCTTCGTCCAGAAGGCCTGAAACTCTCCCCTCCCCTGAACAGGAGGGTCGTGATGAAGCGCTCAGGTGGCTGCAACTGCGGACAGGTTCGCTACGAACTCGTCGGCGAGCCTCTCCGCGTCGGCGTCTGTCATTGCGAGACCTGCCGCAGGGATTCCGGCTCGGCCTTCTCGTTCTTCGGGATTTGGCCGATGGCGAGCGCGAACCTGTCGGGCGAGCTCGGATGCTGGCGAAGCCGGGCGGGAGGCGAGCGGTTCTGCCCGAACTGCGGCTCTTCGCTTTTCTGCTGGGAGGAAGGCTCGGGCGAGATCGAGATCAAGCTCGGCAGCCTGGACGACCCGCCCAGCGCGCTGGCGCCAGCCTATGAACTTTGGACCATCCGGCGCGAGCCCTGGCTCGGTCACCAAGACGGCGCCGCGCAGCATGCGCGTGACCGCTCGGGCACCAACACCTAAAACGCGTACTCTCCACGCCAACACCTACACATCGCGCTCGCCAATGGACGCCCAGCCACCACAGGTCTAGCGTACGCCTTGTCCGCCGGCGCGGTCCGGTGGCGAGCGAAGGCGGCGGCCATGGACACGGTATCGCACGAAGCAGTGGAAGCCTTCATCCAGGAGGCGATGGGCCGAGCCAGCCCCCCTCGAAGGCAGGATCCGGAAACCGCCCGCGCCCGCGCCGAGGCGGCTCGCGAAGACGGCAAGCTTGCCCGCAACGAACTGCTGGCGGCCGGCCTCGACCTCAAGCGCCTGGACGCACTGGCCGCCGACCGCTCGAAGGCGCGCCGCGAACGGGCCGAGCACACCCGTCGAAGGGCGATAGAGGCCTCCGGCGCCGTCGCGCGCCGCCTGGCTGAACTGACGCCGGCGCCGCCGGCCGCACCGATGAACGTCATCCTCGACCGAGTGACGTTCATCCGCAGCTTCGCCGGCGCAGGCGCCGTGGTCGATTCCGACATCGGCTCGCTCGACAGTTGGGCCCGCTATCGGATGAACGCCTCCGCCAACTCGGTCGCCGAAAGCGGCACGGGCCGGCTCAGCTTCTTCACGCTCTGGCGAAACCCGCGGACCGAGCCCGTCGTGGTAACTGCGGGCGCCCGCCTCGTCGTCAACGCGCATCTGTCGGTCGATGCGGAGTGGAACGGCGTCGCGGCCTGGTTCATCGGGGGCTCGCAGGCGCGCGCCACGGTCCGGCGCCGCACCACCGTCTGGGCCATGTGGGACTCGACGCTGAAATCGATCGTCCACGACCAGATCCTGGCCGACGCCGGGGCGACCGGCGGCTTCTTCGGCGGTGACGACAGCGCCTCCATCGCGTTCAACGAATTCCTGCCGGCGTCAGGATTTTTCGTGCCGGCGCACGCATCCATCCTCATCGAGGTCGAGCTGCTGACCGAGTGGGTCGCGACCAGCGGCACGGTCCACCTCGACGCCGAAAGCGGATCCTTCCAGGTCTCCGTGCCCCACCTCATCCTCACCCTGACCTAGCGGCTCGCCTAAACGGCGCGGCGAACGCACTGGGCCATTGCTCGGCCGCGTGCTCTCGGCCAACCTGCGCCCAATCAAAAACGTCGGGAGGGGCCCATGCCCGAGACCACCGCCAACGGCATTTCGCTGCACTATGACATCCATGGTTCGGAGACCGGCGAACCGGTGCTGCTGATCATGGGCCTCGGGGCCCAGATGACCCGCTGGTCGAACGACTTCGTCGGCGAGCTGGCCTCGCGAGGCTACCGGGTGATCCGCTACGACAATCGCGACGTCGGGCTGTCGCAGAAGCTCGACGAGGCCGGCGCACCGGACATGACGGCGGTCTACACCGCCCTGATGTCGGGCCAGAAGCCGAACGTCCCCTATCTGCTCTCCGACATGGCCGCCGACGCAGTCGGGCTGCTGGACGCCCTCTCCATCGATCGCGCCCACATCGTCGGCGCCTCGATGGGCGGCATGATCGCCCAGATGGTGGCGGCCGAGCATCCGCAGCGCACCCTGTCCCTGACCTCGATCATGTCCAGCACCGGCAACCCCGCCCTCCCGCCTGCCAAGCCCGAGGCGATGGAGCGTCTGCAGAGCCGCGGCCCCGATCCGCTGCACGACCTCGACGCCTTCCTCGATCACGGGCTGATCAGCTCCAAGGTCCTCGGGAGCCCCGGCTACCCGGTCGACGAGGTCGAGCTGCGCGCCCAGCTTCGCTCCGACTACGAGCGCGCGTTCTATCCGGTCGGCTTCGCACGCCAGATGGCGGCCATCGTCGCCAGCGGCGACCGCCGCAAGGCGCTCGCCACAATCACCGCCCCGACCGTGGTCATCCACGGCGCCGATGATCCGCTGGTGCCCAAGGATGGCGGCGAAGACACTGCAGCCACCATTCCCGGCGCCGAACTCCACCTGATCCCCGGCATGGGCCACAATCTGCCAGCGCCGCTGATCGTCCCGGTCTGCGACCTCATCGAACGCGCCACGGCGCGGGCGCGTGAGCTCAGAACTGTCCCGCTTCCAACTTGAGACTGTCGCGGCTGCGAATAGCTCTTGGCCCAAGGGCCAAGAGCGGACGCTCGCAGTAGGTCAGTCCGCTTGAGGGACACGCGGCAATTTTTTCAGCTTACGACCCGATGACCGGCTCAAATGGCCACGGCCTTGATGCAACCCCATGGGGTCTCAGAGCTTACCCTCGGAGGCGATCGACCTATGCGTGTCTCACCGCTGCTTGCCCCCGCGCTTTGGATTCTTGCGACGCCTTCGGGGCCGCTCTGGCCTGACGAGCAGAGGAATGAACATGGCCAAGCTTCAAGGCGCGACGCGCAAGACCCTGATGATCGTCGAAGATGAGGTGCTGGTGGCGATGGACCTCAACGACTGCCTTGAGGCGGCCGGATACAATGTCCTGGACCTGACGGACCGCCACGCCGAGGCGCTGGAGGTGGCCAAGGCCTCCAAACCCGACCTCGCGCTGGTCAACATACGGCTCGCCGGCAGCGACGACGGGGTCGCCCTGGCCGAACAACTCAAGGCGCTCGATATCCCGGTGCTCTTCATCAGCGGTCAGGTTAGTCGGGCGCGGTCGGCGCAGACCGTCGCGATCGCCTCGCTTCCCAAGCCTTATGACGCGGCCGACATGGTCATCGCGGTGGCCTATCTCCTCGCGCGGATCGATGGCGACCATTCCTTGCCAAGGCCGTCTAGGCTCGAAGTCTTCGACGACAACGGCATCGATCTGGAGCCGGCGGCCTAGGTTCGCAATCCACCCCTCGGAGACAATCACGGGGTCCGTTTCTCGGCGAAATCGTGAATGTCAGCTTCACGGCGACGAGCTGAATGCCGCTAGCGACCCAAGTCGGACGTCCGGTGGGGCTCCGGAAGTCGCTTTGATGTACCGCAAGGCGGCTCTCGGCGAGAGCGGCGCACACTTCTCTTTGAACACGGAGCGTGCCCATGGCGACAATAAAATTCCATTCGCTGGCCGAGAGCGCCTACCTCTGGACGGCGATACATGTCGCCGACGAAAAGGGCGTTGATTACGAGGTGGTCGCGCTGACGCCGGGGTCGCACGAGCACTTGGCGCTTCATCCATTCGGAAAGATGCCCGCGTTTCAGCACGGGGCGGTGGTTCTCTACGAAACCCTGGCGATTGCGCACTACATCGATCGCGCGTTCGCCGGTCGCCCCCTGCAACCCGTTGACGCCTTCGGCCAGGCCGAGGTCCTGCGCTGGATCAGCATCACCAATTCCTATGTCTTCCCGACAATGAACCGGTTCATGAAGGAGCGCCTGGTTCGTCCCGCATTCGGCTTTGACCCCGACGAAGCCTTTCTCGCCGAAGCTCGCGCCGGCCTGCTTCTGCAGATGCGCCTGATCGATGAGGCCGTCGCCGAGGGCGGGTTTCTGGTGGGCTCCGAGATGACCCTGGCGGACAGCTTCCTGCTGCCGCAACTTCTCTTCTTCACCCGAACGCCGGAAGGATCGGCTCTGCTCGCGCGGTCACCCGCCGCCTCGGAATGGCTCTCCCGAATGCAGGCGCGACCCAGCTACGCCAAGAGCCCGATGAGCGGGGTGTTCGAGATGTTCCAGCGCCTCAACGTGGAGGAAAAACTCCTTTGGGCGGTGGACTAGGCTCGGGGATTCGACAAATCGATAGTTTCTCTTCGCACTCAAGCGATTAAGCTTCTGGTATTCGCAGAAGTAATCATGCGCAACTTCCAGGGAATATCCGGTTGGCGATCGATATTCATAATCCACGTGACTCTATGTTTTGGGGCGGGAACCTGGGCATTAACCGACCAAGAGCTTCGAGATGCTATCTCGGCGGTCGGCACGGCTATCGAAGATGTCGCCGCCTATCTAGGACAGCCCATTGAGGGGAGACCGCTCCTGGAGGCCTAGGTCCAGAGCACGGCCTCGTCTTGGCAAGGAAGGCGAAGGTCTGTTCCGCACCTCATCTGACAACGGCAATGTCGGCTTCTCGCCCATCGAGACAGGCTTAAGTTGCCCGAACGCCGGGGCAATGCGGCGGCGTAAACCGCAGCTCCCACGCTGGCGCCGCCAAGGTTGAAAATGTCGATCCGCTTTGGCGCTGCCGGCTCGCGCCTTGGCCGACATTCGATCCAGGTGCTACATCCCCCGCGAGCAAACTTAGGAACGCGAGATAGCCCGCCGATGATTCAACCAGGTGCGACGTTCAAGGAAAACCTTCAGCAACTGCCGCCGATCGACGGCGTGCAACGCATCGACCTCGTCGACGCGAAGGGAAATATGGTCGCCAGCATCGAAAACCAGCCGGGCAAGCAAGGCTCGTTGGCCGTCTATCAGTACCTGAAGCAGTCCTTCGAGATCTTGGATGAGAAAGCCGCGGAGCACGGCCTGGCCGTGTTCGCCGAACATACGGCGGATGCTCGGAACCGCCCGGGCGCGCATCCGAATGTCGACCGCCTGCTGGAGATCGCCGCCGGCGGCGGTCCGCTGCGTGTTGAGATCATCGACGGCGGCCGCTAACGCCTTGACGCCTCGCGGCCAAGGTCGCGCGCGCCGCCTGCCGCCCTATCTAAGGGGCTGAGGAGAAGGAGACGCTCGCCCATGTGCCGCAACATCAAGACGCTGTTCAACTTCGACCCGCCCGCTACGGATGCGGAAATCCGCGACGCGGCGCTCCAGTTCGTCCGTAAGCTGTCCGGCTTCAACGCCCCGTCGAAGGCCAATCGCCAAGCCTTCGACGCGGCTGTCGCTGAGGTCGCTGCGGCCGCCCATCGGCTGTTCGAGAGCCTCGAAACGACCGCCAAGCCCAAGGACCGCGAGGACGAGGCCGCCAAGGCCAAGGCCCGCTCGGCCGAGCGCTTCGGCACGAAGCAACCGGCCTAGCTAGGTCTTGCGGCCCTTCAGCAGCTTGACGGCGAACACTCCCAGGCCCGCGACGAGCGCCACCGCCCCGCCGATCAGGGCCGGTGCGCCGAGCGCCAGCTTGGCCTGATATGGCTTGGCGGCGGCCTCGGTCTCCACGACCGACGCCGATGGCGGCGACTCTGGCGCCCCACTGTCCCGGCGGAAGGTCACCGCGCCGGCCACCTTGTCCACATCGGCCACCCGCCAACCATGATCCAGCCAGACCCGTTGATGCGGCTTTTCGGCGGTTCCGATCCACCAGGCGGCCTGTTGCGCCGCCTTGGGCAAGGACGATCCCAGGACGCCCTCGATCTCTGCGAAGGTCGCGCGCCATTCGTCGCCGTCATATAGCGACAGCCGATCGGACAGGGGCCGGTACTTGCTCATAAAAGGTCTCCGTGATCGGGTGGGGGCGGCGTCATGATGCCAGGGCGATGCCAGCCTCCGAAATCACAAAGGGCGCACCTGCCGTCGCCGCCGGGTGTTGAGGATCAGATGAAGCCGCAATCATTTCTGCTCAGCCGCCCGGCGATCATCGCATTTGCGGTGGTGGCGATCCTGGCCCTGGTGCTGGTGATGGTCTTGCGGCCCAAGGCGGCCCAGCCGCGCCGAGTGGATTCAGGCACGGTCGTCACCCTTCCCTATGTGCCGCCGCCGGAGCCCCGGCCAGAGCCGCCGGTCACAACGCCCTCGCCGCCTATGCCGCCTGAGTCAGCGCCTGTAATTGAAGAGCAGCCCGAGCCCGAGCCAGAACCAGAGCCGCAGCGCCACTACGCGCCCACCGGTCCGCCCGCGCCGATACCCTATGAGGAACTGGGACCGCCGGGGACTCTCGAAGCGCCGTGGGCTCCGATACCACCCCAGGCGCCTACTCCCCCAGAGGCGCCCCGCGCCTAACCCCCTCGCCTTTCGGCCGTTGTGGCTCTAAAGGGCGCGGATGACCGAAGACGCCGTCCAGATCGTCGCGCGCGGCCCGCGCGCCATCGCCGAAGCCGCCGCGCAAGCCATCGACGCCAATCCGCTGCTCGAGAGCGTGACCTATTCCATTCTGGAAGAGGACGAAGATCGCGGCATCTGGCGCATCGACGCCTTCCCCACCACGCCGGAGGAGGCCGACGGCCTGGTCGCGGCGTTGGGCGAGTATCCCGAACTCAAGACCGTGGTCGAAAAGCTGGCTGACGCCGACTGGCTGGCCATGGCGCTGTCGGGCCTGCCGCCCGTGCGGGCCGGCCGCTTCTTCGTCTTCGGGGCCCATGACAAGGGTCGGGCGCCCACCAACACCGTCAATCTGCGGATTGAGGCAGGCGCCGCCTTCGGCACCGGCCACCACGGCACCACCGTCGGCTGCCTGTTCGCCTATGACGAACTGATCAAGGCCCGCCGCTTCGAGCGCGTGCTGGACGTCGGCGCCGGCACGGGCGTGCTCGCCATCGCCGCGGCCCGCACCGGCAGCGCCAAGGCGGTCGGCACCGACATTGACGGCCCCTCGGTCCGCATCTCGCGGGAGAACGCCAAGCTCAACAAGGCGAACGCCCGCTTCGTCCACGCCTCAGGCCTGGGCCACCGGCTGGTGCGCGACGCCGCGCCCTATGATCTGGTCTTCGCCAACATCCTGGCGCCGCCGCTGGTCGCCCTGTCGCACGACATCAAGGGCGCCTTGAAGCCCGGCGGCTTCGCCATCCTGTCGGGCCTGCTGCGCACCCAGGAACGCCGCGTGCTCGCCGCCTATCTGTCCAAGGGCTTCCGCCTGCATCGTCGCCTGCATCGTGACGCTTGGGCCACACTGGTGCTGCGCCGGGCTTAACGGGCCGGAACCGCCGCCGCAGGACCACGTTCCTCCGCCCATCAGAGCGGCCGATCAGGCCGCCTCAGAAGGAGGACGTTCTATTGGCCAACACCAACGAGCCCTACGTCGAAAAGACCGTGATCGAGCAACCCGCGACCGTGCGTCACGAGGTCGGGCCAGCCCCGCGTTCCAATGGCGGATGGTGGATCGCCGCCCTGGTGGCGATCGTCGCCGTCGCGGCGATGTTCTTCATGATGAACGGCCGCACGGCGACCGAAAGCGACGTGATAGCCGCGCGCGAAAGCGGCCGCAGCGAGGCGATCATCGATAACGCCGCTGCGACGGCGCAAGCCGCCGCCGCCAACGCCAGCCAGGCCTCGGCCAACGCCGCGTCCAGCATGGCCGACGCAACCCGCTCGGCGGCCGACAGCGCCAGTTCGGCGGCTGAGCGTACCGCGGAGGCCGGCCGCAACGCCGCCGCCAGCGCCACTGACGCCGCCACTGACGCCGGCGACACCGCGCCGCCGAACTAGACTTTCTCGGCTCGGCGGGCCGCCCACTCCTGCGCCAGCACGGCGTAGACGTGGGTGTCCCGCCACCGGCCGCGAACCTCGTGGTTCTTCAGCAGCGTCCCTTCACGGCGCATGCCGAGCTTCTCCATCACCTTGTATGACGCAGCGTTCCGCACGTCGCAGGTCGCAAAGACCCGGTGCAGACCCAGCGTCGTAAACGCGGTTTCGACAATCGCGCTGGCCGCCTCGGTCGCGAGGCCCCGCCGCCAATAGTCCTTGTTCAGGGTGTAGCCAAAGTCCGCGGTTCGGTCGGCTCGGCTCTGGATCGACAACCGGATCGCGCCGATCGCCCGGCCGGTCTCCAGCAACTCCACCACCAGATTGACCTCGTCGCGAGGCCATTGCGCCGACATAGCCACCCAGCCGCCCAGGGCCTGAGCCGTCACCTCGGGCGTGTTCGGCCCCCAGTCCATGTATCGCACAACTTCTGCGTCAACGGCGTAGGCGTGGATATCGTCATAGTCGCTGAGCCGCGCCTCACGCAGCAGCAGACGCTTTGTGCGTATCGGGAACCAGGGTTGTTCAGGATCGCCGGTCATCCGAGCTCTCTTTCCGAAGGTCATGCCATCGGCGGGGCTCGTGTCCTCGACCCAGCCGGTTCGGCGGGGTCGTGGGTCTTTCTAGGGCAGGCGGTCAGCCCACGCGAAGACGCACGGCCCCAAGGGGACCAGACGAATTCGAGAGGTTGCAGGCGCTGCGCATGACGCCGTTATGTCGAAGTGTGGCGTAGGTGTCTAGAACACTGGCCGCGCGGCAAGCGCCGCAAGCCAATGACGCTCGCGCTCCTTCAGCCAGCTGCCGCGACCGATGGCGCCAAGTTCTTCGTCCTCCAGCAGTTCCACCACCGCGAACTCGAACCCCTCCTCCCCGCCGTGGGCCTTCCACGCGGCCTGCATGCCGGGGTTTCGGTTGGAGCCCTGACGCAGGCTGAAGAACGAACTGTTGCGTTGGCCGTCGAGATTGCGCGAGGCGCCCACCCAGGTCTCGCCGGTCGCCATGCAGCGCAGGCTGAAGATCCCGATCGGGGTCTTGCGCTCTTTGTACTCGCGAATGGCCTCGCGGCGGCTCTGCTTGTCCATTCCCGCCAAATGACCGAACCAGATTTGGATGTCAATTATATCCGGGTAAAATAACCGCCCACGACCTGAGATCCACTCCAATAAGTGGTTGTTTCCAAACCGTCCGAGACTGGCGCGTCACGCTCGGCGCGACTAAGTTCGGACCATGCGCCAGACCTTCGACGAAAGCACCGATCCCTCATTCGGGCCCAAGCACGTCCCCTTGATCCGCCAGGCCATGAAGGCCCAGGGACTGGACGGCTTCCTCGTGCCCCATGAAGACGAGCATCAGAACGAGTACCTGCCCGCCGCCAATGACCGGCTCGGCTGGGCCACCGGCTTTACCGGTTCCGCAGGCGCCGCGGTGATCATGGCCGACAAGGCCGCCGTCTTTGTCGATGGCCGCTACACCCTGCAGGTCCGCGACCAGGTGGACGCCGGCGTGTTCGAGATCCGCGACCTCGTCGAGGGCGGCGTCTCGGCCTATCTCGAAACCGCCACCCTCAAGGGCCAGACCATTGGCTACGACCCGCGCCTGCACGCGCCGGACGCGCTGGAGCGCCTGAAGGCGGCCGCCGCCAAGGCCGGCGCCAGCCTCAAGCCCGTCGCCACCAACCCGCTGGACGAAGCCTGGGGCGAGGCCCGCCCCGCGCAGCCGACCGCCCCCGTCGTCCCGCACCTGCTCGACTATGCCGGCGAAGACTCCGCCGCCAAGCGCGCCCGCGTCGGCGAGGCCCTAGCCGCCCGCAACGCCGACGCCACCGTCCTGACCGCGCCGTCGTCCATCGCGTGGTTGTTCAATGTGCGCGGCGGCGACGTCATCCGCTCGCCCCTGCCGCTCGGCCAGGCCATCCTGAACCGCGACGGCACGGCCAGGCTGTTCGTCGACCCGGTGAAGGTCTCGCCCGAACTCCGCGCCTGGCTTGGCAACGAGGTCAGCCTTGAAACGCCCGACGATTTGCCCGCCGCCCTTGAGGACCTGAAGGGCAAGCGCGTCCTGATCGATCCGGCCCAATCATCGGCCTGGTATTTCTCAGCCCTGCACAAGGCCGGCGCGGACGTCCTGCGCGGCGATGATCCCTGCGCCCTGCCCCGCGCCTGCAAGAACAGGGTTGAGATCGACGGGACCCGCGAGGCTCACGCGCGCGACGGCGTGGCGGTCACCCGCTTCCTGCATTGGCTCGCCACTGACGCCCAAGGCCGCACGGTCGACGAGGTTGAGGTCGTCACCCGCCTCGAAGGATTCCGCCAGGACACCGGCGCCCTGAAGGACCTGTCCTTCGACACCATCGCTGGCGCCGCGTCGAACGGCGCCATTGTCCACTATCGCCCGACTACCCGACTGAACAAGCAGGCCGAACAAGGCTCGTTGCTGCTGGTCGATTCCGGCGCCCAATACCTGGACGGCACGACCGACATCACCCGCACGGTCGCCGTGGGCGAACCGAGCCAGGAAATGCGCGAGCGTTTCACCTTGGTGCTGAAGGGCCATCTGGCCCTGGCCGCAATCCGCTTCCCGGCCGGGACCACCGGCTCGGCCCTCGACGCCCTGGCCCGCGCCCCGCTGTGGCTTCAGGGCCTGGACTACGATCACGGTACCGGCCACGGCGTCGGCTCTTACCTTGGTGTCCACGAAGGCCCGCAGCGGATTTCCAAGCTGCCGAACTTCGTCGCCCTGCAGCCCGGCATGATCGTGTCCAACGAGCCGGGCTATTACAAGGAAGGCGCCTACGGCATCCGGATCGAGAACCTGCAGTTCGTGACCGAAGCCGCCATGATCCCCGGTGGCGAACGGCCGATGCTGGGCTTCGAGACCCTGACCATGGCCCCGATGGATCGTCGCCTGATCGTGGTCGAGATGCTGACCCCGCAAGAGCGCGCCCAGATGGACGCCTATCATGCCAAGGTTCTGGCGGTGGTTGGGCCGCGCCTGGAGCAAGCCGAGGTTCGCGGCTGGCTGGAAGGCGCCTGCGCGCCGCTCTGAAACGAGTGTCATCCCGGTTTGCGCAGCAAGACCGGGACCCATTCGCTCCGACGTCGAGGAGCAGGGCGCGGCCGAGCTACGCCCGCCAAATCTGGTGTTGATGGGTCCCGGACAGCCGCATTGCGGCTTCCGGGATGACACCCGGGAGGGAGGTCCCTACTCCCCCGCCATCTTCAGGATCGTCGACCACTCATCGGCGCTGACCGGCGACACCGAGAGCCGCCCCTGGCGGATCATGGGCATCTCGGCGAGGGCCGGATTGGCCTTCATCTGCGCCAACGTCACCGACCGCGGGAGCTTGCGAACCGGGGTCAACTCGACGGCCACGAACTTGCCCTTGGGATCACTGGCGTCTGGAAAGGCTTCCCGCGCCACCTGCGCGACGGCGACGACCTCCTTGCCCTCCTGCGAATGGTAGAAAAGCACCTGGTCGCCCACCTTCATCGCCTTGAGGTGCGAGGCGGCCGCAAAATTGCGCACCCCATCCCAGACGGTACGGCCATCACGTTCCAGATCGTCATAGGAATAGGTGTCAGGTTCGGACTTCACGAGCCAATGAGACGCCACGAGATCCTCCTCCCTAAAATCGTCATGGCCGGCCTTTGTGCCGGCCATCCATGAACTCCGCGGGTGCGGGCCTGTTTCCAAGGTTCGTGTGTATAGGTCCCCGGGACAAGCCCGAGGATGACGAATTGAGAGACAGGCTAACCACCCACCATCGCCAGCCATTCGTCCTCGGTCATCACCTGGATGCCGAGATCGGTGGCGGTCTTCAGCTTCGAGCCTGCGCCAGGGCCAGCCACGACGAGGTCGGTCTTCTTGGACACCGAACCCGAGACCTTGGCCCCCAGCGCCTCAGCCTGGGCCTTGGCTTCGTCGCGGGTCATCTTCTCCAGACTGCCGGTGAAGACGATGGTCTTGCCGGCCACGGCGGTGTCGGTCTTCGGCCGCTCGGCCGGGATCACCGAAAGCTCGGCCAGCAGAGCGTCGACCTTGGCGCGGTTGTGCTCCTCGCCGAAGAACTCAGCGACCATTCGCGCGGCCACTGGCCCCACGGCGTCGACCGACGAGATCTCGCGGAACTCCTCGCCGGGCATTTCCGACAAGGCCGCCTTGGCGGCCGCCTGGAAGGTCGGCCAGTCACCGAACCGTTCCGCTAGCGACTGGCGCGCCCTCGTGTTGAGCCGCGGGATGGCCAGCCGCAGATGCTCTTCCAGCGAAGCGCCCGCCGGGATCAGCAAGGCCTGGGGATGACGGGCATAGGCCAAGATGGCCTCCACCGCTGTCGGTCCAACCCCGTCCAGTTCCGACAGCGCCTGGGCGCCCGCACCGGGACGCTGAGCGGCGGCGGCGTTGGCGGTGGCGATGAAGTGCTCGACGGTCTCGAAATGCCGGGCCAGGGCCGTGGAGGTTGTCTCTCCGATGTGACGGATGCCCAGGCCGAAGATGAACCGATCCAGCGGGATGGAGCGCTTGGCCTCAATCCCCGCGACCAGGTTGCGGACTGAGGTCTCGCCATAGCCGTCGGTGGTGCGCAGCTCGGCGAGCTTTTCCTCGTCGCGGGCCAACCGGAAAATGTCGGCCGGTTCCTTGACCCAGCCGCGCTCGTAAAAGGCGGTGAGCTGCTTCTCGCCCAGGCCCTCGATGTCGTAGGCGCGGCGGGACACGAAGTGGCGCAAATGCTCGATGCGCTGAAACGGACAGGCGAACTCGCCGGTGCAACGGCGCACGACGGTCTCGACCCCGGCCGCCGTCGTCTCCTTGGCCAGCGGTGTCTTCAGCGGGCACGGGCAATGGGTCGGGAACTCGAACGGAACCGAGTCGGCGGGCCGCTCGTCGAGCACCGGGCCAAGGATCTGCGGGATCACGTCGCCGGCGCGTTGCAGAATTACGGTGTCGCCGATCCGGACGTCCTTGCGCGCGATCTCGTCGGCGTTGTGCAGGGTGGCGTTTTCGACCACCACGCCGCCCACCGTCACTGGACGCAGCCGCGCCACCGGCGTCACCGCGCCCGTGCGGCCGACCTGAACGTCGATAGCCTCAAGAATAGTCCGCGCCTGCTGGGCCGGGAATTTGCGCGCAACGGCCCAGCGCGGAGTGCGGGTGATGAAGCCCAGCCGCTGCTGCCAATCCAGGCGGTCGACCTTGTAGACGACGCCGTCGATGTCGTAGCCGAGCTTGGGGCGGACCGCCTCCATCGCGGCGTAGGCGTCCAGCAGCCCCTGCCCGCTGATCACGCGCTGGCTCTCCGGCGTGGTCTGGAAGCCCCAGGACTTCAGTAGCCCCAGCGCCTCCCACTGGGACTGGGCGAACGGCTGGCTGAACAGGCCCCAGGCATAGGCGAAGAACCGCAGCGGCCGCGTGGCGGTGATTTTCGGATCGATCTGGCGCAGCGATCCCGCCGCCGCATTGCGCGGATTGGCATAGGTCTTCTGGCCTGCCGCCTCGTTGGCGGCGTTCAGCGCCGCGAACTCGTCGTGACCGAGATAGACCTCGCCACGCACCTCGATCACATCGGGCCAGCCTGACCCCGACAACCGCTTGGGAATCTCCGAAATGGTTCGCAGGTTCTCGGTGACGTCTTCGCCGGTCCTGCCATCGCCGCGGGTCGCGCCTTGGACGAGGACGCCCTTCTCGTAGCGTAGCGAGGCCGACAGGCCGTCGATCTTCGGCTCGGCCGTATAGGCCACGTCCTCGGCGCCCGGCAGCCGCAGGAACCGGCGGATCTTGGCGTCGAACTCCAGCGCGTCGTCGTTCGAGAACGCATTGTCGAGGCTGAGCATGGGCACGCCATGCTCGACCGGCGAGAATTGCTCGGCCCGCGCAGCGCCCACCCGCATCGAGGGCGAGTTCTCACGGATCAGATGCGGAAACGCCGCCTCCAGCTCCGCATTCCGCCGCTTCAGCTCGTCATACTCGCCGTCCGAAATGGTCGGGGCGTCTTCCTGGTGATAGCGGATGTCGTGCGCCGCGATCTCGTCGGCGAGCCGCGTCAGCTCCAGGGCGGCCTGCGCCTCGGTCAATTGAGAACCGTCGCTCATTCTTCAGATCCTCCCCCTCTGGGGGAGGTGGCGCGCCGCGCGAAGCGAGGCGTGACGGAGGGAGCTCCTCCATGGCTGCAGTCAAAATCCCCCTCAGTCGGCTTCGCCGACAGCTCCCCCAGGGGGGGAGCATCTATGGCCGATTCACGCATCCATCAGGGCCCTGGCCGCGGCGCGCGCGGCGTCGGTGATCTGGGCGCCCGCCAACATGCGGGCGATCTCTTCCTCGCGCTCACCAAGCGAAAGCGTCTCCACCGCGGTGCGAATGCGCTCGCTGTCGCCGGCCTTGGAGATCCGCCAATGCGCCTCCGCGCGGGCGGCGACCTGCGGCGAGTGAGTCACGACCAGCACCTGGGCGTCGGCGGCCAGGCGCTTCAGACGCAGTCCGACCGCGTCGGCGACGGCGCCGCCCACGCCCTGATCGACCTCGTCGAAGATCATCAAGGGCTGCGGGCCTTCGGCTCTGCCAGCAAGCGAAGCCTTTAAGGCCAGGGCGAAGCGCGCCAGTTCCCCGCCCGAAGCGATCGCGCCCAGGTCGCCGAATGGCGCGCCAGGATTGGTGGCGATCTCAAAGGCGATGCGATCCTGTCCGGTCGGACCGGCGCGGTCCTCCGGCAAGGTCTCCACCGCCACCCGGAACCGCGCCTTGTCCAGCTTCAGCGGCGCCAACTCGGCCATCACAGAGGTCGCCAATCGCTCGCCGGCCGCGCGCCGAGCGTCGGAGAGTTTGCCTGCATCGGCGATATAGGCGGCCCGTGTAGCCGCCACGGCGGCGTCGGCCGCCTTCAGATCATCTTCGGATGACTCCATCGCCCGAAGGCGCTCGGCGAAGCGCACGCGCAGGATCGGCAGTTCCTCGACGCTAACCGACAGCTTGCGCGCCATGCCCCGCAGTTCGAACAGCCGCTCCTCGGTCTTCTCCAATTGGTCGGGCCGGAAGTCGAAGGCGTCGGCCACCGCGTCGACAGCAGCTTCGGCTTCCTGGGCCTCGCTGAACACCCGGTCGATCGCAGCGCTCGCTGTGGCTAGGCGAACGACCGCGGCGCCGTCCTCGGCGGCGCCGGCGGCCAGGGCCCGCGTGCGCGCATGCTCCACAGCGCGCACCGCCTGGGCCAGGCGCCCGGTCAGGCCGTCAAAGGCTTGGCGGGCCTCGGCGATATCGGTCAGGGCCTTCTCGGCGGCGCCCAGGATGGCGCGCTCCTCGGCCAGCCGAACTTCCTCGCCCTCATGCGGATCCAACCGGTCGAGTTCTGAGAGCCGCAGGGCCAGTTCCTCGGATTCCTCGGCGGCTCGTGCGACGGCTGCGCGCAACTCATCGGCGCGAGCGCGGGCCGCCTTCCAGGCGCTCCAACGTCCGGCGACCGCGCTGCTCAAGCCGCCGAGCGAACCATAGGCGTCCAGCAACGGCCTGTGGGTGCGAGCATCCAGCAGGCCGACCGTCTCGTGCTGGCCATGCACCTCCAGCAGCATTTCGCCCAGTTCGCGCAGCACGGTGGCGCTGGTGGCCTGATCATTGACGAAGGCGCGGCTGCGGCCGTCAGCCGACAGCGTGCGGCGCAGGACCAGATCCTCGTCGCGGGCGTACGAAATACCCTTCTCTTCGAGGATGTCCCAGACGGGATGCTCAGGCGCCGGCGCGAAGACGGCCGACACGGCCGCCTGGCTGGAGCCCTGGCGCACGAGGCCGGCCTCAGCGCGCGCGCCCGTGGCGAGGCCCAGGGCGTCGAGGATGATCGACTTCCCTGCCCCTGTCTCGCCCGTCAGCGCTGTAAGGCCCGGACCAATGGAAAGGTCCAGCGCCTCGATCAGCACCACGTCGCGGATCCATAGCCCGATCAGCATGTCGGCAAGATCGCCTGGAATCAGACGGGACGAAAGCCCGTCAGTTCACTTAAAGTTCTATTTGTCGTCGCCGCCCTTCATGAACGGCAGGCGGGAGATCAGACCCTTGCGCTTGGCGGGCTCAGCCGACGCCGCGGCGGCTTGCGGTTCGGCGGGCGTTGCGACCGGTTCAGCGGCGGGCGCGGGGTCGACCGCCGGAGCTGCCGGAGCCGCCTCGTCATAGCCAGGCGGCTTCACGGTGGCGTCCTTGTCCTTCACGAACGGCAAGCGCGACACCAAGCTGCGGCGCTCGCCCTTGGTCGGCTCGACCGCCGGGCGCAGGCCTTTGTCGGTCAGCAGGCGATAGGCGTCGCGATACCAGACATCGCCCGGATAGTTGTAGCCCAGCACGGCGCCGTTGCGCTTGGCCTCTTCGATGAGGCCCAGCGTCAGATACGCCTCGACCAGACGGTAAAGCGCCTCGGGCGTGTGGCCCGTGGTCTGATAGCGGTCGATCACGGTCTTGAAGCGGCCCACCGCGGCCAGGGTGTCGCCCTGACGCAGGTAGTAGCGGCCGATGGTCATTTCCTTGCCGGCCAACTGGTCATTGACCATGTCGATCTTCAGGCGCGCATCGGCGGCGTATTCGGTGTTCGGATAGCGCTGAACGATTTCCGTCAGGTTGTTCAACGCCTGGGCCGTCGCGGCCTGGTCCCGGCCCACATCAACGATCTGTTCGAAGTAGGAGATCGCCTTCAGATAGTGGGCGTAGGCCGCCGCGGGATTTCCCGGATAGAGCGAGATAAAGCGGTCGGCGTCGCCGATGGCCTCGGCGTAGTCGTTGCCCTGATAGTGGGCGTAGGCAGTCATCAGGATCGCGCGGCGCGACCACTCCGAATAGGGATGCTGACGCTCAACCTCGCCGAAGTACTGGACGGCCTGATTCCAAAGGCCGCGGTCCAGCCGGTCCGCGCCCGTGGCGTAGAGCAGCTCCACCGGGCGCTCCTCATAGGCGAGCTTCGGCTTCTTATCTTTACCGGCGCAGCCGGCTAGGGCGAGGACAGCGACGCTGACGACAAGCGCCGTGCGAGTCCGGGAATTGCGAAGCAAGGACACCTACACCTCTAAAGGACCGACGCGCGCCCCAGCGCCGCGAGTCCACGCTTCTACATCATGCAATGCGGGGCGCAAATGCGGCGAAGCCTAGGAAAGCCTGCTGGCGCCGCCATCAGCGCCAAGACAGGTTCGATTGGATGGCTCGCGACAGGTTTCGAACGACCGCGAAGGATCGTGAAACCAGAACAAACCGCCAAGAGTCGGCGGCTCAAACCGCTTCAGCGAGTTCCGTCACCAGGGTGCGATAGCGCCACGATTTGGGAGAGGCCAACAGCGCACGCACCAGTTGGTTGTTGAGGCTGTGCCCGGCCAACACGCCCTCGAAGCGGCCGAGGATCGGCGCGCCAAGGACGTAGAGGTCGCCAATAGCGTCCAGCGCCTTGTGGCGAACGAATTCGTCCGGACGGCGCAGGCCTTCCGGGTTGAGGATACGGTCGCCTTCGATGACGACGGCGTTTTCCATCGAACCGCCGCGCGCCAGGCCGATGCTGCGCAGGTACTCGACCTCGTGCAGGAAGCCAAAGGTGCGGCAATTGGCCAATTCGTTGCGGAAGGTCCGCTCGTCCATCGGCATATCAATCCGCTGACGCCCGATGGCGGCGGAGTCGAAAGCGATCTCGAAAGCGACTTCGAATTGATCGGAGGGGGTCAGGGTGGCGCGCTTGTCGCCGTCGATAAACTCGATCGGCTCGATGATCTCGATGTAGCGACGCGGCGCGTCCTGCGGACGACGGCCGGCGCGGTCCAGGATCTGCACGAACGGCAGCGACGAGCCATCCATGATCGGCATTTCGGGGCCGTCCAACTCCACCACGGCGTTGTCGATACCCAGCATCGCCATCGCAGCCATCAGGTGCTCGATGGTGGAAACACTGACTCCGGCGGCGTTCTCGATCACGGTCCCGAGTTGAGTCTTGGTGACAGCCTCGCCCGAGACCGGGACGCGGTTGTCGCGGTCGGTGACATCGGTGCGGACGAAGACGATACCGGCGTTGGCAGGGGCGGAGCGAACAGCCACGCGGGTGTAGGCGCCGGTGTGGACGCCGACGCCGGCGAAGATGGCCGGGCCCTGGAGGGTGTTCTGAAACTCTTGTGCGCGCAAAACTCGCTGCCTTCTCGGTTCGGTCTTGCAGCCGGACTGGCCGCGATACGCCCCATCTGCCAGATACGGCTTATGCTGCGGCGCCGCAAAACAACTCCTGTTTCGCAATGTTTCGCGCTCGCGCATTTAGGATTCCCTTAGGAATCAAGGCGAAAGCGGGGCGAGTTGAGGACCGATATAGGTCTCTGGTCTAGCGCAATCAGATGGTCGACGGAGGGGAAAGCGCCGCGCGTTCGCAGGCCCTCCAGACTTGATCACGATAGCGGTCGATCGCGGCGCGCAGACCGTCAACCGTCGGGCCTTCGCGAAGGATGGCGCGGGACACTGACGGCAGGGTCCGCAGCAGCGAAGGGCCAAAGGTCGCCTCCACATCGGCGACGCTGGCTCCCTGCGCCCCGACACCCGGCGCAAGGACAAGCGATTGCGGCAAGCGAGCCAGTATTTTCGCACCTGCCTCGTCGATCGTCGCGCCGATCACGGCGCCGACAGCCCCGGTGTGAGGACCGCACGCGGCGTTGAAGGCGCTGATCTCATCGGCGAGAGCCTCAGCGACCGTGCGGCCATCCGGATGGCGAGCGTCCTGCAGGGAGCGGCCGTCGGGGTTGGAGGAACGCACCACCACAAAGACCGCGGATCCGTTGGCGACTGCCCGGTCAAGAGCGGGGCGCAGGGCGTCAAATCCGAGATAGGGCGCGACCGTCATAGCATCGGCGCCAAATCCTTTGCCTGCGCCGATCATGGCTTCGGCATATCCCGCCATGGTGCCAGGCACGTCCCCGCGCTTGCCATCGATGAGGCTCAGCGCGCCCTGCGCGCGAATTTGGTCGACCGCCTTGCCGAGCTCGGCCATGCCCTGGGGTCCAAAGCGCTCGAAGAAACCCGCCTGCGGCTTCACCACCGAAACCGTGCCGTCTGCGGCGTCCAGAACCGTCCCGCAAAACCGCTTCAAGCCTTCGGCGTCATCATCCAAGCCCCAGAGCTTCATCAGATCGGCCGA
Source organism: bacterium (assembly GCA_030824495.1). Classification (GTDB taxonomy): domain Bacteria; phylum Pseudomonadota; class Alphaproteobacteria; order Caulobacterales; family Caulobacteraceae; genus Phenylobacterium. The sequence goes on from JAVBXP010000012.1 coordinate 29,958, forward strand.
GGGGTCGAGGCCCAGGCATAGGGATGAGCGAACCTGGGCAAGTCGAATGAAGCGTTCGGCAAAATCGGCCATCTCGAAATTCCCTTCTGCAAATCTGGTTTGCGATGCGCTTCTTTGCGGAAGGACGACAATCGATTAAGCCGGTCCAAGCTGTGAGCTGCAGTCACATGACCAGACGTCCCCTCCCGTCCCTGAAAGGCCTCCAGGCTTTCGAAGTCTTCGCGCGCACGGGGTCGATGACCCGAGCCGCCGCGGAACTATCGGTCACCCATGGCGCGGTCAGCCGGCAGATCAAGGCGCTGGAGGCCCACCTCGGCGCACGTCTGGTCGATGGTCCTAAACACCAACTGCAGCTCACCGCGGCCGGCCGCGAACTCGCATCCTCCTTGAGTTCGGCTTTCGACATGGTGGCCTTGGCGTTGCCGGGCGCTGAAGCAGGCCAGGAACTCGTGGTCGCCTGCCCCGGGACCTTCGCCATGAAGTGGCTTATCCCGCGCCTGCCGCGGTTCTTGGAGTCCCGGCCAGGGGTTCGCGTTCGCTTCGTCGAGGATCGCGCCGGTGATTTCAGTCGCGGCGGCGTGCAAGCAGCCATCACCCTTCAGCGCGGCGCCGCCCCGGCGGGCCTGCGTGCCACGCCGTTCCTGGACCACGCCTATGGGGCGGTGCTGTTGGGGGAGCTGTTTGAGAACTTGAACCAAGACAGGCGAAAGGTTCTTCGCCTCCCGCGCCTCCATGCCGAGACCTTCGCGTCGGGATGGGCGATGTGGGCCGCCGATATGGATCTGAATTTGCCGGAAGAGAGCGCCGAGCGGAGCTTCGAACACAACTTCTATCTGATCGAAGCCGTCGCGGCGGGGTTGGGCGCGGCGATCACAGCTTGGGCGTTCGTTCAGGCCGACGTCCTGTCAGGGCGGCTGGCCGCTCCTTGGGGCTTTCATCCGCTTCCCAGCCGCTTCACCTATTTGCGCCCTGCGCAGGCGGACAACACGCTCGCCGCTGAGTTCGGGCGATGGCTCCAGCAGGAAGGGCGGCGAGACGCCAAACCTCCGACGCATGCCGCCGCTGCGCAACCGTCGTTGACGGATCAAAACAGGGCCATGTAGCCTTCAGACCGGCGCAACGCACGAAGGAGGCGATGATGAGTACATCCAACGCAAATTCATCATGCGTGGCGCGCGGCGCGAGCCGACTTCTCGGCTAGTTTCCGACCGTCACGATAGCGGGCCAACCGGCCTAACGGGCGCATGCGCCCTGTGACGAGACTTCAATGCCCAATACTAAATCCCAAGCCGCCCCGGGGGGCGCGGCGGCTCCTGCCCTGTCGGCCTGGAGCCTGATCAACATAGAGTTCGAAACGCGCTTCACACTCACGCCTACCGGCCGGATCGAGCGAGAGGCTGATCCTAATCGGTCGCCTGGGCCCCTGATGTTCCTGGCTGGCTGCGACGGCGACGTCCTTGTTCGATTCGGACATGAACTGGACGACGATCTGGTCGCTGGACTGAAGGCCCTCACGGCCGAAGAGCCGCCGCTTTCCAGACCAGGCCAAGTTCCGGTCCACCTCGAGCGATACCTGGACCTCCTGCACCCATTCGGCCCTCTCCAGAACCATCCTGGCCTGAGCTTCCACCTGCCCCACCGATCACAAGCCCAGGTCAGCGCCCCGCTCATCGCTTCGGGAACGGCAGAGGGGGATCACCTCCAGGCGACCTTGACGCGAGAGGGCATGCCGCCTGCCCTGGTGGAGATGGGATTTCGTGACGCTAAAGATCTCTGGGCGCCCTGGTGCCTAGCGCTCCAGGACGGCGAGATCGCATCGCTGGCCTTTGCCGCGCGGCTCGGCGGTGGCGGCGCCGAACTTGGCCTGGCGACCTTACCGGCTTTTCGGGGGCTAGGGCTGGCGGCGGCCGCGACGGCGGGGTGGAGCGCCCTGCCCTCGCTGGCCGATCGCACCCTGTTCTACAGCACTGCGACCTCGAACCTCGCCTCGCAGCGAGTGGTCGCCAAGCTCGGACTGAAGTTCATCGGCCCGACCTTGGGCATCTCAAGGGCCTAAACGAAGAAAGGCCGGGCGCAGGCCCGGCCATTCAATCTATTGATCGCCTTGGTCTCTAGTTGGCCAGGCGGCGCAGGAAGGACGGGATTTCCAGGTCTTCCTGGTTCTCGATCTGGGCTTCTTCCATCGGCTGTTCGACCGGCAAGGCGCCGCCACGGCTGGCGGGCGCTTGCCGCGGCGCGGGGGCCGGAGCCTCATAGCGCGGACGGCTGCCGAACAGGCTCAGGAAACCGCCACGTTGCGGACGGCGATCTTCATAGGTCGCCTCGGCGAACAGCGGCTCTTCATCCTGCTCCTCGACCATCGGATCGACGATCTTGGTCATCGGACGGCTGATCTGCGGCTCAGGGGCGAACACCGGAGCCGGTGCGGGCGCGGCGGCCTGCGGAGCGGTGTAGAGGTCGCCCTGCTCTTCTTCCTCGAACTTAGCAACGATCGGCGCCGGAGCGGGCGCAGGCGTAGGGATCGGCGCAGGCGCAGCAGCTTGCGGCGTCGGCGGCACATAGGCGGCCGGCTCCGGATAGCGCGGCGCGGGACGGTCGGCGAAGCTCGGCGGGGCCGGGCGTTCATAGGTCGGGGTGGTCCGCATCACCGGTTGGGTGACGGGAGCCGGACGGCTGACTTCGGCGCGCAGCGGGGGGGCGGTCAGCGGCATCCGCTCGACCTTCGGCTCGATAGCCGCGATGGAAGCGCCGTCCATACCGGTGGCGACCACCGAAACGCGGATCATGCCTTCCAGCGTCGGATCGAAGGCCGCGCCGAAGATGATGTTGGCCTCGGCGTCGACCTGCTCGGAGATCGCGTTCGCCGCTTCGTCCACTTCCAGCAGGGTCATGTCGAGACCGCCGGTGACGTTGACCAGGACCGCCTTGGCGCCCTTGAGCGAGACTTCGTCCAGCAGCGGGTTGGCGATGGCGTTCTGGGCGGCCATCAGGGCGCGATCGTCGCCGGTCGCCTCCCCGGTGCCCATCATCGCCTTGCCCATTTCGGTCATGACCGTACGGACGTCGGCGAAGTCGAGGTTGATCAGGCCCGGCAGCACCATCAGGTCGGTGATGGAGCGGACGCCAGAGTGCAGAACCTGGTCAGCCATGCCGAAAGCTTCGGCGAAGGTCGTGCGCTCGTTGGCGACGCGGAACAGGTTCTGGTTCGGAATGACGATCAGGGTGTCGACGTAGCGCTGCAGCTCGCCAATGCCGGCGTCGGCCAGGCGCATGCGGTGGCGGCCTTCGAAGTGGAAGGGCTTGGTGACCACGCCCACCGTCAGGATGCCGCGTTCGCGCGCGCACTTGGCGATGATCGGCGCTGCGCCGGTGCCGGTGCCGCCGCCCATGCCGGCGGTGATGAAGATCATGTGGGCGCCGTCGAGGTGCTCGCCGATCTCGGGGATCGACTCCTCGGCTGCGCTCATGCCGACCTCGGGGTGGGCGCCGGCGCCGAGGCCTTGCGTCACCTGCACGCCGAGCTGGATCCGGCGATCGGTCTTGGCGAATGAGAGCTGCTGGGCGTCGGTGTTGGCGACGACGAATTCGACGCCTTCGAGCCCTGCCTCGATCATATTGTTAACGGCGTTGCCGCCGGCGCCCCCGACGCCGAAAACGACGATGCGCGGCTTGAGTTCGGTCGCGCGCGGCGCGGAAAGTGCGATAGCCATTGGGACCCTATGTCCTCCGTACCGTGGTCAAGGGAACCGCCGGCGAATCACCCGCCTGGTCCCCGCGACGGCTGACGTTAAGGAAGCGCCCACCATCGTTAATTGCCGGTTAACTGCATAAGGCGAGTCGGGCGTGCGTCGACCCGCAACGGCCGGCATCCACAACAAAATTTCTTGCTGGGTAAGGCTTAGCCGCTGGAGGAACCCCAGCGCCGCCGCTTCCCTGCCCTCAGCAACAGTCCATTCAGCGCAACATGCTCAACGAACAGGGTTTTATGCCAAGGGCGACTCACGCAGACGCAGACCGAAGCCTCGCCATACGCCCTCGGCGAGCCGCAGTTTAGAGGTTTTCTCGCAGCCAAGCGGCGGCCTTCGCCACCGGATTAGCCCGAGGGTCGAGCGGCTCGCGACGAAGTTTGACCGAGGCGAGCGCCTTGGCCGACACCGCCTCGCGCGGACCGAAGGCGGCGCGTTGCAGCACCCCGGCCGCGGCGCAGAAGGCCGGGCCAGAAGCGGCGTCGGCCAGATGCGGCACCCGACGCGGACGGCCCAGGCGAACCTGACGGTCGAACACCCGCACCGCGACCTCGCGGACGCCGGCCAGTTGGCTGGCGCCGCCCGTCAGGACGATGCCCGCCCCAGCCTCAACCGGCGCGCCCGACGCCTTCAGGCGATCGCGCAGCAGTTCCAGCGTCTCTTCGACACGCGGGGCGATGATGCCCTTCAGCAGCGAGCGCGGCGCGATCACCGGGCCTGCGCCCGGATCATCACCGCGCGGCGGAGCCTCGATCATTTCGCGATCTTCGTTGGCCGAGGCGATGGCCGAACCGTGCAGGGTCTTGATGCGCTCTGCGCCGGCGATCGAGGTCGACAGGCCGCGGGCGATATCGGCGGTCACGTGACCACCGCCGACGGCCAGAGTCTCGACGTGAACCAGGCTGCCGCCGCTGAACACCGCCGCGGAGGTCGAGCCGCCGCCCATGTCGATGCAGACCGCCCCGAGATCCATCTCGTCTTCTTCCAGGGCGGCCAGCGCCGAGGTGAAAGGCGCGGCGACAACGCCTTCGAATTGCAGGTGAGCGCGCTCGACGCAGGCGCCCAGGGTCTGGAACACAGCTTCGCTCACCGAGACGACCAGCAGCTCGACGCCCAGCGAGCGACCGAACATGGCGCGCGGATCACGGATTGCGGCTTGGCCGTCAACCGACCAGGCGACCGGCAGGATGTGGGCCGCGCGGCGGCCCGGAATTTTGATCTGCGCCAGGGCTTGCTGGATCGCACGCACGAGGTCGCCATCCGAAATCGGACGCGCGCCGATGGAGACCCGGCCCGAGATCCGGTGGCTGGCGAGTTGGCCGCCGGCCGTGGCGACGGTGACGCTCTGCACCTGTACGCCCGCCACGTTCTCGGCACGCTCGACAGCCTGGGCGATGGCGTCGGACGCCTCGTCGAGATTGATGATCGCCCCGCCGCGCACGCCGCGCGACTGGACGTAGCCGACGCCCGCGGCGGTCAGGGTGCGATCACCCCGACGCACGCCCTCGGGCTTCATGATGAAGCAGGTGACCTTGGACGCGCCCAGATCCACCGCCGCGACCACAGGCTGGCGGCCCAGCGCGGCCTTCAGGCCTTCGCGGTTTTCCTTGCGGTCGTCAACGCGGCTCGACAAGTCCTCAGTCCCTTCTTCTAGCTTAGGCGCCGTTGGCGACGAGTTGGCCCGGCAGGACCCCGTCGCGCGGGCGAACAGCAACAACAGTCGGATCGCGCAGGTCGATCCGCTCGAAGCCCAGTTCCAAGATGCGCGAGCGCTGGTCGAGTTGCTCGAGCTGGATCAGGGCCGCGCCCTCGTCGACGGCCGGCAATTGCACCAGCGATCCGTCCTTCATCCGCAGGTCCCAGCGACGCCCGTCGACCCGCACCAGGGCCTCGACGCGTTCGGCCAGGCGCGGGCGCGCGGCGACTTCAGGCAGGATCGCGGCGGCGGCCTCGTTGGCCCCTGCCCCCACGATCAACGGCAATGTCGGGAAGCGGCCCGGATTGGCCTCGGGTATGACGCGTCCGGTCTCGTCGATGACGTGGCTGCGCCCACCGCTCTGCCAGACCGCAAGCTGGCGACGCTCGACCACGGCCAGCACCAGCGTGTCGGGCAGCAGGCGGACAACCCGCGCCTCCTTGACCCAGCCCACGGCTTCGACGCTCTGGCGGATCTGCTCAAGGTCCAGGCCGAGCAGCGGCTGATCCTGATAGATCCCGGCCGCGCGCAGGATGTCCGGGGTGGCCATTTCAGAGGCGCCCTGGACGTGGACGGCCTTGAGCTTGAAACCCATGCTCGCCAGCTGACCGCCGACGCCGGCGCTCACCGATGCGCCCAGCTTCTCGGCCCGGTGGCCGGTCGCCATAGTAAGGACCAGGGCCACGGCGACGACTCCGCCGGCCGCCAGCAGCGCATTGCGCGGCGAAAGGCCTACGCCTTGGGCGGCGCCCAATTTCCCAGGAGCGTACGACGCCCCCGGCTTACCCGCCCGGGGCTTAGATTTGGAGCTAGCGGGCGCTTTCGCCCGGGGCTTCGCTGACGCTCGCGACTCCCCCCGCACTGCCGCGGGCATACGCATCCTCCGTGATCCAAAGCACTAGACGGTCGAACTCCACGCCCTTCAGCGCCGCCTGCTCGGGAACGAGCGAAGTCGGCGTCATGCCGGGTTGGGTGTTCACCTCTAGAAGGACCAGAATGTCGTTAATGTCGTCATAACGAAGGTCAGATCGGGTAACCCCTCGGCAACCAAGTGCGGCATGCGCCCGCTCGGCCATTTCCAGGGCTTTTTCGTACGCATGGGCCGGAATCTCGGCCGGAAGGACGTGTTTGGACCCGCCCTCGGCGTATTTCGCCTCGTAATCGTAGAAGCCCGAGACCGGTAAAATGTCGGTGACCGTTAACGCCTTGCCGTCCATCACCGCCACGGCCAGTTCCTTGCCGCGGATGTAGGGCTCGACCATCACCTCTTCGCCGAACGTCCAACTCGGGTCGATCAATTCCTGCGGCGGCTGATTGGCGCCTTCGGGGACGATGAACACGCCCACCGACGATCCCTCGGCGTTTGGCTTGATGACATAGGGCGTCGCCATCACGTGGCTGGCGGCGGCGACATGGCGATTGAACAACCCGCCGCCGGGAACCACCACGCCCGCGGCGGCCATAACCGCCTTCGACTTGTCCTTGTCCATGGCCAGCGCCGAGGCCAGCACGCCGGAGTGGCTGTAGGGGATGGCGAGGGTTTCCAGAATCCCCTGGACGCAACCGTCCTCGCCCCACTCGCCATGCAAGGCGTTGAAGACGATGTCAGGCTTTAGGGCCGTCAGCACCTGGGCAAGATCGCGACCGGCGTCCACGTACGAAACCTTGGCGCCCAGTCGCTCCAGTGCGGCGCCGCATTCCTTGCCAGAGGACAGGCTGACTTCGCGCTCGGAAGAAAGACCGCCCCAGAGCAGGGCGACGTGGTGTCCGGAAAGAGGAAGGCTCACTTGGTCACCGTCGCGGTCTTGCGGAAGTCGATGTCACTGTCGGCCACGGTGTAGACGAAGGCGGCCCACACCGCGACGTTCTGGGCTAGTTCCTTGGGATCGACCTTGTCCAGCGTATCGTCGGCCGAGTGGTGCAGATCGAAGTAGCGGGTGGCGTCCTGCTGGAACTCGGTTACCGGCACACCTAGGCGTTTCAGCCCCGCGACGTCGGCGCCGCCGTCCTCGGCCGGCTGACGCGAGATGATTGTGTTGAGCGGCGACACTGCGGCGGCGAAGGCCTTCATCGCCGGATGATCCAGGCTGCCCTTAGGGAGCTTGGCGTTGAAAATCTCGCCTGCGCCAAGGTCGCTTTCCCCGGCCACGATGATATTGGCCGCCTCGCCTGCGTGAGCGTCGGCATAGGCCTGGCCCGAACCGCCCTGCTCCTCGGCGCCCCACATCACCAGGCGAATGGTGCGGCGCGGCCGCTGGGGCAGATCGGAGATCAGCTTGGCGGCCGCCGTGGTGATGGCGATGCCCGCTGCGTCGTCCACCGCGCCGGTGCCGGCGTCCCACGAGTCCAGGTGCCCGCCGATGACGATCACCTCCTCGGGCCGCTCGCGCCCCTTGATTTCGCCGACGACATTGTAGGCTGGAGCCTTGTCGCGCTGGGTCGAGGCCATGGAGAGCTTGATCCGGACCGGTTTGCCGCGCGCGACCATGCGCTCCAGCAGGTCGGCGTCAGGCGTGGACAGCGCCGCCATCGGAATGCCCGAGGCTCCGCCGCCGCCGGTGTGCGGCAGGCGGGTATCGTCGGTCGAAACCGAGCGGACCAGATAGGCCACCGCCCCGCGCTTGGCCGCCTCCGGACCGCCAGCCGAACGCGCGCGCACGCCGTCAGCGTAGCCCTTGATGTCCTGGGTGCGCCGGGTGCGCTGGGTCACGACGGCGATCTTGCCCTTCAGCGCGCCGGGCGGCAGGGCCAGCATCTCGTCCAAGGTCTTGAAGAGCGCGATCTCGGCCTCCAGCCCGCCAGCCGGCGTGGGCGTGGAGCGGCCCAGGCCGAGGATCTGCAGCTTCTGGGGATAGGGAGAGACCACTTCGGCGCTCTCGGCCCCGCGCAGCCATGATCCGGTCTCGAAGGTCTCAACATGGACGTTCTCGAACCCCAGGCTCTTCAGCTTCGCCACGCCCCAGTCGCGCGCCCTGTCCATTCCCGGCGAGCCTTGAGGCCGCGCCCCGACCTCGGTGGTGAGGGACTCAGTCACGTCCCAGGCGGTGGTGTCCTGTAGGGCCTTGTCGCGCAGCGCCGAGGCTGTAGCGGCCAGGTCGGCGGCGTGGACAGGAAGAGCGGAAATGAACGTGGCCGCGGTGGCCGCAAGCAAAGCAATACGCATGCTCGGCGGGTGCGCTACGCGCGGAGTCCTGTCAAGAGCGCGCTCGGCCGGGCGCGCGTTGGTCGCAGGGAAGGTCTGGTTCTGGCGCCGCCAGATCAGCTTCGGGACGACGCAGAGGGCTATGGCGCGCGTCGATCCAAAAGCGGCGACTTTCAGGAATTTCCCAGCCCAAAGAGCACGAAATGTGTCGGAGAGTGGGCGAAGATGGCGTTCGCCGGCAAACCAACAGCTTGGGATAGTTTGGGAGCATCCGTCCAACTGATGGAAATTTCCCCCCTGGCGCGAATACTTTCACTTGAAGGACGAGCGGCCCTCCGCACCCCAGTATTCAGACAACAAATTAACCACGCAGCAACCATTGCTGCTTGCCGATTTTACATTTCGGCGTTATCCACTAGCCAAGTTTCGCACCCGCTCGGGGGTGTGAGGGAGGCCTAAAATGCAATTCAAATTCAAGGCGCTTGCCGCCGGCGTCGCGCTCGCCGCCGTCAGCCTGGCTTCGACCGCTTCAGCCGGCGTCGTTACGATCACAAACATCCAGGGAGCCTGGAGCGTCGCCAGCCCAACCGGCACGATCTCCAACGGCTCGCCCACCTCGACGGTCAGCTGGGGGACCGGGACTGAAGGCGGCGGCTATAAGAAAAGCAGCTACGCCTTTACGGCGGCGGCGGCTCCTTATGGCGAGAACCTCGGCAACGGGGACGCCGGCACGCCCTTCAAGATCGGCACCTTCCAGCACAATAACTGGCCCGTCACCGGCACGACCCTCCAAACGGTCACGCTGACGGTCAAGGCCATCGTCAACATCGACGGCCACGACATCGGGCTTCAGGACTTCATCTACAACTTCACCCACGTCGAGACCCCCAACGAGGGGTCGGGGCGCTGGAACTCCTGCCAGTTCGGCGGGACTTCGGGCGACTCCGCCAATCCCTACGGCTGCTCCGACAAGGTCGTGGTGAACCCGATCTCCTACAACAACACCTTCACCTACGGCCTCGACACCTACACGCTCGACATTGCTGGCTTCCTGGTGGGCAACACCTTGAAGTCCGACTTCATCACCAAGGAGAGCGCGGTCGTCAGCGAGAAGTGCGGCAAGGACAAGAAGGGTAAGTGGAAGTACTGCGACGTCACCCACGCCTTCGACAACAAGGCCGACATCATGGCGTCGGTGAGCATGGTCAGCTCGGCGGTTCCTGAACCGGCCACCTGGGCGATGATGATCATCGGCTTCGGCGCTGTGGGGACCATGGTCCGCACCTCCCGCCGCCGGAACGCGCTGGCCGCCTAGGCTCCAGCAACGATCTCCAGTCACGCCGTCGGCCTTCGGGCCGGCGGCGTTTTTTTATGGGCGACGATCCGGGGCGCCGAAGATCAGGCGGCCGGGCGGCCGATCCGCTTGATTTCCCATTCCAGGTCGATCCCTAGCTTGGCTTTGACATCGGCGCGAACCGCTTCACCGAGGCCCTCGAGATCCGCCGCCGTCGCTTCCCCGGTGTTGATCAGAAAATTGGAGTGAAGCGGCGAGAACATCGCCCCGCCATGCAGCTTGCCGCGCCACCCCGCGTCATCGACCAGCTTCCAGGACGAATGGCCGGGCGGGTTCTTGAAGGTCGATCCGCCGGTCTTTTCCCGGATCGGCTGGGTGGTTTCGCGCCGCGCGGTGATCTCGGACATCCGCGCTTCGATGGCGGCCGGATCGTCGGCCTGCCCCTCAAACAAAGCGCCCGTGAAGATCAGCCCGCCCTCGGCGGCCTTGGCCGACTTGCGATAGACGAAGCCCATCTCTTCATTGCTGAAGGTCACGCGCTCTCCGGCCCGTGTCACCGCATAGGCCTCGACCAGCACGTCCTTGGTTTCAGCGCCATAGCACCCGGCGTTCATCACCGTAGCGCCGCCGATGGATCCGGGCACGCCGCGATAGAACTCCAGTCCGGCGATGCCCGCCTTGCCGGCCTCGCGCGCCAGCACGGCGTCAAGCACGGCAGCCCCCGCGAAGATCCGGTTATCGCCGCGCGGCTCGACCTTGCCGAACGCCTTGCCCAGGCGGATCACTACCCCGTCGACGCCGCCGTCACGGACCAGGGTGTTCGATCCCACGCCGATCGGCGTCACCGGCACGGACGGATCGAGCCCTTTCAGGAAGTCGGCCAGATCTGCCTCATCCTCGGGCAGGAAGATCACGTCGGCGGGACCGCCGACGCGAAACCAAGTGAAGGGCGCCAGCGGCTCGTCCTTCAGGATCCGGCCACGAACCTTGGGTAGCTCGTCGCGCCAGCTCACTTGGAAAGCGCCTCGAGTTGCGCCGGCAATGCGTGGGCCCAGACCGTAATGTCGCCGGCCCCAAGGCAGACGACCAGATCACCGGCCTTGGCTTCCTCGGCGACCATCGCCGCCAGTTGCGCAGGGCCCTCCAGCGGCAGGGCGCGGCGATGGCCGAACCGGCGCAGGCCATCGACCAGGCCGTCGCGGTCCGCGCCCTCAATGGGCGCTTCCCCGGCGGTATAGACATCGGCGACGATCACCGTGTCGGCGTCGTTGAAACAGCCGCAGAATTCATCGAACAGGTCGTGCAGGCGCGAATAGCGGTGCGGCTGCACCACAGCGACCACCTTGCCCCCGGTCACCGCGCGGGCGGCCTTCAGCACCGAGGCGATCTCCACCGGGTGATGGCCGTAGTCGTCAATCACCCGCACGCCGTTGGCGACGCCCGTTGTGGTGAAGCGGCGCTTGACGCCGGCGAACCCGGCCAAACCCTTACGAATGTCGTCATCCGATACGCCCAGCTCGCGCGCGATGGCGATGGCGGCGGTGGCGTTCAGCACATTGTGCTGTCCCGCCATCGGCAGATGCAGGTTTTCCAGCCGCACAACCTCGCCGCCCTGCGGCGCGAACACCGCATCGAAGCGCGAGCCGTCCGGCCCCATGCTGATCTTCTCGGCCCGGACCTCCGCCTGGGGATTGGTCCCATAGGTGATCAGGCGGCGGTTCTTGACCCGGGCGGCCATCGCCTGGACCTCGGCATGGTCGGTGCAGACCGCAGCGAAACCGTAGAACGGTACGTTTTCGACAAAGTCCTGGAACGCCTTCTTCACGGCGTCGAAGTCGCCGTAGTGATCCAGGTGCTCGGGGTCGATATTAGTGACGATGGCGCAGGTGGACTTCAGCTTCAGGAAGGTGCCGTCGCTCTCGTCGGCCTCGACCACCATCCACTCGCCCTCGCCGACCTTGGCGTTGGTGCCATAGGCGTTGATGATCCCGCCATTGATCACCGTCGGGTCCTTGCCGCCGGCGTCCAGCAGGGCGGCGACCATCGAGGTCGTGGTGGTCTTGCCATGGGTCCCGCCGACCGCCACCGAGTATTGCAGGCGGGTCAGCTCAGCCAACATCTCGCCGCGATGCACCAGCGGGATGCGCTTCTCGCGCGCGGCGACCATCTCAGGATTGTCGGCCTTGATCGCCGTCGAATAGACGATGGCGGAGGCGCCTTCGACATTGGCCCCGCTCTGGCCGATGAACACCTTGGCGCCCAGCTTCTCCAGCCGCTCGGTATTGGCGCTGGCCTTGGCGTCGGAGCCCTGAACCGTATAGCCGATCCGCAGCATGATCTCGGCGATGCCGCTCATGCCGATCCCGCCGATGCCGACGAAATGGACGGGGCCGAGGGCGAAGGGGACGGGGCGCTTGTTCATTTTTGGAGGGCGGTTCTCTCGACCAGGTCGGCCAGGCGTTCGGCGGCGTCCGGTTTGGCGATGGATCGCGCGCCGGCCGCCATGCGCGCCAGGCGCTCGGGGTTGGTCAGCAGTTTCAGAAGGGCGTTCGACATGGTGTCGACGGTGAGTTGATTCTCGCGCGCGACCTCGGCGCCGCCAGCCTCGGCCATGACCCGGGCGTTCTGTCCCTGATCATCGTCCAGCGCGATAGCCAGCGGGATCAGGATGGCGGGCCTTCCAGCCACGGCGAATTCGCAAACCGTGCCGGCGCCGGCGCGGCCGATCACCAGATGGGCGTCGCGCAGCCGTCCGGCCATGTCACGGAAGAACGGGGCGATCTCAGCCTGGACCAGGGCGTTGGCATAGGTCCGCCGGGCGCCGTCCATCGACTCCTTGCGGGTCTGCTGCTGCACCTTCAGCCGGACGCGCAGCTCTTCAGGCAGCTTGGCGATCGCCTCTGGCATCAGCTCAGAGAGCAGGCGCGCGCCCTGGCTGCCGCCGGTGATCAGCAGATGCACCGGGCCGTCGAGCGTCGGCGGGATGTAGGGAAGTTCGGAGAGGGCGCGGATATCCGGGCGCACCGGATTGCCGACCACCACGGCGTTCTCGGCGACCCGACCGGGCGCCTTTTGCAGCACCGGGAAGGCGCAGGCGACGGCGCGAACATGGCTAGCGAGCCGCCGGTTGGCCCGGCCCATCACTGCGTTCTGCTCGTGCAGCAGGGTCGGCCTGCCCTGGGTGATCCCGGCCAGCAGGCCCGGCACGGACGGATAGCCGCCGAAGCCGACCACGACATCGGGCTCGATCCGGGTGAAGGCGGCGCGAGCCTGCAACACGCCACGCACGATGGCGACGCCGGCCTGGGCCATGCTCACGGGATCGCCGCGCCGGAAGGTCCGAGCCGAAAGCCCGATGCGTTCCTCGGCGGGGAAGCTCTCGGCGAATGCGGCGGCGCGCTCATCGGTGGCGAGCACGATGCGCCAGCCTCGCGCAATCAAGGCTTCGGCCAGCGCTTGAGCCGGAAATAGATGCCCCCCGGTTCCCCCGGCGGCGACGACGGCGATCTTACGCATCACGAGCCTTTAGGCGAAGGCGCCGGCCTTGGCGAGGCCCTCGCCCTGGGAATAGGCTCCCGGCCTGCGGCGGGTCAGCGCCAAGGCCATGCCCAAGGTCAGGCAGATCGCCAGCATGGACGAGCCGCCGTAGGAAATGAACGGCAAGGTCATGCCCTTCGTCGGGATCATATTCAGGTTCACCGCCACATTGATGAAGGCCTGCTGGCCGACGAGGACGAATAGGCCGGCCGCAGCCACCTGCTCGAAGGGATCGCTCAGTTTCATGGCGCGATAGAGGCCGCGGATGACGATGAACGAAAACAGGGCGATCAGCAGCAGCGAGAAGATCAGGCCGTATTCCTCGGCTCCCACCGAATAGATGAAGTCGGTATGCAGGTCGGGCACGTGACGCTTCATCACGCCCTCCCCCGGGCCGCGGCCGAAGAAGCCGCCGGCCGAGATCGCCTCGGCGGCGCGGTCCACCTGGTGGGTGTCGGCGCGCTCCGGGCTCAGGAACCGGTCCACTCGGCTGGCCACGTGCGGGAACAGGAAATAGGTCGAGGACAGCCCGGTCACCGCCACCCCGCCCAGCAGCATTACCCAGGACAGCGGCACCCCGGCCATCCAGAAGGCCGCGCCAAACGCCACGGTGATCAGCACGGTCTGGCCGACGTCGGGCTGCACCAGCAGCAGGCCAACCGACAGGAAGTAGAGGCCGAAGGCGATGGAGACGCCAGGCACTCCTTGCCCCTTCTGGCCCTCCGCGAACATCCAAGAGACCAGCACGATCAGGGCCGGCTTCATGAACTCCGATGGCTGAAGGGTGAAGCCGCCCAACTGCACCCAGCGGGTCGCGCCCTTGGCGGTGTGGCCCATGAACGGCAGGGCGATCATGATGGCGATAGCGATGAGATAGATGAAGAAGGCCGCGCGTCGGACGCCACGGCCATCCAGCATCGAGGTCGACACCAGGATCATCGCGCCCGCCACCGCGAACACGCACTGGCGCACCGCGAAGTGGAAGGGGTCGCCCACATTCATCCGCGCCGCCGCCGACGGGCTGGCCGCGAAGGACATCATCACGCCGATGGCGATCAGGGCGGCGACCGCCCCGAGCATCCAGCGATCAGTCGTCCACCACCACACGCCCACCGTTGACCTGTCGCTGCGTGCGAAGGCGTGGGCTTGGCTGGGTTTCATTGAGGATCCATCGGCGATTCGAAGGCGAAGGCGGTCAGCGATCACAAGACGCCCTCATGCTTAATTTTCCTTAACCGGGACGCGAGGCCGCGATCGTGATGTCGAAAGCCTAGGCGCGCGCGCCCTTGGCGGCGGGCATGGTGAGCCCAGTGACGGCGGCGCGGAACGCCTCACCTCGGGCTTCGAAATCGGCGAACTGGTCGAATGAGGCGCAGGCCGGCGACAGCAGCACGACGGCGTCCTGGCCAGAGGCGAGCGCGTCGGCATAGGCCATCGCGGTCGCCACCTCAATGGTCCCGCACTCGGCGACCTTGGCCTTGCCCTTAAGGACCTTGGCGAAGGCCGGCTGAGCCTCTCCAATCAGATAGGCCTTCTCGATACGCGGGAAGAGATCGGTCAGCTCGTCGATGCCGCCCGTCTTCGGCTGACCGCCGGCGATCCAATAGAACTTCGGATAGCTCGACATCGCCTGACGGGCGGCGTCGGCGTTGGTCGCCTTGCTGTCATTCACGAAGCGGACCTTGCCGACGTGGGCCACGGTCTCCATCCGGTGCGCCAGGCCCGGGAAGGTCATCAGCCCGTCAGCCGCCTCTTGCGAGGTCAGACCCAGCCCACGCACCGCCGAATAGGCGGCCGCCGCGTTCTGCCAATTGTGCCGCCCCGGCAGCGACTTGGCGCGCAACAGATCGACAACCTCGGCGGCGCGCTCGCCGGTGGCGTCGTAGAGCAGGCCCTGCAGGACATAGACGCCCCGGCCCATGGCCTTGGACGCTGAGATCGGCACGATGGTTCGGCGGTTGGCGGCGGTGATCTCGGTGCAGATCCGCTGCCCCCAGGGATCGTCCACGCCGATGACGGCGGTATCGCCCTTGCCTTGGTTCAGCAACAGCCGGCGCTTGGCGGCGACATAGCCTTCCATCCCGCCGTGACGCTCCAGGTGATCGGGCGAGATGTTCAGCAACACCGTCACGTCAGGCTTGAGGCTGGACGTCAGGTCGAGCTGGTAGGAGCTCATCTCCAGCACGTAGACCGCGCCGCCGTGCATGTCGTCGAGGTCCAGAACGCCGACGCCGATATTCCCGCCAACCCGCGTGTCGCGACCAGCGGCCGCACAGATGTGGCCGATCAAGGCGGTGGTGGTCGATTTGCCGTTGGTCCCGGTGATGGCGACGATCTTCGGGCGCTTGTGCTCGGGCGCGGCGTTCACGGTCCGGGCGAACAGCTCGATGTCGCCCACGATCTCGACGCCGGCCGCCTTGGCCTTCTCGACGGTCCAGTGCGGTTTGGGATGGGTCAGCGGCACGCCTGGCGACAGCATCAGGGCGGCGAATTTGCTCCAGTCGGCGGTCGTTAGGTCAACCAGCGGCAGCCCCTCGGCCTGCGCGGCCGCGCGGCTCTCCGGACGCTCGTCCCAGACCGCGACCTCGGCTCCGCCCAGCATCAGGGCGCGCGCAGCCGTCAGCCCCGTGCGGGCCAGGCCGAACACGGCGACCGTCTTGCCTTCAAAGCCGCGGACCGGGATCATGACCTACGCCTGCCCTCCCCTACCGCAGCTTCAGGGTTGCAAGACCCAGCAGGGCGAGCATCACCGCGATGATCCAGAAGCGGATCACGACAGTCGATTCCGACCAGCCGAGCTTTTCGAAATGGTGGTGGATCGGGGCCATGCGGAACACGCGCTTGCCCGTCAGCTTGAACGACACCACTTGGATCATCACCGACAGGGTCTCCATCACGAAGAGGCCTCCGATAATGCCCAGCACGATCTCATGCTTGGTGGCCACGGCCACCGCGCCGATGCCGCCGCCCAAGGCCAGCGAACCCGTGTCGCCCATGAAAATTTTGGCAGGCGGCGCATTGTACCAAAGGAAGCCGAGGCCAGCCCCGATCATCGCCCCGCAATAGACCGCGACCTCGCCCACGCCGGGGACGAAGTGCAGCTTCAGGTACTGGGCGAAGACGAAGTTGCCGACGAGATAGGCGATGAAGCCGAAGGCCGCCGCCGCGATCATGACCGGCACGGTGGCCAGGCCGTCCAGGCCGTCGGTGAAGTTCACGGCGTTGGCCGCGCCAACGATGATGAAAGCGCCGAAAGCCAAGTAGAACCAGCCCATCGGCAGCAGCAGTTCCTTGAAGATCGGGAACGCGACCGAGGTCGAGAGGTTTGGGGTCTCCGGCGGATTGGTGCCGAACACGACCATCAGGGCGACGGCGGCCAGCGCAATGACCGCCTCCATCAGCAGCCTGACCTTGCCCGAGACGCCGTCGGTCGTTTGTTTGGTGACCTTGGCGTAGTCGTCAGTGAAGCCGAGCACGCCATAGCCGGCCGTCACCAGGATCACGGCCCAGACATAGACATTGGTCAGGTCCGACCACAGCAGCGTTCCGACCAGCAAGCCGGCCAGGATCATGACCCCGCCCATGGTCGGGGTGCCGGCCTTCTCGACCACGTGCCGTTCGATGCCGTCGGCGCGGATCGGCTGGCCCTTGCCCTGCTTGGCCTGCATCCAGCGGATGAAGCGCGAGCCCATAGCGACCACGACCAGCTGCGCCGTGAACAGCGCCATGCCCGTGCGGAAGGTCTGGTATTTCAACAGGTTCAGGAACGGAACATATCCGTCGGCCGACAGCTGTTGATACAGCCAGTAAAGCATCAGCCCTTCTCCTGCGAACGCACGTCGAGAGCTCCCAGGGCGGCGACCACCGCACCGGCTCTCGACCCGTTCGAACCCTTGACCATCACCAGATCGCCCGGCTCAACGGCCTTGGCGATCAGCAGCCCCAACTCCACCGCTGTATCGGCGTAACCGCCTCTACGAGTCGGCGGAAGGGCGTCCCACAGTGATTTCATCAACGGTCCGGCGCAGAACACCAGCTCAACGCCCGCGCGATCCAGCGGCTCGGCCAAGCCGGCGTGGAAAGCAGGGCCCTCAACGCCAAGCTCAAGCATGTCGGTCAGCGCGACGATCCGCCGCCCCGTCGCCGTGCGTGCGCCCAGCGAAGCGAAGGCCGCGCCCATCGAGACGGGATTGGCGTTGTAGCTCTCATCGACCAGGGTGAACTCGCCCCCCGCCAGCCTGATCACCCGCTCAGCGCCGCGACCGGCCAGCGGCTCGAAGCTGCCTAGGGCGGCGAGGCTGTCATTCAGGTCCACGCCCAGCGCTTCCAGCATCAGCAGGACCGCCATGCTGTTGGGACCCCAATGGAATCCCGTCTGCAGGATCGGGAAATCCAGGGCCTCGCCGTGCAGGCGAGCCTGGACGACCGCGTATCCGGTCTGCGGTTGGAAATCGACCAAGCGCGCGTCGCAATTCTCAGCGGAGCCGAAGCTGCGGACCACGGCGCCGACCTTGCGGGCCTCGGCGCTCAGGAAGTCGAACCACTTGTTGTCGGCGTTCAACACAGCAACACCGCCGGGCTCGAGCCCGGCGAAGATTTCAGCCTTGGCGCGGGCGACACCCGCTTCGCCATCGGGGAAGTTCTCGACGTGAACAGGTCCGACCGTGGTGATCGCCACCGCGTGCGGCCGCACGAACCGCGACAGCGGCGCGATCTCGTCGGCGTGGTTCATGCCGATCTCGAACACCGCCCGCTCGGTGTCGCGCGGCATGCGCGCCAGGGTCAGGGGCACGCCGATATGATTGTTGTAGCTCTTCACTGACGAGTGGGCCTTGCCGGCCAGCATCAGACCGGCGCGCACCGCCTGGGTGACGCTGGTCTTGCCGACCGAGCCGGTGATCGCCCCGCGTCGCACCTGAGGCGCACGCTCGCGAGCCGCTTGGCCGAGCATTTCCAACGCCTGGAGGGTGTCCCCAACCACGATGCTGGGGGCGTCCACGCCCTTGGACACCAGAGCGCCGGTCGCCCCGCCTGCCATGGCGGTGGCGACGAACTCATGTCCGTCACGCACGCCGCCCAGGGCCACGAAGAGGTCGCCCTGGTCGATCGAGCGGGTGTCGATGGAAACCCCGTTCACCGTGAAGGGCGCGCCCGACAGGTGGCCGTCCGTCGCCGCAACGATCTCCTCGGAGGTCCAAAGGGGCTCAGCCACGGAGCATCTCCAAGGCTTGAGCGACCTCGGCCACGTCGTCGAAGGGATGCAGGACGCCGGCGATGCTCATGCCTTGCTCATGGCCCTTGCCGGCCACAACCAGCACGTCGCCGGCCGTCATCTGCGCGACGGCGCTTCGAATAGCCTCGCGACGATCGCCGATCTCCTGCGCGCCCTTGGCGCCGGCCAGGACCTCGGCGCGGATCGCGGCCGGAACCTCATTGCGGGGATTGTCATCGGTGACGATGGCGATGTCGGCATGATTGGCCGCGGCCTGTCCCATCAACGGGCGCTTTGCGCGGTCACGGTCGCCGCCCGCGCCGAACACCACGATCAGCCGACCCTCGACGTGCGGACGCAGCGCCTTCAGCACAGTTTCCAGCCCGTCAGGCGTATGGGCGTAATCGACATAGGCCTCGCCGCCCTTTGGCCCGGTCCCGACCCGCTGCAACCGGCCCGGGGCGCCTTCGATAGTTTCCAGGGCCGCCATCACGCTCGCAACGTCCTCGCCGGCGGCGATGCAGAGACCCGCCGCCACCAGAACGTTCGAAGCCTGGTATCCGCCCACCAGGGGCAGACGAACTTCGTAGACCTTGCCGGCCGCCTCGATATTCAGGGTCTGGCCTTCGGGCATGGGTTGGCGGCTCAGCAGCTTCAGGCCCTGCCCCGCCTCGCCCACCGAAAACACGCTCTGCCCCGAGGTCACGGCGGTCGCCGCAAACGCGTCATAGGCGTCGGAATCGGCGTTCAGGACGGCGGTCGCGCCGCGCGGCAGCAGGGTTTCGAACAACCGCAGCTTGGCGTCGCGATAGGCCTCCATGGTGTGGTGATAGTCGAGATGATCTTGGGTCAGGTTCAGGAACCCCGCCGCCACCAGATCAACGCCGTCTAGCCGGCGTTGATCGACCCCGTGGGAAGAGGCCTCCAGCGCCAGATGGGTGACGCCCTTCGCGGCCAGGATCGACATCAGCTCGGCCACGTCGGCCGCGTCCGGCGTCGTCAGGCCAGGCGGGGTGAGCTGCTCGTCCAGTCCCGGACCCGTGGCGCGGACGCCCAGGGTGCCCATGCTGGCGGCCTTCTTGCCCGCGTTGTTGAAGATCTGCCGGCAGAACGCGGCGACCGAGGTCTTGCCGTTGGTGCCGGTGACCGCGACCACCAGGGGCGGCTGCGCGCCCCAGAACGCCTTCGCCGCCAGGGCGTAGGCGCGGCGCGGGTCCTTCGTGACCAACACTGGAACGCCGAGGCCTGGCATGTCCCGCGCCGAAATCACCGCAACGGCGCCGGCGGCGACCGCCTTGGCCGCGAATTCACCACCATCGACGCTCGAGCCCGGCAGGGCGGCGAACAGGAAGCCAGGCTTCACCTTGCGGCTGTCGGCGGTGATGCCGGCAATGAGCGGATCAATCTCCAGGCTACGCTGGACCAGGGATGAGAGAAGCGCCGCCATCAGTGGCCGTCCGCCAGGGGTTGGGCCACGCCATCGTCGCCGACGACCTTGATGATCTCGTTCTGCCGCTCGACGCCCAGGAACGGCGCGATGCGGTCGATCACTCGGCCGGCCGCCGGCGCGGCGACCCAGCCGCCGGTCGAATAGCCGTAGGTCTTGGCGTTGCCTTGCGGCTCATCCATCAGGATCAGGACGAAGTAGCGCTTGGCCTCGACGGGACCGGAGGTCGGGAACACCGCGGCGAACGACGACACCTGCTTCTTCGTCGAGTAACCCCGAATGGCCGGATCGTACTTCTCGCCAGTACCGGTCTTGCCGCCGACGCTGAGGCCGGGCGCATTGGCCGACTTGCCGCTGCCGCCGATGACATTGGCGCGCATGATCTGCAGCATCTGGATCGAGGTCTGCTCGGAGACCGCCCGCACGCCCTGCGGACGCTGGTTCGGCTCAAGCTTCTTGATGGTCAGCGGCACGAGATTGCCGCCGTTCAGCAGCGCGCCCATCGCGCTGGACAGCGCCAGCGGGCTGACGTTCATCCCGTGGCCGAACGAGGTGGAGGCCACAGCGTCCATGTCCCACTTGCGCGGGGTCAGCGGGCGCGCCGACTCCATCAGCTCAACCTTGGCCGGCTTGGTGAGGCCCAGAGCGGTGAAGTAGTGGCTCAGCCGATCGGCCCCGATGCTCTCGGCGAGCTTGGCTGTGCCGATGTTGGAGGAGTGCTGGAAGACCTCGACGAGGGTCAGGATCTTGCGGGCCGCGTGGTAGTCCTTGATGGTGCGATAGCCGAGTTGATACGGCTCGCGCGCGTCGAAGGTCGAGGACGGATTGGCCACGCCGGTGTCGAGGCCGATAGCCACGGTGAAGGCCTTGAAGGTCGACCCCATCTCATAGATCGAGGCCGCCGCACGGTTCAGCTTGGTGTCGTCGCTGGCGACCGACACCCGGTTGGGGTCGAAGGTCGGATAGCTCGCCATCCCCAGGATTTCGCCGGTGTGGACATCGGTGACGATCCCGACCGCGCCGCGCGGTTGGAACTCGGCGGCCGCCTTGTAGAGTTCGTCCTCAAGGGCGGCCTGGACGCGCAGATCGATGGACAGCGCCACCGCGCCATTGGCGGCCTTGCCCCCACGCAGCGTGTCGTTCAGCGCGCGTTCGGCGCCGGCCAGGCCGACCCCGCCGGTGTCAGCAAAGCCGATCAGGTGCGCGGCGGTTTGACCGAGCGGATAGACCCGGCGCTCCTCGCTCTCGAAGCTCACCCCCGGCAGGCCCAGCGCATTGACGCGCGAACGCTCCTCCGGGGTCAGGCCGCTGGCCACGAAGCCGCGACGCTCGCCCTTCAGGGCCTTTTCGAGTCGGGCGCGCGACACATTCGGCAGAGCCGCAGCCAAGGCCCGGCGCGTCTCGTTGGCGTCCCAGATCTCGCGCGGATCGACATAGAGGCCGTAGTGCAGCAGATCAGCGGCCAGCATGGCGCCGTTGCGGTCGGTCAGGTCGGCGCGATCAGCGCCGATCGGCCCCACATAGCCGTTGCCGTGACCCGCGTTGGAGAACAGCGCCGCACGCGTGGCGCCGACCGCTAGCACCGCGAAGCTGGCCGAGAACAGCGCCAGCACGAAGAAGATGCGGATGCGCGTGTCGTCTTCAGCCTTGCCGGCCGCCTTGGCGCGCTCGAACGCGTGCTCCAGGCCCCAAACCTTGGCCTTGAGCCAGCGCCAGCCCGGCGCCTCGAACGTGGGGTGCGCCATAGTCACGGCTTCTGCTTCCCGATGGCGATTTCAGACAGCTTGTCGATCGTTGTCTCGTGCTTGGCCTGGAGAGGCGCCATGCCGAGGTGCGTGGTGGAGAGGGTTTCGATGCGGGCCGGCTGCTCCAGGTGCGCGACCTCGGCCTGCAGCAGGCGGATCCGAGCCTTCTCGGCGTCGATCTGCTTCTCGACCGAGGCGATCTCGGCGCGCTCTTTGCCGGCCATGGTCTTGGCCAGGTAGACCGACAGGATGATCGCGACCAGCACGCCCAGGGCGACCACGTCAATCAGCCGGAACCCGCGAACCTTGCGATTGAGGAAGCTCATGCCACATCGCTCCAGACCGGGGCGGCGGTCCGCACGCCCGCGCGAAGTTTGGCCGACCGCGCGCGCGGATTGGCGGAGGTCTCGGCCTCCCCCGCGGTGCGCGCACCGTTGAACAGCAATTCGAAGCTCGGAGCGGCCAAGGCCTCGACCGGCGGCAGGTGGCGCGATCCACCCGGCGTCTTGCCGGCCCTGGCGGTGAAGAAGGCCTTCACGATGCGGTCTTCCAGCGAATGGAAGGTGACGACGGCCAGGCGGCCCCCGACCTTCAGCACGCGCTCGGCGGCCTCGAGGCCCGCCTCAAGCTCGCTGAGCTCCTCGTTCACGGCGATCCGCAGCGCTTGGAAGGAACGCGTCGCCGGATGCACCTTGGCGCCGCGCCGGCCGCCCAGCGCGCGCTCGATGACTTCGGCCAGGTCGAGCGTCCGGGTGAACGGCTGCTCTTCGCGCCGACGCATGATGAAGGCGGCGATACGGCGCGACTGCCGCTCTTCGCCATAGAGCCAGATGATACGCGCAAGTTCAGCCGGCTCGGCGGTGTTGACGATGTCGGCGGCGGTGGGCCCGCTCGCGCCCATCCGCATGTCCAGCGGACCGTCACGCATGAACGAGAAGCCGCGCTCGGCCTGATCGAGCTGCATCGACGACACGCCAAGATCGAGCGCCACGCCGTCCACCGAGCGTTCGCCCAGCTCGGCGGCCATCTCGGAGAAGCGAGCGTCAACCAGCCGGAAATTGTCGCCAAGACCTTCGGCGAACTGGCGGGCGCTGGGGTCGCGATCGAAGGCGACCACGTTCGCGCCGGTCTCTAGGAAGCCGCGCGAATAGCCGCCGGCCCCGAAGGTGCCGTCGACGATGACCTTGCCAGGCGCCGGCTCCAGCGCGGCGATCACTTCGCCCAGCAGGACCGAGGTGTGCGGAGCGCTCATTGCCCCACCGCCAGCTTCGCGGCCCGCTGCTGGGCGCGCAACTGAGCCAGACCTTCGCGGGCGAGTTCGCGTTGGGCGGCCCGGTGAGCCTGGAACGCCTCGCGCTCCCAGATCTGGAAACGGTCGCCAAGCCCGACCAGCACCACCCAGTCGGTCAGGCCGAACTGGTCGCAAAGCTGCTCGGGAAGCGTGATGCGGCCGGCGGTGTCGAAGCTCATCTTCGCCTGCCCGCCCAGCACCGAAAGCTCGATGGCCGAGCGGGTCGGATCGCCGAACGGCATCTCTTCGATCAGGGAAAGGTATCGATCAAACAAGGCCTTGCCGCCGCCTTCGACGCAATCGGCCTCAATGGAAGGGAAGCAGACGATGCCGTCGAACGGCCCGGACACCAGCGCGCGGAATTCCTGCGGCACAACGATGCGCCGCTTGGCGTCCACTTGTTTCTCGAAGGTCGAGAGAAACATCTCCGCCGTCGCCCCAGATCGCGGCCCCGCGTGGACCGCCCGTTCAGCCCCGTTTCCGGTCGTCCGCGCCCTCGAAAACGGTGACGCTTGATACCCTAACGGATGCTGATTGGGTTAACATGGGATCAATTGGGAAACAATGACTCCAGAACGCCAATTCTCGTAAAAACAAAGAAGTTGAACGCGTCGCTTGATGCGCGACAACAACACTCCACAGAACATACAGCGAACTTGTTAAGTACTGTGCAGCATCCCCCGCCGTCGTGTGGATAAGTTCTGAAGATCGTGGACCAGACGGCCTATAAGCCGGGTTCTGTCTCGTCTGCGAACAGACGCGGCGATCATTCCTCTGGACCGCCCATTGCTGGACGGTTCTCGCGACCTACCCGGACGTCTCGGGCCTACGACAGCCCTACCCGCACAAGGCGGGCGCAACGTCCCTATTCGGTCTTGCTCCTGGCGGGGCTTGCCATGCCGTTCCTGTCACCAGGCCCGCGGTGGGCTCTTACCCCACCCTTTCACCCTTACCTCGGCCGCAGCCGAGGCGGTCTGCTCTCTGTGGCGCTATCCCTGGGGTCGCCCCCGGCGGGCGTTACCCGCCGCCATGTCGTCGTGGAGCCCGGACTTTCCTCGACTGCCGCAAGGCAGCCGCGATCGCCCAGCCATCTGGTCCGCGCGCTAAGTGGGGCCACAGCCGCCCGGGGTCAAGCGGCGCGAGCAATCAGCTCCATCCCAATTCGTCCCAATGGGCGCCGTCATCGCCACTCATATCGTGGGATCGCGCCTCCCGACCGCTGTGGTCGGAAGGCGCAGAGCGCTTAGAACTCGGCCGAACCGCCGTCGCACGGCACGACCGTACCGGTCGTGTAGGCGCTGGCGCGGCTGGCGAGGAAGATCGCCACGCCGGCGATGTCTTCCGGCGTGCCGATCCGGCCGCGCGGGTTGGCCTTGGCGATGGCGTCGCCCGCCCGCGCCAGGGTCGCGGCCATCATGTGGCTCTGGAAGGGACCAGGCGCGATGGCGTTGACCAGGATGTGCTCGGGCGCCAGCCGCTTGGCTAGGTGGCGGGTCAGCATGATGCAGCCGGCCTTCGAGGTCGAATAGGCGTAGGTTTCCAGGGCCGGCGGCTCGATGCCGTTGACCGAAGCGATGTTGATCACCCGCGACGGCTCTTCATGGGTCGCGGCGGCGCGCAGTTGCGGCAGCAGCTTCTGGGTCAGGAAGAAGATCGACTTCACGTTCAGGTCGACGGTCTTGTCCCAGCCGTCCTCCGGATATTCGTCGATCGGCGCGCCCCAGGTGGCGCCGGCGTTGTTGACCAGAATGTCGAGCTTGCTCTCGCGCTCGGCGAGCGCGGCGGCCAGGCCGGTGATCCCCGCCATGTTCGACAGATCGAACGGCAGCGAGATGCAGGTCCCATACTGCGAGAGCTCCTCGGCGACGCGGTCGCAAACCTCAGCCTTGCGGGAGGAGACATAGACCTTGGCGCCGTTCTCGACATAGCCGCGGGCGATCATCTCGCCGATGCCGCGGCTACCGCCGGTGACCAGGGCGACCTTGCCTTCAACGCTGAACAAATTGCGCATCAAATGATCCTTCATTTTCGAAATCTAGGTATGAAATGGGAGATGAACCTGCGGCGGCAGTGCTGACGGCGCAGGCGGGGAACGTCAAGCTGCGTCGGCCGCGGCGGGCAGCAAGAGACCCATGGCGATATCGGCCTCCATGCGGCCATCGGACAGTCGAACCCGCTGCTCGAAGCGCCCATCAATCACGAAGCCCAGCGACTGATAGAGCCGGATGGCGCCCGCATTTCCCTCGCGCGCCATCAACTCGATGCGCGTGACCTGCGGCGTCAGTTGCGCGGCGGCGACGAACAGCGCCCGGAACAAGGCCCGCCCCACGCCCCTGCCCTGCCAAGCCGGATCGACCGCAATGGTCAGGTCCGACAGCACATGGGCGAATTGATCCGGGCCGATGCGCGAGGCATGGATTTCACCGCACAACGCCTCGCCTTGCCAGGCCCCGAGGGTCACGCCGCCGGCCAGCGCCTTGCGGAGGAACCCCTCCACATAGGCAAGGTCCATCTCGTCCGGCCTGCGCGCCAAACCGCCGGAACCGGCCGCGGCGGCACGATAGAGCGACAGCACCGTTGCAGCCTGCGAAGGCTCCGTCGGCCGGATTTCAAACTCGCTCATCTCAGGCGGCCGCCCGCAACAGTGCGATCAATCTGGCGCGCGTCATGCCGTCGGCGACGCCGTCGACCTGTTCCTGCCGCCAGTGACGCTGAAAGGCCTGCACCACCGAAGTGGTCTGGGCGTCGTACTTGCCCGATGGCGCGCAGTCATAGCCAAGGCGCGTGAAGCCAGCCTGCAGCGCGAACACCCCGGCCCCCTCCTCGCCCTCGGACAGCGGCAGGCCAGGCGCGGCGTCCGGCTCGACCCACAGGCCGTGCCCCGCCTGCGCCAGTTGCTTCCACGGAAACAGTTCACCCGGATCGATCTTGCGGCCCGGCGCGACGTCGGAGTGACCGAGAATCCGGCTGTCCTCGATGTTCCAACGCGTGCGGATGTCGGCGACCAGTTCGATCACAGCGCCGATCTGCGCCGCCGGGAACGGCCGATAGCCAAACTCATGGCCGGGATTGACGATCTCGATGCCGATGGACCGGCCATTGATGTCGCTCTCGCCCTTCCAGAACGAGACCCCTGCGTGCCAGGCCCGCCGCTCCTCCGGCACCAGCCGGAACACGCGCCCATCTTCCTCGACCATATAGTGCGAGGAAACCTTGGACTGCTCGTCGCGCAGCCGCGCCAGCGCCTCGGGGCCGCTGGTCATGCCGGTATAGTGCAGGACCAGCATGTCGGGCGGGACCGTCCGCTCGTTGAAGTTCGGCGAGACCGCCTCGATGAGGTTCACTTTGGGCTCCGAGAAGTCCGGTTACGCAGGGCGTAGACGAACAGCATGATCTGGTTGGGCCGCATGGCGATGATGAGTACGCCGGCCAGGGCGACCGCCGCGCCAAACGCCATCCGGGCGTCAAAGGGGTCATGGGTGATGATGACGCCAAGACCGATGGTGGCCAGCGGCGTCATCAGGGTCAACGGCGAGATCAGGTTCGCGTCATATCGCTGGATCAGCCCGTAATAGGCCGTGTGCCCGCAGACCGAGACGACCAGGCCGGAAAACACCACCGCCGCCCAGAATTGCCAGCTCATCGACAGGCCCGCTTGCAGCGCGCCAGGCTCCAGCACCGCTGACAACACCGACAGCACGAGCGCCGAAAGGAGGCCAACCCAGGCCTGGAACTGCAGAGGCTTGACGCCCTCCATCCCCTTCATCAGGACCGCGCCGAGCGAACCGAGGAAGGCCGAGGCGACCACGAACAGCAGGCCCTCCGATACCTTGAAGCCGTGGGGATCCCACATCACCGCCAGCGCGCCGAGCAGGGTAAGGGCGATGCCGAGCAGCCGTCGCCGGCTCAGCCGCTCGCGCAGGATCAGGAAGGACAGCACCGTGGTCATCGGCACCATGAGCTGGCTGACGATCGCCACCGAGGACGGGCTGGCGGTCTTCAGCGCGAGGAAGACAAAGGCGAAGGATCCGGCCCCCATGCACAAGGCCACCAGGATCAGCCGCCAGAACGGCTTTGGCACCGGCCGCAGCCAAGGGAAGACCGCAATGGCGACGATCGCGAAGCGCACGGCTGCGTAGAACAGCGGCGGGGCGTGCAGATAGGCCACCACGTACTTCGACACGATGTTGTTCGACGCCCACAGCAGGCAGATCACGACCAGGAGAGCAAAATCACGAAGCGCCATGGCCTCGGTTAGGCGCGGTTACGCCCGCTTTGGCAAGCCCAACGCTTGTTTGACCCATGGGAAATCGAGGACTGTGCGGGCGATTCACCGGAGATATTTCCCATGACCGCCCAGCCCTTCCTCGGCCCCGACGTTCACGACCTCGGTTCAGCCTGGATCGACCCATCCGCACGCATCTTCGGGGCGGTGGAGATCGCGGCGGAGGCTTCGATCTGGTGCAATGTCGTGGTCCGCGCCGAAAGCCAGCGGGTGGTCATCGGCCACCGCACGAACATCCAGGACTTCGTGATGATCCATGTCGGATCGGGCACGCCCACCATCGTTGGCGCCAACTGCTCGATCACCCACCACGTGACGCTGCACGGCTGCGCTATCGGCGACAACTGCCTGATCGGGATCGGCGCGACCATCATGGACGGCTGCGTCGTCGGCGCCGGCTCCATCGTCGCCGGAGGGACCTTCCTGAAGGAAGGAACCGTCATCCCGCCAAACTCCATCGTCATGGGCTCGCCCGGCGCGGTGACCAAGACCCGCGACAACTCGGTGGCCAATGCGATGAACGCCTTCCTCTACTGGCGCAATGCTCAGGCCTACGCCCAAGGCGACTACCGGCTGTGGTCGAAGGAGAGCTTCCGCGCCGAGATGGGCGCCGAGCACGCCCGGCTCACCGCCGCCTAGGGCGCCCGTCAGAGGGAGCTTGGCGAACGGCCCGCGGTCGCCGATGAAGGAGCATGGCTGAGGAAGCGATCCCGTTCGAAGGCGCTTACGACTACATCGTGGTGGGCGCAGGCTCGGCCGGGTGCGTGCTGGCCAATCGGTTGTCGCAGAACCCGCGCAACCGGGTGCTCCTGCTGGAGGCCGGCGGCCACGACGATTGGATGTGGTTCCACGTGCCGGTCGGCTATCTGTTCGCCATCGGCAACCCGCGGTCTGATTGGCTGTACGAGACCGAGCCTGAGCCGGGCTTGAATGGGCGCGCCCTCAAGTATCCGCGGGGCAAGGTGATTGGCGGCAGCTCGGCCATCAACGCCATGATCTCCATGCGGGGCCAGGTCGCTGACTACGATCACTGGAGACAGCTCGGCCTGTCAGGCTGGGGCTGGGACGATGTGCGGCCGATCTTCCGCCGCCTGGACGACCACTTCCTGGGCGAGGGCGAGCACCACGGCGTCGGCGGCGAGTGGAGGGTCGAGGCGCCGCGGGCGCGTTGGGATGTGCTGGACGCCATCGCGCAAGCGGCGACGCAAATGGGAATCCCCGCGACCTCCGACTTCAATACGGGCGACAACACCGGGGTCGGCCCATTCCATGTCAATCAGAAGCGGGGCCTGCGCTGGTCGGCGGCACGCGGTTTTCTGAAGCCGGTCCTGGGGCGGCCGAACCTGCGCCTGGAGACCCGAGTGCTGGCCGAGAAAATTCTGTTCGAGGGGCCTCGCGCCGTCGGCGTCCGGTTCAGTCGCGGCGGCCAGGCGTTCGAGGCCCGCGCGCGGGGCGAGGTGATCCTGGCGGCCGGCGCGATCGGCTCGCCGCAAATCCTGCAACTGTCGGGCGTCGGTCCCGCCGACTGGCTGGAGGAGCTTGGCCTGCCGGTCCTGGCCGACCGGCCAGGCGTGGGACGTAATCTGCAGGACCATCTGCAGCAGCGGGCGATCTACAAGGTCACCGGCGTAAGGACGCTGAACGAGACCTATCACTCGATGCTGGGCCGGGGACTGATGGGCGCGGAGTATGCGCTGCTGCGGCGCGGGCCGCTGACCATGGCGCCGTCGCAGCTGGGAATTTTCACGACCTCGTCGTCCGAGCACGAGCGGGCGAACATCCAGTTCCATGTCCAGCCGCTGTCGCTGGATCGGTTCGGCGAGCCGCTGCATCGGTTCCCGGCGGTGACGGTCTCGGCCTGCAACCTGCGCCCCACCTCACGCGGAACCGTCCGTCTGCGCTCATTGGACCCCGCGGCCGCGCCGCGCATCGCGCCGAACTACCTGGCCACGGCGGAAGACCAGCGGGTGGCGGCCGACGCCATCCGCATGACCCGCCGCCTGATGGGCCAGGCCGCCCTCGCGCGCTTCTCGCCGCAAGAGCATCTTCCGGGCCCTGAGGTAGGCGACGACGACGCGGCCCTGGCGCAAGCGGCTGGCGACATCGGCACGACAATCTTCCATCCCGTGGGGACCGCCAGGATGGGCCTGCCGTCCGATCCCGCCGCGGTGGTCGATGAGCGCCTGCGGGTGATCGGCATGGAGGGTCTGCGGGTCATCGACGCCTCGGTGATGCCGACCATAACCTCGGGCAACACCAACACGCCCACGATCATGATCGCCGAGCGCGGCGCCGGTCTGACGCTGGAGGACGCTCGCTAGCGGCTGGCCGCTACTCGGCCGGCGACACCCTCGGCGTGCGATGCAGCGAGGCGCACCACAGCACCCCGGCCACCAGGCAGACGATCGCCAGGACCTCCAGCCCCGTGGGCCAGCGTTGCGACCAGAGGAAGCCATAGAGCAAGGCGAACAGCGTCTCGAACACGATCATCTGGCCGCCGAGCGTCAGAGGCAGAAGGCGGCTGGCCTGGTTCCAAAGGCCATTGCCCACAACGGACGCCAGGATCGCCACCCCGGCCGCGACGCCCCAGAACTTCGCCCACTCCGCCGGAGCGTGACCAGATCCGCCCCAGAAGGCCGGGACGGCGAGCAACAGCGCCAGGGCGCCGGTGACCAGCCCAGTCAACAACGACCAGTCGTACGAGGAGATGTCCGATCGCCGCGCCAGCCAGCGGGCGTTATCGACCGAATAGACCGACCACGACCCCAGCGCCCCCACCGCGCAGGCCAGACCCAGCATCCGGAAGATCGGATCGCCATGCCCGGTGTCCAGCCGGAACGCCTCGAACGCCACCAAGCCCACGCCGGCGAGGCACAAGAGCATCGAGGGCGTCAGGGCTCTGATGCTCACGGCGCCGGCGTCGCGCGAACCGACCAGGGTCAGCACCACCGGCAGCAGCCCCACGATCAACGAGGCTGAGGCGCCGCCAGCCCACTGCACGGCGGTCGCCAGCAGGATGTAGTAGAGAATATTGCCCAGCAGGCTGAGGCGGATCAGGCTGATCCACTCGGCCCGCCCCAGGCGCGAAGCAAGTCCGCGCCAGCGCGGGGCCAACAGCAGCACCGCCACCGCGCCATAGGCCAGGTAGCGAGCGGCAGAGAGCTGGAAGGGGCTGAAATCGCCCAGGACCTGGGGCGCCAGGAACACAAGCCCCCAAACTGCGCCAGCCGCGACGCCGCTGGCGATTCCGCGCACCATCTGCGTGCCCCTTTCCATCTTACCTATCTGCGAGAGACAGGATGATGAGGCGGGAGGCGGGCGTCTTGGCCGTGGCTCTCGAACTTTGGACCCAGGCTATTGCCGATGCCGCCTGCGATATGCGCCCGGCGTCAGGCCGGTGGCCCTGCGCATCGCCCGCGTCAATGCGCTCTGGTCGGAGTAACCAGCCTTGAAAGCAAGTTCGGCGATCGAAGCGGTCGAGCGTGCCAACCCGTCCTGGACCGCCCGCAGGCGGATCTCCGACAGCAGTTGCTGCGGCGTCCGATCCAACTCCGCGCGGAACAGCGCGTGAAGCCGGCTCGGGCTCACCCCGGCCACCTGCGCCATAGCGGGGACCGACCAGTCCAGGCCCGGCTCGAGCTCTATCCGTCGGCTGAGGATTTCGAGCCGCGACGGGGCCTGCGGCACGTCGAGCAGCGCCTCAAGCAACAGCGGCGTGCAGCGCCAGGCGGTGGTCGATGACATCGAGCCGCCGGACAGGTCCACGAACTCGATCAGCCGCCGCGCGGCCGGCGAGATCGGCAGAAACACCTCGCGCCTCATCCGCTCCACCGCCGCCTCGCCCAGGTCGGCTTGCTCGCAGTCGATGATCAGAAAGCGGTTGGCCCCATCCCCGGCCTGCACATGGTCCGCACCGGGCGCGACGAAGGCGGCGCGCCCGGTGTCGAGCCGGCCGCCGCGCCCGGCGATCTCGATTTCCAACCGGCCGACCACCGGCAACACCACCTGCACGTGGTCGTGCCGGTGCATGACGCCGTCCGCGTCATAGCTGCGAAAGCTGAGTGGATGCAGTGCGTTCACACCGCGTCCACTACTCGCCTTTTCAGCGCCCGTCGATCAGGCGCCGGCCGCGGCCGCCTCGCCCATTTCCGCCATGGCCGCCTGGTCCATGTACATCAGCTCCCAGACGTGGCCGTCGAGATCCTGGAAGCTGCAGCCGTACATCGGTCCCATGTCGAGGATCGGCTTCCAGGGCTTGGCGCCCGCGGCCAGCGCCTTGGCCAGGGTGTCGTCCACCTGGGCGCGGCTATCGGCCGACAGGCAGGTCAGCACCTCGGTCGCCTTGGTGGCGTCGCTGATCGCACCCGTGATGAAGTCCTGGAAGCGCTCGTGCTCCAGCAGCATGGCGAAGATGTTCTCCTCAATGACCATGCAGGCGGTGCTCTCGTTCGAGAACTGGGGATTGAACTCAAAGCCCAGGGCGCCGAAGAAGCGCCGCGAGGCCTCGACGCTTTTCACAGGCAGATTGACGAAGATCATTCGCATCGGGTGTCTCCTCAAGTTTCCAAACCGTCCGCGCCCCTGGGTTGGGATCAGGACACCCCTAGGACGTACCGGCAAGCCTGCCTCCTACATCCCCGCCCGCCTTTTTTTTGGACCGATGGCCGCAGCCACCGCGCAGGCCGAAATGAGACACCTCGCCCCTTGCGCGAATGGCGCAGCTTTTGCTTTGGGGAGCCAATAAGAACACTCGATTGTCTCTCGGAGCTAAAATGAAACGCGTCGCAGCTATCACCACAGCCATCATCGCAATGGCCATGGCCGCGCCCGCGTGGGCCGCAAAGACCTTCGTGCTGGACAACGTGACGCTCCAAGGCGGCGGGACCCTGACTGGGACGTTCACGACCGACGACGCCCTCAAGTCGCTGCTGGCGATCGACATCACAGCTTCGGCCGGCACTTACGGACCGGGCGTCTTCTCAGTGTTCAACTACAACAACGCCGCCCTGGCCGACTGGGTGTCGCTTCCGACCCAGGGCTTCCGGATTCAGACGGCCGGCGCCGCTCAGCAACTGCGCCTCGACTTCAACCCGCTCACCCTGACCGGCGCCAACATCCTGAACACCTCTTCGGAGTATCAGCGCCTCGGCGGCCCCCGCGCCGTCCTCACCGGCCGCGTGGTGTTCCAGGACGTCCCGCCGCCGGTCTCCGCCGTTCCCGAGCCCGCCACCTGGGCGATGATGATCATCGGCTTTGGCGCGGTCGGTTCGATGGTCCGCACCACCCGCCGCCGGAACGTCTTCAGCGCCGCCTGATCGAAATTCTCTGACGACAGCATTGGGCCCTCTCGCTTCGGCGGGAGGGCCTTTTGCGTTGGGGCCTCGCCCTCACCCGCAAACAAAAACGGCGCCCCAGCCAAGGCTGAAGCGCCGCTTGAACCCCAGCTTTCGCCGGGGTGAGCGTCGTAGTGCTTAGGCCGCCTTGCCCAGGCTCAGGCCTTCATAGCGGGCCAAATGGTGATCGGTGGAGCCGAAGGCGTTCTCGATCATGGTGGCGCGCTTGAAGTAGTGGCCGATGGCCATTTCGTCGGTCATGCCCATGCCGCCGTGCAACTGGATGGCGTTCTGTCCGATGAACTTGGCCGCCTTGCCGATCTGAACCTTGGCCGCCGAGGCGCCCTTGGCCCGTTCGTGATCGCTGTCGGCCAGCTTGATGTCGGCCATGTAGGTCATCGAGATCGACTGCTCGAGCTGGATGAACATGTCCACCATCCGGTGCTGCAGCACCTGGAACTGGCTGATCGGCTGACCGAACTGCTTGCGCTGCTTGGTGTATTCCAGCGTGCCTTCGTGCAGACGGCGGAACACGCCGCAGGCTTCGGCGCAGGTGGCGACGATGGCTTCGTCGATCACCTTCTCGACCAGCGGCAGGGCGGCGCCCTCCGAACCGATCAGGGCGTCGGCGCCGAGCGCCACGTTCTCGAACGTCACTTCCGAAGCGCGGAAGCCGTCGACCGTCGGATAGTCGCGCGTGGTCACGCCCTTGGCGCTCTTCGGCACGATAAACACCGAGACGCCCTCCGCGTCGCGCTGGCCGCCGCCGGTGCGGGCGGTGACGATCAGGTGGGTGGCGTAGGGCGCGCCGATGACGACAGCCTTATGGCCGTTCAGCACGTAGCCCGCGCCGTCCTTCTTGGCCGTGGTCTTCAGGTCCTGCCAGGTGTAGCGGGCCTGCGGTTCGGCATAGGCGAAGGCGATGATCGTCTCGCCGCCGATGATGCTGGCGATCATATCAGCCGCGCCGGCGTAGCCGGAGTGCTTCAGGAAACCGCCGCCGATCACCACGGTGCCGAGATAAGGCTCGACCACCAGGGATTTGCCCAGCTCTTCCATGATGACCATGTTGTCGGTCGAACCGCCGCCAAGACCGCCGAGCTCTTCCGAGAACGGCGCGCCCAGGATGCCGAGCTCTTCGGCGAAGGCCTTCCAGACCGCCGGACGCCAGCCCGGTTCGGCCTTCAGCGCATCGCGGCGCTGCTCGAAGCTATAGTTGTCGGCCAGATAGCTCGCGACCGTATCGCGCAGCATCGACTGTTCTTCGGTGAAGCTGAAATCCATCTGGTTTCCCCGTACGACATCCCGCCCCGGCGCATCGGCCAAGGGCGGGCTTTAGGCTTGTTGTGAATTAAGACGATCGACGACTAGAGGCCCAGCACCATCTTGGCGATGATGTTGCGCTGGATCTCGTTCGAGCCGCCGTAGATCGAGGTCTTGCGGCCGTTGAAGTAGTCGCCAGCCAGGCCTTCAGCGTAGGCGGGGCCGATGTTGGCGTTGTGACCGAGGTCGCGCAGATAGGGCGCGCCGTAGTGGCCGACGGCCTCCAGGGCGAGCTCGTGCAGGCGCTGTTGGATCTCGGTGCCCTTGATCTTGAGGATCGAGCTTTCCGTGCCCGGACCCTTGCCGCTGCTTTCGCCGGCCAGGGTGCGTAGTTCGGTGAACTCCAGCGCCGTCAGGTCGATCTCGAGCTCAGCGACCTTGCGCTTGAAGAAGGGATCGGCCAGCAGCGGGCCGCCGGCGTCCGAACGCTCGGTGGTGGCGATCTCGCGAACGCGCTCCAGGCCGCGCTTCGAACGCGCGACGCCAGCGATGCCCGAACGCTCGTGAGCCAGCAGCGCCTTGGCGCAGGTCCAGCCTTGGTTCTCGTGGAAGACGCGGTTCTCGACCGGGACCTTCACGTTGTCGAGGAAGACGTCGTTGACCTCATGGCCGCCTTCCAGGGTCGTGATGCGGCGCACCTCGATACCCGGCGTCTTCATGTCGATCAGCAGGAAGGAGATGCCGGCCTGCGGCTTCGAATTCGGGTCGGTGCGAACGAGGAAGAAGCCCCAGTCAGCGTGCTGCCCCAGGGTTGTCCAGGTCTTCTGGCCGTTGACGATGTAGTATTCCTTGCCGTCGTCGCCGGTGACGCGCTCGGCCTTGCACTTCAGCGAGGCTAGGTCTGAACCGGCGCCCGGCTCCGAATAGCCCTGGCACCACCACACCTGGCCGTCGCGGATGCCCGGCAGGAACTTCTCTTTCTGCTCCTGGGTGCCGAAGGTGTAGATCACCGGCGCCAGCATCGCGACGCCGAACGGCAGGATTCCGATGGTGTCGGCGCGAGCCTGCTCCTCGGACCAGATGTACTTCTGGGTGGGCGTCCAGTCGGTGCCGCCGAATTCCTTCGGCCACGACGGAGCCGACCAGCCCTTCTTCGCCAGGATGCGGTGCCAGGACAGATAGTCCTCGCGGCCGAGATCCTCGCCGCGATTTTGCTTGTCGCGGAGTTCCTGCGGATAGTTCTGCGCGATGAAGGCGCGAGCCTCCTCGCGGAAAGCGGCGTCTTCGGGCGAAAAATCGAGGTTCATTGAAGGGCTCCCTGGCGCGAGCATTTACAGCGTATTTCGTTGGCGCGGACCATAGACGCCGAAAATGACGATGTGAAGATGACGCTTACGTCAACGTCACCACAAGTTTGCGCCATCGGCCCTCGGGCCTTTATAAACTCCGCCACGACGCGTCGTGAACACGATTGGAAGACCGGGCCAAACCGGACGAGTCACGCGAACCTTCGCCATGCGCCAGCGTTGCACCGGTTGCGCCGCGTATCAGAGGCGTGCATTCCGTAGCTTCCATGCCCCGCATCCTTACCTACAATGTCCACCGCTGCGTCGGCGCCGATCGCCGTCTGGATGTCAGCCGCGTCGCTGAGGTGATTGCACGGCTGAAGCCCGACATCGTCGCCCTGCAGGAACTGGATGTCGGTCGCGCCCGCACAGGCGGCGTGGATCAGGCCCATCAGATCGCACGACAGCTGAAGATGGCCTTCCACTTCCACCCCGCCCTGCGGGTCGAAGAGGAACTCTATGGCGACGCCATCCTCACGATCTATCCGGAGCGGCTGATCCAGACGGGTCCCCTGCCCGGCCACCCCGCCATTCCGCGGCTGGAGCCGCGCGGCGCGGTCTGGCTCTCGGTCGAAATCGAGGGCAAGCCCGTCCAGGTGATCAACACGCACCTGGGATTGGTGCCGAAGGAACAGCAGTTGCAGGCCGCCTGGCTGGCCGGCCCCTCATGGCTGGGCCACCCGATGCGCAAGGGTCCGAGCATTCTGCTAGGCGACTTCAACGCCACCAGCAGTTCGGTCGTCTATCGAACGCTCTGCGCCAAGCTGGCGGCCGCCCGGCGGCTCGCGCCTACGAAGTCGGCGACCTCCACCTTCCCATCGACCCTGCCGGTGCTGCGCATCGACCACATATTTGTCAGCCCGGAGATCAAGGTGGAGGACGTCTTCGTGCCGTTCGACCAACTGACCCGTACGGCCTCAGATCACCTGCCGCTGGTGATGGACTTCAGTGTGACATGAAGCGCGTGTGCTTCTCCTGATAGAGCAGATCGCGCCGACGCGAGGCGCGCCAGGAGTCGGTGACGTTATAGGGATCGCCGAGGTGATAGGTGGCGATAATCTCACCGAGCGGCGTCTGCTTCATCGGCAAGATTGGCGATAGTCGCCCCTCGGTGTTGAGAGCGTCTATCGCGGGAATCAAACCGCCCCACTCATGCCGGGCCTTGGAAACCGCATCGCCGGTGTGGCCCAGGAAATGGCCGATCAAGCGATCACGCAGCGCGCCGATTGCACGCTCATCAGCCTCGCATCCGGCCTCGACGCCCAACTCGACCTCAGTGTCGAAGCCGCCGGAGCGGTTGTTCAGGTTCGCCGATCCGACGCGCGCCAAATGGTTGTCGATCACGGTGACCTTCGAATGAACGATGATCGTCGTCCCGCCCGGCGTGGTCGGATACCAGGCTCGGAAGCGTCCGAAGACATCCGAAGCGCGCAGACGCCACAGCATGTTGGACCGCGCCCGATCCATCGTCAGCTGATCGAACCAGCTGGGACTCTGACCTGTGGAGATCAGCACCACCTCCGGTCCGCCCGGCTCCCCCAATCGCCGGGAGACCGCCTCGGCGATCAGCGGGCAGGTGAAGTACTGGTTCTCCAGATAGATTGTCGAGCGAGCCTCCATGATCGAGGCGATCATTAGCTTGCGAATTTCCGCAACCCCCTCGCGGCCGGCCCAAGCCGGTTCGGTGCGCTGGAGCGAAATATCGACGTCCTTGAGCTGGGCGGGGATATGGGCCGGCCACGGGTCGTCGACCGGGGCGGTGTCCGGCGCGGGCAGCACCTCGCGGGTCGCGCGGCGCCACCGCTCGCGGGCCAGATCGCCCAGCGCCTGCGCCGCCTGCCCGTCGACCATCATCATCACCTCGTGACGCGGCGGGTGATGTTGCTGGTCGGGCATGATCCGACGCGGGTCGTGCTCAAGATGGCCAGGCGTATCCCAGCGATCGACACTGATGTCGCCACCCCCGCAGAAGGCCAGGGTGTCATCGATGACCAGCACCTTCTGATGGTGGCAAGCGCCGAACGGCACCTGGTCATCGAGTACGAACTGCACGTTCGTATCCTTGAACCAGGTCCGCGCCCGGTGGGGGAAGAACTGTTGGCTAGCCGCAATGGGCAGGGCCGATTTCCAGATCAGCAGCCGGATTTCCAGGTCTGGCCGCGCCCGCGAAACCGCGACCAGGATCCGCCCCACCTCGTCGGGGTCGGCGGGACCATCGAAGCCATCTGGAAACAGGCGGGCTCGGGGATCAAAGCCCCAGCCCAGCAAGAATACCGAACGACGCGCATTGCGCAGCGCCTCGAAGACAGCGGTGTAGTAGGCCTCGGTATCGACCAGAAACGCAGCGCGCGCGGCGCGCGCCTTTCGCCAGCAGGTATCACCCGGCCTCAACACATCCATTGCCGACCAATGCCCCGCTTCCAACACCCAGACTCAAACAGCCTACGGCGAAGGTCGGTTCCGCGCGAGCGCTCGCATTGCGCGTCCAGACATAAAAATGCGCGCCCGGGGGGAGCCGGGCGCGCGGTCAAGGTGACTGGACCGGGGGTTGGCGCAGTCAGCCCTTGTAGACTTGGCAGGGGCCGCTCAGTTCCGCGGTCAGGCGCGCCTTGCGATCACCGCTGTCGGATTTGGCTTCGCGCTTGGCCTTGTCGTACTCGACCTTGCTGCGCTCGAGCACATAGGGCGCGCGTCCTGAGCGCTCGTTTCTGATGAAGGCGTCCATGGCGGCGGTGTCGACCTGGGTCAGGCCGGAATCGGCCAGCCCACGGCAACGGCTGGCCTTGAGGAACTCTACGTCGCTGACGGCGGCGGCGGCGGTGGCGGAAGTCGCAGCGGCGAGCAAGCCCGTGGCGGCGAATGCGATGGCGATCAGTTTCATGGCGTTACTCCCTCGAAATTTATGGAGGGAAACTGCTCGCGAAAACGACATCACTCAAATGAATTACCGGCAACAATTAGTATTCGAACATTAAAATACTGCAATGATGGGATTGGTTACTCAGAAAACATAAACATCTTGTAATGATCCGCTCGCGCAGCAAAGCTGGGCCATGTTTCCAGAGCTCAAACTCGATGCGGACCGCGTCAACACCTTGATTTTCGGCGCCTTCCCCGGAATTCCCGAGGAGGCCTTCCCGAGGATCACCGAGGCCGAACCCGGCCGCGTTCACGTCGTCCTTCCCTATCGCCAAGGGATGCTGCGGCCCGGCAACCTCGTTTCCGGGCCGACCCTGATGGGGCACGCAGACACCACCGCCTACGCCCTGGTGCTGTGCCATGTCGGCGAGGAATTGATGGCGGTGACCAGTTCGCTGGTCATGAACTTCCTGCGCGGCGCCAAGCCCGGCGATGTTCATGCCGAGGGCCGGTTGCTGCGGCTCGGCCGGCGCAACGCCGTCTGCGACATCAGGCTCTGGACCGAGAGCCCGGATCGACTGGCGGCGCAGGCCACCGTGACCTACGCTATCCCCTAGCCATGACCGATCAGCCACGCCGCCCCCCTGCCCCGATCAAGACCCCTTGCATCAAGGTTTGCGTCATCGACGGAGAGAGCGGCCTGTGCATGGGCTGCTACCGACAGCTCTCCGAAGTTGCTGGATGGGCGAAACTGACGGACGATGACCGGGCCCGGATAATGGCCGAACTTGCAGGCCGCCGCGAACGCATCAGCCCCGAGAAACTGGCGATGTTCTGACCCTAAACGGTTGCGCTTGTTAGGGTTTCATCAAGGCTGTTGATTCACCGCTTACACATAGGACGCGCCTAGTTTCCTCCTCGAACGCGACCGGACACTATCCCGGCCGCCGAGACGGCGAGGTATCAAGATGCTGAAATTGGCGGTGATGGCCCTGGTGGGCGCGGTGTCGGCGGTGGGCGCGGGGCAGACCCTGGCGAGCCTGAAGAACGCCAACCAGACTCCGGAACTGCGCGCCGCCGTGGCGATCGCGCCGCAATCCTCAATGGCTCAGCCGGCCTCCATCGCCAAGGGCCGCGACGGCCACTATTGGGCGGAGGCCGACGTCAACGGTTCACGCGTCCGATTCCTGGTCGACACCGGCGCCAGCGCCGTAGCCCTGACCATCGCCGACGCCCGGCGCCTGGGCATCGCCACCGAGAAGCTGGACTATGCTTCCAAGGTCGTCACCGCCTCGGGTCAGACGCGTGCCGCGGCCGTCAAGCTTGGCCGAGTTTCCGTGGCCGGCGCCCGCCTGGACAATGTGGACGCTCTGGTGATCGAAGACGGGCTGGAAAGCTCCCTGCTCGGAATGAGCTATCTAGGCCGCCTCGCCAGCTTCGAGGCGACGCAGACGTCGCTCATTCTGCGCCCCTGACACAGCGGCCAGCGCCGCGTCGACGACCTCAATCCCCGCCCCTGCTTTCACGCCCTCGACGGTGAGAATCCGCCGCCAACTCCGCGCCCCCGGCAGACCGTGGAACAGGCCCAGCATGTGCCGGCTCATGGCCGCCAGATGCACGCCCTTGGCTAGCTGGCCCATCACGTAGGGCCGATAGAGCTCGACCGCCTGGAAGGCGTCGATGTCCTCGCCCTGTCCAAACACCCGGCGGTCAACCTGCCCCAGAATGGCCGGCTCGTGATAGGCGGCCCGGCCCAACATGACGCCGTCCACATGCTCCAACTGAGCTTCGGTCTCGTCGAGCGTGGCGATCCCGCCATTTATGACGATCGTCAGGTCCGGCCGCTCGCGCTTCAACCGATGCACCAACGGATAGTCGAGCGGCGGCACGTCGCGGTTTTCCTTGGGAGACAAGCCCTTCAGCCAGGCCTTGCGGGCGTGGACCACAAAACCTCTAACTCCGGCGTCGGCGCAAAGATCGACCAACCGGTAGAGGCTCTCGGCGGGCTCCTGGTCGTCCACGCCGATCCGGCATTTGACCGTGACAGGAACCCTCACCGCCGCGCCCATGGCGGCCATGCACTCGGCCACCAGCTCAGGCTCCCGCATCAGGCAGGCGCCGAACCGTCCGCTCTGCACCCGGTCGGACGGGCAGCCGACATTGAGGTTGATCTCGTCATAGCCTTCGGCCTCGCCGATCCGAGCCGCAGCCACCAGATCGCCCGGATCCGAGCCGCCAAGCTGCAGCGCCACCGGATGTTCAACCTGATCATAGGCCAGCAGCCGTTCGCGATCACCGTGCAGGATCGCGCCCGTCGTCAGCATTTCGGTATAGAGCAACGCCCGCGCCGACAGCGTCCGGTGCAAGACGCGGCAATGCCGGTCTGTCCAGTCCATCATCGGGGCGATCGACAGTCTATATGATTGAAATTGCGTCTGCTTTTTCATAAAACTTAGGGCTTAGGCCAGTCGTCGGACGCGCGGTTCTACGCGACTTTACGACGGATTTCGCTACCTTTCGCTAACTCACGGCCTCAGATTTCCACCCGAAAATGGCCCCTATCCGCAAGTGGAGATCCGGGCGGTGGCGCGCCCAGGTTCGGCGCAAGGGTCGTGAGCTCAGCGCGGCGTTCGTGCGCCACGATGACGCTAAGGGCTGGGCGCTGGACGCCGAGCGTCAGATAGACCGAGGCGACACCCCGCTCGCATGGCGACCACGGGCGGAACAGCGTGGAAACTCAATGCCGGAATGCGGGACTTATCTGGCTCGCGGCGCAAGCAGTCCACCCTCAGGACGTAGGTCGCCGCGTGACTTCAAACCGTCGCAGGACATTGTGGGTGATCGTCTCCACAAAGGGATCCCTGGCCTTCAGGCCGTGCGCCCACTCCGTGGTGCCTGTGTTGAACACCTCGCCTGCCCCACGCTTGAAGCTCGCCAGGATCGCGTGCCCGCGCAGCACGCTAGCCTGCGCCTCGGCACTTGAGTCCCCCGACACGATCTCGGCGATGACGTCCAGCTTCTCGGGGGGAATGATCGGATTGTAGCCGCGATCGGCGTCTTCACCGAAGGCGCAAGGC
This sequence comes from bacterium, assembly GCA_030824495.1. Taxonomy (GTDB): domain Bacteria; phylum Pseudomonadota; class Alphaproteobacteria; order Caulobacterales; family Caulobacteraceae; genus Phenylobacterium. Next base: position 71,231 of record JAVBXP010000012.1, read on the forward strand.
GCGAGGCCGATGATCTCCAGATTGGAAGGTACGCCCAACATCGGGATCGCCTTGGGCAGCCCGTCCTTTCCGAACTCGAACTTGCAGCCGTCGCTCTCGTAGCCGATCAGCGGCAGGTCGCCGCCCAGCAAGTCGCCATAGAACAAGTCCGAGCCTTCCAGCGCCCAGTGCCGGTCGTCGTAGATCGTGAAGCCGCCCTGCCCGCGCGAGACACACATGCCGAGGCGATGATAGCCGGCGAACACAAAGCTCAAGCCGGTCAGCTCTGCCTCCGGTTGGCCAAAGGCCGGATGGGACCACAGGTGGGTGGCGTCTTCAGGCGCCACATCTTCGGCCTCGAAGCCCCGCCATTTGTGACAGACATAGGTCTTGCCGTCGTTCTCCCAGCGCACCTTCCAGAAGCAGGTGTTGCCGGACAGGATGCCGATCTTGCCGCCGCCGTCGACGAACGCTTCGACCTGCGCGCGCTGGCCGCCCGACCAATACTCGCTATGGCCGACGAAGAACGCCGAGGCGTAGTCGGCCAGCAGATGAGGCTCGATCTCCAGATCGTAGTCGGTGAAGAAATCCAGCACGTAGCCTTCGGCTTCGGCCCAGGCGACGAAGGCGTGTTCCCACTTGTGCAGGAAGCCTGCGGAACCGTCGTAGGGCGAGGCGCGGTGCGCGGCCATCCACTTGGGGTCGCTGGCCCAGGGCCGCTCCTTGAAGCCGCGCTTGCGGTCATTGACCAGCCGTGGCGCATCGGCTGGCGGCGCGACGATCAACGGCGCGAAAGGCCGTTCAGTCGAGAGCACGCCGATGGCCTCATCCATCGCCTGATCGAAAGGCGTCTGGCCGCTCATCAGCCCGGTGACGTTGGAATAGGCGTTGGCCCCACCCCACCAGTTGTAGGCGTGATAGGTGTTGGTCGTCAGGATCAAGGCCGCCCGTGAGCCGGGCGCTCCTCGCGGCGGCTTCACACAGACGAAGTGATGGGCCTCAGCCCCCTGCGCATCGACCAGCTTGATGTCGTAGTAGCCGGAAACCCAGGCCTCCCCCACCTCAAGCTCCAGGGTCTGGCTCCAGCCGCAGCCGTCACGATCGACATTCGGCGGAACAGGCTGGTCGGCCACCGCGACCTCGTCGATCGTCGCAACAACGGTGTCGGAGGCGCCAATGCGGGTGATCTCCAGCCGGCACGGCCCATGGGTGGCGCTCGCGAAGAGGCTGAAGCGCTCGCCCGGACGGACGCTCAGACGGTCAGTGTAGCAACCCAGCATGCAACGCCCTCCCATTGGCTTGCCTTCTACGATAGTATTTATTATTGCAGGAGCAACTTCTTTGCGGCGCCAAGCGCCCTGCGCGCGCTGCGCTCCCACTGGGCTGAATTTGCCACAAAAGCCGGCGCCCGGATCACCACCCCCTGGGAAATGTGACGAAGCTATTGCGCTAGGATAGTTTTTACTATCGCTTTAGGGAAATCGCGGTTGCGACAAGAACTGGTCGGGGATGACATGAAAACGGTCTGGATGATGGGCTGCGCCCTTGTGGCGCTTTCTGCAGGCGCGGCGTACGCGCAAGACAGCACGGCGACGGTCGAGGAAATCGTCGTCACGGCGCAAAAGCGTTCCGAGAACCTCCAGGACGTGCCGGTCGCGCTGACCGCGATCACGGGCTCGGCTCTCGCGAACCAAGGCGTCAACAACGTGGTCGCCTTGAACAACCTGGCTCCCGGCCTGCGCGTCAGCAGCGGCGACGCCGCAGCCAACCCGAAGATCTTCATCCGCGGGGTCGGGCTCAGCGATTTCAACCCGAACTCGTCCAGCGGCGTCGGCATCTATGTCGACAGCGTCTACATCGGCTCGCCCCTGGCGCAGATGGCCGGCTTCTTCGACCTGGCCCAGGTCGAGGTGCTGCGTGGGCCGCAAGGCACGCTCTACGGCCGCAACACCAACGGCGGCGCGATCAACGTCACCACCAAGCGCCCGACCCAGACATTCACCGCCGACGTCGCGGCCGAGTACGCGACCTATAACGCGGTCAATCTCACCGCCGCGGTCGGCGGCCCGATCGTCCAGGACAAGCTCGCCTTCCGTGTGGCCGGCCAGTATGTCGCCGACGACGGCTTCACCTACAACCGCGTCACCGGCAATGACGTCAACGCCACCAACTATTGGGCGGGCAGAGCTCAACTGCTCTACACGCCCAACGAGGACCTCGAGGTCCTGGCCCAGGTCAACCGCTTCGTGAACCGCGGCGACGCCACCGCTCCGCAGCATCGCGCCCTGTTCCCGGCCACCGCCGCAGCCACAGGGTCCGACGGCTTCTGCGCCCCGGCCTTCTACGCCAGCGGCCAGTGCACCGACTTGCTGGGCTACGCCGACACCGACAACGACCGCTACGCCGGCGACTACAATCTCGAGGGCAAAGACAAGGTCGATCTGTTCGGCTCCTCGCTGGAAGCCAATTGGGATCTGGGCGCAGTCTCGCTGGTCTCGGTGACCGCCTACCAGTGGGCGCACCGCAATGCGCTGGAGAACACCGACTCCAGCCCGCTACAGATGATTGAGATCAACTACCTCTCGCGCTCACAGCAGTTCACCCAGGAACTGCGCCTGCAATCGAACGATCCGGCCGCGCGTCTGAAGTGGGTCACAGGCCTTTACTACATGGACGAGACGATCAAGAACGCCACGCAGCAGGACATTCTGCGCGATCTGCGTCCGCTGTTCACGACCCCGGACAATCCGACCGGCGTCAGCCTGGAAAACAGCGTCGCGGTGTTCGGCACGCCCTACACCCAGAAGACCAAGGGCTATGCAATCTTCGGCCAGGCCGACTACTCGCTGACCGACCGCCTGACGGCGACCGTTGGTCTGCGCTGGTCCGCCGACGACAAGGACTTCGATTATCGCAGCACCGCCGAGGGCTCGATCATCCTGCTCGAATCCAAGCAGAGCAAGACTTTCTCCGATTGGTCGGGGCGCCTAGGCCTGCGTTACGCGGTCAATGACGACGTCAACGTCTACGCTACCTACAGCCGCGGCTATAAGGCGGGCGGGTTCTTCGGCGGCCTTGCGACCACCCCGGAAGAGCTCGAACCTTACGACAACGAAACGCTCGACGCCTACGAAGTCGGGGTGAAGTCCGAGCTGTTCGATCGCCGCGTGCGCCTGAACCTGTCGGCCTTCTACTACGACTACCAGAACCAGCAGGTCTTCGCCCAAGCCCTGCGCAACGGCCTGACCGTGCTGGTGCTCGACAACGCCGCCAGCTCCAAGGTCTACGGCGCCGAAGCCGATCTGACCGCGCGCCCGACCGAGAACCTGTCGATCACCGCCGGCCTGTCGCTGCTGAACGCCAAGTACGGCGAATACGAGTCGGATGGCGACGACTTCACCGACAACCGCCTGCCGCAGTCGCCGAAGGTGACCTTCAACGCTGCGGTCAATTACGCCTTCCCGCTGGCGTCGGGCGCCTCGATCGTGACCAGCGCCGACGCCGCCTATTCGTCGAAGATCTACTTTGACAATTCCAACGCCGATCGTCTCTCGCAAGACGGCGTCTGGATCGCCGGGGCCCAGGCCAGCTGGCGCTCACCCGACACCTCGATCGAGGCTGGCGTCTTCGCCCGCAACGTCTTCAACGACGACTACTTCGTGTCGATCTCCAACATCGACAGCCTCGGCGAGGACCTGTTGACCTACAATCGGCCGCGCAGCCTTGGTGTGTTCCTGCGCTACCACTACTAGGACCTGCGAGCCCTGGCGCCCCGCGCGTCAGGGCTTCGCCGACGTTTCGCCCGGCAACCTAGCCCTGCTATAGAACTCGCGATCGTCAATCCGGCGAGATCTCGGAATCAAATGGCGAAACGCGCACCGGCTTCGGCCGCTACAGTCACAACGCCGTCCCTCGACGCGAAGTCGCTGCCTTCGCGGCCGCGGGGCAAAAACACCTACGAGGTCGTTCTGGCGACTACCGGCGAGCTTTTGGCCGAGGTGGGGTTCGAGCGACTGACCACCAATCTTGTCTGCGAACGGGCCGGCCTCACTCCCCCGGCGCTCTATCGCTACTTCCCGAACAAGTATGCGCTGATCTCCGAACTCGCCCGACGCCTCATGGAGGCCCAGGACGAGGCGGTTTTCGCGTGGATGGACCAGGGCGGCGCCGCAGCGCGCACTCTCGAAGAAGCTGTCGAACAGAACCTCATCCTCCAAAAGCAGGTGATCGCCATCACCCGGAGCCAGCCCGGCGGCCTCTGGATTCTGCGCGCGATCCGCGCCGTGCCGATGCTGCAGGAGGTTCGCACCGCCTCGCGCAATAAGGTCCTGGACCGGATGTTTGACGCTCTTCGCGACGCCTATCCGACTGTCAGCGACGAGCACCTGCGCACAGCGATGCGCCTCTCCGAGCAGATGACCTACGCCGCCGTGGAGATGATCATCGAGGACCCCAGCCTCGACGACGACAAGGTCGCCGAGGAAGTCAGCTGGATGGTCAGCCTGTACTACCATCAGCTAGCCGCGCGCGGGTCGCGCCCGAGGCCGCCAAAAGGCTGATCAAGCCGACTGCGCAGGCCAGCAACACCGCCGACAGGGCGATGGCGCGGCGCACCTCGCCGTCGGCCACGACGACCGAGGCGACCAGGGGGCCGAAGCTGCTGCCCAACAGTTGAGCGGTCCCAAGCTGCATGGCCGCCCGCCGGCTTGGATCGAGCTTGATCAGCAGCAGGGTCTGGAACGGCAAGGCGAAGAGCCAGAGGAACCCGAAAGCCGCGACGGCGATCATGAACACCATGGCGCTCGGTCCCCCCCAAAGCACCGCCATAATCACCGCGTTCAGAAGCCCGACCACGATCAGCACGCCTGCTGGCCGCCAGCGGCGTCCGGCGAGCGTCGCCGCGGCCCCGCCGACGACCTGCAGCCCCAGCGCCACGGCGACCGCGAGACCAGCCTGCTGCGGGGTCAGGCCCGAAAGCTCGGCGAGAGGTTCGAGGTAGACCCACAAGGCGACGATGAAGGCCATGAAGAGAAAGGTCGCCAGCAGCCCGATCAACGGTCTCAAGCCGAGCTTTGGCCCACCTTTTTCCGGCTTCGGCAGCGGTGCGAAATGGTCGGGCCCCATCGCGGCCGCGGCGGCGGTCAGCAAGGAAATCACACCCAAGGCCGCTAGCGCTCCATTGATCCCGAACTGCGGAACCACCGTCGCTGGCAAGGCCGCGGCGAGGATCAATTGCGCCAGGGTCTGAACCGTGACGAACACGCCCGAGGCGCGCTCGGGCCGGTCAGCGCGCGCGATCGTGCTGATGGCCATCCATAGCATCAGGCCCGCAAACATGCCGGCCAGGCCGCGGACGGCGATGACGCCAAAGCCGCTGGCCCAAGTGGTGGCGAACATGGTCGCGGCGTGCGCCAGGCAGATCACCGCCATCTTCAACCGCACGCGATCAGGTTTCAGGAAAGCCGCGCCAAGACCGCAGGCTAGGCCGAGGGCCAGAAGCTCCACCGTCGCGGCAAGACCAATCTGCGACGACGTCAATCGCCCTTCTCGCTCCAACCCGCCAAGGATGACGGGCTGCAACCCGGCGATCAGCAGAGCGGTGACGCCAACCCCGAGCGAGATCGTGGCGTCGCGACGACTCAGCGGCGTCCGCACGCCGGCCGCGAGGCTCACGACTTCTGGCCGTAGCTTCGGAAGCGCTGGAGGATGAGATCCATCTCCTCCCCGCTCAGCAATTTGGGGCCGCCGATCGCCAAGGTTCCCCAGTAGACGGCAGCCTGCTCTTCGATCTCCTCGGTGATGGCCAGGGCGGAATCGAGGTTCCTCGCCACGACGATTTGGCCGTGGTTGGCCATCAGGGCCGCGGCTCGGCCGTCCAGCGTCTCAACAACCGCCTCGGCCAATTCCACGGACCCAAAGGTGGCGTAGGGCGCGACCGGCACGCTGCCCCCGCCGCCCACCGCCACCATGTAGTGCATCGAGGGGATCTCCCGTCCGGCGCAGGCCAGTATGGTGGCGTGCCGCGAGTGGCAGTGAACGACCGCGTTGGCGTCGAGCCGGCGATTGAGGATCTGCTGATGCATTCGCCACTCGCTGGAGGGCCGCAGCGCCCCTTCCGGGGTCGAGCCGTCGGGCTGCACCAACACCATTTGGTCCCCGCTCAAGCGCTCCGGCGACACCCCGCTGGGCGTCACCAACATCGCCTCGCCGCACCTCGCCGAGACATTGCCCGACGTGCCACGATTGAGGCCGCGCGCGTCCATCGCCTTCATCACCTGCGCCATTCGATCGCGCAGCTGATCTTCGGTCATAGGTTGAGCCATCAGCCGATCTCCCCAAGAGGCATGGCGGCCATCGCCGCCTCGGTCGCTTCGAAACTCTCAAGCTTGCCGAGCGTCGCCAGGCCTTGGGCGACGAGGGCCGCGGTGGCCGTGGCGAAGCGGCAGGCTTCAAGCGGCTCCCACCCGCGAGAGAGCGCGGCGATGAAGCCGGCGCAATAGGAGTCGCCGCAGCTGGTGGTGTCCACCGGTGTGATGACATGGGCCGGCAGACTATGGCGGCCATCCTGCAGCACCACGTGAGAGCCGCGCCCGCCATTCTTGATGATGCAGGCCTTGGCCCCCAGCCCCAGGAAGACGTCCGCCGCAGCATCGAGATCTTCGGTTCCCGTCAAGGCCAGGGCCTCGGCCGCGCTGGGCATGAAATAGTCCACGAAGGGCAGCAATAGTTTGAGCTCGTCGAAGGCCGAGCCTTGGGGCGAGATCAGGTCGCAGGTGACGACTGCGCCGGCTTCATGAGCCGCCTGCAAAAGTTTCGCGCCAGGACCGCCGTCGAGCTTGGGACCAGCGACGCCGCCATAGTGGAGGAACCGGGCCTGTCGAGCAGCGTCCAGGACCTCGTCGTTGACGGCGGCCAGCATCCCGGCCCCCAGAGCGTGGAAGTTGGGTCGCCGCCCCTTGGAGTCCACCGCCAATACGGTTGTCGAGGTCGGCATGCCAGGGCGCACCGGCAGCAGGGAGGTATCCACCTTGCTCTCCTCCAGCGCCATGCGGACGAACCGGCCGATCAGGTCGTCGCCTAAGGCGGAGGCGAGCTTGACCGGAACTCCAAGCCTCGCCGCAATCATGGCCGCGCCGCCAGCTGTCCCTGCCGGCGCGCAGGCGATGCCCTGGATGAGGGTCGTGCCCTCGCCTTGCGGAAGGGCGTCGATCGGGCTGGCCACGACGTCCAGCGTCACCAAGCCAATGGTCAACAGTCCGGTCTTCATCGCTGCGCGCCTCCCCTGACGGTCCTTGATTAGTAGGCCCAGAAAGATAGGATAGTCAAAACTATCTTAGGGGATCGATATGGTTTGGACGAACAGCAAGGACAGCGCCCTGCGTGAGCGGGCGCAAGCGGTCATTCCGGGCGGGATGTATGGCCACCAGTCAGTGATGCTGCTGCCCGACGATTACCCCCAGTTCTTCGAGCGCGCCCAGGGCGCCCACCTCTGGGACGTGGACGGCAACCGCTACATCGACTTCATGTGCGGCTATGGCCCCAACCTGTTCGGCTATGCCCATGCCGAGATCGACCAAGCCTATTTCGACCGCGCCAAGCTGGGCGACACCATGACCGGCCCTAGCGAAGCCATGGTCCAGCTCGCCGAGGCGATGACCGCACAGGTCACCCATGCCGACTGGGCGATGTTCTGCAAGAACGGCACGGACGCCACCACCATGGCGATGATGATCGCCCGCAATCACACCAAGAAGAGCACCATCGTGCTGGCCAAGGGCGCCTATCACGGCGCCGCGCCGTGGTGCACCCCATTGAAGAACGGCACGACCGCGTCGGATCGGGCCAACCAGATCTTTTACGAATACAACAATGTCGAGAGCCTTGAAGCGGCTGTGCGCGCCGCTGGCGGCGACTTGGCGGCGATCTTCGCCGCTCCCATCAAGCATGACACCTTCATCGATCAGGAGCTGCCAGACCCCGCCTATGCCCGCCGCGCGCGGGAACTGTGCGACGAGCACGGAGCCCTGCTGATTGTCGATGACGTTCGCGCCGGCTTCCGCCTGGCCCGCGACTGCAGCTGGGCGCTGGTGGATGTGAAACCAGACCTGTCCACCTGGGGAAAGGCCATCGCCAACGGCCACCCGATCTCGGCTCTGCTGGGCTCGGAAATCGCCCGGATGGCCGCCGCCACCATCTATGTCACCGGATCGTACTGGTTCTCGGCCGCGCCGATGGCCGCGTCGCTGGCGACTCTGAAGCTGATCTCCGGAACCGACTACCTCGAACGCACCATCGCGCTGGGCGAGCGCCTGCGCGCCGGGCTCGACGAGTCGGCGACCCGCCATGGCTTCGCACTGCGCCAGACCGGCCCGGCGCAACTGCCGCTCATCATGTTCGATGACGATCCCACCTCGGCCAAGGGCTACCTCTGGAACAACGCGCTGCTGAAGCGCGGCGTCTACTTCCACCCCTGGCACAACATGTTCATCTGCGCGGCGATGACGGAAGCCGACATCGACCACACGCTGACAGCGGCCGACGACGCCTTCAAGGTCGTGAAACAGGCCGGGCCGCTGGAGCCCGTCGCCAAGCTTGAATTCCTGCACCGGATGGTGGAGGCCTAGCCGCGCGTTCGGCCCGACCGCTCGTCGCGGTTGGGCCGAACCCACGCCGGTTATCAACCGCGCGCGGCGACCACGATGACCTCGACCTTGTAGTCCGGAGTCGCCAGCTTGGCCTCGCCGGTCGCGCGCGCCGGGGCGTCCTTGCCGTCAACCCAGACGTCCCAGACCGCGTTCATTTCGGCGAAGTCGGCCATGTCAGCCAGCCAGATGGTGGCGCTGAGGATCTTGGATTTGTCGCTGCCGGCTTGAGCCAACAGAGCCTCGACCGAGGCCAGCACGGCCTTGGTTTGCGCCGTCACGCTCTCGCCCGGAGCCCCGACCTGACCAGCCAGATAGACCGTATCGCCATGGATGACGGCCTGGCTCATGCGAGGGCCGGAGCCGATGCGTTCGATGCTCATTGGAAGTGTTCCTTGTGGGTGTGTTGAGAGCCAGGTGCGGCCGATCTATATGCTGGCCGCGACAAAATCATGCGCTGTAGCGCGAGATCGACAGGTCGGACGTGTCGATGGCCGGCGCGGTCCCGCCTATCAGATCGGCGATGACCTGCCCTGAACCGCAGGCCATCGTCCAACCGAGCGTGCCGTGCCCGGTGTTGAGAAACAGGTTGTCGATTTTCGTGGCGCCGATGACGGGTGTGCCGTCAGGCGTCATCGGACGGAGGCCCGACCAAAAGGTCGCATCGCGGGCCGTCCCGGCGCCCGGAAACAGGCTGCCAAGCGAATGCTCGAGCGTGCGCCGCCGTTCGGGGTGAAGGTCGTTGGTATAGCCTGAAATCTCCGCCATCCCCCCGACCCGGATGCGGTCGCCCAGCCGAGTGATCGCGATCTTGTAGCTCTCGTCCAGCAGGGTCGAGACCGGAGCCCGCTCGGCGTCGGCGATCGGCGCCGTGATCGAGTAGCCCTTCACCGGATAGACCGGCAGGCGCAAACCGAGCGGCCTCACCAGCAACGGCGAATAGCTGCCCAGCGCGACGAGATAGGCGTCCGCCTTTACCTCGCCTCGGCTCGTGGCCACCGCAGAAACGCGGCCCGCCTCCGTCCGCAGGCCGTTGATCGCGGTATCGTACTGGAAGTCCACCCCCAGGTCGGCGGCGAGCTTGGCAAGGGCGGTAGTGAACATGAAGCAGTCGCCGGTTTCATCGTTGGGTAGCCGCAAGCCCCCAACGAGCGTGTCGCGCGCATTGGCCAATCCAGGCTCGGCGGCGATGCACCCTGCGCGGTCCAGCACCTCGAAGGGTACGCCCCCCGCCCTCAACACCTCGATGTCCTTGGCCACGCCGTCGAGTTGGTGCTGCGTGCGGAACAGTTGCAGCGTGCCACGCATGCGCTCGTCGTAGCTGATGCCGGTCGCGGCGCGCAGATCGATCAGCTGATCGCGGCTGTACTCAGCCAGCCGCACCATCCGCGCCTTGTTCAGCGCGTAGCGCGCCGGCGTGCAGTTGCGCAGCATGGCCAGCAGCCAGCCGATCATCGCCGGATCAAGCTTCGGCCGCAGGATCAGCGGCGGATGATCCATTAGCAGCCACTTCACCGCCTTGGCTGGAATGCCCGGCGCGGCCCAGGGCGAGGCGTAGCCCGGCGAAATCTCACCCGCATTGGCGTGACTGGTCTCCAACGCGGCGGCCGGCTGGCGGTCGATCACGCTCACCTCGTGCCCGGCCTTGGCCAGATAGTAGGCCGAGGTCACTCCGACGACCCCAGCGCCCAGGACTGCGACCTTCATGCGACGACTTCCAATGGAGGATGAACCGTCTCACCGACATAGGTGCGCCGATAGCGGCGTCCGAGGTTGGTGAGGATCTCGTAGGTGATCGTGTCGGCGTCGGCCGCCACGTCTTCCAGGGTCTGATGCGGGCCGATCAGCTCGACAGTGTCGCCAGGCGTCAAAGCGCCATTGGCCAACGCCGTCACATCCAGGGTCATGCTGTCCATCGACACACGGCCAATGATCGGCAAGCGAACGCCCTTGAAGTAGGCCGCCCCGCGACCGCCCAGGCGGCGCGGCCAGCCGTCGGCGTAACCGACGGCCACCGTCGCGATCTGCGTGTTCCGGCTCGCCGTGAAGGTCAGACCATAGCCGACGCCGGTTCCGGGCTGGACGGTTCGGACCTGGATGACGCGAGCATCGAGGCGGGCCGCCTGCTGCATCAGGCTGGCCATCCCCTCGAACGGACCCGCGCCGTAGAGCGCCAGGCCAGCGCGAACGAGGTCGCCGTGGAAGGCTGGACCAACAAAGCTGCCTGCAGAGTTGGCGAGCGAGCGCGGCGCTGGCGGCAGCAGCCCAGCCAAGGCCTCGAACCGCGCCAGTTGCTCCTGGTTCGCCAGGGCTCCTGGCATGTCGGCGCAAGCAAGGTGGCTCATCACCAGCTTGATCTCGACCTGATCAAAAAAGGCGGGGACTTCGCCCAAGCGCGCCACATCCTCCGGCGAAAGCCCCAGCCGCGACATGCAGGTGTCAATCTGCAACACGGCCGGCGACCGGCGCTGCTGACGGACAGCTAGGTCGCGCCAAGCCATCGCCTGCTCCCAGGAGTTCAAGACCGGCAGCACACCGGCTGCAGCGCACGCCGCCTCTGCGCCGGGCGGCAATCCGTTCAGCACATAGAGATGTGCATCGGCGGGCAAAAACGGCTTCAGCTCCAGCGCCTCGGCAAGATGGGCGACAAAGAAGTCGCGGCAGTCCTCAGCAACAAGAGCCTGCACGACCGCAACCGCCCCCAGTCCATAGGCGTCGGCCTTGACCACCGCGGCGACGCGCGCAGGCGCAACCCGGGCCGCGATGACTGCATAATTCGTCCGGATGGCGGCCAGGTCGATGGTGAGATGACCGCCCTCATATGTCGCGATCTCCCAACTTTCTCGAACCATGTCGCCGCTCCGCACCGCTGACGTTGGAGCACGACGATATTCGAAGACTATTCGAACTATCTGCCTTGTTGCCGCAGATTCCCCCAGTTTTTCCGCACAATTCGAACATTTCACAATATCATTCGAACTTATGACAACCGCCATCGACAGCCTTGACCGCAGCTTGATCCGCTTGCTTCGCCTCAATGGAAGAAGACCCAACAGCGAGCTTGCAGCCGAGGTCGGGCTTTCCCCGTCTGCCTGCCTGAGACGCATTCGAATCCTGGAAGAGCGCGGCGTCATCCAGGGCTACACAGCCATCATCGCTGGCCCCGCGGAGGACGGTGGAATCATCGCCATAGTTCGGCTCACGCTCGAAAAGCAGACCGAAGAGTACTTGAAGCGCTTCGAAGCTGCGGTGCGGGAGCATCCAGAGATCGAGGAGTGTTTCCTGATGACCGGCGACGCCGACTACATCCTTCGCGCCTCAGCCGCGAGCGCGGCGGCCTACGAAGCCATCCACACCAACATCCTTTCGCGCCTGCCAGGGGTCGCCCGCATCCATTCCAGTTTTGCGATGCGAAACGTGCTTCAGCAGCGGCCGGCGCGGAAGATGGCTCACGCACGTCGTGGCTAGGCCTACCAGCCGGCCCACGGCCGGGCCGGATGAGCGCCATTTAACCGAATGAGGCCGTCCATACGAGGGCGTGCGGGCGCGCTGTGATCGCAGAGCAACCCATCAAATGGCGCCTGCTTGCCGCGACGTGAATCTTGTCGTCGCCGACACGGCTCCTAAAAGGAAAAGACTGAATCACAAACGCACTAGTCTGGAAGCGAGATCGACATGGCGGACACTGCTGGCGGCCTCGAGCTTGAGACATTCCGCACCGAGGCTAAGGACTGGCTGGAAGCGAACTTCCCGGCCTCCCTGCGCGGCCGTCCTGGCGTGGCTTCGGCGCTGATGGATGGCCTGGTTCCCGAGGGCGACCTCCTGGCCTGGAAACAGGCGATGGGCGCCCGGGGCTGGGGAACGCCGACTTGGCCGGCCGAGTACGGTGGTGGGGGCCTCTCGCCGCAAAAGGCGCGCGTGCTGCAACAGGAAATGGCCCGGATCGGCGCCTTCAATCCGCTGACGCACGGCATGGGCGTGACCATGATCGGCCCGACGATCCTCGACTATGGGACCGAGGAACAGAAGCGCCAGCACATCCCGCCGATCGTGCGCGGCGACGTCCGCTGGTGCGTCGGCTACTCCGAACCCAATGCCGGTTCCGACCTCGCTTCGCTACAGATGAAGTGCGAGGACGCCGGCGACCACTGGGTGATTACCGGCCAGAAGACGTGGACCTCAGGCGCCCAGTATTCCGACTGGTGCGGCGCTCTGGTCCGCACCGACCCGACCGCGAAAAAGCATGACGGCATCAGCTTCATGCTGATCGACATGCATCAGCCGGCCATCGAAACCCGCCCCATCGCGCTGATCGCCGGCGCCTCGCCGTTCTGCGAGACCTTCTTCACCGAGGCGAAGGCCGCCAAGGACGGGCTGCTCGGTAAGCTCAACGGCGGCTGGACGGTGGGTAAGCGGCTGCTGCAGCACGAGCGCGCCAGCCAGACCGGCGGCTCGACTGGCCCCAAGCCCCAGGCGCTGCAAGACGTCGCAAAGCGCTATGTCGAGCTCGACGCCGATGGGCGCATCGCCGACACCGATCTGCGCACCCGCCTGACCAAACACCTGATGGACGCCAAGGTCCACGGCCTGACCCTGGCCCGGGTGGCGGCGGAATCGAAGGACGCCTCGGGCGCCACCACGACCGCCTCTATCTTGAAGAACTCCGCCACCAACGTCGCCCAGACACGGGCGGAGCTGACTCTGGAAATCATGGGGCACCAGGGATTAGGCTGGGAGGGCGAGACCTTCGCCCCGGAGGAAATCGAAAGCGTGCGCAGCTGGCTCGGCGGCAAGGCGATGTCGATCTATGGCGGCTCGGTCGAGATCCAGAACAACATCATCTCCAAGCGCATCCTGGGCCTGCCCGACACCACTCAGTCGAGCTAAAGCCCGTCGGCGCGGCGCTTGGCGGAAGAGCTCAGGACGACGACGAGGTCCGAGGCCGCGGCGTTTTCTTGGGGTGCTCGGGGCGGCTGGCGCCGACGACCGCGGAAACCAAAGCATCACCTCCGCCAAGCTAGCGCGATCCGCCCTCCGTCGAGGATCCCTTTACGGTCCACCGACACCCCAAAGCGCGCCAGAAGCTCACGTCCCTCGGTAATCGCGCCGGCTGCGTCATAGGCCGTGGCGACCGGCCGCAAATGGCCAATCGGCGTGGCGTCGACGATACCCATCCGCCAGCCCATCTGCTGCGCCACCGCCGCCCAGTAGACGTCGATGCCGTAGCACCAGCGCGACGGCGGGAAGGGAATCAAGTCGGCGAAGGTTTCGCGCCGAAACGCCGTCAGCGGACCGATCTCGACAAAGCGGGTCTCGCGAACCAGCGCGCCCCAGCGGCGATGAGTGAGCCCGAAGTTCGCGTAGGAATCGAACCGATGCGCCGGCTGGGCGATCGACAGTCCTGCCGCCTCGCTGGCGGCGATGAAATCGTCGAGAAAGCCCGGCTCGAAGGCGATGTCGTCATCGGCGATGATCAGCCAGTCGAAACTGTCCAAGGGGGCCGGCGCGGCGGCGATCGCCACATCCGCATTCGCGAACTTGCCGCGATCCCCCATCGGCGTGATCGATACGCTGGCGCGATGGCGACCCAGCTTCAGCCGTTCAGCCACCCTCGCCATGTCGCCGGGCCGACTTGGCGACTCGACGCCGACGATCAACACATCGCGCGCCGCCCCGCTGGCCGCATCATGCCGCAGACGCGCGAGCGCCTGGCTTGAGGCGAGCCTGGAGTCGTAGATGCGGTCGAGCAGTCGGGCCAACCGCGGGTAGCGCTGCTTGTACTGCCGCGCCAACCCGCGCGTGGAGGTGAAGAAGTCGGGGTCCGGCTGCGAGGGACGTCGAGCCAGCCTGCGCGCCGCCTTGGATATCTCGTCATGCAGCGGATGGCGCAGCCGCCGCAGGGCGACCAACCATAGACCGACGCCGAGAACGACCACCATGCCGATATAGGGCGCAGGCGTGGTTGGGGAGCCGCGAAACACAGCCATCAGCATCATCGCCGGCGCGATCGCCGCCAGGGTGGCCAAGGCGCTGCTACGGTAGATCGGCACGAGATCGGCGCGGCTGGCGCCGGTCATACGCTCCAGATGCGGGCGGTAGAGAAAGTAGGAAAAGAGCGCGTCGCCGATCTTGCTCGCCGCGGCGGTGGACAGGCTGACGAAGCTGCCGGCGGTGAAGAGCGCCAACCCCACCCCCGAGCGCACGAACTCGATCTTCGCCTGGCGGTCAGTCTCTTTCGAAACCACGAAAACCTGCCAGGTCATGGTGATCGAAACCAGCACCATGCCCGCGATCGAAAGCATGGTGAGCGGTAAGGCCGCTCCGATCCACTGGGGACCATAGACAATCTGAATGAAGGGGCCAGATAGAATGGCCAAGCCAGCGAAGCCGGGCCAGAGAATGGCCGTCATCAAGGCCACGACCCGCAGATATCGCTCCCGCAACGGTATGCCTCGCCGGGCCAGGTCGGCGAAGTCGACCAGCAGTATCCTCGCCATGACGATGTGGATGTTGTTCCAAAGCAAATTGAACATCGACGAGGCCCGGGAATAGAGCCCCAGCGCAGCAAGATCGATGATCCGCCCGAGCAGGATTTCGGCCAGCCGATCGGCCAGATTGTTCACGCCCGAAATCGCCAGCATCTGGCCGCCGAACCGGCTGACGGCCCGCCACTCCTTCAGCGAGACCCGGAAACTGACATGTCGCGCGGCCAGGATGCTGAGCGCCAAGGCGTTGAACGCCGCGCCGGCCAGTTGCCCCCAGGCCAGGCTCATATAGCTGAAGCCCCTGAAGGCGAGCAGGACGGTGATCGTTGTGGCGAGGGCCGAGCGGACCGTCTTCACCAGCGCGAGCGTCTTGAAGTCGCCCTCCCGTTCCAACCGGCTCGCCGGCAGGAACTCGACGATCGCAATGAGTGGCTGGAGGGCCAGCACCAGCAGGACTCGTCGCACGCCGTCCTCGTGCAGCAACGCCGCGCCGAACAGGCCAAGGCCAGAAATGGCCGCCGCCAGCAGCAGGCCCAGCAACGCATTGATCGTGAACGCCGTAGCCGCGAGGCTGGGCTCCAGGCGCGTCTCGCGGACGATCAGACTACCCAGGCCGAACGCCTGAACGAGGGCCAGCAAGGCGACCATGGCCAGGGCGATAGCGAAGACGCCCATGTCATGGGGACTGAGCAGCCGGGCGAGGATGATCGAGCCGCCGAATTGGAGGGCGAAATAGCTTCCCTGAGCCGCCGCCATCCAAGCGACCGAGCGTCGCGCCGACATCGTCCGCCTCCTGGAGGGCGTTCCCCGATCCTCAGCCAGTTAACCACATACCGGCGTTACAATCGGTCGGACGATACAACCGAAACAACAAGGCGCGGCGCGACGTTACGAGCCACCTCGTGCAAATTGCCCAAAGGGAAGGCGCCCCGCCGCAAGGGCTCAAGAATTGCTAGGCGGTGATTTCCACAATCTGAGGGAAGGCGCCCAACCGAACCGAGCAGGACGTGCCCGGGCCTAACGTCTTGGCCGGTTCATCACTGCTCAATGGGTCGAACAGCCTGATCTGCTTCGCTGCGGGAAAGCTCAGGGTCACCTCGCTTGGGGTGACCATCAGCGGCTTGTTGGC
This sequence comes from bacterium, assembly GCA_030824495.1. GTDB lineage: Bacteria > Pseudomonadota > Alphaproteobacteria > Caulobacterales > Caulobacteraceae > Phenylobacterium. The sequence goes on from JAVBXP010000012.1 coordinate 87,466, forward strand.
GACCTCATCCCAGATGTCGGGTTCGTTCCACAGCGCCACCAGGACCTTGGTCGGGCCTTTCTGAAGAACCATGTGCTTGGCCGTGGCGGGCAGACCCGACACTTGTGGCAGCACGCTTGCCGCCTCCCCGGCCGCACGCTCCGGCGCCAGGATACGGGTGAGGTTGCGCACCGCGGTCGCCGCCACCTTGGGCGATCCGCCGAACTTGAATATTCCCCAATGCAAATTGGGGACCTTGAACTCTGGGTCGGCCTTTTCGTCGAGCAGCTCGTAGATATAGATCCGCCGCACTCCGAGACTGACCGCGTCAAAAACGCCGTTCAACAGCAGCAGGGCCTGAGTGTATTCGTCGACCGGCGTGGGCCATTTGCTGACCGGACCAGTGTTGTAGCCGAACTCGGTCATCACCACCGGCCGCGTCCTGCCGGCCATGGTCTTGGCGAGTGACGGACCCGGCTGGGCGCCGCTTTTCGGGTAGGGATGCTCGTTGTCCATATCCGAGCGGACCTCGAGCCGCGGATAGTTGGCCACGCCGAGCAAGGGGATCTTCGCGAAGGCCGGACGCGCGCGCATGGCGCCGTGCAGCGCCTCCATATAGGCGGTCACGGCGGTGAAACTGGTCTTGGTGTCCTTGACCCCGCCGAAGGTGATCGGCTGGTTGTTCGGCTCGTTTGGCCCCTCCAGGTAGTCGATCCCCAAGGCGTCTGGAAACCGCGCCAGGATCCGATCGAGAACCTCGCCCACCTGCGAGGCGTCGGTCATCGCCGCGCCATTCGGCGAACAGCTCATGCTGAAGCGGATTCCGGCATCCAAGTATCGTTTGTAAGGCAGGTTGCTGGCGACCTTGGGCGCGGTGTCGCGCACGTACTTCAGGCCGAGGTATCCCAGCTTTTCGATGGTCGCGGCGTGATTGGCGTAGGCCCCGTCCGAATAGCGGACGTGCGTGACGACGCCGAGCCGGTCAAGGAAGTCGTAGGTCCACAACGCCACACGGGTCACTCAAGGGTTCGCCCCGACGGGGCTTGGAAGCTAGCAGGAACCACGGTGCAGCAGCACCGCCGGCACCGTCTGGACAAGGATGCCGAAGTCCATCGCCAGACTTTTGCGCCGGACATAGAGGACGTCCAGAGCCACCCGCCGACGATAGCAGACGTCGCTGCGGCCGCTCACTTGCCAAAGCCCGGTGATGCCGGGGCGCACCGAGCAATAGCTCTCGAACCAGTGTCCGTAATGGGCGGACTCGGCATGCACCACCGGCCGCGGCCCGACCAGGCTCATCTCGCCGCGAAGCACGTTGATAAGCTGGGGCAGCTCATCAAGGCTCGAGCGGCGCAGGAAATCGCCGATGCGGGTGATGCGCGGGTCAGCGCGCAGCTTGTGGCTCGCCGCCCATTCCTGCTGCGCCTCCGGATCGGTGGCGAGCAGCTTTTCGAGCCGCGCTTCAGCGTCGGTCGCCATGCTGCGGAACTTCAGGCACGGAAACGATCTGCCGCCCCGTCCCACTCGCCGGTGAGCAAAGAAGATGGGTCCGCCATCGTGTAGGAAGACCATCAGTGAGATGACGATCATCAGCGGAGCGAGAAACAACAGCGCCCCTGCCGCCAATAAGGCGTTCAGGAAGTACTCAAGATCGCGTTCTTCTAGTTTTCGCGAACGCGACGACTGGCCAACCGCGGCCAGATCAGTCTGGAAAACCTTGGTCTGCGACATCAATCCACCTCTAGGAAGTGTGAAACCGAGTACGCCCCTACACAACCGTCGCAGGCGCTCGCTCGAAGTCAAACAAGGTTAGGCGCGAGCTAATCGATTTGTGGCCGATCCGTCGAAGGCGCCCGCTCGCTTGGCGCCGCGCTCAAAAACTGCCCAGAGGTGCAGCAGGCAACAAGCGCAACCACAGTGGATCATTCGCAGGATGAACGAGCGCCACATTAGTAGAGAATCGGCGACAGTCCGCCATCTACGGCTTGCGGCGCAGATACGCCACGAACCCAATCAGCACTTCATGATGGATATATAACAATTAATTTCGTTAATTATTGAAAGCGTCGCGCTCGTCAAAGCAAAAGTGCAAGCCTAGGCCGCGACGTCATTCGACGCCTGCAAACCAAGTCTGCCTCGATAGGCCTCCAACAGCCCCTCGATCCACGCTTCAGGGCTGAGCCCGATCCGCCGGGTGTTCTCGAAGGCCTGGGTGCTCATCTCCCGGGCCACATCATCATCCATCAGCCGCAGCATGGCCGCCGCCATGGCCTCTTCATCCCGTGGATCACAGGCGAGGCCTGCGCCGGCCCTGACGATGTCCGGCGCCAGGAACGCCGTCTGCGCCGCGATCACCGGTAACCCGCTCCACAAAGCCTCAGCCGCCACCAGTCCGTAGGGCTCTGGATAGCGGCTAGGCATCACCAGAGCCCGGGCTTGCCGCGCCAAGGGGCCGATCTCCTCCCAACTCTTGCGGCCGGAAAAGATCACGTTCGGGTAGTCGCGCTCCAACCTTGCGCGCATGGGGCCATCGCCGATGATCCGCAGCAACACGCCGGCGCGCTTCGCCGCCGCCGCCGCCAGGTCTGGCCCCTTGCCGTCCTCCAGCCGGCCAATGAACAGGAATTCGCGATTGTCCTCGGCCGGCGCCCGCTCGGACAGGAACGGCCGGACCGGATTGGGCAGAGTCTCGATCGCCTCGTCGGGCATCCCGCCGCGCACCAGATAGGCGCGCATGGATTCATGGATCGCGAGCACCGGTGGAGCATAGCGCTTGAGGTCGAACACCGACTGGCGAACCGCCTGCCGCGCCACTCGCCAAAGCTTATGGGCATAGCTGCGTCGATCGCAGTTGGAGCCGACGCAGGCCGCCGACATCGGCTTGAGCGGACAGACCGCCCCACTGCCCAAAAAGGCGTAGGCTCCGTTGGGGCAGACCAGGAAGAAATCGTGGGCCGAGAGCACCAGTCGGTCGGCCACCGGCTTCAACGCATGGAAAACCGCCGGCGACAGGATCTGCGCCCAGCCGTGCAGATGATAGACCGTTCCAGGCGCATCGTTGGCCGCGATCCAGTTGCTGACCATCTCCTTAGCCGCACGATTATAGAGCGCGGAAAAGAGCACCTGGTGCATGGGCGAGGCCATCAGGCGCTCCTGGCCCAGAGCCACGACCTCGACGCCGGCCTCCGCCAATTCCTCGTTCACGCCCTGGTCGCCGGTCAACAGCGTCACCGGCAAACCTTGACGGCGGAACGCCAGGGCCGACGCCAAGGCCAGGCCGGTGGCGCCGCCCTTGGCGACCGACGAGTCGTTGATGACGACGATGCGGCGGATCATTGGGCGGCCACCATCGCAACGTCAGTCGCACGCGCTGAATCAAAGGACGCGACCAGACGGGCGATCTCGGTCCGGGCCCGCCCGACGCAAGCAGCATGGGATCCTGGCGCGATCCCCTCGGCCAGCGCCCGGTCTGCAAGCGCCACGAGATCGGAAACAGGGACACGCCCCGCATCGGCGACGAATTCATCGCGTCCGACCGCGTTGAAAAAGCTCCGCAACTTCTCATCCCAGGCAAAGCCGATGTGGGGTTTGGCATAGGCGTAGGCGGCGATGCAGGCGTGCATACGGTGGGCCATGACGAGGTCCAGGCCCGAAATGAAGCCGGCCAAATCAGCCGGTGTGGCGAAAGCTGGCGTCACCGAAACCACGTCCCCTCCGGCGGCCTGGAGTTGCGGTGCGACCTTCTGAAGGTAGGCGCGATCTTCCGGGCTGCCATTGGTGAAGAGGCAAACCTGCCAGCCTTTCGCGGCCATCGCCTTGACCAGCTGGGCCATCCAGTCGGCCAGGGCCTCCTCGCGCAACGATCGATCAGCGGTGTGGTAGCGCAGCGCCAGGGGGTCGGTCAGGCCAAGCCCAATCCGCGGCGGACCGGGAGGCTTCGCGACGGCTTGAAAGTGCCGCCCCGCCAGCACCGCCGGGTCGGGACACACTTGCGCCGGCGGCACGCCGGCCGGGCCAAGCCGGCGATCCCAGATCGCCTTGGACAGCTCGTCGCGAACGGCGACGTGGGTTATGCGGCTACCGGTAAAAGCTCGCTCGAACAGCGCCTGCCCACGTCGCGACCAGTTGTCGGAAACCCCGACGCCATAGACGCCCAGCGGAATGCGGGCGATGGCCGCCTCGGCCAGGGCGCCGTCGATCTTGGTGGGGAAATTGAGATCAGCGTCGGCCAGCAGATTGCCGCCGCCAAGCACCAGAGCGTCGAGCCCGCCAAACGCTTCGCGCCATTGCGGGCGAAGGCGCCGCTGCACGGTAAAGCCCAAGGCCGCGCCGACCCCGACCTGACGCACAATCCCCGGAGCGTGCTCCAGCAGCGCGAGGATCGCACGGCGGTGCTTGAGGCCTTCGCCATAGGCCGTGCGGCCCGCAAGATCGATGGATCTGGTCTCGACGCCCACCGAGCGCAACTCGGCCTCCAGGCATTCGGCCAGCAGGCCGTCGCCGAGGTTCGGGCTATACTTCACATTCAGCGTACCCACGATCATCCCGGAACGCCCTCAAAGGGGTTGCCCGCCGACACAATGGGACGAGGATAAACTGCCATCGACGACAGTTAGACCCACGGCGGTCACCTGGATCAACCAACAGGAAACCTGACCAGCGGAATTCGAAGCCCGCCCGCGTCCCTGGCCCGTTCACAGGCGCCCCTGCCGCACTTCCGGGCGGTTCGAGGAATTTCGGGAAATCGGCGCGCCAGATTGCAACCCCTAGACAAGCTTGGCTTTTCTGACCGTGAAGACACTCCCTTGAGAGAGAACCGCCAGATGCCGAACCTGCGCTGCTCGGGACCCGAACTGATCGGATATCGCGCCCCGTGAGCGTCCCCCCAAAGTCGGTGATCATCTCCTCGGGCGATCTGCACAACGTCGGGGACCTGGCGCTGCTGCTGCAGTGCGCCTACGGCGTCAGGCGTAGTCTTGGCGTCAAGGACGTGAAGGTTCGCCAGTGGGCGGCCCCGGCCGCGGAAGTTCAAACCCAGCTTGGCCTGCACGCCATCTCGGTGCTCGACGGCAAGGCGCCGTTGGACTGGGCGAGAGCTGGCCGGGGATCGTTGGTGATGATTGGCGGCGGCCAGATGGTGCGCGACAACACCTCCTTGCCCGCTCTGGTCAGCTTGGCGGCGCTGATGGGATGGGCGCGATTGACTGGCGGGCGCTCAGCCATCCTGGGCTGCGGGGTCGATGAGCTGCACAGCGCCAGCCGCAGGCAGGTCTGGCGGCGCATCTTCCAAGGGGCCAGCCTGGTGACGGTTCGCGACGAGGGTTCGAAGACCGCCGTGGAGACCCTGGCCGGCGAACGCGTTGCACCGGTTCTGACCGCCGATCTCGCATTCACACCCTCCCCGCTTCACGACGATCTGCGCCGGGTCGGCGGCGAGCCGAGCATCATCATCGCCCCCTGCGCCGACGCTTCGGAACGCCGCAGCGTGGGGATTGAGCCGCTCTGCCGGCTGGCGATCCAGGCCTGTGACGTCCTGGGCGTCCAGCACATCGCCCTGCTCGCCCACGACGCGCGGCCCGGCATGGACACTGAAGTCTGCGATCAGATCGCTGCGGCCCTGACGGCCGCTCGACCAGACCTGCGGATCACGATCACCGCCAGCCACACGTTGGCGGACTATACCCGCCTCTACGCCTCGGCCGCCCTGGTGCTGACCAATCGCCTCCATGCGGTGATCTTCTCGCTGATCGCCGGTCGTCCGATCGTCATTCTCGACGATGGCACTCCAAAGCTGCGCGCGGCGGCCGAGACCTTCTCCATCCCGCTGACGCCGGTCGAGACCTGTACTCTTGATCCCACGGCCCTCTGGCGGGTGGCGGCCGACTCTCAGCCGGCCCAGGCGCTGGCGGTGCAGCGGGCCAAGAGCCGGGCGCTGGACAATTTCGACCTGCTCGCCGCTAGCCTCGTCGTTCGGCGATGAAGCCGCGCACGTGGGCCAGGGCCTGGCCACGAACCTTGGCGCCGACCATCAATCCCAAGGCCAGCCCATAGACGGCCGCGCCTAGCAAAGCCGCGCAGACCACGAACACCCAGGCATTGGCGAACTGGGACTTGGCCAGCCCTAGCAGCAGGACGGCCACCGCCATCGTCGCAACCGCCGCCACCGGCGGCGCGATCGCTCGAAGCACGACAAGAGGTCTGACGCTGGTCGCGCGACTGAACAGCCAAAGTTGCAGGACCAGGGTCAGATACGATCTGACCACATAGGCCACGGCGACAGCTGTCAGCCCGAACGGCGCGGCCAGGGAGCAGAACACCACCGTGCCCGCCAACTGGACCAGGGCCAGCCGGAAGATCACGTCGGCGCGGCCAATCGCCGTCAGCGCTGGATCGGCGAAGAAGTTGAGCGCGTATGGCACCACCAGGAAGGTCAGCACCTGGGCCACCGGGACGCTGGGCTCCCACTGCGCCCCATAGATGAGCGGGATGAGTTGATCGGCCAGCAGGCCAAAGCCAACGATGCAGGGGAAGGAGATCGCCCCGCTGACGGCCACGATCCGCAGATAGGCGTTTCGGAAGGCGGCGGGATCGGACTGCAGCTTGGCCAAGGTTGGCAGCGACACCGTCGAGAACGGCATGATGGTGCCCTGGGCGATCAGCTCGACCGACTTCCAGGCGGTTCGATAGATCCCCACCGCGCTCGCCCCCAGCGACCGCGAAACGATGACGTCCTGAGAGCGCGAAATGAACAGGATGACTAATTGGGAGGCAGCCACATTGCCGCCGAGCGGCAATTGCCGGCGCAGGGTCTGCAGCGAGAACTGGAAGCTGGGCCGCCAGCGGAAAGACATCCAGGCGACGATCGTGCTGATCGTCTCGGTGACGTAGCGCTGGACCACCAAACTCCAGACGCCAAACCCGTTGAGCGCCGCCAGGATCGCCAGACCGCCGCCGATCACACCGCTCAGCAGCGATCGCAGGGCCAGCGACTTGTGACCGAAGTCGCGCAGGTTGCGCGACATGTGGCTGGCGCCCAAGGCGGTGATCGGCACCACGAAGCCCAAGGCCGCGATGACGCTTGCGCCTTCCGGCCGGCCCAGCGCCGCGGCGATCTGGCCCTGCAGGACGAGGCCGGCGACGGCGACGATGAGCGCGAGCAGCAGATTGCTCCAGAATACCGTGTCCGCCAGCGTGGGGGTGATCTCCGGCGCCCGGTAGAGGCTGCTCACCAAGCCGCCCGAGGCGATGATCTTGCCCACCTCCGCATAGACCAGGGCGACGATGAACAGGCCGAAGTCCTCGGTCGGCAACAGCCGCGCCATGGTCACGAAGACCAGGAAATTGAACACCTGGTCGCTGGCGAAGCGCACGAACGACCACAATACCGACGCCGAAGCCCGACGCGACAATCTCGGAGATCGTTGCATTCGCGTCCGCGGTCTCCTTGGAAGCGCCCGACATTCGGGGGCTGCGCGACCCTAGGCAAAGACAATCATGCGTCTGGAGCGAATGACCAGCTTGCCGCCCATTTCTGACGCGATAGGGGCGCCTCGTGTCAGGTTGGAGGCGGTTGAGTAAAAGTGGAAGCTTCACCAGAGGGCGAGGGTTGCCGAACCGCCCCGATGGCGCCAAGCCCGAGGCAGTACCGCTCCAGCCGCAGCCGTTTTCTCGACGGCGCGGCCAGTTCTGGAGGTGTTTGCCTGATGGCGACGGATGCTTGCCTGATCGATGATCTCTGCAAGATCGCGAGACGGGCGCTGGAGCCGTTCACCCTGGACGAGCCCTATGCGCTCGTCGATTTCCCCAACCATGCGAACGTCGGCGACTCAGCGATCTGGGCCGGCGAGATGGCCTATTTCCGCCGCCACGCGCCGCGGCCGCCTTCATATGTCTGCTCAATCGCCGACTTCTCGATGACCGAGTTGCTGGAGCGCTGCCCCCGCGGGCCGATCTTCATCCACGGCGGCGGCAATTTCGGCGACATCTGGCCCCACCATCAGACCTTCCGAAACCGGCTGCTGGAATTGACCCGTGGCCGACAGCTCATCCAGCTGCCGCAGTCGATTCACTTCTCATCGCCCGAAAAACTGGACGAAGCCGCACGCCTTATTGAGGCGCACGGCGCCTTCACGCTCCTGGTTCGCGACAAGGAGTCGTTCGAGCTCGCCCAGCGCCACTTCCAATGCGAGACGATCCTCTCTCCAGACATGGCGTTTTTCATCGGTCCGATCGCCCGCCCGCGACGACCGGATGTCGACGTGCTTTGTCTGCTGCGGACTGACATTGAGCGGGTGGAAATGACCGACCAGGGCGACCTTGGCGCCAATGTAAGAGTCGCCGACTGGCTGGAGGAACCTAAGCTCGAGCTTCACCTCGCCCGCGCCGGGGGCGTCGCCGGCGCGATCGCCGCGCACGGCCCGCAGGCCGCGCGGTTCGGCGCGTTCCGGGCCGCCGCCGACGCGCGAGTCCGGCGAGGGACCCGGCTACTCTCCTCGGGTCGCGCCATCGTCACCGACCGGCTCCACACCCATATCCTGTCCGTGCTGCTGGGCATTCCCCATGCGGTCCTGGACAACAGCTACGGCAAGGTAGGCCGGTTCATCTCCTGCTGGACCAGCGCCTCGAACGTCACTCACCGATCCACCTCGCTCGGCTCGGCGATCAACTGGGCCGCCGCCCAGGCCACGACAACTTCGCCCGATCGCGAACTAGCACCCTCTGTCAGCAGGGCGAGCCTCTAAGATGCAGACGCCAGCCAACCCTCGGATTTCGTGCCTACTGCCGGTCTATAACGGCGAGGAGTTCCTGGACGAGGCGGTTCGGTCGATCCTCGCCCAGACCTATCGCGATTTCGAACTGGTGATCGTCGACGACGGCAGCAGCGATTCATCGCCGCAGATCCTGGCCGCCCTGGCCGCCGAAGACGGCCGCATCCGAGTGGTGAGGCGCGAGAACGGCGGCATCGTCGCGGCGCTCAACACCGGCCTGGCGGTGTGCCGGGGCGAGTACGTCGCGCGGATGGACGCCGACGATATCGCCCTGCCCGACCGCTTTCAGTTCCAGTTGGACTATCTCGACGCCCATCTTGGCTGCGTACTGGTCGGCGGGGTCGCGCGGTCGCTGAAATCGGACGGTTCGATTGGCGGGCGCACTACGGGCGGCCGTCATCTGCGGACCGATCTCTCAGCCTTTCCACCCAAAATCGCGGTCTCCATGCACCCGCTGATCACAGTCCGGCGCGAGGCCTTGCTGGCCATCGGCGGCTATCGAGCGGCTTTCCCCCACGCCGAGGACTACGACCTGTTCATCAGACTCTCAAAACTGGGCGGGATCGACAATCCGGACAAAGAGCTGCTGATCTATCGCCGGCACGAGGGCGCGATCTCGCTGAAGCATCTTGAAGCGCAAGAGCGCAGCGCCGCATTGGCCGAGGTGGATGCGATCGTCGCGGATAAAACGCCCGCGCCCGATTTCCCGAACTGGCTGCTGGAGCCCTACATCCGCCTGCGTATCTGGCGGCGCTATCTCGGCGTCGACCGGACCAAGGCGGCAAGGATGCTGCCCCAGTTGCTGGGCGACGCCACGACCCTGCGGCCAGAAGCCTTGGCTTCGCCACGCTATTGGGGCCTGCGGACGCGGATCGCCGGTTCGCTGCTGGCCAGTGTGGTTCGCGATGCGAAACGCCGGCGGCGGTCCCCCTCCCCGGTCCTCGCGACGCCGAACGCCGCTAGGTCCTAGCCGCCGCCATCAGCAGGTCGGCCAGCCGCCGTCCGCTGGCCTTCCAGGTGAAATCGCCGGCCCGGCTCAGGCCCTCGGCGATCTTGGCCGCGCGCAGGTGCGGGTCGTCGGCCAGTCGCCGGAAGGCCGCGCTCCAACTGCGGGGATCATCGACGTCGCCATACAGCGTCGCATCACGGCAGACCTCTGGAATGGCTCCGCCCGCCGACACCACCGCCGGACACCCGCACGCCATCGCCTCGATCGGCGGCAGGCCAAAGCCTTCGGTTCGCGAGGGAAAGGCCAGGCATAGCGCGCCCTCGTAGAGACCCCGCAAAGCCGCGTCGTCGATCGGTCCGGCGAAGATCGCCCGCGAAGGCGCTTCCAACCCCTGTCGCCGCAGATCCTCCCGCCCGGGCCCAACCAGCACCAGATCGAGGTCCGGCAGTTCCGCACCCGCGAAAGCCTCGAAGACCACGGCGCTGTTTTTGTAGGCCTTCGGGCTGGCGATGTGCACGACGAACCGCCCCCTCCGCAGGCCCAGCCGCTCGACGACACCCGCGTCGGCCGGCGTATCGAGGATGTGATCGGCCCCATTGTGCAGGACGCTAGTTCGCGCTCGGGGCGACACGCCGCACAGGTCCAACATCTGACGCGAATAGGACGAGACGGTCAGCACCTGCCTGGACGTCCGCGCCATCAGCGGCGTCAGCAGCCGGTAGCCCCATCTCAGCCGGGCGGGATAGGAACTGTCGGGGAACAGAAACTGGGCGTCATGCAGCATCAGCAACTTGTTCGGATGCAGCACCGGGGCGAGGTTGCAGAGGTTGACGAGCAGGCCTCCGCTGGCGCGACCTGGCAGCACGAACTGCTCCCAGAGCTGGCTTTGGCCCCGAGGCTCCTCGACCAACTTGATATTGTGGAGGACAGGACCCCACTTGCGGTTCTGCGGAGCCAAGAGCGTCACCTCAGGCCGCTCGGCTGTCGGCATCTCGCCCAGGATTTCGTCGACCTCGCGGATCAGACGGTCGGCGACCCGGTGGACCCCATTTAGGCCGCCGGCGTAGAACTTGCCGTTGAAGTAGATCGGCCTCATTTGGCCGCTCATGTGAGATCCACGATCCGTCGCGGATCGATGCGGCCGGCGACAAGATCACCCAACGCCAGCAAGTTGCCCTGCAGCCGGCCACGGCGATCGATATAGGGCTCTGGCTTGAACACCCGCAGCAGATTGGCCAACGGTCCCTTAATGAGCAGCTTGATGGCGAGTTTCGGCGGAATGGTCCGCTTCCTGAGCAGGTAGAGGGGATTTGCGATCTGCGAGTAGCCGAGCTTCTTGCCGGGCGTCCTGCCGGACTTGATGCCCATGTGAACCCCCGCCAGCTTGCCGACCCGCAGCAGCTTGCCCTTGGCCTTTAGCTGGAAGGTGAAATCGATGTCCTCCTGCCATCCGTAGAGCGGCAAGTTCTCGTCAAACCGCAGGCCGCGAATTGCGCTGCTCCGCAGGACCATGTTGCAGCCGTACAGCGCCTCCAGCGGCTGTTCGCCCTGGTCGCCACCGCGCTGGGCCGACACCAGGCGGCAGGCCTCCTCGAAGGAAATCCCAGGCCCGCGCGCGCCGTCCGCCAACAACAGCCCGTTCACTCCGACGACGTCTGGCCGACCCGCGAAGAAGGCCTGCGCCTGTTCCAGGAAGTCCGCTGCCGGAACAAAGTCGTCGTCGAAGATGGCGATCAGGTCGCAGTCATCCTCGATCGCGTTCAGCGCATGGTTCCTCTGGCTGCACGACCCCTTCTTGGCGAGGTCAACCCTCAGGGGCAGAGGCCCGGCCTCGATGCCCGCGACATCCTGCGGCGAGGCGCCGACCACCAACACGCCATCCGGGGGCCGGGTCTGGTCTGCGAGGCGGGCAATGGTCCGCGCGGCGAGTTCGGCCCGCCCAACCGTGGCGACGACGACAAACAGCTTCAATACAAACTCCTACTGCGAACTTGCGGGCGGGTTGTCGGACGATACGGCGCGGGCCTGACTTGGCGGGCGGCGGGAACCTCGCTTCGCCGCCGGCGCCATTCCAGGGCCAAGCCGCCCATGATCGCGAAATTGACGCCAGGATCGGGCGAGGCTGCGCCGATGGCGGCGGGGATCATCATGCAGAGCACAGTCCAGCTCGCCGCCGAGCCCGCCGCCATCCGCTCATCCCTAGGCGAACCATAGGTGCTGGCCCGCATGGGTTTGAAGACCCGCACAAGATGGCCGAGGAAGGCGACGACGCCGACGACGCCCATCGATCCCAGCATCGCCGTGAACAGGCTCGAAGACCGGAAGCTGCCGGCGCCGATCCCTAGGCCATAGGAGGCGACGAACGCGTCCAGCCCCTGCATCGCCCAGAAGGACCGCTGCCGCCCCGAAACGCTGTCGGCCTTATCCATCGTCATATGCTGGAACATGTCGGCCAATTGGTCGGCCAGGTGCGGAACCAGCAGGACCGTCCCCATCGCCGCCAGCAGCGCAGCCACAAGGCCGACCAGAATCGCGACCATCTTGAACGGACTGAGCTGCTGGCGAAGCACCAGTAGGCGCAGCACCAGCAGCGCGCCGTAGACCCCAAGGCTGAGATAGGCCGCGCCCGAGGTCGAGAAGACCAGGATGAGCAACAGCGCGATCGCCGCAGGGCCGGTTCTCCGGGGCTGGACGTCCCGCATCCAGCACTCGAACACGAAGACGAACCAGATGAAGGCGTAGGAGGCGTAGAACGACGCCTCGGGGAAGATCCCCGAAATCCGGACCATGCCGTTGTAGCTCTGTTCGAGCTGGCCGTAGCTGCCGTTGCGGAAGAAGTTCAGCAGGTCGCCAAGGCCGAGATTGGTCAGGACCACGCCCAGCACTCCGAACGTCGCGTGCACCCAGGCGATGATGCAGGCGGCGCGCACGATCTTGCGCGAGGAGTCGGGCCGGTTCGCGACGATGGTCGCACAGACCCCGCTGAGCAACGTGCCCAGCATGTAGACGGCGGTCGTCACGTTCTGGTTGGTGAAGACCAGCGGAACCGTATCGAACAGGCTCTTCACCGTGATCGGCCGCAGCGGCGAGACAAACATCTGTCCCTCGAAGATCCGCGGCAGAACGAAGGCTGAGGCCGCGCCATAGACGGCGTAGACCGCGAGGAAGGCGTTGGCGCTCAGGGCCGGACCGATCCGCGCGTACTCCCCCGAGCCGGGCAGCAGGATCCGGGCGACCAGAAACACCATGGCCAAGTGGGCGGGCGAGATCGATGAGCCGCCCAGCGCCGTCATGATGATCGCCGCCGACCCGCTGAACAGGGTCGAAAACATCATAAACCGCAGCAGGTCGAGCGAGGTGCCGCGCACCAGCAACGCCAGCCCGATGACGATCGAAATCAGCCCGAACAGTGTAGGGACCACAAGGGATCCTTTCAGTGCGGCCCACCGAAGGTGGTCGGCCCAAACTTTAGGCGCCGCCCATCGGGCGAACCAAAACTATCCCACCCGCAGACCGACCCATCCGCCTGGGATGGTGATCCGCCGCATCCCTAGGCGCCGGGCGCCCCAGTCATGGGCGCCGAACCGGATCAGTTGGAACCTTGGCCAGACGCTCGGCAACCAGCTGCGTCGCCTTGCTCGCGGTCGGGATGTAGTCAAAGCGCCCCTGCCGCCCCAGCATCTCCACCCCGGTCTGCTCGATCTGATCGATCAGCGCCTCGGAAGCGTCGATGGAGCCGTGGGCATAGGTGGGATAGGCGAAATCGGTAAGTTCGTGGCCGACCAGTTCGGCCTCACCAGCCATCAGGCCGTGATCACCCATGAACGCCAGGAACGCCGCGAACTCTTGGCCGGCGTCGCTGGGACCAAGCGCGAGCGGCACCTCGACCGACAGATAGTCGCGATCATCGGCCTGGCCGTAGACTCGAGAGTGGACGGTGAGCCGCTTCCACGAGCCGATATCGCTGAAATTGTAGAGAACCTTCGACTTGAAGCCGAGGTCGCCGCTGAACGCCACGAACAGGCTGAGCAGCGGCAGAGAACGGATCTGCTCGCCGGCTTCGATCCCGCAGGCCTCGGCGGTGAGCGTCAGCGGCAAGCTGGAGATGATCCTGGAGGCTGCAAAGATACCCCGTGACGTGGTGATCAGAAAGCCGCCGCCCTGGGCCTCGATCTTCTGCAGCGCCGCGCCAAGATGGATCTGGACGCCGCTGGCCCGAAGTTGAGCCCCGACCTGGTCGAACAACCGCTCGAAACCCTCACGCGGCCGGACGAGCACCGCCGGCCCCGCCACCGGCGCCTTGCCGAGCCTGCGCAGCCGGTTGGTGAGCGGCGCCAGACTGACGGCCTGGGCGATCCAGTTCATCCGCTTCTCGGCGAACTGATAATCGACCTCGTCGGCCGGGATGCCGCAAAGCCGCTGGATGTAGGCCCGCAAACCACTCTGCGCGAAAAGCCGTTCGCCCAGATGGTAGCGGGCGAAGGAGCCGGCGCTCACCGGCCGCCTATGCCGGACGCGCCCGTAGCCGAGAGAGAGAAAAGTCAGCGCGATTTCGATCGGACCTCGACGGAGGAGATCGTCCACGATCGAAAACGGATAGCGGCTGATCCCGCCTTGCGGCGTCACCCGATCGACCGCGATCTGCGCAGGATGGCAGACCGCCTCGGCGCCTGGGAACCGCCGGAAAAACGGGCTTCCGGCGAAGAAGATGAAGCTGCCGATGTCAAAGGTGTAGGGCCCGATGTTCAGGGATCGTTGATTGCCACCCAGTCGGTCATAGGGCTCCAGAATGACGACCTGTTGGCCGGCCTGCGCCAAGATGTCGGCCGCCACCAGGCCGCTGACGCCGCCACCCAGGACCACGACTGGCGGCTCACCGCCCGCCACCCCGTCCGAATTGGCGCCTGTCGAGGACATCGCCGCGGGCCTGTTGGGTGCAAGTTCAAGCATCAGCGTCAGCCTCGGATGACGTTGAGCAGGCCCTCATCGAACCGCTCGGGGGCGAAGCGCGAGGCGTTGCGAACGGCGGCGGCGGGATCGAACGACGGCAACCAGGCTTCTAGGCGCCGCACGCCTTCGATCAACGAGTCGACGGACTGGGTTTCAAACAGCATCCCGCTCTCCTCGGCCGTCACCGTGTCGCGTACGCCGCCGGCGTCGTAGGCCAGCACCGGCCGCCCCGAGGCCATGGCCTCCACCGGTACGATCCCGAAGTCTTCCTCGGCGGTAAAGATCAACGCCCGGCATCGTGCATAGGCCTGCCGCAGTTGGTCGAAGTTTAGGCGCGGCACGATGGTGATATTGGGCCCGGCGCGGCGGCGGATGTCGGCCGCCATCTCTCCGTCCCCGACCATCAGCAAGGGCAGGCCGAGCTTGTTGAACGCCTCCATGGCCAGATCGGCGCGCTTATAGGCGGTCATTTGGCCGACCCAGAGATAGCGCTCCTCAAGGTCGTTGGTCGGTTTGAACAGATGCGTCGCGACCGGCGGATGCACGACCACCGCGTCGCGGCGATAGGCTTTCTCGATCCGGCTCTTGATGAAGTTCGAGTTGGCGACGAACCGGTCGACCCGGGCCGCCGAGGCGAAGTCCCACTGTCGCAAGCCGTGGAAGAGCCAGGGCATGGCCACCCGCGCCACCCGGCCGGCCGAAGCGCGATAGTCCTGGTAGTGATCCCACAGGTAGCGCATCGGCGAGT
Organism: bacterium; assembly: GCA_030824495.1. Taxonomy (GTDB): domain Bacteria; phylum Pseudomonadota; class Alphaproteobacteria; order Caulobacterales; family Caulobacteraceae; genus Phenylobacterium. The sequence goes on from JAVBXP010000012.1 coordinate 102,860, forward strand.
GGCAGTAGCAGACGTGCAGGGCGTCTGGAGGCGTGATCACCCCCTTGGCCGGCCCTGACTCGCTGCTGAGGATCAGGTCGTAGCCCCGCAGATCCAGCTCTTCGAGCGCCATGGGCATCAGCGGCAGATACTTTTGGTAGTGCTTGCGGCTCCCAGGCAGGCGCTGAATGAAGGTCGTGCGCACAGGTCGCGCCCGGATCGTCGCCGACATAGCCTCCGGATCGTAGACATGGGTGAAGATGTCGGCGTCCGGGAACAGATGGATCAGGCGTTCAAGCACGCGCTCACCGCCACGCATCCCGACAAGCCAGTAGTGAATGATAGCGACGCGTGGCTTTGCGGGCATTCAGACCTTCTCAACCATAGATCGGACTAACGAATACATCGCGCGCGAGTGTTCCATTAAGTAAGGCGCGTTATTGTCGTCACAGCAGAAGCGAGGGACGAGAATGTCGGCGGCGAGTTCGGAAGCAGAGCAAGGCTCGCGGCTTCTTTTCCAATTGAAGGACGGCGCCCGGAAACGCGGCGCCGTGGCCCAGGTCTCGCGTGACCCGGTTGTCGCCGGCGCTTGGTCGGCGCGTCGCACGCTGTGCTTCATCATGCTGACCTGCGGCGGCTTCTGGGCGACCGCGCTGGTCCTGCTGCTGCGATAAGCCCCAGGCTGCGCTTCACGCGTAGTATTGGGCGTACTGACGGTAATAGTAGGCGGCGTCGCCGTGGCCGAAGCGCGCCTGCTGGCCTACGTGAATGCGGTTGAGCACGACCCCGGCCACCGCCACGCCTTCGACCGGCAGTAGGCGAAGCGCCGCACGGACCGCGTGCTCCGAGGTCTTCCTCCAGCGCGCGACGAACACCACCACGTCGACCTTGGCCGCCAGGATCCGCGTGTCGGCCAAGGGCAGCACAGGGGTAGTGTCGAGGATCACCAGATCGAACCGCTCCCGAAGCTTGGCGAGCAGTAGATCCATCGCATCGCCGCCCATCAGGTCCTGCCCGCCGGCGTCGGACGCGTTCAGCGGCAGGATCATCGCCCCCGTCGCCTCATCCTTCACCAGCGCGGCCTCCAGCGGCGCCAGTCCGGCCAGCACCTCCAGCAGGCCGGCTTGGCGCGCCCTGCCCTTGACCAGCTTGTTCAGTTCACGACGACGCACATCGCAGTCGATCAGCACCACCTTCTGCCCCTGTAACGCGGCCGATCTGGCCAGGCAGATCGAGGTGGTCGTCTTGCCCTCCTGCGGCAGGGCCGCGGTGATGGCGATGACAGTTACCGGTCCGCTCAAGGTGGCGTATTTCAGCGAGGCGCGGAGATTTCGATAGGCCTCGGAGAAAGCCGAGTTCGGCTGCTGGACGATGGCGCTGGTCGGCGACAGCCCCCGCCCTCCCTTCAGCGACGACAGCAGCGGGATGCCCGCCAGATAGCGCAGGCCAAGCCGGCGCTCGACGTCCTCAGCGGTCGTCAGGGATGAGTCCAGCATCTCGGCGCCGATCACCGCCAGCAGCCCCGCCCCGACACCCAGCAAGGTCCCGAACGCCAGGTTCAGCAGCAGGTTCGGGCTGCTGGGCTTGGACGGCACGCGGGCCTCCGAAATCAACCGGCTGTCGGCCTGCTCGGTGCCCTCCTGGGCGTTGGTTTGCTTGTACTGGTTGAGGTAGCTCTCATAGAGCGCCTGCGAGGCCGCAGCCTTCTGTTCCAGCTCGCTCAGGCCCACCATGGCGCGGTTATTGTCGGTCAGGGTTCCACGCGCCGTCGACAGGCTGCCGCTGATCGAGGCCAAGCGCTGGCGCGACACCTCGGCCTTGGCCTCAAGGTTCGAGATGACCCGCGTCACCTCGCCTTGAATCTGGGCGTCGATGTCGGCGAGTTCGCGCTGGGCCTTCAGGATTTCCGGATGCCGGGCGCCGTAGCGCCCCTGCATGTCGGCCACCTTGGCGCTGACGGCGACCCGTTGACCGCGCAGGGATTGGATGACGCCGGAATCGAGCGCCTCGCCGACATCCTCGCCCGTCGACCCGGTGGCGAGTTGCTGGCGCGCCGTGTTCAACCGGGCCTGGTCGGCGGCCGCCTCGACCCGGGCCTCGGCGACGCGCTGGTTGTAGGTGGAAATCTCCTGCTCGGTGAGAGTGGCCCCAGAGGTGCTGAGCAGATCGTTCTGAATTCGGTACTGCTGGACGGCGGCGGCGTCCGCGACGGCCTGGCGCTGCAATTCCTGCAGACGCTCGCCGAGCAGGCCGCTGGCCTGGCGATTGGCGCTAGCCTTGGCCGCGAGCTGCTCGCTCACATAGGTCTTGGCGAAGGTGTCGGCGATCAGCGCCGCCTTCCTCGGATCGCTTGAAGTGTAAGAGACGTCGATCGCATAAGTCGCCCCGACCCGCCGAACCGAGAGGCCGGCGAGCAGCCTGTCGATGATGACCTGATCATCGCCCTTGGCTTTTGGAGCCGCAGGATCGACCTGAGAATTCCCAAGTAACCTGTCGAAGAAGCTCGCTTTTTTCGGCTGTAATGCAGGATTGAAAGCCGGGTCGCGATCCAGGCCTAGCGTCGCGACCACCCGCCGCGCGAGCTCGCGAGACCCGATGACCTCGACCTCGCTGTCCACCGCCGGCGAGGTGCTGGGCAAGGCCGACAGAGCGCTCTGGTCGTCCCGCGGCGTCACCTGCTGTTCGCGGCTATTGATCATCAGGCGCGCGGTGGAGGTGTAGGTCGCCTGCTGGTGGGCCGTAATCAGCAGCGCGATGGCGATGCAGTTCACCAGGGCGAGGAAGAACACGCCCCGTCTCCGCCGGAAGGCCGAGATCAGCTTCTGAAGATCGAGCCGATCTGCGGCCTCGTCATGTGGATCGGAGTCGACGTGGATAATCGCTTGTTCGGCTTCGACGGGTCCACGGTACCGTTGCAGCGCCTTCATCAACAATCGCCTCGCCCGATGTGGCGGCCCCGAGCCGGACCCGCCTGGGAAGCACCCGCCCTAGCGCTGGAAAACCAGGGCCAGGCTGATGCTCTGGTCGTCGAAGTCACGTCCCCGGCTCACGCCCGACGAGTTCAACGTCTCGAATTTGTAGCGCATGCTGACGCCCACCGTGCGGTTCACGAGGTAATTCGCGCTCAGACTCGCGCCGTAGCGACGATCCCGCCTGTCGATGCCCCTATAGTCCTCATCGGCGCCGTGTATTTGACCAGAAATGATCAAGTTACGCAGAAGCTCATAATCGGCCTTGACCTCTACCGTACGGGCCAAGAATGCTGGAGCTTCAGCAAGCGAGCTGTCTCTTACCCTTTGGGTCGCCGTAAGACCGACCGTGATCAGGGGCGTGGGATACCAGTCGATCCGCATCCGATAGTGCGGATTTGAGATGTCCTCATAGGCCGGGTCGTTGAAGCTCTGATGAAGGTAGCCGACGCTGAACTCGCCCGTGATCAGGCGGGTGATCTCCAGATCGACGCCGGCCAGCGCCGTGATCCCGTCTGAGTCCCGGTTCGGCCCGGCCGACCGCTCGTAGTTCATTTGCTGAGCCCCGAGCTCGGCGAAGAAGGCGGTCGAGGGGCTGTGGGCGTAGGCGGCCTTGGCCCTCACATCGATCTCGGTATGGTCGCGATAGTCCTCGTCGATCACGCCCCCCGCCAGATCACGCCCGTCCTGATAGTCGTAGCGGGCGAGTTCGGCGCGCCCCACCAGCTTCACGCGGCTGAGCTGGTGGGTGGCGATGAGATTGGCCGACTGGACCTGATACTGGATCGGTTCGGCAGACTCGACCGCCGAGCTCGCTGCTGTCCGCGGCTCGACCCGATCGGCGAATGAGGCGCGCCCGGCCAAGGTCGTATCGCGCGACACGTCCATGCGCCCCTGCCCCACGACACTCCAGGTGTCGGTGTCTTCCGACTTGAACCGGTCATGCCGCTTGAGGTTGGCGTCGGCGGACAACGTCACCGCATGGCGGCCCCAGTCAGAGCGAACCTCCAGGCTGGGCGTCGTGGTGATGATAGTGTCGCTCTCCGCCTCCGGACGCGCGAACAGGTTGTCGTCGTACTCGGCGCGCAAGGTGAGGCTTGGATAGACGATGAAACCGCCCGCTCGGATCCCCAGGGCCTCATAGCCGGGCCGGGGCCGCTCAAGCACACCGACATTCTCGCCGCGCTTGAACATGGCGTCCTGCGCCGCCGCGGGATGAGGACACAGAACGAGAAGCCCCGCGACCAGACCCGCCCCAGCCACGCGAAGGGAGATCATGGGCGGCGAACCGAGGATGAAACCGTTCATCCTGGGCATCGGGCCTGCTGAGACAGCATCGGGATTGGTCGCATCCTTTCAAGTTCGCCCCAGCCCCCGCATGGATGTCGACCAGTTTCCCCAGAGTTTCGCCACAAAGTTTGGCGATGTGGCGGGATGTCAGGCGCTAGGCGCAAGGTGATGGAAAATTGAGCAGAGTGACGTCGGATCGCCGAACGCGTTTGCAGGGGACTGCCAACCCGGGCGGCTGGGCGCATAGCTTGAAGACCGTTGTTGACGAACTTCGACAGATTGGATTCGGCGAATGAAAGCATTCCTCAGATCTCTCTCCTTCGCGCTTCTCCTCGTGTGCGCCGCCTGCGGGTCGGCGCCAGCCGCCTCGCCGAGCCTCACCGCCGCAGCGCCGACGACGGACGCCGACACGGGCTATCAGCTCGGCCCAGGCGACAAGCTGCGCATCACCACCTATGGCGAAGCCGATCTGACCGGAGAGTTCGTGGTCGGCGATCGCGGCGCGGTCTCATTCCCGCTGGTTGGAGAAATCCCGGCGGCCAAGCGCTCCGTCGCCGACTTCAAGGCCAGCCTCGTCGCGGCGCTGAAGGAAGGCTACCTGCAGGACCCACGAATGACCGTCGAGGTCATTTCCTATCGCCCGTATTATGTGCTGGGCGAAGTCACTAAGCCGGGCGAGTACCCGTACGCCAACGGCCTGACGGTGCTGAACGCCGTGGCGGCCGCCTCAGGCTTCACCTATCGGGCGAACACCAAGAAGGTCTTCATCAAGCGCGCCGGCGCCGACGCCGAGCAGGCCATGCCCCTGACCGCGACCGAGAAGGTCCAGCCGGGCGACACGATCCGTATTGGCGAGCGCTACTTCTGAGGAGCCGGGCGGCCCTAGCCGCCCGCCGCCGCCCTGCGGTGAAGTTCCAGGATCTGGCCCGTAGCCGCCGCGACCCGCCCATAGCGTTGGGCGCGATGCCAGGCTGCAGCGTCTTGCACGATTTGCAGCAGCCCCGACTTTTGCGCCTTCCAGCCAAGCAGGCTCGCCGCCCGGGCCGGATCGGCGACCAGGCTGGCAGGATCGCCGGCCCGTCGGCCGCCCACCGTATGCGGCACCGGCCGGCCGGTCGCCTGCGTCACCGCCTCGATCACCTGCCGCACGGAGCGTCCTTCCCCCGCCCCGACATTGACCGCTTCGAAAGCCCCATGAGGCAGCGGCGCCTGCAAGGCCGCGACGTGGGCAGCCGCCAGGTCGTTGACGTGGATGTAGTCCCTCAGGCAGGTCCCATCGGGCGTATCGAAATCGTCGCCGAACACGGTCAGCGGCTTGCCGGCTCCAGTCGCCGCGGCGATCGCCAAGGGAATGAGGTGCGTCTCCGGATCATGCGCCTCGCCGATCAGGCCCGACGGGTCAGCTCCAGCGGCGTTGAAGTAGCGCAGAGCGACCGCGGTGATGCCGAACGCGGCCGCCTGGTTGGCGATCATCCGCTCGCAGGCGAGCTTGGTGTCGCCATAGGGACTGGTGGGGTCCTTTGGCAGTTGCTCGTTAAGGGCCGCGTTTCCTTCGCCCGCCCCGGCGCCGTAGACCGCCGCCGTCGAGGAAAACACCAGCCGCGAAACGCCGCACTCGCGCATGGCGCAGAGCAGGCTGGTGGTGCCCCCGACGTTCACTTCCCAGAAGAGGTCCGGCCGGGCCACCGAGCGTCCCACCTCGATGAGGCTCGCAAAGTGGATGACCGCGCCGATCTGGTGGGTGGTCATCACCTCGCGAAGCGCCCGGCCGTCGCGCACGTCGCCATGCACGAAGTCACCCCAGAGGCACGCCTCCCGGAAACCCGAACTCAGATTGTCGTAGACCACCGGACGATAGCCGAGGTCGCTCAGCGCCTTGACGGTGTGGGCGCCGATATAGCCCGCGCCGCCAACCACCAACACCGGGCTCGCTCTTGTGACGTCCATCAGACACCGCCTTCAAGGAAGGAAACCGCCGGCTGACCGGCGCCGATGAAGCCCCGCGCCGCGGCCATGACCGCGACGTCGGCGGCGAGGTCGCTTCGGCCGACCTCCTGCCGGCGCCGGAACTCCCAGATGGCGCAGGCGATGTGGTAGAGCGAACTGGCCGGGGCCGGCTCGTCCTTCCACGATCCATCCGCCGAGAGCTTGTCGCGCCAGACGCCGAGCACTGGGGCTTGCAGATAGTTGAGCAGGCTGCGGGCCGCCGCGGCCGCCTCCGCCTCATAGAACCGGCGCTGCAGAGGATCGAGCTCGGCGAGCAACAGCGCCGCCTTCAGGCGCTCGGTCTGAGGCCATAGGCGCGCCTGCGAGTTGCGAACTTCCAGGTCGTCATTCAGCGAGTCGACGGCGACGCCGCGGCGAGGATCGACGCCCGCCACGCCATGCTTGAAGAGGACGCGGGCCGCTTCCAGCGCCGCCCGATCGCTGGTCAGTTTGAACCAGCGGCCGAGCAGCCACGACCATTCGAACTGATGCCCCGGCTCGACGATCCTTCCGAAGTCCCCAGCGGCTGGACGCCATGCAGTGTCGAAGTGTTCCCGCAGATAGCCGCGGTCGGCGTCGATGAAGCGGCTGAGCGCCAGATTGACGATCTCCTGGGCTAAGGCCTCCCAGCAAGGCGAGCGGCCGACCGCCATCCAGGCGAGCGCGGCCTCCAACAGGTGCATGTGCGGGTTTGACTGATGGGAGCTCTCACCGGCCTCGGCGAAACCGCCCAGGGAGCACCGGCGCTGATCCTTGATCCGCTCCAGTAGCTCGCAGGCCTTGTTCTCGAAGGCCGGGCTGCCCGTCACCTGCGCCGCCGTGGCCCAGGCCAACAGGGCGAAGGCCTGATCATACAGCATCGCCGTCTCGTCCACCGGAGCGCCGGAGGCGTCGACAACCGTACGGAACAGCCCGTCGCTGCGGCGATAGCAGCGCTCGAAATAGTCCAGGCCGTGATCTACGGCCTGGCGCCACGGCCCGCCCCAGCCGGCCGCGCCGGCCGCCGCATAGACATAGACCTGGCGCATCTGCACGCGAGCGCGCCGCACACCGTCAACGGGGCGCCCGGCCAGGGAAAGATGCTCGTGGAACCCGCCGCGCGAATGGTCGGCGCCTAGACTCCACCAGAGCGGCAAGGCCGAGACGTCCAGCCAGTCGTCCAGTCGGTGGGAAAGCTCCTGCAGGTCTCTGGTCAGGCTCGAGGTTTCCCCCGCCGGAGCCCAGCTTCTTTCGTTGATGCGCTCGACGACGGTCTTGACGCTCTGGGCGCTATCGAGCGCACAGACCAACACTGCGTCGCGCTCGACGATGACCGCCAGGTTCTTCACCCCTACCGTCGAGACCATCATGCCGTCCGCGGCGCGAACCACCGCGCCGGCGGTGTCGATGAGGAGCGCCGAGCCTTTGACACTGTTAGCTTCGAGATTGCGGTCGCCGGCGGCCCAAACCGCGTCCCAGGCGCCCAGGTCCGACCAGGTAAAATCGACCGGCAGCACGGCGGCCCGAGCGGTCTTCTCCATCACCGCATAGTCGAAAGATATCTTCGGCGTCTCGCTGAACCGGGGGGCCAAGCGGCGCGCCGCGCCCATCCTGACACCCTCGGTCAAGGCCAGGGTGACGGGAGAGATCAGCTCTGGCGCATGCAATTCCAACTCGTCGATCAACAGGCTGACCGGAGCGACGAAGTTGCCGCTATTCCAGAGACACCCTTCCTCGAGATAGCGTTCAGCGGTCGCGCGATCTGGCTTCTCGACGAAACGATCGACTTCTCGGCCTCCGGTTTGCGCGTCGATCAACTTGCCCGGCCGGATATAGCCATAGGCGCTGGACGGCGCGTCCGGCTTGACCCCCAGCACCACCAGGCGGCCATGGCCGGCGACCTCGACGGCCCGCAGGATCGCATCCTGGAAGGCCTCGACCGCCGGGATGTGGTGATCGGAGGCCAGGACGACCGCGATCGCGTCGGGATCCTGTTCGGCGATGTGCAGCATGGCCGCGGCGATGGCCGGACCTGAATCTCTCGGCTCGGGCTCCAGCAGGACGGTCGCCGCCTGCCCGATCTCCTCTAGCTGTTCAGCGATCAAGACCTCGTGCGCCACGCCGGCGACGATGACCGGATCCAAGAGGCCGGGCAGGCCAGACAGCCGCCGGATCGTCTCTTGGAATAGTGATCGATCGCCGAGCAAACGCAGGAATTGCTTGGGTCGGCTTGGTCGGGAGGTCGGCCAGAGCCGAGATCCTCCTCCACCACACATGATGACAGGAACAATCGCCATGACCCGAGGCTAGGCTCATCACATGGCGCTCGATCACTCCGGCGCCCTGACACACCGGACATCTGCAAACTCGATCAAATTCTGTGCAGGAAAGCCGGCAATCGGGCGCCGTAACTATATTGCTTGAGCAAATTTCGCCGCAACAAGCTTCACAACAGAATCCAATACTTACGCTTTCCGCATAGTGACGCTTTCGCGCTGCTCGCCATAGATTTTGTGGCGGTTTTTTCAGCAGACAGCCGTCATTTAATGCACGATTTCTGAGCTTTTCGGCCAAACAACCGACCCCAAAGCGCCCCTCAACGGCTTCACGCCGCATGGACGCTAGAACGTCAGCGCCCCGACAAAGGGAATGCGAATTGACGTTCACGCCGATACGATCATGGAGCATGGCCGGCGCCGAGCTTGGCCTCGCAGCGCTTTCCACCGGCGTTTTCAGCGCGGCGCTCGCGGCCTCCACGCCCTGGTGGCCCACTGACCGCGCGCCGCCGCCCCACCATGTGGCGCCCACGGCGCCCCACCAGCCGCTGACGCTCCTGTCATTGCAGCCCCAGACGACGGCGGCCTCCGCCCAACTTTGGAACGCCGCCAATCCTGAGTTGGCCGTGGGCGCTGCGGCCACGCCGTTCGTCCTGGCGAGCGACCGGGTGGCCGATCGTGTCCGGGCCGTGAACTGCCTGACCGCGGCGATCTATTATGAGGCTGGGCATGAAAGCTCCGGCGGTCAGCGCGCGGTGGCCCAGGTCGTCCTCAACCGGCTCCGCCACCCAGCCTACCCAAAGACCGTCTGTGGCGTGGTGTTCGAGGGATCGACGCGCTCAACCGGTTGCCAGTTCACCTTCACCTGCGACGGCTCGCTGGCCCGCGCGCCGACAGCGGCCGGCTGGCGCCGCGCTCAAGGCGTCGCCCTGGCGGCTCTGGAGGGGCAAGTCGATCCCGAGGTCGGCTACGCTACCCACTATCATGCCGACTACGTGGCCCCCTATTGGAGCCCCAGCCTGCAGAAGGTCGCGACAATCGGCGCGCACATCTTCTACCGGCAGCCCGGCGGCGCTGGCCAAGCCGGAACCTTTGCAGGCCGCTATCTCGGGGGCGAAAGCGACGAAGGTCTGCGGCCCGCCGCACTGGACACGGCCGCCTTTGCACTGGAGGCCGCTGCGGTTGAGCCAGCCACGCCGGCGCCCGAGCCACACCAGATCGTGTCGGAGGTCGCCGACATCACCGTGGCCAAGCTCGACGAAACGCTCAAGGCCGCCCCGAACAGCGTCCCCGCCAAGGCCTTGAAGCAGCCCCCCGTTCAAGATGAAGGGCGTACGCGACTGGCCATGCCCCGCGACAGCTTCTGAAAGTGCTCCTTAGCGATCGGCGGCGAATACGCCGATCGCGGCGCCGGCGCCGACGCTCGGCGGATCGATCAGACGCCTCACCTCTAAGGTGCGGCTCGCCATGCCCGCAGCAAACACCACCGCGATAGTCCGCTTTATTTCGATCTCGGCCGCGCCCTGCGTCGCCTTGCGGCCAGCGCCAACAACTTCGCCGTCTTCGTCATAGACTCTCCACCGCCAGCCAAGTTCGTCCTGAGCAAGTGAATAGGCATAATTGTCGGCGACCATTGATCCCTCACAAGGTAACGCTTGATCTGCTTCCTCAAGCCTCAGCGAAACCTGGGCGAAGTCAACGCTCCGCAAGCCGGGATCCCGAACCACGCCCCAGGCGCCCATTTCGTGGGCTCGATCTGGCGATCGAACACGCGATCTCGCCGCAAGCCCTCCGCATCCCAGAGTAGCGCCGACCAACTCGCATTCGCACGCGTAACATCAAGACGTGGCGTTAGGCGTGTGCGAAGCTTCACTGTATTGCGACGTCACTCAATGATCGCAGCGAGGAAGCACAAGGATGTCCCGCTTGCCGTTCGTCACTGGCCCTCTGCGGCGTGCGATCGCCCGCGCGCGCGCCGGCGGCGGCTGGATATTCAACTGGCGGCTGCTGCTCGCCCTGCTGGTGAACCTGCTGATCTGGTATGGCGTGATCCGCCTCGTCGCCGGCCGCTAGTCAACTCACAGCAACTCGCAGGCGTCTTCAAAAGCCAGCCTTGGAAGCCTGGGGAAGATATCGACCTGCGAGGCGTAGCCCAAGCTGCAGATGAAGTTCGTCACCCATCGCCGTCCGGTGAAGAATTCGGCGTCAACGCCAGCGTGGTTGAAACCGGACATGGGACCGCAGTCGAGGCCAAGCGCCCGCGCGGCCAACATCAGATAGGCCCCCTGTAGAGAACCATTGCGAATGGCGGTGACGGCCGCGACCTCCGGATCGGCGAACCAGGCTGCAACGCCAGGATTGTGCGGAAAGAGCTCCGGCGCCCGTGCGGCGAAGTCGAGGTCGTAGGCGATGACGACGTTCACCGGTGCGCTCATCGCCTTGCCCCGATTGGCGCTCGACAGATGGGGCGCCAATCGCGCCTTGGCCTCCGGGGTGGTGAGGAACACAAACCGGGCGGGCGAGACATTGGCGGAAGTCGGTCCCAGCTTGGTCAGGCCGTAGAGCTGCCGCAGGAGGGCGTGGGATACGGGCCTGGGCGTCCAGGCGTTGGCGGTTCGGGCGCTGCGAAAGAGCTGATCCAAGGCTTCGTCGGCCAAGGGCTCGCCCCCAGCGAGGGCTTCATTCTGGTCGGTCATGGCCCTCGGCGCCCGAAACGAAATTTACGCCTACTTGATTTGTGGGATTTCAATCCTGGCGGCCAATCAGATTTTGTCTGTAGGCGATGAGCCAAACCCAGGCATCCTGCGGTCCAGCCGCACGTTCAGGCTCGGATCAGGAGTCCCACATGCGATCGCTCTTCACCGCTTGCGGCCTCGCCGCCATTAGCCTGACCGCCTGCACTCAGGGCTCGCCTGAGACGTTCGCCGGGTTCGGGGAAAAGCCCGTCCTGCCTGAGCCGAAGACCAGCCCGATCCCAACGCTCAACGCACGCCAGGCGGTCGGTTGGCCGGCGGGCGTGCAGCCGACGGCGCCGCAAGGGTTCACCGTGACCCGGTTCGCCGGCGACCTCGCCCATCCGCGTTGGTTGCTGGTGCTGCCAAACGGCGACGTGTTGGTCTCAGAGGCATCGTCCGAGGCTTCGTCTGGCGGTGGGATCCAGGGGTACGTCGCCAATTCGCTGCAGAAGAAGGCCGGCGCCATCCAGAAGAGCCCCAACCGCATCATGCTGCTGCGCGACGCCGACGGCGACGGCGTGGCCGAGATGCGCACGACCTTCGCCGAGGGCCTGCAGCGTCCCTTCGGCATGACCCTGGCCGGCGGCAAGCTCTACGTCGCCAATGACAACGGGGTGGTCAGCTTCCCCTATGTCGACGGGCAGACCAGCGTTCAGGGCCCGGGCGTGAAGGTGTTCGATCTGCCCGGCGATCCGATCAACCATCACTGGACCAAGAACGTAGTGGCCAGCCCCGACGGCTCGAAACTCTACGCCACCGTGGGGTCGAACTCGAACGTCGGCGAGAATGGTATTGACGCCGAGGCCGGCCGCGCCGCGATCGTCGAATACCCGCTGCCCGCCGGTCCAGCGCGCATCTTCGCATCGGGTCTGCGCAATCCGAACGGCCTGGACTTCGAGCCCACGACGGGCTTGATCTGGACTGCGGTAAACGAGCGCGACATGCTCGGCGACGACCTGGTCCCCGACTACATGACCAGCGTGCGCGACGGCGACTTCTTCGGCTGGCCCTATAGCTACTACGGCCAACACGTGGACAGCCGGGTGAAGCCGGCGCGGCCGGACCTGGTGGCGAAGGCCCGCGCACCCGACTACGCGCTGGGCCCCCACACAGCCTCGCTAGGCCTCACCTTCTACCGCTCCGACCTGTTCCCGGCGCGCTACAAGGGCGGGGTCTTTGTCGGCCAGCACGGATCCTGGAACCGCCGCCCGCCCAGCGGCTATCGCGTCGTCTTCATACCGTTCGCAGGCGGCAAGCCAAGCGGCCCGCCCGAGGTGTTCCTCACCGGGTTCCTGAACGCCAAGGACGAGGCCCAGGGCCGCCCTGTCGGCGTGGTGGTGGACAAGACCGGCGCTCTGCTGGTCGCAGATGATGTCGGCAAGGCGGTCTGGCGCGTGGCGCCCACGCGCTGACCGGGCGTCAGCCGAAGGTCTTGCGCAGGCGCACGAACAGGCAGCGTCCCCATTCCAGGTTCCGGACGTCGGTATAAGCGAGCACGCCGAGGTCGCGTGGCCCCAGATAGACCTCTCGGATACGCTGCACGTCGCGGCCGGTGACGTTCTGCAATTCCACCCGCAGTATCAGATCGGGCCTCGGCTTCACCTCGGCGTAGACCGTGGCGAAGGCCTCGACCTTGCGCGTCTCGATCTCGGTCAGGCGATAGTAGCTCTCGCGGAAGCCGCCGAGGACGTCGATCCCCCAATTGGCTTTCAGCGCCGGCAGGTCCTGGGTGAAGTGAACCTCCCAATCGACAGGATGCAGGCCTGATATCTCACGCGTGTCGCCCGTGGTCGGGTCGATGACCTCGGAGCGCCGCCATGTCGCTTGCCCCTTGATGGTGGCGCGCTTCAGCAGCAATCGGTCAAGCGGCGCCGAGAGGCTGACCGCGACCTCGTCCTTGGTCCCGTCGCCGATATTGGCCGGGCCGTCGGCGACCACTAGACCGACGCGGATGGGCGCGCGGTCGATCACATCGGTCAGCTCATAGTGGCGCAGCGTCAGCACCGCCGCGCCCGAGGTCCAGAACCGGCGCTCATAGGCGCCCTCGATCACCCAGGCCTGCTGCGGGGAAAGATCGGGATTGCCGGCGATTATGACCCCGGTGCTGGCCACCGAGGACGACGCGACAAAGTCATCGAAATTGAGCTGACTGACCTCCCGCTCCACGCGCGCCCGCCACTGATTGGCCACGCTGGGCGCCCAGGTCACCGCGAGCCTTGGCTTGGTGAAGCTGAGCGACTTCTCGAGATTGACGTCGCCGGTTGAGGTGATCTTCGACACCTCCTGTCGCAGCGCGCCCTCGATCGTCAGTTCCGTGCTCGGCCGCCAGGTCGCCACGACATAGGGCTCGGCCCGCGCCTCCTCCACCCGCACATCGGCTGCCGGCACCACGACCTTGAAACCGTTGACGATCAGGGTCGTCTTGCTGTCCAGGGCGTTGAAGGCGCCCTCGACGCCAGCTTCCAACGCCAGGTCGCTCGAGATCCGCCGGCGCAGGTTAACTCGGCCGACCGTTTCGGTAACCTGCTTGTCGCTGTGGAACAGCCGGTCGACGGCCGCCGACTCGAACCGCGCCTTGGTGTCGAGATTGTTCCACTGCTGGAAGGCCAGCGCCTCCAGCGAGGTGGCGCCGAAGGTCCGCACGAACCGCCCGCCAAGTTCGGCCTGGAGACGATCCGGCGTGATGTATTCGTATTCCAGCGCCGGGCCCGGGACGGTCAGACGATCATAGATCTCCGAGGTCGAGGTGGTTTTCATATAGGCGCCGTTCAGCCGCAGCCGGCCACGCGCCATCGGCGTTTCGAAGGCCCCCGTCACCCATTCCCGCAGCCCCTGGCTGTCGGCGTCCACATCGGAGACGATGATGGGCTTGCCGTTCGGTCCGTAGCGGACACGCGGCCCGTCGCCGAGCGTGTCGTCAGGCCCCTTGCCGTGGACCATCGACAGTTCAGCGAGCTTGCCGTCCCAACGCCATTGCCCCTCGGCGCGAAACGCGTTGAGGACCCGCCCGTCATAGAGCGGCTGGGTCGAGAAGCTCGCAGCGCCGCGCGCGCCAGCGCCCTGCTTGCGGACCACATTGGCGATGACGGTCCGCCCCTGCATATCGACGCCGGGCGCCCCGCCCCGGATGACGTCGATCCTCGCGACCGATCCGTAGGGGATGCGCTTGAGGATCTCTTCCAGCGTGTCGTTCTTGGAAACCGGAGGCTCGCCGTCGATCAGCACGTTGCCGCTGGCCCCGGCCAGGCCGCGCACCACCGCGCCCTTGTCGAAGGAGAAGCCCGGCAGGCGCTGCACCATGTCGAGAGCCGTCGATGGCCCCATCTCGGCAAAGAAGTCCGGTGGATAGGCGATCACGCCGACGGCTGCGGCGGGCTGCTCCTGGGCGACGGCCAAGCTTGATACGAACGTCGCCGCTAACGCGGCGGCAAAGGCCATCTTCATTACTCGGGGCTCCCCTCCCCTTGCGGCCAAGGTTAGGCGAGATTGCATACCGAAGGCGAGAAAGGTTCGTAAGCGGAGCGAAATTGGCCCGCCCGTGCGGCGCCGACGCTACAGCCCCTAGACCCGGCCGGTCACCGGCAGCAGCGCGCCGGTTATCGCGCTGGCCTCTTCGGACGCCAGGAACAGGATCGCCGCCGCGAGCTCGCTAGGCGACACCCAGGACGCGAAGTCGGCCTTGGGCATGTCCGCGCGATTGGTGGGGGTGTCGATGATCGAGGGCAGGACCGCGTTGACGGTCACGCCATCGGCCTTCAGTTCCTCGGCCAGGCTTTCGGTCAAGGCGTGAACGCCGGCCTTGGACGCCGCATAAGGCCCCATGCCAGCCGCGGCCTTCAGCGCGCCATTGGCGCCGATATTGACGATCCGGCCCGCTGCGCTG
Organism: bacterium; assembly: GCA_030824495.1. Taxonomy (GTDB): domain Bacteria; phylum Pseudomonadota; class Alphaproteobacteria; order Caulobacterales; family Caulobacteraceae; genus Phenylobacterium. The sequence goes on from JAVBXP010000012.1 coordinate 117,957, forward strand.
CGCCGGAGATACGGAATAGCTGCGCGACTGGAATTGGCGGCGGTTTGAACGTTCATCAGGAACAGCCGATGCCAACCGGCCATCAGGCTGTCCTCCAGCGTCTCCCACTTGAAGCCGCCGGCCACATTGATCAGCGCGTCCAGGCCGCCGAACCTGTCGGCCACCGCGTCGATAGCCGCGCTCGCGGCCACCGCGTCGGTCAGGTCAACGCCGCCCAGCATCAGGGCGTCGGGTCCGCAATCCTTCAGCACCTCGGCATGGTCGGCGAAGTCGATCAGGGCGACGCGCGCCCCGCGTTCGGCGGCCGCCTTGGCCACCGCCGAACCCAGAACTCCGGACGCACCTGTGATAGCGAAGATGCGTCCGGTCATGGCAAGTCCTGTCTTAGAGGCGTTCGACGATGGTGACGTTCGCCATACCACCGCCCTCGCACATCGTCTGCAAGCCGTAGCGGCCGCCACGCTGTTCCAGACCGTTCAGCAGCGTCGCCATCAGCTTGGTGCCCGAAGCGCCGAGCGGGTGGCCGAGCGCGATGGCGCCGCCATTGGCGTTCACCCGCGCCGGGTCCGCGCCCAGCTTCTTGATGAAGGCGACGGGGACCGAACCGAAGGCTTCGTTGACTTCGAACAGGTCGATGTCGTTCACGCTCATGCCCGCCCGCTGCAGGGCGCGCTCGGTGGCCGGGATCGGGGCTTCCAGCATGATCACCGGGTCGTGGCCCAGCAGCGACAGGTGGTGGATGCGCGCCAGCGGCTTCACGCCCAGGTCCTTCAGACCCTTTTCCGACACGACCATCACGCCCGAGGCGCCGTCGCAGATCTGGCTGGACGAGGCGGCGGTCAGACGGCCGCCTTCCCGCAGCAGCTTCACGGCCTTGATGCCGTCGAGGCTGGCGTCGAAGCGGATGCCTTCGTCGATGCTGTGAACCGTGACGTTGCCTTCGGCGTCGGTGATCTCAAGGCCGACGATCTCGTTCTTGAAGGCCCCAGCCTGGGTCGCAGCGATCGCACGCTGGTGCGACTGGTAGCTGTACTCGTCGATCTCATCCTTGGTCAGGCCGTACTTCTCGGCGACCATTTCGGCGCCCATGAACTGGCTGAACTGGATGTTCGGATACTGCTTCTGGATGCCGGGGCTCATATAGGAGCCAAAGCCGTTCTGGGCCGGCAGGGCCGCCGAGAGGCCCATAGGCACGCGGGTCATGCTCTCGACGCCAGCGGCGATCACGACATCCATGGTCCCGCTCATCACCGCCTGGGCGGCGAAGTGCAGGGCTTGCTGGGAGGAACCGCACTGGCGATCGACGCTGGTGCCGGGCACGCTTTCCGGCAGCCGCGAGGCCAGCACAGAATTGCGCGCGACATTGATGGCCTGTTCGCCCACCTGGCCGACGCAGCCCATGACCACGTCCTCGACCAGGGCCGGGTCGGCGCCCGTCCGGTCCATCAGGTCGTTGAGCACAGCCGCGCCCAGATCGACCGGATGCCAATCCTTCAGCTTGCCGCCCTTGCGGCCGCCAGCCGTACGCGTCGCTGCGACGATATAGGCTTCGCCCATTGTTCCGCTCCCGAGTTTTGCGCGTCTATCGCGCTTCGAGAGCTAATCTAGGTACGCGACGCGGCGTAAGCCAACGACCTAGGAAAAGGTCGCCTTCAGGATCTTCTCGAGCCACTGGGCGTCGACCTCGTCGAACGCCGCCAGCTCCGTGGAATCGACGTCGAACACGGCGATGAGCTGTCCGGCGCTGTCAAAAACGGGGACCACCACCTCGCTCGCCGAAAGGCCGTCGCAGGCGATGTGGCCGGGAAAAGCGTGAACGTCAGGCACCAGCTGGGTCTGGCCGCTGGCCGCCGCGGTTCCGCAAACGCCGCGCCCAAAGGCGATGCGTAGGCAACCGAGCGTGCCCTGATAAGGTCCCACGACCAGCTCGCGCTCCTTCTGCGGATCGACCACATAGAACCCGGTCCAGAAGAAGGTGTCGAAACTGGCCGCCAGCATCGAGGCGACAGTCGCCATGCGCGCGGTCAGATTGGGCTCGCCATCGAGCACCGAGGCGATCTCCTCGGCCACAGTGGCGTAGCGTTCCGCCTTCTCGGCGGGCAGGGTCAGTTCGTTGAAGGCTTCGGCCATGCCCGGCTATATACGGACCCGAATGTTCGCCCGCCAGCGGCGGCGAATTTTACCTGGAGACGATCATGGCCAATGGCATCGGTGGCTCGACGGCGCAGGCCGAACTGGCGGACCTGAAACCTTGGCCTGACGTCGCTCCGCCGATCAGCGCGCAGGAACGTCACGCTCGCCTGGCTCATGCTCGCGAACTGATGGCTCAGATCGGCGCCGACGCCCTGATCATCGGCGCAGGCCCCAGCCTGCGCTACTTCACCGGGGTCGGCTGGGGCGCCACCGAGCGACTGGTGGCGATGATCCTGCCGCGCGAGGGCACGCCGCGCATGATCTGCCCACGCTTCGAGCTGGGGTCGCTGGAGGCCTCCATCGCGATCGAGGCCGAGATGCTGCTCTGGGAAGAGCATGAGAGCCCTTACGCCCTGACCGCCCGCGGCCTGGGCGACGCCCGGACCCTAGCCATCGATCCGGCGCTGCCCTTCTTCGTCTTCGACGGGGTCCGCAAGGCCGCCCCCGGCCTGGTGCTGCTGGACGGCGCGCCGGTTGTGGACGGCTGCCGGATGATCAAGTCGCCGGCCGAGTTGGCGCTGATGTCCCAGGCCAAGGCCATGACTCTGGAAGTCCACCGCCGGGCCGCGAGGATCCTGGCGCCCGGCGTCACCACCGGCGAAGTGCGCCGCTTCATCGACCAAGCGCACCGGGCGCTGGGGGCCGACGACGGGTCCTCGTTCTGCGCGGTGCAGTTCGGGGTCGCCAGCGCCTATCCGCACGGCCTGCCCGGAGAGCAAAGCCTGGCCGAGGGCGAAATCGTGCTGATCGACACCGGCTGCCGGGTCCAGGGCTATAACTCCGACATCACCCGCACCTACGTGTTCGGCCAACCGTCCCCCGAGCAGAAGCGCATCTGGGACCTGGAAAAGCAGGCCCAAGCCGCCGCCTTCGCAGCCGTGAAGCCGGGCGTGCCTTGCGAGGAAATCGACGCGGTGGCGCGCCGGGTCCTGCTCGCAGGCGGCATGAGCCCCGACTACGATCTGCCGGGCCTGCCCCACCGCACCGGCCACGGCATCGGCCTGTCGATCCATGAAGCGCCCTATCTGGTGCGCGGCGACAAGACCCCGCTAGCGCCCGGCATGTGCTTCTCCAACGAGCCGATGATCGTGATCCCCGACACCTTCGGCGTGCGGCTGGAAGATCATTTCTACGTGACGGTCGACGGCGCGGCATGGTTCACGCAGCCACAGCCAAGCTTAGAAAAGCCGTTCGGCTGATCACATCCAGCGGTTCGTTCAATATCGGAACCGCAACCTGGCCGGGCGATACTGTAATCACAAGTCGTTTGACGTCGCGTAAGATACTACCCTAGCTTTCCCCCTGAACGGTCCCGCTTGACGAGGACCGTCATCAACAAGACCCCCGCCAATAATCGGGGGCCAGGGAGGGAAGAATGACCAAGGCCTTATTGGCTTCTGCGTCCGTGCTCGCGCTTGCCTGCTCCACGCCCGCATGGGCTCAGTCTTCGAGCGGCGGCCCGCTGATCGAAGAACTGATCGTCACCGCCACCAAACGCGAGGAGTCGGTCCAGGACGTGCCGATCGCCGTCTCGGCCTTCAGCGAGGAAGCGCTGCGGGCCAAGGGCATCGACACCGCCGGCGACCTGGTCCAGTCGGTCCCGAACCTCACCTTCACCCGGCGCTCGCTGCGCACCAATTTCCAGATCCGCGGGGTGGGGGCGCAACTGGTCTCGACCGGCGGCGACGACGGGGTGGGCGTGCACCACAACAACGTGCCGCTGACCTCCAACCGGCTAGCTGACGCCGAGTTCTATGATGTCGAGCGGGTCGAGGTGCTGCGTGGCCCGCAGGGCACGCTGTTCGGCCGCAACGCCACCGGCGGCGTGGTCAACGTCATCACGAACAAGCCGATTGACACCTTCGACGCCTCGATCACCGCCGAGTTCGGCAATTTCGACAGCCTCAAATACCAGGGGTTCATCAATGTGCCTCTCGGCGACATGTTCCAGTTGCGGTTGGCGGGCTTCGCGCTTCAGCGCAGCGGCTACACCAGCAACACCCTGAACGGCCAGGACGTCGATGACCGACAAATCTGGGCGGGCCGCGTCACCCTGGGCTTCACACCAAGCGAGAACTTCCGCGGCTTCCTGCTGTGGGACACCTTCTCAGAGGATGACACCCGTGGCGCGCGCAAGCAGCTCTGCGCCAAGGACATCGGCCTGACCAGCGTCGGCGGCGTGCCGACAGGAGCGGCCCAGGCGGCGTTCACCCAGGGCTGCCTGCCCGCCTCGGTCTATGGCCAGGACGTCTATGGGACGACCAATCAGCTCTCGACCTTCACCGGCATCATCGCCCGGCAGATCGGCCTGCAATCCACTGACGCCTTCGCCGGAAAGACCATCTCGCGCGACCTGCGCGAAGTCGAAGTCTATGGCCGGCCGATCTATCGGCCGCGCACCGACATCTACACCTTGAACCTGGAGTGGGACGTCACCCCCACCCTGACCGCCACCTCGCTGACCAGCTACAATGAGAACGAAAGCTACTCGCGCGGCGACTCGACCGGCGGATACTCCTCGGTCCCATTCGGGATCACCCCGTTCACGCCGACTGGAACGCTGAACGATCCGCAGCTTGGGCTGACCGACCGCCTGATGAGCGAGAGCGGCGGAACAGCCCACAATGAACAATGGAGCCAGGAACTGCGGCTGCAGTCGAACTTCGACGGCGCGATCAACTTCAACGTCGGCGGGATCTATATCGACTACAAGGCCAGCAGCATTACCTACGTCGCCACCAACGCGGCGACCGCGGCGGTCCGGGTGGTTCAGCCCGCCGCCTATGTCGACCCCCTGCGCGAACCCGACTTCACCGGTCACAACTATTTCGTCAGCTTGAGCGAGTACAAGCTGAAGTCCAAGGCGGCGTTCGGCGAGGTCTATTGGCAAGCGACCGACGACCTGAGGGTCACGCTCGGCCTGCGCTACACCGACGATGAAAAATGGACCCGCGGCAGCGGTTCGACCCTGTTCACCCCCGGCCGCGGCCCCAACTTCACCGTGCCGCAAAGCGTGGAGTTCCAGGAAACCACCGGACGGCTCAACATCGACTGGTCGCCCGACCTGAGCTTCACCGAGCAAACCCTGGTCTATGCGTCCTATTCGAAGGGCTACAAGGGCGGCGGCTTCAACCCGCCGGGCGTCGTGGCGCTCGGCCTAAACCCGACCTACGAGCCTGAGTTCGTCAACGCCTACGAGATCGGCACGAAGAACACCCTGGCCGACGGGCGGCTGCTGCTGAACCTCACTGGGTTCTACTACAAGTACCAGGGCTACCAGATCGGCCGCAGCGTGAACCGCTCGGTCTACAACGAGAACATCGACGCGGAGATCTACGGCGCCGAACTGGAATCGATCTGGGAGCCGATCAACAACCTGCGGCTCAACGCCAACATCGGCTACCTCCACACCGAGATCGAGGAAGGCAAGGTCGTCGACACCTTCAACCGCGCCCAGGGCGATGCGAGCTACATCTACGCCAACTCCACCAACGGCGGCTGCATCCTGAACGCCGCCGGTGTCGCCAACCTCCTGCGTGTGTCTGGCGGCCCGGCCTTGCTGGCCAACCTCGCCTGCGCCGGTCCCAGCATGACCGGCTCGACCATCGGCGGACGGCTCATTGGCGCCGGCGTCCCGGCGGCGACGGCGAACGCCCTGGTCAGCGGTGTCTACAACTACGGCCCCAACGTCTCACGCTTCGCCAGCGGCGCAGGCGAAGGGGTGATCCAAGATCTGTCGGGCAATGAACTGCCCAACGCGCCGGAGTGGACGGTCTCGCTGGGCGCCCAGTATCGGTGGGAATTGCCGAACGGCTGGAACGCCACCCTGCGCGGCGACTACTACCGCCAGTCGGAAAGCTACATGCGGTACAACAACGCCTTCTTCGACCGCATCGAGTCCTGGGAAAACATCAACGCCAGCCTGATCTTCGCCAATGCAGACATCGACCTGAACGTCCAGCTGTTCGTGAAAAACCTGATGGATGACAACACCATCGTCGGCTTCGACATCAATGACGAGAACCTGGGCGCGACCCGCAGCGTTTTCCTGCTTGATCCGCGCCTCTACGGCATCGCGATCACCAAAGGTTTCTGACCGGGAACCTGATCCAAGGCCGAGCTTTAAATTGGGACCAGCAAACAAGGGAGCCGGGCGTATGGGCATTTTCAGCTCGATCATGGACAAAATTCTCCACCGCAAGAAGCCTGCAGCCGCGCCAGCGGCCCCGGCTCCTGCGCCGACGGCCGCTCCTGCAGCCGCTGCGCCGCCCCCGCCTCCGCCCGAGCCGGTGGATGTCGAGGTCGTGCTTGTTGAACTCGCCGCTCAAAAAGGCGGCGGCGGCAATTGGCGGACCTCTATCGTCGACCTTCTGAAGATGCTGGACCTGGATTCCAGCCTCGAGGCTCGCAAGGAACTCGCCGCCGAGCTTGGCGTCGCCGCTGGCCCGCACGGCAGCGCCGAACAAAACATCGCCCTGCAGAAAGCGGTGTGGGTCGCCCTTGCCAAAAATGGCGGCGTGGTGCCGGCCAGCCTGCGCGACTAAGCCTGCGAAAAGTTCGATGGCGCGCCGGTCGCAAGGCCGGCGCGCTTTCTATTGGGCGATCAGTTCGCGGCTTTCCTGCACAGGAACACGCCCACCGACTTGGTCACCGTCAACGCTCCCCCGTCCCTGGCGAACGCCTCGTCGATCACCTGGCGCAGCGCCGCCTGCTGCTCTGGCGTAGCGGCGTCTCCAGGCGGACTTGAGGTGTGGTAGCCGTAGACATCGGCCGGGTCGGTGATCCGCAGCGTGTCCGGATAGAGCCGAAGCTCCACCTCGACGAACCGCTCGCGCAGGATCAGTTCGGCCTTCTCCAGGCTGAATGCGTCGATGGTCTCATCCCGCGCGGAGCCGCCGAACACTGCAGCGTTGAGGGCGAACAGTTCCGACATGGTGTCGCGGCCGTTCGTGGCGATCACCGCCAAGCCACCGGGACGCAACACACGGACGATCTCGTCCACGCCCTTTGCCGGATCGGGCAGGTGGTAGAGCATGTGCAGCGCCTGGACGACGTCGTAGCTGGCCGCCGCGAATGGCAGGGCCGAGGCATCGACAGCCGCTCCCTCGACAGCAGCCCAGGTGGAAAGCCCGCGCACGCGCGCCACGGTCTCAGCCACCATGCCTGGCGACAGGTCAGTGAGCTTCAGCTGCAATCCGGGCGGGACATGCTGGGTGGCGTTCGCCCAGAACCAACCGGCCCCACAGCCAAGCTCCAGGAGCTGGCCGACCGCCGGCCATGCCGGCTGCTGGGCGACCCAGGCGAACCAGTCGCCGCGTCCGTACTTGGTGTGAAGGTTCGCCCGCGCCGCGAGGTTCGATGAGTCTCGGTACTGCTGCGCCCGCAGGTACTCGGGATCGTTCCAGACCTTCTGAGTCTGCAGCGTCATCATCGCCTCCCCACGAGCAAAATCGGGCGGCAGAAGAGCTGGGATGGCGTTCGCTGACAAGCCCCGCCCCTGGGCGAGGCCTGCCCGCGAAAAGCCGGAAGGTCAGTTCAGCGCGTTCTTGTAGATCTTGCCGTCCTTCATGATGATCAGGAAATTCTTCGCCGGATCCGCGACCAGCTTGATGTCCTCAAGCGGGTTGCCATCGACCAGCAACAGGTCGGCGAACGCGCCCTCTTCCACGACACCGAGCCTGCCGGGATAGGGGTTGCGCAGGCCAGTCATGGCGAAGAGCTCAGCGTTGGTGGAGGTCGCCATGATCAGAGCTTCGGCCGGCGTATACCAGCGGGTCAGATCAACAAGGCCCTGGCCCTGGCGTTCGGCCAGCGCTTGCGAGAACAGGATGTCGGTCCCGAACGCGGTCTTGATCTTGTACTTCCGGGCCAAGTTGTAGACCCGGTCGGTGCCCGCCACCACCTGGCGCATCTGGGCTTGTTCGGCCGGCCCCAGCGCGGCTGCGCCCCCGATGTCCACAAAGGGCTGGGTGCTGAGCCAAACGCCTTTTTCGGCGATCAGGCGGGCCGTAGGCTCGTCGATCAGGTGCGCATGCTCGATGCACTTCACACCGGCGGCTATGGACCGCTGCACCGAGATCGACGTGTAGGCGTGGGTGCAGACAAAGGTGCCCCAGTTGGCCGCCGCCGCGACCGCGGCGTGAAGCTCGTCCTCGTTGAAGGTGGCGACGTCCAGCGGGCTGTGGGGAGAAGCCACGCCGCCGCCGGCCGTGAGCTTGATCTGCGAGGCGCCCAGCATCAGTTGTTCGCGCGTGCGCAGCCGCACTTCATCGGGGCTGTCGGCGATCGCCGCGCCACCAAGCTCTTCCACCCGGCTGTGTTCGCCCATCGCCCGGGGCAGATCGATAAGCTGTCGGAAATCGCCATGGCCGCTGGTGACGGTGATCATCGCGCCTGAGGGGTAGATGCGTGGACCGGGCAGCGCGCCTTCGTCGATCGCGCGCTTAAGCGAGAAAGATGGGCCGCCCATATCCCGCACAGTGGTAAAGCCGCGCATCAGCGTGGCTGTCGCCTCGCCCGCCGCCAACAGCGTCGTGTACCCAACGTCGCTTCCCAACAGCAAAGCCGGGGTCGCGCGGATCATCATGGCGTGCCAGTGGGCGTCGGTCAGTCCCGGCATCAGCACGCGCCCGCCACCGGCGATGACACGCACATTCGGATCGGCGGCTATCGGGCTTGTCGAGACGCGCTCGATCAGATTGCCCCTGACCAGCACATTGGACGGCGCGGAGAGCGTGGCGCTCTTGCCGTTGAAGACGCGGACATTCTGAAAGAGGGTGGCGCCGCCATCAGCGGCCGGCGTAGCCGCACGGCTAGCTTGAAAAAGGCCCAGCGCGAGGGCGACGCCCAGGGCCAGCGAGGTCAGCCAAGCTTGTTTGGCCGGCCGGCGCGTTGAAAATTGTGACTCTGAAATCGACTTACTAATTGAAACCACAGGCGAACTCCCATTTCCCTTGGTACGATTTGGATGTCATCGACGAGTGGGAACCGCGCTGTTCCAAGCGAACAGCGAGGGACGCATCCTGATCTGGCCCGCCATCACAGCCGATGGCAAGCGCTCAGGGCGTAACTAGGAGTTGCTCACCTATCGGGCGAGCAGGACGGGTCGAGCGTCAGTCTCGACCATCGCCAGGGGCTGCATGGTCAGGTTCGGCCAATTCAGGCTTGGCGCGCCCGCCCCGCTTTCTTAGCGCCAGGAACAGCCCAACCCCTCCGAGGCCGATGAGGAGGATGCCAAGCGGGGCCAGGATGAAGTTCAGCATTGAACATCACCTGCAGGCCGAACGGTGGAGTTGGAAAATAATGCCCTCATCTCTGATCGACCTGTTGTTTCTATCCCTGGCGGCTAATGACGCTTGTGAGATAGTGCCGAAGACGCCCGCCGCTAGACCCTATATGTGGCCCATGAGCCTAAGGGCGCTTTGAGTCCTGGGCTGCTGAGCCAGGATGGGTGAGGAGATCGAGATCAATGTTGCTTCGATCCGTGAGCGTCCCGGGGACCCCGCGCCAGCGCGAGCGTCGCCTGGAAAACGTCAAGATTCTCCGCTGGGCCCTGCCTGTGGCGGCCGGCGCTCTGTTGATCCTCTGCATCGTTCAAGTCGCCCTGAGCATGATGTCGGCGCCGACGCAGGAGGCTGAACCTGCCCAAGTGTCCAGGATGCTGAAGCCGCATTTCTCGGGCACGAACCCTGACGGCCGGACCTTCAGCATCACTGGCCGCGAAGGCGTGCGAGACGAAAAGCACGCGGGGCGCATCGTCATCGCCGACCCCGTCATCGTGCTCCGCACCGCCGACGGCGGTATGAAACAGGCCACCGCGAAGTCCGGCGTCTATGACGAACCTGACCACACCCTGGTCCTGACTGGCGAGGTGAAGATGGACAACGGGGCAGGCTCGCGCTTCACCGCTCAGGAAGCCCATATCGACACCCGGACGGGCGTAGTCAGCGGCCAAACCGGCCTGCAGATCGCGCGGGACGACGCACAGGTCCAATCGGGATCCTACACGGTGGAGAACAAGGGCGATCGCCTGATCCTCAAGGGCGGCGTCAGCGGACGCCTGACCCCGCCGCCACGCTAGACGAAGCCGTCATGGCTTTGCCGGGCACGAAAGATCCGTTGCGGTCGTGCGAAGACTGCGCCAATCGGCACACGTCATGAACGCGCCCGCGCCCAAGGTCTGTTTTCTCTATATCGCGCAGACGCACCAGATACTGCACAGCCTGCCGATCGCCATCGAACTGGCCCGCAACTGGCCGCAGTTCGATGTCCACCTCGCCGCGACCTCGCAGGCCCACCTGGACTATATCGACGAGGCGCTGGCGCAGTTGGGCGACGCGCCGCTGACCACCACGCTGCTGGGTCCAAAGTGGCTGCGCGACATCCGGCCTGGCCGGGCCACGACGCCGCCCAAGGCCGCGATGCTGGTCGCCAATGCGCGGCTGCTGGCCGGTTACGACGCGGTCGTCACGCCGGAACGCACCACGGCCCTGTTGCGGCGACTGGGCGTGAAGCGGACCAAGCTCGTCTATACCCAGCACGGCGCCGGTGATCGCGGCGGCCCCTTCGAGCCCCGACTTGGCCTTTTCGATCTGGTGATGGCGGCGGGTCCCAAGCAACGCGACCGCATGATCGACAGCGGCCTGGTGGCGCCGGAAAACTGCGCGATGGTCGGCTATCCGAAGTTCGACATCGTCGAGGCCCTGTCACCGAAGCCGAAGAACCCCTTCACCGACCAGCGGCCGATCGTCCTCTACAATCCGCACTTCGACCCGAAACTGAGTTCATGGCCGCGATGGGGAGCTCAGGTGTTGGAGCGGTTCGCCGCCGACGACCGATACAATCTGATTTTCGCCCCACATGTCAGACTGTTCGACCAGGCCGACGCCCCCGACATGGGGCCGGTAAACCGTTTCGCGGGCCATCCACGCATCCATATCGACCTGGGCGGACCGGCCGCCATCGACATGACCTATACCCGCGTGGCCGATGTCTATCTTGGCGACGTCAGCAGCCAGATCTACGAGTTCCTGCGCACGCCAAAGCCGGCGATCTTCCTCAACGCCCATGATGTCGACTGGGCTGGCGAAGAAAGCTATCGGCATTGGCGATACGGCCCGGTGCTGAACAATATCGAGGCCCTGCCGGACGCCGTCGCCACCGCGATCGCCAGCCATGGCGATTATCTGGCCGAGCAGCAGGCCGGATTCGCATCGAGCTTCGACCTGCAGCCGCGCTCCTCTTCGCTAAGAGCGGCTGAAGCCATCGCTGTCCGGCTGGGCGGGCGCCCGATCCCATGATCGCGACCTCCCCGGCCAAGGACGGCCTGCTTGGCCGGGTGCTGGCCAATGCCGGGATGCTGCTCGGCGGGCGCACGCTCAACGCGGTGATCAGCCTGGGTTACATGGCGCTCGCCGCCCGTAGCCTGGGGGTCGCGAACTTCGGCGTTCTGGTGCTGATCAACACCTTCGCCCAATTCATCGGCGACGTGGCGCGGTTCCAATCGTGGCAAACCGTGCTGCAGTTCGGTCCAGCCCCACTGGCCGAGGGCCGGCGCGCCGACTTCCAGCGCGTCATTCGTTTCGGCCTGGTCCTGGACGTCGTCAGCGCGGTCGGCGGCGTGGTTATCGGCGTGGTGGGGGTGCTGCTGTTCGGATCGCTGCTCGGCATGCCGCAAGGCATGGCCGGCCCGGCCGCGCTCTATGCGATCACCATCGCCTTCATGGTTCCCGCAACCCAGATCGGGCTGCTGCGCCTGTTCGACCGCTTTGGCCTGCTGTCGGTGCAGGCCGCGATCAGCTCACTGATCAGGCTGATCGGCGGCGCCGTTGGGTTCGTCATCGACGCGCCGGTTTCCTTCTTCCTGCTGGTGTGGGGCGCCGGCACCCTGGCCGGCTTCATCTATGTCAGCGTCATCGCCTGGCAAGAGCTGCGTCGCCGCGATCTGATCTCAGGCTTCTCCTGGTCAGGGCCGCTAACGGCCGGCATGCCCGGCGCCTGGCGCTTCGCCGTCGCGACCAACGCCAGCGCCAGCGTCGAGGTGGCCTTCACCCACGTCGCCACCCTGGCGGTCGGCGCCCTGCTAGGTCCGACCGAGGCCGGGCTGTGGCGGGTGGCGCGCCAGATCGCCGACGCCATGGCCAAGCCGGCGCGGCTGCTCATTCCGGCGATGTATCCAGAGCTCGCCAAGTTACGCGCCTCGGGCGGCGAGGCGGTCATGCAGCGCCTGGCGGTTCGCGTCGGCGTGATCGGCGGCGGGTTCGCCACCCTGCTGCTGCTCGTGGCGATCTTCGCCGGAGAACCGCTGCTGGCCCTGGTGATGGGCAAGGACTTCGCCAACGCCTCGAACACCATGGTCTGGCAGGTCGGGGCTGCGGTCATCGGGGTCTGGGCCCTACCGCTGGAGCCGATGCTGGTCTCGTTGGGCAGGCCCGGCGCGGTGCTTCAGGTCCGTCTGGTCGTGGCGGCAGTCTTCCTGGCGGCCCTCTCGCCAATCGTGAACACATATGGGCTTGCGGGCGCCGGCGCGGCCCTGGTGGGCGCCTCCCTGGCCACGGCGCTCGGAATGTTCTGGAGCCTGTGGCGAGTGATGCGGCCTAAAGACCCATCGCGCGGCGCGTAGTAAACTCTTGCGTTACCAGCCGGAAGCGGGCGAAAGCCGACCTGTCATGATTACGCCCACCGCGCCCGACCGCGCCATTCGATTGGCCGACTTCTCCACACTAGTGGAGGCGCTGGATTTCGCCGCCCAGGGCGAGACGGGCGTCAATCTCTACGGGCTGCGCGGCGAACTCGCCGAAGCCTTGCCTTACCGCGAGTTGCGGGTCGCCGCCCGTGAGATCGCCGAGCGTCTGCTGGCCGCCGGCCTGTCGCCTGGCGACCGGGTCGGGCTGATCGCCGAAACCGACGCCGACTTCGTTCGGGCCTTCTTCGCCTGCCAGTATGCAGGCCTCACCCCAGCGCCCTTGCCTCTGCCCGCGCCGCTCGGCGGCCGCGCCGTCTATCTCGATCAGATCCGCCGCATGTTGCAGTCGGCCAAGGCCAGCGCCCTGCTGGGCCCGGCCTCGATGGACGCCTGGCTGAAGGAGATCGCCGAAGGCCAAGACCTCTCCTTCGCCGGCCCCCTGGCTGAGCTTCCGGCCTCCCAGGGCCAGGACCTGCCGGTCATCGCGCCGGATGGCCCCTGCTATCTGCAGTTTTCCTCGGGCAGCACGCGCTTCCCGACCGGCGTGCTGGTCACCCACCGCGCCCTGATGGCCAACGCCACAGCGATCACCCGCGACGGCCTGCAGGTGCGCCCGCAAGACCGCGCCATTTCGTGGCTGCCGCTCTATCACGACATGGGTCTCGTCGGTTTCCTGCTCAGCCCGCTGGCCGCGCAGATGTCCGTCGACTTGATGCCGACCGGCGCCTTCGTCCGGCGTCCGCTGCTCTGGCTCGACCTGATCGGCCGGAACGGGGCGACGATCTCCTACAGCCCGACCTTCGGCTATGAGCTCTGCGCCCGGCGCGGTGAGAACGCAGCGCTCGACCACCTCGACCTCTCGGGCTGGCGTATCGCCGGGCTTGGCGGCGACATGATCCGCACCAAGCCGCTCAAGGACTTCGCCGAGCGGTTCGCCGCCGCCGGCTTTTCCCCCAGCGCCTTCGTCGCCAGCTACGGCATGGCCGAGGCGACGCTCGCACTCGCCATGGCCCCGCTGGGTGAGGGCCTGATATCGGAGACCCTGGACGTCGAGCGCCTGGAGAAGGACGGTCTGGCGGTCGAAGCTCCCCAGTCGCCCCGCACCCGCGATTTCGCCCGCAACGGCCCGCCCCTCCCCGGCCACGAACTGCAGATCCGCGACGACCGCGGCGATGTCCTGCCTGAACGCCAGGTCGGCCGGGTTTTCGCCCGCGGCCCCAGCCTGATGGTCGGCTATTTCGATCAGCCTGAGGCGACCAGCCACGTGCTGTCGGCCGACGGTTGGCTGGACACCGGCGACATCGGCTACCTCTCGGACGGCCAGATCGTCCTGACCGGTCGCAGCAAGGACCTGATCATCCTGAACGGCCGAAATATCTGGCCGCAGGACCTGGAATGGACGGCCGAGGCCGAGATCGCAGGCCTGCGCAGCGGTGACGTCGCGGCTTTCTCCGCGCCGACCGATGGCGAGGAAGCGGTTATCGTCCTGGTCCAGTGCCGCAGCAGCGACCCAGAAGTCCGCCAGCGCCTCATCCAGGAAGTGACCGACCTGCTGCGGCTGCGCCACAGCGTCGAGCCTCAAGTGAATCTGGTCGGCGGCCACGCCCTGCCCCAAACCTCGTCGGGAAAGCTCAGCCGCTCGCGGGCCAAGGCCGCCTATCTCGCCGAGCTGGGCGAGAGGGCGACCGTCTAAGCATGGCCGCCGGCTTGGTGGCGGTGACGGGGGCCACCGGCTTCCTGGGTCGCCATCTCGTTCGCGAACTCGCCGCCAGCGGGTGGCAGGTTCGAATTCTCGCAAGGCGAGATGTCATTCACCCGCTCTGGCGCAATTTTGAGGTCGAGGCCGTTCTGGGCGATCTCGCCGACGCTGGCGCACTAGATCGGTTGTGCCGCGACGCCGATCTTGTCGTCCACTGCGCCGGCCTGACCAAGGCTTGGACCGCCGAGGCGTTCAACGCCGTCAATGTCGAGGGCGCGCGCCGGGTCGCTGAACGGACCACCGGACGCATGCTGCTGGTCTCCAGCTTGACTGCGCGCGAACCGACCCTTTCGGACTACGCGGCGAGCAAACACGGCGGCGAAGACGCGGCCCGCGCCGTGCTGGGCGACCGAATCACTGTTGTCCGGCCACCGGCCCTCTACGGTCCGGACGACCCCGAGACGCTGCCGCTATTCAAGCTCGCCGCTTCAAGCCCGGTGCTCCCCGTGCTCGATCCAAGGGCGCGAATCGCCATGATGCATGTGCAGGACGCGGCGCGGCAGATCGCCGCTATGGCCCAGCTGAAAGCGCCGCTCACGGTCAGTCTTTCGGACCAGAGGCCGGGCGGATACGGCTGGCGCGAGGTCATGAAGACCGCGGCTGGCGTGTTCGGAAGATCGCCGCTACTCCTTGAAATTCCAGGGTTTGCGCTCTCGATAGCCGCGGCCGCGGCTCAACTGGCGCCCCGTTCAGGCCCCGCTCCGATGATCACGTCCGCCAAGGTGCGAGAGATAACCCATGCGGACTGGTCGATCGCGCCGCACGAGCAACCTATTGAACTTCCAGCCGCCAGCTACGATCTCGCAGACGGCTTCCTACACAGCGCCCTGGGCTATAGGTCCGGTGGCGTCAACTTTGGCAACTCAACGATAATCAGCGAAAAGATGCAGCTGACCTACTCGGCGGACGACGCCAAATATGCGACGTTCGCGGATGATCGTTCGAGGGGGACGTATCGCTAATCATGGACTTGATCACCAACCCAACCGTGCTCGAAGTCGCGCGCGCCGCTGAGGTGGTTCTTGGCCGCAGCGTTCACGTGACCGCCGCCTCGGACATTTCCCGCGATCTCGCGGTCGATTCACTCGCCCTGATGAACATCGTCATGGAGCTGGAAGATCGGTTCGACATTTCGATCCCGATCGACCGACTCAGCGAAGTTCAAACGGTGGGCGACCTGTCGTCCCTGATCGACAACATTCGAAACAAGGCTTGAGCATGGCTCTGCTCGATAGACACGCAGCGTCCCGCGACGCCTACCAAGCGATCCGGCAGGCTTCGGCCGATCCGTTCAGCGTCCGCTTCGACTCGGTGATTTCGCCGACCGAAGGGGTCATCGACGGGCAAAGGACGATCCTGCTCGGCACCAATAACTACTTGGGGCTGACCTTCGATCCCGATTGCATCGAAGATTCCGTCCGCGCCGTGCGCGAAGGCGGCACGGGCACGACCGGCTCGCGGATCGCCAACGGCAGCTATGACGGCCACGTCACGCTCGAGACGGCGTTGAAGGCCTATTACAACCGCCGCCACGCCATGGTGTTCACCACCGGCTATCAGGCCAATCTGGGGGTCCTCTCCAGCCTGGTCGGCCGCGATGACCACCTGCTGCTCGACGCCGACAGCCACGCCAGCATCTATGACGGCGCCCGCATGGGCCACGCAGAGGTCACCCGCTTCCGCCACAACGATCCGGAAGACCTCTACAAGCGCCTGCGCCGTCTGAAAGACGCGCCCGGCGAGAAGCTGATCGTGGTCGAAGGCATCTATTCGATGGTCGGCGACGTCGCCCCGTTGAAAGAGATCGTCGCGGTGAAGCGCGAAATGGGCGCCTACCTGCTGGTCGACGAGGCCCATTCGATGGGCGTGCTCGGCGCCAACGGCCGCGGCCTGGCCGAGGAAGCCGGCGTTGAAGCCGATGTCGACGTCATCGTCGGCACCTTCTCCAAGAGCCTGGGTTCGGTCGGCGGCTTCGTCGTTTCCGACATGGAAGGCTTCGACGTCATGCGCGTCGTCTGCCGCCCGTACATGTTCACCGCCTCGCTGCCGCCGGCGGTGGTCGCCTCGACCGTCACCGCCCTTCGCAAGGTCCAGGAAACCCCTGCTCTGCGCCATAAGCTGCACGCGAACGCCAAGCATCTCTATGACGGCCTGACCAATCTGGGCCTGGCCACCGGCCCGAACTGCAGCCCGATCGTGGCGGTCACCATGCCCGACCAGGCTGTGGCCATCGGCATGTGGAACACCTTGCTGCAGAACGGGGTCTATCTGAACCTCGCCCTGCCGCCAGCCACGCCCGACAACCGTCCGCTGCTCCGCAGCAGCGTCAGCGCCGCGCACACGCCCGAGCAGATCGAACGCGTGCTCGAAGTGATGGAAAAGGTCTCGCGCGAGTTCGGCCTGCTGAAGGACGAACCCAAGCGCGCCCTGGCCTAGGCCTTCCGCCTAGCCTTCCAGAGCTGCCAGAACACCCCCGGGGACGCCAAGATCAAATGGCGTTCCCGCCAAGGGGTCACTGTTATGGCCACGCCTGTGTGTCGCTCGATCTTCCACGCTGCATAGCGCCCAGCGCCTTCGAAGGTGAAGGCCGCCTTGACCAGCCGCGCCAGGTTCAGCGGTTTGCCTAGGGTGCGTCGCAACCGCCAAGCGCGCAGCAGACGCGACCGTTCGGCCTCGCCGAGCATTGGGCGCAATTGGCCCGCATCGCTTTCATAGGGGACATCGCCCGCCTCCCAGGCGGCCGGCAGGATGGCGTCATAGCGTTCTGGCGCATTGGCGATGATCTGCGCCTCGCGCCCCGTGGCCTCCACCCGGAACTCGGCGGCGTAGGTCTGGCGAAACAGCGCGGTCCAATAGGCCTGGGGCGCGCCTTGGGCAGGCCCCACAACGGCGGCGAAACGGGCGGCGGTGATTGCGGCCTGCGCCACGGCCAGACGCACCTGGCCTGCTATCTCCGCATTGAGCGACCACACCAGGGCGGATGGCTGGACGAAGCGAGTCCAGATGGTGGTGTCCAGGCCCTTGCCCGTCACCGCTCGGCTGAACTGCGCCACCGTCATCGAGGCGACCTTGGCGCGGTAGACCCGGCCATCGGCCTCGAACTCGTGATAGCTGACGTCGGGCCAGAGCACCCGGCCGGCCAGCCCGCGCAGCCCCGGACGCGGAGCCGTCGTCAGGACGTAGAAGTCCATCACGCCCTCGACATCGCCGGTACGCAGCACTGAGCCGTAGAACAAGACCGCGCCCGAATTCGCGAACCGCCGCGTCAGATCAGCGCCCATCGCCGCGGCGTGGGCGGGTGGAACCGCGTCCAGCTCGGCCGTGATCAGGGCGTCGAGACTCGTCATGGCGCCAGGAACCGCATCGGCGCGCCCCGACGAACGAGGATCTCGCCGCCAGGAAACACCTCGCCATCGACGATCACCGCCTCGGGGACCGAGACGGTCAGCCGCTCCGCCTGCTGCCGGCGATAGCCGTTGCGGCCGAGCCAGGGCGCAGCACGCCCGGCCAGCAAGGTCGGAAGCGCCGCAAGCAGCAGCCGCGGAGGGCTATCGACGTCCAGCACCTTCATGGCGTCCGTAGGCGGGCCGAACGGTTTGAGACCAAAGGGCAGGCGCTTGAGCGTGGTCGCCATCAACACGAACCGCTCGCCGATCGGCAAGGGCTGGTCGTCCACCTGGCCGGTCAGGCGCACGCCCTGCCGCCACTGGTCGCGCCGTCCCCCGAAGAGGGTCCCGAACGCCGCGCCCGCGAGGGTCAGCGCCACAGACAGGCTGTGATAGGCACCCATCTTGTGCACCGACTGGGACATCTGGGTCGCGCGCACAAAAGCGCCCAGGCCAAAGACGAAGCCGCGCACGGGGTGGCGCGCGGCGTCCGTCCAGCTGACTTCCAGCGGCGTGCGGGTCTTGTAGAAGGGCTGGGCCTGGGCCGCTCGGCTCAGGATCGCGTCAAGATCCCAGCCGCGCCGCGCGCCAAGATCCAGGGCCAGGATGTTGGTCTTTCCCGAGGCCAGAATCGCCAGCACCGGCGGCTGGTCGCCATAGGCGTCGGGTAGGACGGTTAGGACCTCGCGGACCGTGCCGTCCCCACCGTCGATAACCACCAGGCCCACGCCGTCGGCGGCGAACCGGCGCATGTCGTCGGCCAAGGCCTGCGGCGTCGCCGGCTCGACCCAGAGCACGCCCTCTGGTCGGGTTCCGGCGGCTTGCTGACGATTGGCGTGGCTCCGTGGATTATGGACCACGCCGACCTTGGTCAGCGCGACAGCCACGACGTCACCTGGCCACGCGGCGTGATGAGCCCCTGCAGCACCTGGACCAGGTGGACCAGCAGCGACAGCGCCGTCCAGATCGCGACCAGCAGCAGGCCGATGTCCGGCCGTCCGACCAAACTCGCTCCGGTCAGCATGATCAGGTTCGGGTTACGGCGCGCGGTGATGAGCCGGAAGAAACTGTCGAACGGACGCCAAGCGTGCATCTCGACCTTGAACAGGCCCAGGAACACGCCTTCCAGCATGCGCTGCACCACATAGCCGCCGACGATGACCGCGAGGATCAGTTCGGCATGGCCGAGCGGATGGGGTCCCGCCTGGACGCCGATCAACCAGGCCCACCACCAGAACGGCGGATGGATCAGGTCAATGCCGTGGTCGAAGACGTTGCCCATCTTCGAGGAGGTCAGGGTGACACGCGCCAGCTTGCCGTCGACTGTGTCCAGGAAGGTCATGCCCCAGGCTGCGACCAGGCCCCACCCGAAGTGCCCGGTCCAGAACAGCGCGAACGCGGCTAGCACCAGAAGGAAGCTGGCGAAGGTCACCTGGTTCGGCGTCACGCCCGCCAGGGCGCACCAGCGCGTCACCACCCGGGCCGGCGCCGGCCAGACGTACTTGGTGACCAGGTCGGTGACGCCCTTGTAGGAACCCTGGAACAACCGCTTTTCGACCTCTCGGACATTGGCGGTCGTCAGGCGACGAAGGATTGGCGGCTCCTTCTTGCGAAGCTCGCTGTTGTAAGTCGATCCGACCTCGAGCGCGGTCAGTCGGGGATAGTCGGGGGCGACTGTTGCGAGATCCTCTCCCGCAGCCAGACGCTCTAGGGCGGCGCGCATGGCCTCGCCCTGCCCGTGGATCGCGGCGGGGACGCCGTCGTCATCGACCAGGATCACATTGGGCTGTTGCGCCAGGGCGCGGATCAGGGCCTCGTCGAACACCCAGCGTGCATCGACGGCGAGCACAGCCTGGGTGGCGGATGCAGCCGCGCCATTTTCCTGGAGACCCAACCGGCGAAAGATGCGCTGTAGGCGCTCAGCCGAACTCATCCCCCAGATGCGGCCCTCGGCGAGCCCGACCACGATGGCGGCGGGGCCGGCCTTGCCGGTAGCTTCTGATGATTTCGTCAATGCCGCCAACCGACCTGTGATTATAGAGAACTGATAATCAGCTTCGCCGCCGCCTGACCAGAAACCATCTTCCGTTGCAACCGTTTCGCCTCGCCCATCTGTCCGATCCGCATCTACAGCCGCCCGCCGGCGCGCTGGCGCCTGGCGACTTCGTATCAAAGCGGCTGCTCAGCGCGATCGCCTGGCGCCGCAAGGGGCGCGAGCATCAGCCGCGCGTGCTGGATGCGCTCACCGCCGATATCGCCGCCTATGGTCCTGATCATATCGCCCTGACCGGCGATCTGACGAACTTCTCGACTCAGGGCGAGTTCGCGGCCGCGCAAGCCTGGCTCCGGACCCTGGGACCGGCCGCCAACCTCACCCTCAGCCCGGGCAACCACGACGCCCTGGTGGCGAAGAACGCGCCCGACAGTTTCGCCCCGTGGCGGGAGTGGCTGGAAGATCCCGGCGACACGGCGTTTCCGGCAGTTCGGCGGCGCGGCCCGGTCGCCCTGGTCAATCTCTGCTCGGCGACGCCCACCGCGCCCTGGCTGGCGACCGGACGTTTGGGCGATGTCCAATTGGCGCGGCTGGCGACCATCCTGGACCAACTTCATCAGGATGGCCTGTTCCGCGTGCTCCTGATCCACCACCCGCCGACCGGCGGGATCGTCTCCAAACGCAAATCGCTGGAGGACGCCCCCGCCCTGCGCGCCCTGCTGCAGGCGAAGGGCGCTGAACTGATCCTGCACGGCCACGCCCATGAGGCGGCGGTAAGCACGCTGCCCGGTCTCGGCGGCGCCATTCCGGTGCTGGGCGTGCCTTCAGCCTCGGCGGTCGGCCACGGAAAGCACCCGCCGGCTCGGTGGCACGGCATTGAGATCGCCCCGGACCAGCGCAAGATCCGGGTCGTCGCACGCGGCCTGTCGTCAGAGACCGGCGCGTTCGAACCGCTTGGAAGCTACCTGCTCGATACGGCTCAGGGATAGCGCATGCGCAGGGCCGTCCGACTAGCCCCGGCCGGCACGCGGAAACGGACGGCGTTGTACGCCGGCAGGCCGACCGTGGTCGGCGCGTCGTTCGAGAAGCCATATCCTTCGGTCGGCATGCCCACGAGGCTCCGGTTGAAGTCACGATCGGCGTTGATGTCGTGATAGACCGCGATGGCGTAGAAGCCCGGCCCCGGCAGGAAAAAGCACGTGGTGGTGGTCGGCGTCCTGGCCGGTACCCGTTGGCGCGCCAACTTACCCTTTGGCGCCAGGAAGCGCTTGGCGTCGTCCGGATAGATGGTGATCGCCACCTCGCCCTTCGCGGAGCGGATGTTGCTGACACTCACAGTCAGACGATGCTCGCTCGGCTTGCCGGCGCACTCCTCGGCCGCCAGGGCCGGCGTCGCCGCCAAGGCGAGAAATGCGAAGACCGAGGCCGTCGGACCGGTTCGGACTTTCATGAAAATCGACGACTCCCTATGGTGCGCCACACGGCGGCTGACGCCAGACAAGCAGGCTGCTCATGAGTAACCAGACCGCCGTTAACTTCGGCTTCCCCAGGACGATGGTGGCCGAAACCAGCCATTGGCTGGTGCTCGTGCGTCCCAAGCAGCCCACATTTGGGTCTCTGGTCTTGGTATGCAAGGAGCCGGTCCAAGCGTTCTCCAATGTCAGTCCCGAGGCTTTCGCCGATCTGCAGGTCGCCATCAAGGGTATCGAGCGACTCCTGCAGGACAAGGTGAAGTACGAGAAGATCAACTATCTGATGTTGATGATGGTCGATCCCGACGTCCACTTCCATGTGATCCCGCGCTACGCCGGGGTTCGCGACCACGCGGGCATGAGCTTCCCAGATGCGGGTTGGCCAGGTCCGCCGGCGCTCGGAACCGCCGTGGACCTCAGCGACGACACGCTTGAGGCCTTGGCCCAGGCCTGGCGCCGCGAATGGCGCACGGCGTGACCGCGGCCGGAACACGACCCATGCGGCCCCGTTTCGGGCTGTCGCTCATCGACCGCTACGTGCTGCGCCTGACGACCGGCCCGATGCTGGCTTGCTTGGCCGTCACGCTGGTCGCCCTGCTGCTGGAACGCGCCCTGCGGCTGCTGGACCTGTTGTCGCAAAGCAGCGACCGCTTCGGATATGTCGTCCAACTCACCGGCCAGTTGGTGCCGCACTATTTCGGCCTGGCCCTGCCGGTGGCGTTCTTCGTGGCGCTGTTCATCGTCATCACCAAGCTGAGCGACGGATCGGAAATCGACGCCCTGCTGGCCAGCGGCTTTTCGCTGACGCGCCTGGCGGCGCCCTTCGTCGGCCTCGGCGTCCTGCTGGCGATCGTCAGCATCATCGTGTTCGGCTACGCCCAGCCCTATAGCCGCTACGCCTATCGCGCGGTCATGCACGCCGCCGCAACGGCCGGCTGGAACGGTCAGCTCCAGGCGGGCGCATTCGTAACCGACGACAAGCTGATCATGACCGCCGACCAGGCAGACCCGAAGGGGCAGAGGCTGGAACGGCTGTTCATCCGCCGAATGAACCCTGAAGGCCGCGAGGAGGTGATCACCGCCGAGTCCGCCGACCTCCATGTCGCCGACGATGGCGCCACCGTGACGCTGATCCTGCGAAACGGACGGCGCATCCTCCAATCGGCGACTGGCGACTTCAGCATCCTGCAGTTCGAGACCTTCACGACCAAGGCGCCGCTGGCCGGGTCCAGCGCCCTGCTACGCGCACGCGGCGGTGACGAACGCGAACTCACCCTCGGCGAATTGGCCGAACGGGCGAAGTCCCACAACAGCATCCTGCCGCGCGCGACGGTCTTGGCTGAGCTCTATGCCCGCCTCGCACGGGCTATCTTCCTGCCATTCCTGCCGCTGATCGCCTTCCCGCTCGGATTGGCCGCCAAGCGCGGTCGCCGCGCGCCGGGCCTCATATTCGCCGGACTGCTGCTGCTCGCCTTCCAACACTCGCTGCAGCTCGGGCAGAGCCTGGCGGAGGCGGGGCGCCTGCCGGCCTTCGCCGCGATCGGTACGCCGTTGCTGCTGTTCACCGGCTTTGGCGTCTGGATGTTCGCCGGCAGCCGCAATCGCCCGGGTGAGACCCCTATCAGCCTGTTCATCGCCTCCATCACCGATGGCTGCGGCCGGGTGCTTGGCGCCTTCCGCCTCAGGCGAGCGGCCTCGGCATGACCCTCTCCAAATTCGTCCGGCGCACCGTCGCTCTGCGTATTCTCGCCGCCGCAGCCATCCTGCTCAGCGTGCTGCAGATCCTCGACCTGCTGGACGTCACCACTGAGATCCTCGATCGCGGGCTCGGCGTCAGCGGCGTCGCCTACTATGCGGCGCTGCGGTTCCCCCGTCTGATCGAGCAGGTCGCGCCGCTCAGCGTTCTGGCGGGCGGCCTGTTCGCCTTCGCCCAGCTGGCCCGCGAAAGCGCGGTGATCGCCATGCGCGCCACCGGCGTCTCGGTCTATCGGCTGATCGGCATGGCGGCCCCCGCCGCCTTCCTCGTGATGATCGTCGATTACGTCACCGTCGAGGTGATCGCGCCCCGGACCGACCCGATCCTGGAAGCCTGGTGGAGCGACACCGCGCCGAAGAGCGACACGGTCCCCGGCCCCCGCCCGTTCCGCTCCGGCGCGGACATCGTCGTGGCCCAGCCCGGCGACGTCGCCGGCGCGCGTCTCACTGACATAAAGATCTACCGCCGCAACCCAGCCGGCGCCGTGGCCGAGCGTATCGAAGCGCCTCTGGCGACCTATGGCGAAGGCGGCTGGAAGCTGCATGATCCCAAGATGGTCCGCTTCACGCAGGACGAGGCTATGCGCTCGACCGCCGCCGAGTTGATCTGGAACACCAACCTCCAGCCGGCCGACGTGCAGGTCTTGCTGTCGCCGCAACAGACCCCCAACGCCGCCAGCGCCCGGCGCGCCCTGAAGGGCGGCGGCTCGGAGCGACCGGCCAGCTACTACGCCGTACGGCTCCAACAGGCGTTTGCTGGACCGGTCGGCATCCTGGTCATGCTGCTGCTCTCTGCGCCGGTGGCGCTCGGCAACTTCCGTAATCGCGAGGGCGCCGTGCTGACGGCCGCGAGCGTCGGCGCCGGGTTGCTGTTCCTGGTGACCGACGGGCTGTTGAACGCGCTGGGCGAAGGGGCGGCGCTATCTCCGGTGCTGGCCGCCTGGACCGCGCCTCTGGTCTTCGCCGCGCTCGCGACGACAGTCCTGCTCAGGATGGAAGGATAAGGCCTTGAGTTCCGGCCCCCATGGCCCCCTGAGCATTACCGAGGTCACGTCGAAGGCGCAGATGGCGCGGTTCATCCGCCTGCCAATGACGCTGAACGCCGCCGATCCCGCCTGGATCCCGCCGCTGATCAGCGAGCGTCAGGCCGCCTTGAGCGCGAAGTCCAATCCGTTCTTCGAGCATGCCGAGGTGCAGTTCTGGATCGCCAGCCGCGACGGGCGCGACGTCGGCCGGATCAGCGCCCAGATCGACGCACTGTCGCCGACCGATCCGCAGGCGCCGGCCGGCAATTTCGGAATGATCGCGGCCGAGGATGACGCCGAGGTGTTCGCCGCCCTCCTGGCGACCGCGGAGGCCTGGCTAAAGGCGCGCGGCTGCGTCACCGCGCTGGGCCCGTTCAACCTCTCGATCAACGAGGAGGTCGGACTGCTGGTGGACGGGTTCGACACGCCGCCCATGGTGATGATGGGCCACGACCCGGCCTATGTCGGCGGCCAGATCGAAGCCCAGGGCTACGCCAAGGCCAAGGACATCTACGCCTATCTCTCCAAGATGAGTGACGACATGCCCCCGGCCGTGCTGCGTCGTGTCCGAAGGGGGCCGGCGCCGGGGGTCACCCTGCGGATGCTGGACATGAAGCGGTACGACGCCGAAGTCGCGGCCCTGACCGACATTCTCAACGACGCCTGGAGCGGCAACTGGGGTTTCACCCCCACCACCGAGGCTGAGACCCGGCAACTCGCCAAGTCCCTGCGCGCGGTGATCGACCATCGCATGGTCTGGTTCGCCGAGATCGACGGGGAGACGGCTGGCTTTGTCGCGGCGCTGCCCAACCTGAACGAGGCCATCGCCGATCTCGGCGGCAAGCTGGCCCCGTTCGGCTGGGCCAAGCTGCTCTGGCGGTTGAAGGTGGCCCGGGTGAAGTCGATCCGCGTGCCGTTGATGGGCGTGAAGCGGAAGTTCGCCAGCACGCACCGCGGTCAGGTCCTGCCCTTCCAGCTGATCGACGCCGCCGCGACCCAGGCCCGGGCTCTGGGCTATGAATGGTGCGAAATGTCCTGGATTCTGGAGGACAACGTGGCCATGCGGAACATCTGCGAACGGGCCGGCGCGAGGGTCTACAAGACCTATCGCATCTACCAGAAGGCGCTGGTTTGACCCCGTTCACCGCCCTGGTCCTGGCCGGTTCGCGCGGCGAACCCGACGCGCTGTCAGCCTATGCCGGCGTATCCCACAAGGGCCTGATCCAGCTTGGGGGCCAGACCCTGCTGGAGCGGGTGATCAGGGCGCTCGACGCCGCCGGGGCGAGTCACATCGGCGTCTCGACCTCGGATGGGGGCGTCATCACGGCCCTGGGGAGCCTCAAGACCAAGGCGCATCTGGAGGCCCTGCCCGCCTCCACGAGCCCAAGTCTGAGCGTCGGACAAGGCGCGCGCGCGCTTGGACTGCCGGTGCTGGTCACCACGGTGGACCACGCGCTGCTGCAGCCGGAGTGGGTTCAGCAGTTCCTGGGCGACATTCCAGCGGGCGCCGACGTCGCAGCCTTGCTGGCGCCGGAGGCGGCGGTCCGCGCCGCGGCGCCGGACACGATCCGCAGTTACATGAAGTTCCGGGACGGCCGATATTCCGGCTGCAACCTGTTCTATCTGCGCAACGAGCGCGCGCTGGCGGTCATCGATCTCTGGCGACAGGTAGAGGCGCACCGCAAGCAGCCCTGGAAGATCGCGGCCATGCTGGGTCCGGCGATGCTGGTTGGTTACTTGCTGGGCCGCCTGACGCTGGACGAGGCTGTCCAGCGCTTGGGTCGCAAGGCTGGTGTCGAGGCGGCCGCCGTCCGCACGCCTTACGGCTTGGCGGCCGTCGACGTCGACAAGCCCGCCGATCTGGACCTCGTGCGCCGCTTGGTCGAAGCCTAGACGGCGACCGGCTGGCGCGACCAGCTCTCGGTCAGTTCGAGATTGCGCGCCACGTCCTCGGGGAAATCCATCTCGGCCCAGTCCAGGCCCTGGATGGAGACCACCGAAACTTCGTCGCCGCCTTGAGCCATTTCGTTGATGACGCTGAGGTACCAGCGCTTCAGGCCTTCGGGGGAACGCATGATCTGCTCCACCGTGCGCACGAACGCCGCCGCGCCCTCCGGCGAAAAGCGCAGGAAGCCAATCGATTCGGCATCGAATTCGGTGATGGTCTTGCCGATTGACCGCAGCCGGGAGCCTTCGGTCAGCACCTTCATGTCGTCAGCGTCGTAGCTGCCTTTGCGATCGACGGTCACGGTGACGGCAGATGCGGCCGCATCCAGCAGGCGCGAGGCGATGGCCGGCTCGAACAGGGTGTCGCCGTTGAGCAGCAGGAACGCGCCCTTCATCTCCTCGCGGGCAAGCCAGCAGGTCGCGAGGTTGTCGGTCAGGCCATAGAACGGGTTGAACAACGTGCGGACCTTCAGGTCCGGTAGGGCCAGCTTGGCGATCTCGTCCTCGACGGCGTCGGCGCCGAACCCGGTCACCACCACGACTTCCTTCAGGCCGGCGGCCTTCAGGTGCAGCAGTTGCCAGTGCAACACGCTCTTGCCCGACAGTTCGATCAGGCATTTCGGCCGGGTGTCGGTCAGGGGCGAAAGACGACGGCCCTGGCCTGCGCTCAGGATGATGGCCTTGCCGATGTTCATCTTGGACATAGTCGCTTCTTGATTCCTCGGCGCCCGGGGACGCTCTGGCCCCGTGTATCAGTCGCTGTCGCACGACGCACCTAGGCGCTATCGCCACACACGCAATGCCGACGTCGAAGATGTCGCGGCCAAGGCAGGTGAGGCTGCTGGTGGGCCCGGTAGGACTCGAACCTACAACCAGACCGTTATGAGCGGTCGGCTCTAACCATTGAGCTACAGGCCCCTGCAGCAGCCAGTGCGGGTTACCACGACCTGCACGCGCCTTAAAGCTGCCGTTCAGCTTCGCTTTGTCAGAAGGACAACTCCGTTCATCATCCGATGCATGGGACGCCCGGAAAACGGGTGATTTTGGAGATCCTGATGAAAACCCTCGTTCGCGCCGGCGCTATGGCTCTTCTTCTTGCGACCGCCGCCGCGCCCGCCGCTTTCGCCCAGACCCCTCCGCCTTCGGCAGATTCGATGTTCAAAGCCACGACCCTCAACCTCTCGGCCTATGGCGACACGCGGATCGCGCCGGACAAGGCGACGATCAATCTGGGCGTGCAGACCGAGGCGCCGACCGCCGCGGCCGCCCTGACCGCCAACAACGTGCAGATGACCTCGATGATCGCCGCCCTGCGCAAGGCCGGCATCGCCGACAAGGAAATCCAGACCTCGGGCCTGAACCTCAGCCCGCAGTATGACTATGTCCAGAACGAACCGCCGAAGCTGCGCGGCTACCAGGCGTCCAACCAGGTGACGATCACCGTCAACGACCTGAACAAGCTGGGCCAGGCGGTCGACGCCACGGTGAAGGCCGGCGCCAACCAGGTGAACGGTATCTCCTTCGGCATCAAGGATCCGAGCGCCGCTGAGGACGCAGCCCGTCACGCCGCCGTGAAGGCTCTGGCCGCGAAGGCCGACCTCTACGCCAAGGCGACCGGCCACCGCGTCGGACGCCTGGTGACGCTGAGCGAAAGCGGCGGCTATTCGGGCGGCCCGCCGCCCGTGCCGATGATGGCCTATGCCCGCATGGAGAAGGCTGGGGACAGCGTGCCAGTGTCAGCCGGCGAACTGAGCGTTCGCATCGACATCAACGGTCTCTATGAACTGACGAAATAGGCGCTATGCGCCGGCCCTTCTCCCCTCGCGGGAGGAGGGCTACTTCGCGCCGACGCCGGCGCGGGCGAAGGCGGTCTTGAGCTTGTCGGCGATGATCACGCCAGGCGGAACCTCGTTCCCCTCCATCACCGCGGCGAAGACCAGGCTGGAGCCCTCGATGGGGCCGGCAGCCCAGGCCACGATGCGGGTGCCTTCGGGGTTGCTGCGGCAGCTCGCGGTTTTCGGCAATCCCGAGGTCGGCGCCAACGCCAACAGGTCGGAAAGCGTCTGGACGGCCTGCCCTTCGCACGTCGGCAGCTTGCGGCCGCAAATGACGTTGGTGCCGTAGCGATAGACGACCTTGCCGCCATCTCCGATCAGAACGCAGGTGCCGGGGTCGCCAATGGCGCGCGACACCGCGTCGTCGAGCTTGGCCTTATCCACCCCCGCCGGCGCGCCTGGAGCGCAGGCCGACAGGGTCGCCGCCAAAACACCGATGGCGACGGCGCGGATCATCAGGCCGCGTGCTTTACGTGGTTGCCGTCGTCCAGCAGGACGACATTCGGCGAATAATTGCGGGCTTCTTCTTCCGGCAGCATGCCGTAGGTCACGACAATGACCTTGTCGCCCTTCTGGACGAGGCGAGCGGCGGCGCCGTTGACGCCGATCACCTTGGAGCCACGGGGAGCTTCGATGGCGTAGGTGGTGAAGCGCGCGCCGGTGGTGATGTTCAGCACGTCGACCTGTTCGTGCGGAAGGATGCCCGAAGCGTCCAGCAGGTCGCGGTCGATCGCGATCGAGCCTTCATATTCGAGATCGGCCTGCGTCACCGTTGCGCGATGCAGCTTGGCCTTCATCAAGGTCACCAGCATGGGCGGTCCTTCTAAGTGCGATGCACAAAAGCCCCGGAAACCGGGGGCCGTCGGATATAACCTCGAACCGCCCCCTGCACAATTGCCGCACCGCAGCGAGATTGACGTAACGTCAATATGTCGCGCCGAGCCGATGCCGAGGCAGCGTTCAAGACCTCATATTTTTGAGAGGGATAGCGGGCCGCCGGACCGATCTGGCAATCTTGTGGGCCGCTGAGAGCGCCCAAAAGAAATGGCCGCCGACGCAGGTGCGTCGACGGCCATCCTTGAACCTGGGGCGAAGGACGCCCGAAGTTTTAGTAACGCAGGGTCGCGCCCACGAAGAAGAAGCGACCACGGTTGTCGAAGCTCGACGAACCAACGCTCGTGCCGGTGTAGGTTTCCGGCAGGTACGGAGGCGTCTCGTCGGTCAGGTTCTGGATGCCGCCGCGCAGGACGACTTGATCGTTGAGTTCGTAGCGAACGCGCAGATCGTGGAGGTAGTAGTCACCCGTGTAGAAGGGATCGAGAGCCGACGGCTGGAAGGACGTCGTCGAGATCATCGAGCCGATGTAGTGGGTGGTCCAGGTCACGCCGACGTTCTGGAAGTTCCACTGGACCGAAGCCTGGCCCTTCCACTCCGGGGTCGCGTTGGTGATGGTGTTGGCGAGCTGGGTGTAGTCTTCACCCGGCAGGCCCTGCAGGGCCCAACGGTACATCCAGGTGGCGTCGACGCGGAACGCGAAGTCACCAAAGTCGCGGTTGAACATCTCGGCCGAGCGGAAGCCGTACTGGATCGAGGCGTCGTAGCCTTCAACCTTCACCTTGGCCACGTTCTGGTCGAGCAGGATGATCTCGCTCACGCCGCCGGGGATGCCGCCGCCGTTCGCGCCCGTCGGGTCACGCTTGATCTGAGCGCAGAACGGGTTGGAGGCGTAGGCCGCCGACGAGTCGTAGCACAGGTCGGTCAGCAGCGTGTTGACCGGCACGGTGTCGATTTGGTTCGACAGGTTGTACTTGAAGAAGTCGAGCGACATCTGGAGGTTTGGGATCCAACGCGGTTGGATCACGACGCCCAGGTTGTAGGTGTCAGCTTCTTCCGGACCGAGGTCCGGGTTGCCGCCCTGCAGCAGGGCCAGCGACGAGCGACCGGTGCCGAAGTTCGACTGGAAGGTGGCCGGATCGTAGTTGGCGATCGCCGCGGCGCAGGTGACGCGACGGGCGGCCTTCTGGTCGGCCGTGGCCGCCGCGAAGTTCGCGCTGTCGCAGGGGTCTTGCGCGGTGCTGTTGAAGTTACGGCTTTGCGGCGCGTAGAGCTCGACGATGTTCGGGGCGCGAACCGCGGTGCCTTGGCTGGCGCGGAAGCGGATGTCTTCCACCGGAGCCCACTCGATCAGCACGCGGTACTGTTCGGTGCGGCCGATCGAGGAGTAGTCGGCCAGACGGCCGGCCAGTTCGACCGACAGCTCCTTGGCGAACGGGACGTCCTTCAGCAGCGGCAGGCGGACTTCGCCGTAGCCTTCAACCACGTCGTACTCGCCCTGACGGGTGCCGATCGGGTTGATGTAGAGCGCGCCGGAAGCGCCGAGCTCGTCCTGAGCGAAGAAGCTCTCTTCCTTGCGGTATTCGCCGCCGATCGCCACGCCGACGGGGCCGGCCGGCAGTTCGAACAGGTCGCTGGTGATGTTGGCCGCGACGACCGTTTCCTTGACTTCCTGGTCGGTGGTCGAGTTGGCGTTGGCCCAGGCCACGGCCGCTTGGTTCGGACCGTCGACGAGGTTCCACGGCACGCAGCCGTTGGCGCGGGCGTTCACGTCGCGGCAAACGATCTGGCCGTTCACGAGCACGGCGTCGGTCGCCTGCTTGATGCGGTTCAGGTTCGGTTGGTTGTACGAGGTGGTAGTGCCGTTGGTCTCGCCATACTGAGCGTACCAATCCCAGTTGAACTTGCGTTCGAAGGCCTCGAAGTCGCCTTGCATGCCGCCGACGAGACGCAGGGTCTCGCGCTCGGTCTTCACATCGCGGCCGCCGAATTCATTGAAGAACTTGCCGACGTTGGCGGACGAGCCTTGGGTGAAGGTCTTGCCGGCCGCGAGCCATTCGGCGCGCAGTTGCGAGGCCGCTTGCGAGGAGCCTTGCAGGAAGGCGTTGTCGCCGCGGAAGGGCAACGGCAGGGTGCCGCTGCCGAGCGCGGTGGTGAAGGCGGGCTGGAAGTAGCCGTAGCCGTCGACGCGCGAATAGAGAACGTCGCCGAAGACCTTGATGTTGTCGGTCAGCTGGTAGTCGGCGAAGGTCCGGAAGGTGCCGCGCGACGACTTGGCCTGCAGGGCCAGGTAGCTGTTCGAGTAGATCAGCGCTTCGTCTTGGCAGTCCGCCTGGACTGTCGGCGTCGAGCACGCGTTGCTCAACCGAACGATCTGGCTGGGGTTCCGAGCGTCGATGGCGACGGCGCGCGCGGTGCCGAGCGGACCGGTCGTCAGCTGGAACGTCGCGAAGGGCGAGCTGTTCGAGCGGCTGTTCGGGATGATCGGCTGCGGCGACTTGCGGTTGTCACGACGGATGCCCGGGAAGGCCCAGTCGCGGTCGCGCTGCATCACCGGCTCTTGGCGGGACACTTCACCGCCGACCAGCAGGTTCAGGCGATCGTCCAGCAGCTTGGTGCCGTACAGGGCGCCGATGCGGAACTCAGCGCCGTCGCCTTCTTGCGACACGCCGGTCTGAACGTCGAATTCGAGCCCGTCGAATTCCTTCTTCATGATGATGTTGACGACACCGGCGATGGCTTCCGAGCCATAGACGGCCGAGGCGCCGCCGGCGACGGTCTCGATGCGGTCAACCATCAGCGACGGGATCATGTTGAGGTCGACGCCCGGCGAAGAGGCGTCGGAGAACACGATGCGGCGGCCGTCCATCAGCACCAGGGTGCGCTCGGCGCCCAGGCCGCGGATGTCGGCGCGAGCCTGACCGGCCAGGAACAGCGTGCTGGACGAGTTCTGGCTGTTGGTGTTGGCGCTGATCGTCGGAATTTCGAGCATGGCTTCGGCCAGCGACACGTTGCCGGAGGCGCGGATTTGCTCGCTGCTCAGCACGGAAACGGGGACCGGAGCCGTGAAGGTGTCGCGACGAATGCGCGAACCGGTGACGACCAGTTCTTCGACGTCGACCTCTTGGGCGTAGACGAAGGAAGGCGCGGCCACGCTGGCCGCGGCCACTGACCCAAGCAGCAGGGTGCGGAGAGTGTTTTTCATGTCAATCTTCATATGGCCCCCCGGCCTCAACGGTTTGATCAGACGCGTCGGGTGGGAACTCCGAGCCGCCTGCCGGCTCCTGGCGAAGGTCGCTAGAAGCGATTCCATCCATGACAACGGCGTAACGTAACTGTCACGCGGCCGTTACGCATGCAAACGCCAGGGTGGGATTTGCCGGTGCTTGAGGCGGCGCAATCACTGATTGCCCGCATGATGCGTTATCCATGCAACAGTCATGCGTCATAACGCCCCATAGTGGATGTCCCCGCCCATGAGATGTATCGGAGATATGTAACAGCGTTCGGTGAGTGACGGGCGCTGGACCTCGGCCGCGCGCAAATGACGGCGCCATGTTCCAGCCCGGCGGCTGCTCGTGTTACACGCCCCGGATGAAGATCCTCGTGGGCACCCCGACCTATAACGGCCAGGTCACCGGCCAATACACGCGCTCTCTGCTGAGCCTGTTCCAGGCCTATGGACCGGAGTTGAGCTGGGAAACCACCAAGGCGGTCATGATCACCTGGGCTCGCAACTACCTCGCGAGCGCCACCTTGGCGGGCGACTACACCCACCTCCTCTTCATCGACGCCGATGTCGAATTCGACGTCAGCTTGATCGAGAGGATGCTGGAGTTCGACCAACCGCTGGTGGCCGCCGCCTATCCAATGCGCTCACTCAACATCCCGGCGTTCCACGCCGCGGCCCAACGGTACACCAACCCCAACGTAGCCTTCGCCGCCGCCCTCAACTTCCCCATCGAGTTGGAAGAACCCCGGGTCGAGCGCAACGAGTTCTACCGGGCGACCTTCGCCCCCACGGGGCTGATGCTGATCAAGCGCGAGGTCCTGGAGAAGCTCAAGGCCGCGCACCCCGAACTGAACTGCAACGCCGCCGGCAGCTACTACGGGCAGGAGGGGCTCAAAGAAGTCTTCCAGTGCTTCGAGGCCCTGCCCAATCCGAACGGCGTCATGATGGGCGAGGATTTTTCCTTCTGCCAACGCTGGCGCGCCCTCGGCGGGGAAATCTGGGTCACGTTCGATGAATCGCTCGGCCACACGGGCCCCTACACATTCCGAGCCGCGCCCAACGGCTGAGAGGGCGTGACCTTGCGCCAAGCCTGTTGGTGGGGCGATCAGTCGGTCTCGCGTCTCAGGAATTCGGTGATGTCGCTTAGGACCGAGGCGCGGTCACGGAACGGGCGTGACAGGGCGGCCATGATCTCGTTGTGGCCGACGCCGGGATAGTGCTCCTCCTGCACCGGCGCGCCGGCCGAGCGCAGGGCCGCTGCCAGGACCGTGGTGTTCAACGGCTCCACCACCGCATCGGCGTCGCCGGTCACCAGCAACATCGGCGGTACGCCCGGGCGCACGAAGTGCAGCGGCTGGGTCTTGGCGATGTCCGCGGCCTGGCCGAACACCCGGTCCATCTCAGGCGTCAGCGGCAGGAAGTCGTAGGGGCCGGCGATACCGGCCACGGCGCGGATATGGGACGGGTCAACGCCTGCGGCCTCCAGATAGCTGGGGTCGAGGCCGAGCATCACGGCGTTATAGGCCCCGGCGGAGTGCCCGAGCAGCACGATACGGCTGGGATCGCCGCCATAGGCGCCGGCATGATCCACCGCCCAACGAACCGCCTTGGCGTTGTCCCTCAAGAAGGCAGGGAATTGGACGTCGGGATAGAGCCGATAGTCCGGTAGGACGACGACGAAGCCCCTCGCCGCGAGGGCTTGGGCCACCCAGCCATAGTCCCACTTGCGCCCCTTCTCCCAACCACCGCCATAGAGGAAGACGGCGACGGGTTGCGCGGCGGTCATCTGGCGCGGCGCGTAGACGTCGAGGGTCTGTCGGGGCTGGTCGCCATATGATTGATCGACGGCCGCGCGCAGGGCCGGATCGCGGGACGTGAAGGTCGCGAAAACCCCCAGCGGCGTGCAGGCGGCCGCCGAAATCGCCAGGGCCGCAACGGCCAGCGGACGCAACAGGCGAGCCAGATTTCCGTTCAGCCAGGACATAACCTTGAGCTAGGGGCAATTGCCCAGGCGCGCAACCAAGCCCGGTTCAAACAAGTTGTCGTCGTTCACAGGAGACAACTCCATGAGCACCCCGGCCCACTCCGGCGAAACCATCACCATTTTCAAGGTCGAGCCCCGCAACGAGAGCGGGATCGTCGTCATGTCCCCATCGCAAGAGCCAGATGGGCGGCTGGCCGACCGCCATTCGGCCTATCATGAGAACATCTCGCCGCCGCTGATCTGGACCGATATCGAGGGGGCCCAGAGCTACGCGGTCATCGTTGAGGACCCGGACGCGCCGCAGGAGAAGCCCTACATCCACTGGATGATCTGGAACATCCCGCCAGAGGCCGGCGGCCTGCCGGAGGGGGTTCCTCTGGCCCAACAGATCGACCCGCCCCATCCGATCATCCAGGGCCGCAACGACAACGGCGACTACGGCTGGTTCGGGCCGCGCCCTCCCCAGGGTCACGGGGTTCACCGCTACTACTTCCAGGTTTTCGCCCTGGACCAACTGGTCGAGGTGGGTCCCGACACTCCGCTCGCCGAACTGCTGAATATCCTCAAGGGTCACACCATCGCCCAGGGGGAAATGATGGCCACCTACGAAGCCCCGACCAGCTAGCAGGCGGCGCGCAATTCGAAGACAAAGTACGCTTGACGAGCCCAACGTCAGCCCGCCCATATCCTCGTGCAAGGTTGGGCCGCGGCGGACCCGACGCAGGGATGGGCGAAGCGACATGGACGGCGATCAGGCTCTGGGCGGTTTTTCTTCCGACGGCTTGGCGGCGATCCCCGCCGCCCTGAAGCCCGTGATCGAGGCCGGCGACCTGTCCGGCTTCGTCACCCTGCTATGGCGCAAGGGCGAGGTCGCCCAGGTCAACACCATCGGGCATCGCGACGTGGCCGGCAGCTTGCCGATGACCCGCGACACGATGTTCCGCATCGCCTCGATGACCAAACCGATCACCTCCATCGCCGCCCTGATGCTGATGGAGGAAGGCAAACTCAAGCTGGACGACCCGATCACCAAGTGGATGCCGGAATTCAAGGACATGAAGGTCCTGAAGTCCGCCACCGGCCCGCTCGACGAAACCTACCCCGCGCCTCGCGACATCACCGTCAACGACCTGATGACCCACCGCTCGGGTCTCGCCTATGGCTTCACCTCGGTCGGCCCGATCGCCCACGCCCACGAGGAGGTGTTGGGCTCGCCCCTGCTGGTGCTCCATAGCTCCGACGAGTGGCTGAAGCGCCTGGCCTCCCTGCCGCTATCGTATCCGCCGGGTGAGCGCTTCCACTACAGCCACGCCACCGACGTGCTGGGCTTCCTGGTCGGCCGCGTCGCGGGCGTGCCCTACCGCGACTTCATCATGGAACGGATCCTTCAGCCGCTGGGCATGAACGACACCGACTTCTGGTGCCCGCCGGAGAAGCGCGACCGGATGGCCAAGCTCTACCGGATCGATCCGGCGACCGACCAGATGCAGGACATTTCGTTCCCGCATACCGACGCCGCGCCAGTGTTCTGCGCTGGCGGCGGAGGGCTGATCTCGACCGCCGACGATTATCTGAAGTTCGCGCGCATGATGCTGGCGGGCGGCGAACTGGACGGCGTGCGCTATGTGAAGCGCGAAACTCTGGACCTGATGCTGACCAATCAGCTCACCCCAGAGCAGCGGGCCATCCCGTTCATGGGCATCCCGTTCTGGCTGGGCCAAGGCTTTGGCCTGGGCGCATCGGTCATCACCGACCCCGAAAAGCAGGCCTGGATGGGCGCTGGCTCAGAGGGCTCGTTCGGCTGGCCCGGCGCCTTCGGCACCTGGTGGCAGGCCGATCCGGTCGAGGACATGGTGATGATCTATCTGATCCAGAACTCCATGCCGCTGGGACCGGAAGCAGCGTCCCAGCTCGCCACCGGCCAGCGCATGGGCGGCCGCGCGGCGCTGCCGGTGTTCCAGAAGCTGACCTACGCCGCGCTGGGCAAGGCCCTCTAGGGGTTGCGGCCTTCAACGCACATCGGCCGACCTTCGAAAAGGTCGCCGATGAGGCTGCCGTCCCTGCCCGCCTCGCGACGGGCGCGGTTAAGGGCGACGTTCTCGGGCGGGGAGCGCACGCCCGGAGCGCAGATCGGCACATCGACCCGCATGCCGGCGTGGCACATGCAGATGTCCTCGCGCTTATCGAGGCGGCTGGCGGGCACCCGGCAGGAGACCGGCAAGGTCGCGCCGCTGACATCCAGGCAAATGACGGTCTGGGTGGGTGGGTTTTGCGACAGCGGGGCCTGAGCCGACGCCAGGCCCGCTGACCCGGCAAGCGCCATCAGGGCGACTAGGGTTGAGCGTATCATCGGCAATACTCCTGTTTCGACCAATATAGCACCGTCAGCACGGCGCATTTCAGGCGAGCCATGCTTAGCGTGTCGTTCACCACGCCCCTGCGCGAAAGCTTAACCGCAAGGCGCGCATGCTGAACGTAGGAGGGCCCGTCATGGATCCGATCGCCACCGCTCAATATGGAATGCTGGCGGCCAGCCGCCGGTTCGAAGCCTCGGCCAGCCGCGTCGCCCAGATGGGCGCGCCGGGGGCGGAGGTTGATCTGGCCGCCGAGGTCGTCTCGCAGATCACCGCCAAGCATGAGTTCTCGGCGAACGCCTCTGTGATCCGCACGGCCCAGGACATGGTCGGCGACCTGCTCGACATCGTCGCCTAAGCCGTCTCAGCCTTTGACAAGCGCCGCCAGGCCCGGTAGCGGCCGGGGCATGGCGCTGCGCCCCCTATTCGTCACCCAGATCTACGAAGCCTCCCTCGCCGGCGAACGCGACTTCGCCGCGTTCAACGAGGAACTCGAAGACGCCTGCCGGATGCTGGCCGACGAGGACATGGCCGGCCGTGCCTGGTGCAAGGAGCACCGCTATGGCGGCTACACCTCCTACGCCTCGCTCGACGACCTGCCGATGCGCGCGAGCATCTTCGATGATCTGAAACGCAAGCTGGATCGCCATGCAGCGGCCTACGCCAAGGATCTCGAGCTCGACCTGGGCCGCCGCCGGCTGAAGCTCGACAGCCTTTGGGTCAACATCCTGAAGCCCGGGGCCGCCCACTCGGGCCATATCCACCCGCACAGCGTGCTGTCGGGCACGGTCTATATCGCGACCCCGCCAGGCGCGAGCGCCCTGAAGCTGGAAGACCCGCGCCTGCCGCTGATGATGGCCGCCCCGCCCCGCAAGGCCGACGCCAGCGAAGGCGCCCGCAGCTTCATCTACCTGCAGCCCGAGCCCGGCACGGTGCTGATGTGGGAAAGCTGGCTGCGCCACGAGGTCCCGGCCAACGCCGCCAAGAAAGAGCGGATCTCGGTCAGCTTCAACTACGCCTGGCGTTAGGCGCGCCTAGCGCTTCCCGCCTGATCGCGTCGAGTTCGGCGGCGACGTTCTACCTACGCGCGCAAGCCCCTGGCTGATACTCCTTCTGGCGGTTCAGGGCGTAGGTCTTGCCGTCATAGCGCACGATCGGGAAGCAGAAGCCCGGACCGCCGACCTCGATGTCCGCCCAACCGCCCACGCCCTTGGTGGTCTGGATCTCTGGAATGCCACGGCTCTGATAGACCGTCCGCCAAGCGCCGGCCGGGGTTTTGGTCATCAGATAGAAGCCCTGGCCGGTGTTGCCGTAGCAGTAGGTCCCGCTCTCGGTGACCAGGATCTCCGGCTTGCCGTCGCCATTCAGGTCGCGGACGCCCTCCGGCTCGATGAATGCCTCGCACTCGCCTTCGCCGTTCATCCACTTGGCCCCGCGTTGGGCGAAGCCGGCGGCGCGCAGGGCCGCGGTCTTGTCGGCGGCGGTGACGCTCCCAGCCGCGACCACCTTGCCGGCCGGCTCGGCGGCGCAGGCGTTGGGCCGCACATAGCCGTCGCCGGCGTATTTCCAGATACGCGGGCAGTTGCTGACGACGCGGGCGTCCAGCCATCCAGCGGTGCGGGTCGGCTCCCAACTCAAGGCGCCGGTGTCTCGCGCGATCGCGCGCCAACGGCCATCGCGGCCCTTGGCCAGGACCGTGAACCACTCTCCGGCCCCGCCATAGCAGGAGACATTCTTATCGACGACGAAGGCCTCCGGCGATCCGTCGCCATTCAAGTCCAGATAAGTGAACTTCGGCGTCGACGGTGTGCCGCAGACATTGATCGCCTTGCCGCCGGCGAACTTGAAGCCCCCGGCTTCGAAGAGCTGCATGCCCTCGGCCTGGCTCATCTTCGGCCCCTGGGCGGCAGCTGGCGACGCGCCCAGCAAAACCGTCACCGCGGCGACGAAAGCGATTTTCAGCATGATGGTCACCTGGATCCTGACAGCCCAGCCTGATCCAAGAACGCCGTTCTGTCACTTGCCGTCTAGACGTACCTACGGCTTCTTGGCGAACAGGGTCCCGAAGAAGTCGCCCTTGTTCCAGCTTGGCGTCTTGTCGGCGTCGGCCAGCTCACGCGTGATCTCGTAGTTGATCGCCGCGAACTTGGCGCCGGCGGCGTAGTTGATCGGCTGGTTCAGGTCGTCGCTGGGCTTGTGATAGTGCTCCTTCAGGAAGCTGGTGAACGCCTCCTCTCCGCCATTGGCGAAGCCGGTCATCAGGAAGACCGAGGGCACGCCCTGCTCCACGAAGCGGAAGTGATCGCTGCGGGTGAACAAGCCCTCCTGCGGCATCGGATCGGCCGATAGCGTCACGCCCTGACGCGCCGCCGCCCTCTTCACCGCCGGGCCCAGCGTCGAACGCTCGGCCCCGAACGCCACCACGTCGGTGAAGTCGTAGGTCAGGACCGGCATGTCCAGATTGACATTGGCGACGATGGGCCGGGTCGTGGTGGGATTGCGCGCGAAATAGTCCGAGCCGATCAGCCCTTTTTCCTCGGCCGTGTTCAGCAGGAAGATCAGGGTGCGGCGCGGCGGCTTGCCCTCGGCGAAGGCGCGCGCCACCTCCAGCGTCGTAGCCACGCCGCTGGCGTTGTCCAAGGCGCCGTTGTTGATGCTGTCGCCCTTCACCGGCGCGGTGACGCCCACATGGTCCAGGTGAGCGGAAAGAACGATCACCTCGTTCTTGAGCTTGGGGTCGGAACCCTCGATCACGCCGACGACATTGGCGCTTTCGACGTCCTTCGTCTCGGTGTTCAGCGTGACGTCGATGGTCGAGGGCAGCACGAAGCCCTGAGCGCCGCCGGCCTCGGCGGCTTTCACGACCTCGGCGAAGCTGGAGGGCGCGCCGGCGAAGAGCTTGGCCGCTCCGTCGACGCTGATGGTTCCAAGGTCAGGTGTCGAACCGCCCGGCGTATGGGGTTGCCCGCTCGCATCGCGCCAAGTCATCCCCCAGTTCTGCCAATTACGCACCGAGCCGTCGAACGGCCGGCGCGCCTGGTCGGCCGGGGTGTTGACGGTGATGAAGCCGACCGCGCCGCGCGCCTCGGCCGCCTGCCGCTTGGTGCGGCCGCTGGCGTAATAGGCGCGCTCTTCGGTCTGCAGGGAGGCAGGGGCGCCGGACAACGCCACGACGATCTTGCCCTTCACGTCCAGGCCGGCATAGGCGTCCAACCCGTCAGCGACCACGCCATAGCCTACGAAGACCATCGGCGCGTTGACATGGGTGGCCTTTGCGCGGGGATCGCGCCCCGGAACATAGTCTTCGCCGAACACCAGGGCCGTGGTCTTGCCGTCACGGCTCAGAACCAACTTGCCCTGATCGGCCGCCCGGAACCCCATCATCGGCACAGCTTGGAAGTAAGAGCCGCTCGCCGCGCCCGGCTTCACACCGAGTTGGGCGAGTTGCGAGGCGACATAGGCCGCCGCGATATCGAACCCTGGCGAGCCGGCCTCGCGGCCTTGCAGCAGGTCGTCGGCGAGGAAGGTGACGTGAGCCTTGATCCGTTCGGCTGAACGCGCGTCCGGGGCCGGGGCGGCCGAAGCCGAACCTGCGATCACCGCTACAGCGGCCGCGCCGACGAACATCCGCGCCAGTTTTGTGGAAAGACTCATAAAAACGCCCTCGACCAAGTCTGGAGAGACCTTAGTCGAGGGCGTAACGGCGCGACCAGGGCGCCGGTGTTACATTCCCGTAATCCGGGAGTCTTCGTTAGCTGTCGAGGAAGCTGCGCAGCTTCCGCGAGCGGCTCGGATGCTTCAGCTTGCGAAGCGCCTTGGCTTCGATCTGACGGATCCGTTCGCGCGTAACGCTGAACTGCTGACCAACCTCTTCGAGGGTGTGGTCGGTGTTCATGCCGATGCCGAAGCGCATCCGCAGGACGCGTTCTTCACGCGGGGTCAGCGAGGCGAGCACGCGCGTGGTGGTCTCGCGCAGGTTCGACTGGATCGCCGCGTCGATCGGCAGGATCGCGTTCTTGTCTTCGATGAAGTCGCCCAGGTGGCTGTCTTCTTCGTCCCCGATCGGGGTTTCGAGGGAGATCGGCTCCTTCGCGATCTTCAGGACCTTGCGGACCTTTTCCAGCGGCATGGCCAGCTTCTCGGCCAGCTCTTCCGGGGTCGGCTCGCGGCCGATCTCGTGCAGCATCTGGCGCGAGGTGCGGACGATCTTGTTGATCGTCTCGATCATGTGCACCGGAATACGGATCGTACGGGCCTGGTCGGCGATCGAGCGGGTGATCGCCTGACGGATCCACCAAGTCGCATAGGTCGAGAACTTGTAGCCGCGGCGATATTCGAACTTATCGACCGCCTTCATCAAGCCGATGTTGCCTTCCTGAATGAGATCAAGGAATTGCAGGCCGCGGTTGGTGTACTTCTTGGCGATGGAGATCACGAGGCGCAGGTTGGCCTCGACCATTTCCTTCTTGGCCTGACGGGCCTCGCGCTCGCCCTTCTGCACGGTGTGAACGATGCGGCGATAATCGTCGATCGGCACGCCGGTTTCGGTGGCCAGGGCGGCGATTTCGTTGCGGATGTCGCTGATCTGCGAGGCGTCGTTCTCGACGAACTTGGTCCAGCGCACGCCCAGCGGCTTCACCTGCTCGCCCCAGTTGGGCGACAGTTCCTGACCGAAATAGGCCTTCAGGAATTCCGAACGCGAGATGCCGTAGCTGTCGGCCAAACGCAGCAGGCGGCCTTCCAGCCCCATCAAACGCTTGTTGATCGCATAGAGCTGCTCGACCAGCGCCTCGATGCGGTTGTTGTTCAGCTTCAGGGTCTTCAGGTGCTGGACGATGGCCAGCGAGGCCGTGGTGTAGGCCTTGCGGTCGGCGTCCGATAGGTCTTCGCCCTTCAGGCGCTTGCCGACCAGCTTCTCTTGCAGGGCGCGGAACGCGTCGAACTCCGAGGCGATGGCGTCCAGGATCGTCATGACCCCTTCGCGCAGTTCGCCTTCCATCGCGCTGATGGTCGGGCCCGCGCCGTCGTCAAAGTCGTCGTCGTCGTCGGCGCCTTCAGCCTTGGCGGTGGCTTCACCGTCGGCGGTGACCTCGGCGTCTTCTTCTTCCGGTTCAGCGTTGGCCTGGGCCAGTTCGGCGGCCGCGGCGTTGACGCCGCCATAGGTCTGCTCAAGGTCGATGACCTCGCGCAGCAGGATGCGGCCGGTGCCGAGCTCTTCGCGCCACACCATGATGGCTTCGAAGGTCAGCGCGCTTTCGCACAGGCCGCGGATCATCGTGTCGCGACCGGCCTCGATACGCTTGGCGATGGCGATTTCGCCCTCGCGCGACAGCAGCTCGACCGAGCCCATTTCGCGCAGATACATCCGCACCGGGTCATCGGTACGGTCGTAGGCGGGCTCCTTGGTCGTCTCGACGACCTGGGTTTCCTCGCGCACGGCGACTTCGCCGCCTTCGGCGTCTTCTTCGGCTTCAACGACGTTGACGCCCATCTCCGACAGCATGGCCAGCGTGTCTTCGATGGCTTCCGACGTCACTTCTTCCGACGGCAGGACCTTGTTCAGCTCGTCCATCGTGACATAGCCGCGGGCCTTGGCCTGCTTGATGAACTTCTTGACGCCGGCGTCGGTGAGGTCGAGCAGGGGCCCGTCGCCGCCAGTCGATTCAGTCGTTTCCGCTTCGGCCGTATTGGTGCTCATCTACGTCTCCGGATTTCGGCTGCCGACCCCTTTTAGCGAGGGCCGGGCCGAAGATGGTGAATAGCGAATAGACGGTCGTATTCTTTACGACCCGTCACCCGCCCAAATCGTTCCCGTTCTGATCGCGCGTTTCAGTGCGTCGCGCTCACCTTTTAGACGCTCGAGGGCTTCCATGTCGGATCGACCGCTCAGGTTGCCCTTTGCAGACGTAATAGCCTCGTCGAGCGCCGCGAGCCTGGAAAGGCCCGCGAAAGCTTGCGACCACTGGGATCTAGCGACGTCGAGGGAGACATCCGGTTTCATGATGGGCGCGCCCGATTTCGCAGCGGCCCGGTCGATGTCTGTCAGCAGCGCATTAAACCCGCAAGACGCCAGATGGCGTGCGAGGACCCCGGTGTCAAGGTGATCAGTATCCAAACGGAATCGGATGATTTCGGCCGTCAAGTCGACAAGGCCCGGATCGCCGAAGCCTCGGGCCACGAAGCGATCCTCAAGATACTCATCGAGGACGGCGGGATCGGCCAGCGCATACATGGCCATGGCGGCGGCCACCGGGTCCAGCGACCGGGCCAATCGCTGGGCCGCAGCCTTGCCGGCCGCGGTGGGCGCGGGATCGACCCAGGCCTTGGTCTGACCACGCCAACCCTTTGATTGTCCAAAGCCTCCGCGCTGCGCGCGGGCGCCGGAGTCGTCTCCGCCCTGACGTTTTTGCGGCGAGCTTTCATCGAAACGCTGCATCAGGGCTTCGCGATAGGCCTGTTGTAGATCCTTGTCGGCGATAGTTGCGGCGGCGTTGCGCAGGCGGTTCTTGAAGCCGGCCCGGCGCTCGGGGGTGTCCAGCGGTTCGAGGGCGTGTTCGCGGGTGAAAAGCGCGTTCACAAAAGGTGTGGTCTGCGACAACTGGGCGCGGAGAGCCGGCGCGCCCTGCTCGCGCAACACCTCATCTGGGTCCTTGCCGCCCTCGACAATGGCGAATCGGAAGCTCTTGCCGGGCTTCAGCAGCGGCAGAGCCCGGTCGATGGAACGCGAAGCGGCTTGGCGTCCAGCCCGGTCGCCGTCGAAACACAGCGTCGGCTCGGGATGCAGGCGCCAGAGCACTTCCATCTGCTCTTCGGTCAGAGCCGTCCCCATCGGGGCCACGGCGGCGATCCCGGCGCGCTGGCAGGCGATGGCGTCCATGTAGCCCTCGACCACCACCAGCGGCGGCGTCTCGGCGCCGGGCGCGGCGGCCAGGATCTTCCGAGCCTCGCCGATGCCGTAGAGCGTGCGCCCCTTGTGGAAGAGCGGGCTTTCCGGACCGTTCAGGTACTTGGCGCGCGCCTGCGGATCCATCGCCCGGCCGCCGAACGACAG
Organism: bacterium; assembly: GCA_030824495.1. Classification (GTDB taxonomy): domain Bacteria; phylum Pseudomonadota; class Alphaproteobacteria; order Caulobacterales; family Caulobacteraceae; genus Phenylobacterium. The sequence goes on from JAVBXP010000012.1 coordinate 161,461, forward strand.
GACCCGGCCGCGAGCGTCGGTGATCGGAAAGATGATGCGGTCGCGGAACCGGTCATAGGGCGCCCCGCCCTCCTCCGGCGCGATCAGCATGCCGGACTCGACCAGCTCGGCCGGCCTTGCGCCCTTGGTGACTAGATAGTCCTTCAGAGCCGTGCGGCTGGCCGGCGAAAAGCCCAGCCGGAACCGCGCCCATTCGCTCTCGGGCAGGCCGCGACGTTCCAGATAGGCCCGCGCCTCCTTGCCCTCAGGACGTAGCAGCGCTGCCTCGAACCACTGGGCGGCAAGCTCCATCCAGTCCGAGAGCCCCTGGCGCTGGCGCTCCTGTTCGGCGGCGCGTGGATCGGCGACCGGCATGGGGAGCCCGGCCTCGGCGGCCAGACGCTCGACCGCTTCCATGAAGGAAAGCCGCTGGGTTTCCTGCAGGAACGAGATCAGGTCGCCGTTCTTGCCGGACGAAAAATCGAAGAACTGCCCCTTCTCGTCGTTCACGTAGAACGAGGGGGTCTTTTCCTTGTTGAAGGGCGACAAGCCGACGAATTCACGGCCCTGCTTGCGCAGTTTCACCGTCCGCCCGATCACGTCGGAGGGGCGGAGGCGGGATTTGATCTCATCAAGGAAGTGTTCGTCGACGCGCACGCCGTCACCATACCCGCTGGATCGTGTTTTGTCCGGCGCGAGACAATCGCCTTTACGCCTTCAACGGCAGACCGTACCGACGATAAGGCGTTTGCACATCGTCGGTTTGGGGTTCCCACATGGCTTCGGGTCTTGTCGCGCTGCTCGATGATGTTGCTGGCATCGCCAAGATCGCGGCCGCCTCGCTGGACGACGTCGCCGGCGCGGCGGGCAAGGCCGGGACCAAGGCGGTCGGGGTGGTGGTGGACGACACCGCGGTGACCCCCGGCTACGCGATGGGTTTCACACCCGACCGCGAACTGCCGATCGTGCTCAAGATCGCCATCGGCTCACTGCGCAACAAGCTGATCTTCCTGCTACCCGGCGCCCTGCTGCTCAGCGCCTTCGCGCCCTGGGCGGTGACGCCCCTGCTGATGATGGGCGGGGCCTATCTATGCTTCGAGGCCACCGAGAAGATCATCGAGGCGTTCAATCCGCACGATGACGCGGACGCCAGCGACGAACTGGCGCTTAGCGGCGCGGACCTGGAAAAGCAGAAGGTCTCCGGCGCGATCCGCACCGACCTGATCCTCTCGGCCGAGATCATGGCCATCGCCCTGGCCGATGTCGCCGACCGGCCGCTGGGCATTCAGGCCGCGGCCCTGGCCCTGGTGGGCGTGGCGATCACCATCCTGGTCTACGGCGTCGTCGGGCTGATCGTGAAGATGGACGACATCGGCCTGCACCTGGCCAAGCGGAAGAGCCGGGCCGTCAGGGGGCTGGGCCGCGGCATGGTCAAGGCGATGCCGGTGATCATGGAATGGCTGACGGTGATCGGCACCGCCGCCATGCTCTGGGTCGGCGGTGGGATCATCGTCCACGGCCTGGAACACTTCCACCTCACCCCGATCCCGCTGTGGGTCGAGGGCGGATCGCATTGGGCGCGCCGGATCCCCGGGGTCGGCAGCTTCACCGGCTGGATGGCGATGGCCGCGGGCTCGGCCGTGGTCGGCTTCATCGTCGGGGCGGTGATCGCCGGCGTGATCCACCTGCTGCCCAAGCGCGCCAAGCGCTAGTCGGCCGACACATGCCCCAGCTTGTCGGGGTTGCGGACCATGTAGATGGCGGCCAGCTTGCCGTCCTCGCCCGGCTGGAAGGCTACGGTCATTGGTCCGTCGCTTCGCTCCATGACGATGCCGGGATAGCCGTTGATCCGCACGGCCCGGAAGGTAAGCGGCCAAGCCTCCTCATCGCCGCCTGTCCGCCAGGCGATGCCCTCCAGCAGCCGAATAATGTCCTCGCGCCCGATCAACGGCCGGAGCGAGGCCTTCCGCTTGCCGCCGCCGTCGGAAACCATCACCGCGTCATGCGCCAACACGGCCGAGAGGGCGACCATGTCGCCCTGGGAAGCGGCCGTCATGAAGGCCGCCGCCAACTTGGCGGCGTCCTCCTGGCTGACGTTGAAGCGCGGACGATTGTCCCGAACGTGAGCGCGAGCGCGCGTCGCAAGCTGGCGCACGGCCGCCTCGTTGCGTCCGAGGGTTTCGGCCACCGAGCCGTAGTCCTCGTCGAACACGTCGTGCAGCAGGAACACCGCGCGCTCGAGCGGTGAAAGCCGCTCCAAGGCCAGCAGGAAGGCGACGGAGACGTCCTCGGCCCGCTCGACCGGATCGACGTTCAGCTCCTCGATCAGCGGCTCTGGCAGCCAGGGGCCGCGATAGGCTTGCCGCTGCGCCTTGGCCGAGCGCATCCGGTCGATACAGATGCGGCTGGTGACCCGGACCAACCACCCGGCTGGATCGAGCACCTCGTCCCCGCTCCGCGTCCACCGCAGCCAGGCGTCCTGCACCACGTCCTCGGCCTCGGCGACCGAGCCGAGCATGCGGTAGGCCAGCCGCGTCAGGCGGGGGCGCTCAGCTTCGAAAGCTTCAGTGTCGGCGGCCACGCTGCATCTCCCTCAGGCGGCGATTGAGATGTGGTCGACCGGGGCGCCGGCGACGGTGAGCTTCGAGCAGGCCCGGCCATAGCCGAGCGCATACTTCAATGTGGGATACATTCGCGCCGCTGTCAGGGACATGCTGAGCGCGACGAGGCCCGCCTCGCCCCAGCGGTGGACGATTTGGTCACGCCCCTGATCGGCGGCGACCAAGTCCCGCGCCAGACTGGCCCGGGCGAAACGCCAGCCGACGGCCGCGACCTCGCCCATCCCAGCCTCGTCACCGGCCAGTATCGCGCGCAGGACCTCGGGCGAGACGCCTTCGGCCGCCGCCATGTCCACGGCGATCTGCACGCAGGGACCGCAATCCTCGGCCAGGGTTCCGGCGATCTTGACCGCGGCGATCGCCTCGGCCGGAGCGGCGCGCTGATCGGCCATCTGGCTGAAGAAGCCGAACTTCAGGGCGCTCATCGGGTTCACGCGCAGAACCAGGCGCAGGTAGCTGGCGTCGTAGCCCAGCGGCGTTCAAACTTGTCTATCTGGCGGGCGATCATGGACTTCAGCATGGTCAGGCTCCCGGACGACGAAGGATCGCCAGCGCGGCCGCCAGCGCGGCCGGCAGATAAACGCCGGGCAGATCGCGGATCAGGTCGCTCATCGGGTTGGACGAGCAACTGGCGTCGAAGACGTGGATCGCGGCGTGCAGCACCAGGAAGGCGGCGGCGGCCGCCAGCGCGGGCCAGCCCTGCACCGGCCGCCAGGCGAACCAGACGAGCCCACCGGCCGCGACCAGAAAAGCCGCCCCGATATCGCGGACGAAATGCGGATTATAGGCGCCCGTGGCGGTGACGCCTGGCACGGCGTTGTACCACCAGAATGAGCCAAACAGCATGGCCAGGGCGTTGATCCCAAGGACCAGTGCGAGCCCGCCAGCGAGTATGCGCGACATGTGACTTCCTCCGACCTCGCCTCAAGGACGGATCGGAAGGACCGGTTGTGACACGAGAGCCCCCAACACTCGTCATCCTCCGGGCTCGCGAAGCGAGATCCGGGGGACCCAAGCCGAAGTGCAAACCTAGAGCCGCCGCTTGGGTCCCCCGGATCGTCTTTCAGACGACCGGAGGATGACGAAGGGTTGGGGTAAAGGTGGCCCGCCCCTAGCCTAGCCCGGCGATCCAGGCCGGCAGGTCGCGGATCGAGGAGAGCTCGGCGAAGCGCGGATGCCCCGTCGGCGCCTCGGCCATCTCGTGAGCCCAGATCAGCGGATAGGGAACGTAGGCGCCATAGGCGCCGGCCTCCACGGCCGGAAGGATATCGGAGCGCATAGAGTTTCCGCACATCACCGCCTGCTCCGCGCCGGTGCCGTGGCGGGCGAACACCCGGCTGTAGGTCGAGGCGTCTTTCTCGCTGACGATCTCCACCGCGGCGAAGAGATCGCCAAGCCCGGAAGCGGCCAGCTTCTGCTCCTGATGCAACAGGTCGCCCTTGGTGATCAACACCAGGCGATAGAGCTTGGAAAGTTCAGCCAGGGTGTCGTCGACGCCGGGCAACGGTTCGACCGGCTCGCTCAGCATCTCGCGGCCCACCGCCAGGATTTCGCGGATCACATGGCCGGGGGGCTCCCCGCCGGTCATTTCCATCGCCGTCTCGATCATCGAGAGCGTGAAGCCCTTCACCCCATAGCCATAGAGCCGAAGGTTGCGCTGCTCCACAGCCGCCAGGCGCTGCTCCAACTCCCCCTTGTCGGCGACGTCGGCCAACAACTCGGTGAACCTGTCATGGGTCAGGCGGAAGATGGTTTCGTTGTGCCAAAGCGTGTCGTCGGCATCGAGGCCAACTGTCGTAATCGTCACTTGCGCGCCTCTTGCGCTGGAGAAGCTGGGGCATCTAGCAGACCCGGACCCGTTGGCGAAGACGGCGCGGCGATAAGCGCGACGAAGCAGCGGGGGGCCAGAGCCGATGAAATAGCCGCCTTCACCACAGGCGGCGGCTCGAGCGCCTATTTTCTGGGCGCCTTTCGCTTTGCGCGGCCCAACCCGATCGTGGAAACTTCGAGGCAAGCACAAGCAGTCCATGTGGTCGCCAGTTGAACGAGCAGTTCACTGGGGTGGGGCATGCCGAAGTCAGGACTTCGGGACTGGGGCGGCGCGTTTGCGCGCGGCCTCGGTCGACTATTGGGCGGCCGGGCGCTGGCCGATGCCGAGGCGCAAGCGCGCACGGCCGGCGACCGGCTGCGAGAAGCCATTGATCTGCTGCCGGAAGGCGTCGTCTTTCTGGACGCCGAGGGCCGCTACATCCTCTGGAACAAGCGCTACGCCGAGATCTACCATCGGTCGGCCGACCTCTTCAGTTCCGAGGCCAGGCTGAGCGACACTCTGCGCGAGGGGGTCGCGCGGGGAGACTATCCCGACGCCATCGGCCGCGAGGAGGAATGGCTCGCCGCGCGCCTGGACAAGCTGCTCAACCCGACTGGCGAGCGACATGAGCAACGGCTGGCCGATGGGCGCTGGCTGATGATCGAGGAGCGGCGCACCAGCGACGGTGGGGTCATCGGCTTGCGCGTCGACATCACCCAGATGAAGCGGCAGGCCGCCGCGCTGGAGGACGCCCTGCACCGAGCCGAGGTCGCCAGCCGGGCCAAGAGTGAGTTCGTCGCCGATATGAGCCATGAACTGCGCACGCCATTGAACGGGGTCACCGGGCTGGTGCAGGTGCTGGAAAAGACCGCTCTCACCAAGACCCAGAGCGCCCTGCTGCAAGACATCGCGGCCTCCGCAGCTCAGCTTGAAAAACTGGTGAGCGGATTGCTCGACTATGGCGATGCGGCGCGTGAGACCGACATCTCGCCCCCCTCCCCAGTCAGCCATGACACCGAGGGCCCGCCGCTGCGGGTGCTGGCCGCCGACGACAATCCGACCAACCGCAAGGTGCTGGAACTGATGCTGGGCGCGGCAGGCGCCGAAGTGATCAGCGTAGAAAATGGCCAGCAAGCGGTGGAAGCCTGGCGCGCCGGGGCGTTCGATGTCGTCCTGATGGACCTGCGCATGCCGGTGATGGATGGGCTCGACGCCATCCGGGCGATCCGCAAGGCTGAGGCGCCCGGCCTGCCCCGCGCGCCGATCATCGTGATCAGCGCCAACACCTCGCCCGACGACCTGCGGGCGTCCGACGCCGCCGGCGCCGACCGCCACATCGGCAAGCCGATCCGGGCCGAGGCGCTGTTCGACGCCATCTCCGGAGTGCTGGCCTAGGAGGGGCCGAGCTGCTTCCAGTAGATCATCGTCCCGGTCAGGCCGCCGTGCGGCTTGAACGCATAGTCCGGGATCGTTCCGGCGAGGACATATCCCAGGCCCTCATAGAGACCCGAGGCCCCGCCCTCGGTCGCCGTATCCAGCACCAGCAATGTGCGGCCGTGCTTCACCGCCACGGCCTCGGCCGCGCGCATCAAGGCCGCCGCCACGCCGCGTCCTCGGTGGCTTACCCTGGTCATCAACTTGGCGATCTCTGCGCGATGCGGCTGGTTCGGGGGGCAGTCCAGCAGCAATGTCACTGTTCCTACGAGGATCTCGCCGTCCCAGGCGCCCAGCACAACCCGTTCGTCGCGCCCGGCCGCAGCCAGCGCGCCATCCCAGAACGCCCGCGCCGCTTCGGGCGCCAACGGATGCATGAAACCGACCGAACCGCCGTTCGCGACGACCTCCACTAGGATCTCGCTGAGGTTCGATACGGTGGCGGTCGAGGCGGCCAAGGGCCTGATGTCGAAATCGGGCATGGCTGTTAGCTCCGAGCCAGGACGACGAGATAGGTGCAAGGCGTGGCGGTCTCATTGGCCAGGGTCACTTCCGACGGAGGGCCAAAGCCCAGGCAATCGCCGCTCGCCAGTTCGTGGCGGTCTCCGCCCTCCAGGACGACCAGATCTCCGGCCATCACCCAGATCGCCTGGCGAATGCGCGCGTAGGACGACGCCGGCAGCACAACGCTCTGACCGGGGGGCATCTCCACGCTCACCACCTCCAGCGGATGATCTGCCCGGCTGAAGACCTGCTTGCGGACATAGCCGGTCGCCGGATCGCGCCAGATCGGCTGGTCGGCGGCGCGGGACAGCCGCTCCCCTGTCCCCTCCGCCCTCAGCAACAGCCCCGCCAAGGTCAGGTCGAAGGCGCCCGCCAACCGCACCAGCATGACCGCGGTGGGGCTGGTTTCCTCGCGCTCGATCTTGCTGATCGCGGCCTTTGAGACGCCGGCGCGCTCGGCCAGGTCGGCCAGCGACCAGCCACGCGCCTCGCGTTCCGAGCGCAGCAGCCGGGCGATCTGAGCGCCCGTATCGTCTACTATAGTATTCATTCGTATATTATTATAGACGCTCTCGACCTTCACAAGCCCCCACCCCGCCGGCGGCCTGATGAATCTGGGTTTGGGGGATCGCGCTGGGCGAAAGTGCGTTAGAGACCCGCATTGACCCAGCGGCCGCGAGTCAGTACCTACGCGGCCGTTTGCCGACACAAGCGGACAGATTGAACGGGCGGGGTTCACCCTGACCCGCCTTTTTGCGAGCATGCGGCCCATCCAAGGAGACGCCGAGATGACTGTTGAACTCCTCCCAGGTGTCACCGGCGTTCTGGTCCTGGCGGACGGGACCGTCCTGCAAGGCGTCGGTGTCGGCGCGACCGGCGATGCGGTCGGCGAGGTCTGCTTCAACACAGCCATGACCGGCTATCAGGAAATCCTGACCGACCCCTCGTACATGGCCCAGATTGTGGCCTTCACCTTCCCGCATGTCGGCAATGTCGGCGTGAACATCGAGGACATCGAGCAGATGTCCGGCTCGGCCGAGACCGCCGCGCGCGGCGCGATCTTCCGCGACGTGCCCACCCCGCCGGCCAACTGGCGCTCGCAAGGCGATCTCGACACCTGGATGAAGCGCCGCGGCGTCGTTGGCCTGGCGGGCGTCGACACCCGCGCCCTGACCCGCGCCATCCGTGAGAACGGCATGCCGCACGGCGTCATCGCCCATTCGCCGGACGGTCAGTTCGACATCGCCGCCCTGACCGAAAAGGCCAAGGCCTGGGCCGGGCTGGAAGGTCTGGACCTCGCCAAGGACGCCTCCTGCCTGCAGCCGTTCGTCTATGACGAGGGCCTGTGGACCTGGCCGGAAGGCTACGCCAAGGCCGGCGAGCCCAAGTACGAAGTCGTGGTTCTGGACTACGGCGTAAAGCGCAACATCCTGCGCGCCCTCACCTCGATCGGCGCCCGCGTCACCGTGGTGCCGGCCAAGACCACCGCCGAAGAAGTCCTGGCCCGCAAGCCTGACGGCGTCCTGCTGTCCAACGGCCCGGGCGACCCGGCCGCCACCGGCGAATATGCAGTTCCCGAAATCAAGAAGCTGGTCGAAAGCGGCGTGCCGATCTTCGGCATCTGCCTGGGCCACCAGATGATGGCCCGCGCCCTGGGCGCCAGCACCGTGAAGATGGAACAGGGCCACCACGGCGCGAACCACCCGGTGAAGGACATCACCACCGGCAAGGTGGAGATCGTTTCGATGAACCACGGCTTCACTGTCGATCGCGACAGCCTGCCCGGCCCGGTGATCGAGACCCATGTCTCGCTGTTCGACGGCACCAACGCCGGGATCGCCCTCAAGGACCGTCCGGTCTTCTCGGTCCAGCACCACCCGGAGGCCTCACCCGGCCCGACGGATTCGCTTTACCTGTTCGAGCGTTTCGCCGGCCTGATGGACGCAGCCCAGAAATAAGCCCCAGCGCGCGCCCCTCCATTGAGAGGGGCGCGATCGGTCCTAGGGCATCAAGACCGTATCGACGACGTGGATCACGCCGTTGGATTGGCTCACATCGGCGACAGTCACCTTTGACGCGCCGTTCTTGGCGTCATGGACCACTAAGCCCCCGCCCATAGCCATCACCGTCAGGCTCTCGCCTTCAACGGTCTTCAGCATCGCCTTGCCGCCGCCGGCCTTGACCTTGGCGGCCAAGTCCGCGGCGGTCAGCCTGCCGGGGACGACATGGTAGGTCAGCACCTTGGTCAGAGTCGCCTTGCTCTCCGGCTTCAACAGAGTGTCGACCGTGCCGGCGGGGAGCTTTGCAAACGCTTCGTTGGTCGGTGCGAACACCGTGAAGGGACCCGCGCCGGAGAGGGTGTCGACTAGGCCCGCAGCCTTAACCGCCGCGACCAGGGTGGTGTGATCCTTAGAATTGACTGCGTTCTCGACAATATTCCGGGACGGATACATCGGCGCACCGCCGACCGTGACAGTTTTCTCGCTCGCCATCGGGCCGGCCATCTGAGCAAAAGCGCCGCCAGAGAAGAGGCAAGCCGCAGCAACGCCGGCGACGAGCGCCGGAATGAGCTTGGAACGCATTCCTGGTATCCTTGTTTTTCCACCGCTGTAGCCGCGGCCTGAAGGATACGAGGCCGATACTCAGTAGGATGCGATCACGGCCAGAATACTTCGGCCGATCGCGAGGCTACCAGCCAGCCAGCTCCTTCATATCGGGCAGGAAGCTCAGCCAGACGGCGAAGTCATCGTCCAAAGCCTCGCGGCTGCCACCCGGGCTAAGGTTCAGATCGTAGGTGAACCAGGGGTCGCCTTCTTCGTCGATGAAGCCGTCCACGTAGCGCTTGTCGCTGTTCCACTCGTTGATCTTGGCCAGTTCCAGCTTTGCGTCCATGTCAAAGCCGGCGATGAACTGCATCGAGGCGCAGCGCTCCTTCTTGCAGTCATAGAGGTGCGCGTCGAAGTTCACGCCGTCCGAGGCGCTCTTCACATAGGTGTCGCCCTCATCGTCCTTGGCGAGTTCGGCGCGATAGCCGCTCTCGGAAAGCCACGCCTGGACCTCCTTGGCGGTCATGCCGTCCTTGTGAAACTCGGCGGCCTGAACTCCGCCTCCCAGACAAACCAAGGCCGCAACGCTCGCCACGAACAGGTGTGCTTTCATCTTCGCTCCTCTAGCTCTGGCTTAGAGCATAGGGCGCTTCGAAGCTTCAGGGCCAGCGGCCGAACGTCAGATCCTGGCGAGCTTGCCCACAGCGGCGACCGGGCCGGACGGGCCGTCCAACAGCGAGCCGCCGGCGGGCTCGACCGTGACCGCCATGGAGGCCCCCTCCGTCGCCATCGCCGCCATCTCGTCGGAAATCGGCATGGACTTAGACGCGCCCGGCTCCACGAGCCCAAGAGAACGCGGCTTGCCGTCGGCGGGGATCAGCCAGAGCTCATGGCTGTGGTTGGGATCGGTTCCGGGCGGGACGAGCGAGGCGACCAGCACCGATTTGCGCTCGGGATCATAGGCCGCCAGGAACAGCGGCTGACCGCCATTGGTCATCAGCCGCGCGTTCATCATCGGCGCCGGGACCGGCGAGATCACCTGTGGCGGGCGCGTCGCCAGCACGGCGACCATGGCCAGGCTGGCCACAGCCAGGCTGAGCGAACCCATGGTCGCACCGCGCCAGAATTTCATCCGTCGCAGTACGCCGACCTGATTGTCGTTCGCCGGCAGGCTGCGCACGATGCGCGGCCACAAGCCAGCAGGAGCCGCGACCGGTGCAACGCCCTCTGCGAGCGGCGCGAGCCGCTCCCGCCAAGCCTCGACCTTGGCTGCGAAATCGGGCTCGCGGGCCATGCGCAGCTCGGCGGCCGCACGCTCGCGGGCAGTCAGCACGCCCAGCGCATGTTCCGCGGCCAGGGCGTCGTCCTCGGGCATTTCGGGGCCGATGTCGCTCATCGCTCCAGACACCCCTTCAGCTTGAGAAGGCCGCGTCGGATCCAGCTCTTGACGGTGCCGAGCGGGGTGTCCAGACGCTTGGCGAGCGCCTCATAGGTGACGCCCTCATAAAACGCGGTGCGGATGACGCCGGCCGTGCGCTCATCCAGCTCCGAGAGGCACTGGTTCAACGCCGCGCTATCCTGCGAGGCTTCCAGTAAGGCCTCGGCGCGCGGTGCGCCGTCCTCGATCTCCATCTCGTCGATCTGGTCGGCATAGGCCAGCGGCCCCCGGGCGCGCAGCCGGTCGATGGCGCGGTTGCGGGCGATGGTCGAAATCCAAGTCATGACGCTGGCCCGGCCCGCATCGAAGCGGTCGGCCCTACGCCAGATCGTCAGATAGACCTCCTGCAACACGTCCTCGCTCTCTTCCCTGTCGGAAAGGATACGCAGGCAGACTCCGAAAAGCTTCGCGGACGACGCTTCATAGAGCTGCTGCAAAGCGTCGCGGTCACCGGACGCTATGCGTGGCAACAGTTCGGCGAGCGGATCGTGGGCGGAAATCGCGGGCAAGAGAGCTTTCTGTAGAAAGATTCGGCGAAGAAGCTGCCCTAGCCCGCCGCCGATGGGAAGAGCCCGCGGATCGGGTCAGAACGTTTCCGCCCCGCCCGAGCCGCCATGACCTCAGAAATTCGCCTTGAGGCCTAAATAGAAGAACCGCCCCAAGGGCCCCACCGGCGTCGCGCCCTCGGTGAAGGCGCCGGCCGTCGTCGACGCCAGACCGGTGGTGCCGCGATCGGGCTGTTGGTCGGTGAAGTTGTTGATCCCGCCGTACAGCGAATAGTGATCCATCAGGTCGTACTGGGCCTGGATGTCATGGGTCGCGCGGGCCTTATAGCGCCAGTAGCGGTCCTCGACATAGGTCGGGTTCGAGGCGCGGCGCTCGTCGCTGAAGCGCTTGGTCTCGTCGAACCAGTTGAAGCCGTAGTTCACCATCAGGTGCTTCCACTGCCAGGTGACGTCGAAATTGGCCTGCCACTTCGGGGCGCCCGCATAGCCGACCTCGCTGGAGACTTCAGCGCCTGCGACCTCCACGAACTCCAGAGTTTCGAGCTTGTTGGCCAGCAGCGAGATCTGGAACGTGCCGATGTCCTGTTCGACGCCAAAGCGGGTTGGGTCCAGATTGTACTGGATCGACATGTCCCAGCCTGCGGTCTTGTACTCCGAAACGTTGATGCCGAATTCCTGGAACGAATTGACGAATTTGCTGCTCGGATCGCGCGTGAACAGGCCGCAGAATTCGTTGGGTTGCTCCAGGTCGTAGCAACTCTCCAGAATGGTGTCGGCCTCGAAGAAGTTGATCGCGTCGCGCAGGCGGATTTTATAGTAGTCCAGCGAGACTGAGAGCCCGGGCGCGAAGCTTGGCGTGAACACCACGCCGTAGGTTTCGGTGTCGCCCTTCTCTGGCTTCAGCTCCCGATTGCCGCCGATGACGCCCTCGACCGAAGACGACGTGGTGTCGATAAACTCCTGGTTCACGGGGTTGAAGCCGAGCGCCGCGGTGCAGTTGGCGACGCGGAACTGGGTTCCCGCCTCGACATTGGTGGTCTCGCAAGGATCGGTCAGGGTCTTGAAGGTCTGGGTCTGGGGCAGGAACAGTTCAGTGATGTTCGGCGCCCGAACGGCGCGAGCCCGCGTGGCCCGGAACATCAGGTCGTCATAGACCCTCCACTGCCCGCCGACGCTCCAGGTGCTGGTCGTCCCGCTCGTGGAATAGTCCGAGAAGCGATAGGCGAGGTTCAAGTTCAGCGACTTCACGAAGCGTACGTCGCGCAGCAGCGGGACGCCCAATTCACCATAGAGCTCGGCGACGCTGTACTCCCCGTCCGAGACTACGCCCTGGCCAAGCCAAGTGATGTCATAGCCGAGCTCTGCGCCCAGCAGCTCATCGTCGGACGGCGTCGATTTGCTGATTTCCTTGCGATACTCGGTCCCCAGCACGAAGCTCACCGCGCCGGCTGGCAGCTCGAAAGCCTGGGAGCTGTCGCCTGAGATATAGGCGCTGACCACGTGCTGCTCGATCTTGGCGCTGGAGCGGGCGACGTTGTTAATCCAGGCCCGCGCGGCGTCGGACACGGTGTTCTCGCCGAAGATATTGACCGGGACGCAGCCGCTCCCGGGGCCCGGCCTGAAGGTAGTCCCCCAACTGTCGGGATCGGTCTGGCGGCCGAAAAGGTCGCCAGGGGGGATAGCGGAGGGATCGAGGTCGGATCGGCAGACGATCTGGCCGTTGGCCGGATTGCGCACCGCGTCGATCGCCGCGAACCACCGCTCATTGTTGCGGTTGTTCAGTTCGCGGTTGTCTTCCTTGGTCTGGCCGTAGGTGTAGGAGAAATTGTAGGCGACCGAGGGGCTGAAATCGCCCTCCAGCCCGATCACCGCCCGGAAGGTCTCGCGCTCGATATCGCGGCGCACCTTGCCCAGGTCGAAGTTGTCGCGCGCCACCAGGACCCCCGGCGCCGGCAACCCAAATTCGTCAGCCCCCTCCTGGGTGGCCAACCCGCCTGGGGCTTGGGCGTCGGCGAGGATAGAGGCTGGGATATAAGGATTGTCGGGCGAAACGAAGATGCCGTAGTCGAAGGTCGGCTGCGAGGTGAAGCTCGTCTTGGCGTTGACGTACTTCATATCGGCGAACACCCGGTGATTGGGCGCGTATTCGAAACGGGTCGCCCCATAGATGGTCCAGCGCTCGATGCCGGGCGTCAGCTCGGTCTGGTAGAGGTCGGTCTGGGTGCCCGAGCCGCCGATCATATTGAAACTGCCGGCGTAGATGCCGTCGCGCCACGGCGAGCCATCGCCATAGAAGCCGATGCCAGAAAGACTTGTGGCGTTGAGATTGGTGTAGACCCCGCCGCCGATCGCGCTGTCGATGTAGCGGACGTTGCGCGCAAAGACCTTGTCGGTGGTCCCCCAGATACTGGGGTTGAAGCTGGGGTCGGCCTGGTCGAAGGCGCTCGGGTTATCGACAAGCACCTCGCGGTTTCCCGGCCGCGAGAAGCTGCGATCCTCCGGGTTCAGGGGATCGGTCTTGGAGTATTCGAAGGCGCCGGTGATGTTCAGCCGGTCGTCCATCAAGTTGCGGCCGCCAACCACGCTGACAAAGGTGTTCTCGCCACCGCCGCCGTCCGACCATCCATACTGGGCGCGCATGTCGAGGCCGTCGAAATCGCGCTTGGTGATGAAGTTCACAACGCCCGACACGCCGTCGGCGCCATAGATCGCCGAAGCCCCGCCGGTCAGCACCTCGACCCGGTCGATCAGGCCGACGGGGATCGAGTTCGTATCCACCGCGGCGCTGCCGGCCGTGCCCGCGACGTGCCGGCGCCCATCGACCAGCACCAGGGTGCGATCGACGCCCAGGTTCCGCAGATTGAGCAGGTTCAGGCCGACAATCCCCCGATTGCCTGCGTCCGAAAAGGTCTGACTGTCGTTGGACCCGACCAGGGCCGGATAGTCCTTCATCAGGTCGGTGACGTTGGTGATGCCCGACCGCTCGATGGTGTCGCTGGTCACCGAACTCACCGGATTGGGCGAGACGAAATCCTGGGTGCGCAGGCGCGTGCCCGTGACCACGAACTCCTCCACCGACACCGCGCCCGCGGCGTCGGTCTCCTGAGCGATGGCCGGCTGCGCGATCAGCGCCAGGGCCACACTCGACAGTAGCGAACTCGACAGCAGCTTTGACTTGATAGTCATGGCGTCACCCCAGCAGGACGGCGGGGCCTCGGCCAAACAGTCGTTGGTCACCCCACAAACATGACCACGCAACACGCCGTTCGGTTCCCGCCCGATCAAATCCACGTCAGGAGTGTGATGTTCAAAGCACACCCATAAACCGCGTGCCCAATCCGCCGCGTCGGCCCGTTTCGCGCGCCGCAAAGACTCGATCGCCTCGCCTTGCAGAGGCCGCTGAACCGCGTTACCGTCGGCGGGTCAAACTCGTATGGTTCGGCTGATTTTCGACGCTCCAAACTCCGGCGCACCGAACCTGCTCCCCGACCCTCCCGAAATTTGATGCGCGGCTCAAAGGCTGGGTTGCGGAATTACTATCCCAAGGACGACACTTCTATGGCTACCGGCACTGTGAAATGGTTCAACGGAACCAAGGGCTACGGCTTCATTCAACCCGACGATGGCGGCGCTGACGTCTTCGTTCACATTTCGGCCGTCGAGCGCGCAGGCCTCCGCAGCCTGAACGAAGGCCAAAAGGTCACCTACGAGCTCGAGCAAGACCGTCGCAGCGGCAAGATGTCCGCCGGCAACCTGCAGGTCTAAAATACCTCGCAAAGGCTTTCGGGCCCTTGCGTTAGAACGACTGAGGGCCGGCGGAAACGCCGGCCCTTTTTGTTTGGGGCAAACCGCGACTTGCGCCCAGGCGACTCCCTCTCTAAACGGCCCGCTTAACCTGCAATATGATCGGCCGCAGCGCGCTCTACCGCGCGGCCCATGCGCGCGAGTGGACATGCCGAAACGCACAGACATCTCCTCGATCCTCATTATCGGCGCCGGCCCGATCGTTATCGGCCAAGCCTGTGAGTTCGACTATTCGGGCGTCCAGGCGTGCAAAGCCCTGCGCGCCGAGGGTTACCGGATCATTCTGGTCAACTCGAACCCGGCCACGATCATGACCGATCCGGACGTGGCCGACGCCACGTACATCGAGCCGATCACGCCCGAGATGGTCGAGAAGATCATCGCCAAGGAACGCCCCGACGCCCTGCTGCCGACCATGGGCGGCCAGACGGCGCTGAACACCGCTCTGGCCCTTGAGGCCTCCGGCGCGCTGGCCAAGTACAATGTGGAGATGATCGGGGCCAAGGCCGACGTCATCGACAAGGCCGAGGACCGTCAGAAATTCCGCGACGCCATGGACAAGCTGGGTCTCGAGAGCCCTAAGTCCAAGGCCGCCCACACCATGGATGAGGCCATGGAGGGCCTGGATTTCGTGGGTCTGCCCGCGATCATCCGCCCGTCCTTCACCCTGGCCGGAACCGGCGGCGGCATCGCCTATAATGTCGAGGAATTCAAAGAGATCGTCGAGCGCGGCCTCGACCTCTCGCCGACCACTGAAGTGCTCATCGAAGAGAGCGTGCTCGGCTGGAAAGAGTATGAAATGGAAGTCGTCCGCGACAAGGCGGACAACTGCATCATCGTCTGCTCGATCGAAAACATCGACCCGATGGGCGTCCACACCGGCGACTCCATCACTGTCGCCCCGGCCCTGACGCTGACCGACAAGGAATATCAGCAGATGCGCGCGGCCTCGATCGCCGTCCTGCGCGAGATCGGCGTCGAAACCGGCGGCTCCAACGTCCAGTTCGCGGTGAACCCGGCTGACGGCCGCATGGTCGTCATCGAGATGAACCCGCGGGTGTCGCGCTCCTCGGCCCTGGCCTCCAAGGCCACTGGCTTCCCGATCGCCAAGGTCGCCGCGCGCCTGGCCGTCGGCTACACGCTCGACGAACTGATGAACGACATCACCGGTGCGACCCCGGCCTCGTTCGAACCCAGCATCGACTACGTCGTCACCAAGATCCCGCGCTTCGCCTTTGAGAAGTATCCGGGTTCCGAGCCCTTGCTCAGCACCGCCATGAAGTCGGTGGGCGAGGTCATGGCTATCGGCCGCACCTTCGCTGAGAGCCTGCAGAAGGCCCTGCGCGGTCTCGAAACCGGCCTGACCGGCCTGGACGAGATAGATATCGAAGGCGCCCATGACGCCGAAACCGGCCGCGCCGCGGTCATCCGCGCCCTGGGCCAGCCGACGCCCGACCGCCTGCTGGTCATCGCCCAGGCCTTCCGTCACGGCCTGAGCGTCGAAGAGATCAACGCCGCCTGCTCCTATGAGCCGTGGTTCCTGCGTCAGCTCGAAACCCTGGTCCAAGCCGAAGCCGGCATCCGCGACCGCGGCCTGCCCGCGACCGCCGCCGAGTTCCGCGCCATCAAGGCCCAAGGCTTCTCAGACGCCCGCCTGGCCAAGCTGACCCACACCACCGAGGCCGAGGTTCGCGAACAACGCCGCGCCCATGGCGTTCGCCCGGTGTTCAAGCGCATCGACAGCTGCGCAGGCGAGTTCCGCGCCGCCACGCCCTACATGTACTCGACCTACGAGACTGGCGCGCTTGGCCAGATCCCCGAGTGCGAGAGCGAGCCGACCGACCGCAAGAAGGCGATCATCCTGGGCGGCGGTCCCAACCGGATCGGCCAAGGCATCGAGTTCGACTACTGCTGCTGCCACGCAGCCTTCGCCCTCGGCGACCTGGGCGTCGAGTCGATCATGGTCAACTGCAACCCCGAGACCGTCTCGACCGACTACGACACCTCCGACCGCCTTTACTTCGAGCCGCTGACGGCCGAGGACGTGCTGGAGCTGATCGCGGTCGAGCAGGCCCGTGGGACCCTGCTGGGCGTCATCGTCCAGTTCGGCGGCCAAACGCCTCTGAAGCTGGCCAAGCCGCTTGAAGACGCCGGTATCCCGATCCTGGGCACCAGCCCGGACGCCATCGACCTCGCCGAAGACCGCGAGCGCTTCCAGCAACTGCTGCACAAGCTGAAGATCGCCCAGCCGATCAACGCCATCGCCCGCTCGCGCGACGAGGCCTTCGCCGGCGCCCACCAGGTCGGCTACCCCATCGTCATCCGTCCGTCCTACGTACTGGGCGGCCGGGCGATGGAGATCATCCGCGACGACGAGCAACTCGAGCGCTACGTCCGCACCGCCGTGCAGGTGTCGGGCGACAGCCCGGTGCTGATCGACCAGTATCTGAGCCGCGCCACCGAGGTGGACGTCGACGCCCTGTGCGACGATGCGGGCCAGGTCTTCGTGGCCGGCGTCATGGAGCACATCGAAGAGGCCGGCGTGCACTCGGGCGACAGCGCCTGCTCCCTGCCCCCGTTCTCGCTGAAGCCGGAAACCATCGCCGAGCTGAAGCGTCAGACCGAAGCCATGGCGCGCGCCCTGGAAGTTCGCGGCCTGATGAACGTGCAGTTCGCCATCGAGGAGCCGCACTCCGACGCCCCGCGCATCTACGTGCTGGAAGTGAACCCACGCGCCAGCCGCACGGTGCCTTTCGTCGCCAAGACCATCGGCAAGCCGTTGGCCTCGATCGCCGCCAAGCTGATGGCCGGCGAAAAGCTCGCCAGCTTCGACCTGGTGGAAAAGCCCTTCGACCACGTCGCGGTGAAGGAAGCGGTGTTCCCGTTCGCCCGCTTCGCCGGCGTCGATACGGTGCTGGGCCCGGAAATGCGCTCCACCGGCGAGGTCATGGGCCTCGACTGGATCCGCGAGGGCGAAACCTCCTCGGCGCCAGCCTTCGCGCGCGCCTTCGCCAAGAGCCAGCTCGGCGGCGGGGTGATCCTGCCGAAGACCGGCTGTGTCTTCGTCTCCGTCCGTGAGGACGACAAGCCCTGGATCGTCGAGCCGGTTCGCCTGCTGATCGCCCAAGGCTTCAAGATCTTGGCCACCTCAGGCACCGCGGCCTATCTGGGCGAGCAGGGCATGAACGTGGAAACAGTCCGCAAGGTCCTGGAAGGCCGTCCGCACATCGTCGACGCCATGAAGAACGGCGAGGTCCAGCTGGTCTTCAACACCACCGAGGGCAAGCAGTCCCTGGCCGACTCCTTCGCCATCCGTCGGACGGCCCTGATGATGAAGACCCCCTACTTCACCACCGCCGCGGGAGCCCTGGCGGCCGCCCAGGCGATCGCGGCGACCGCGACGGACACCTTGGACGTCCGCCCGCTGCAGAGCTACGGCTGACGCTTCAGCCCTGGGGCGGCGCGATGGGGATCCATCGCCCGCCCTTGCAGGTGATCGCCGTGCGCGAAAAGGCCTCCGGGCTCGCCGCCTCATGCCTGGCCATGGCCCAGAAGACAGCCAGCGAGGCCGGCTGATCGTTCGCGGGAATGGCGAAGAAATCGCGCGCCAGCACCAGGACGAGTTGCCCTTCGGGCCGCTGGGAGCCAGGACCGCACGGCGGCGTTCCAAGAAGCGCGCTCGGCCCGAGACCGCTCTCGCTGCCCACACCCAGCAAGCCGTCCACACCCTCCAACGGTATGGCCTCAAGCTTTCCCATGCGCACGGAGAGGTTTGATAGGCCAAGCTTCCAGGCCTCAGCCTCGCTAAGCTTGAGCTTCACCAGATCGTCCCGGCCTGCGTAGCGGATTGAGGTTTCGCTATCGACGGCGAGAATCTGGATCATGTCGCCAACGAACGGCCTGCTGAGAGAAATGGCCTGACCGCCACCAAGCTCGACCTTCGCGCCCACAGGACGAACGATAATGACCAAGTTGTCGCGCGACGCTGGCGTCCCCTCGGCCTCCTCCTGAAGCGTGGCGATGAGGCCCTCGATGATCTCCTCGGATCGCTCCGGATCCTTCTCGTAGTATTCGTAGGAGGTCGTCATCGATAGATTTTTGCTGGTCCCGTCGGGCCAGGTGATACTCAGCGTCGCCCCATCCAAAGCCTTGACCTTCACGCCCGGCATCGCCTCTTCCGCCCGTTGGGCGAAGGCGTCCCGGAAGGTTTCGCGCGACCCTGGCGCCGCCTCCGCCGGTGCGCACGCGGCCAAGGTAACCGCGCATATCAGCGCCAGGACCGATCTAGCCGCCACGCTTTCCTCCGCATGCCACCAAGCTCCAAAAGAACAAACGGTGACCGCTCGTCGTTGTCAATGGCCAAGCTTTGCGAGCCTGCCCCCCGGCCTGGCCGCCATATCGAAGCAGGACCGACGTGACGCCGAGCGCCTCAAACCCCGCTCTGGGAAGCACTTAACCGTGAATGCTGATTGACCGCCGTTCTTTCAAGGCGCAGGCTTCAAGCATCGCCTTGCTTCGGCAGGCGCGAAAGTGGGCGAGCTCCGGCGGCCCCTGATGACCAGCCGGAAGGCCCACCTGGGCGCCTGTCGCAGTCTGGCGGAGGACATGTCCTCTGGAACAGTATGCGAAGGAAAAGCCATGCAATCCGGGCATCATGAAGGTGAGGTCCACCATCACAAGAATAGGCACCTGCTGGAGCGCTTCGAGGGATACACAGACCTCATCATCGTGGGTCTGATCATCGCCTTGGGCGCGGCCATGCTGGTCGGCCTGCTCACCGCCAACGGGAACGTCACCTGGTAGGCGCCGCCGCCTGACGACCTAAAGAGATCGAGCCAAGACCAGGTCGTCATACTCATTGGCGCCTACACGGAACTTCCGGACGCCCGCCTCGGCGTAGCCCTGGCGGGCGTAGAAGGCGATTGCGCGCGAATTTCCCCCGAACACGCCGAGCAGCATCCGCGTGAACCCGTCGCTTGATGCGCGCTCCATCGCCGTCGTCATCAACTTGGCCCCTAGGCCCGTGCCATGGAAGCGGTTGAGGACGTAGATCCTCTTCAGCTCCACGTCGCGCTCGCCCGTCGCCACGGGAAGGTCTGGCGGGGTCAGGGCCGCATAGCCCACCACAGCCCCGCCCTCGTCCATCTCCGCCGCCCACAGCCGATAGCCCGCCTTGGCCAGCCAATCGGCGTAGAGCGCCTCGCTATGCTGGGTCTTGCAATGGCTGAGGATGTCGCCGGCCGGCAGGACGCCAGCATAGGTTTCCAGGAAGGTCGCCTGCCCCACCAGCGCTAGCGCGGCTTCGTCCCCCGCAACGCAGGGCCGGATGGTGACGCTCATGGAAAACCTCTCTTGGTCGAGCTAGCGGCTCGAATCCCGACCCGCCGAAAGGCTGGCCCTGATTGCAGAGCTAGGCTAGTCGTAGGCTTAACTAAACAATGATTACCAATGGGAGGGATGCTCATGGCCGGACGGGTCGAGGGTAAGGTTGCGCTGATCACCGGCGGAGCAAGCGGCATTGGCCGCAGTTGCGCCGAACGCTTGGCGCAAGAAGGCGCGATCGTCGTCGTCACCGACGTTCAGGACGACAAGGGCGCGCAGACTGTCGCCGACATCACCGCCGCGGGCGGCAAGGCCAGCTATCTTCCTCACGACGTCACCGGCGAGCAGCCCTGGATCGACGTCGTCGCGGCCATCAAGGCCCAGCACGGCCGCCTGGACATCCTGGTCAACAACGCCGGCATCGGCCTCAGCGGCTCGGTCCTGACCATGCCCCTGGCCGACTTCCAGAAGCAGACCGCTGTCAACCTCGACGGCGTCTTCCTTGGCGTGAAGCACTCGATCCCGCTGATGCGTGAGAACGGCGGCGGCTCGATCATCAACATGTCGTCGGTGGCTGGCCTTAAGGGCTCGGCGATCCTGGCCGGCTACTGCGCCACCAAGGGCGCGGTGCGTCTGTTCACCAAGTCCGTGGCCCTGGAATGCGCGGCCGCCAAGGACGGGATCCGGGTCAATTCCGTGCACCCTGGCATCATCGAAACCCCGATCTGGGACTCGATCATGGGCACCGGCGACGTTGGCGACAACGCCCGCCCGCCGCGGCCGGCGGTGCTGGACGCCATGACGCTGGAGGGCGTGCCACTCGGCAAGAAGGGCTTCCCAGAAGACATCGCCAACGGCGTGCTCTGGCTGGCCTCCGACGAGAGCCGTTATGTCACCGGCGCCGAGATCGTCATCGATGGCGGGTTCTCGATCAAGTAGCGGCCCCTACGACCGCCTTGCGTCAAAAATAACCGCCCAGGAGCGTTTCCGATCGACCGGAAATGCTCTACGGGCGGGTCATGACCGCCACGCTTCACGTCGTCTTCGGCCCCTCGGGCGCCGGCAAGTCCACCTACGCCAAGGAATTCGCGCGCCGCGAACCGGCCGTCCACTTCGCTATCGACGACTGGATGGCCCGGCTGTTCGCCGCCGACATGCCTGAGCCGATCGAGTTCGCCTGGATGATGGAACGGGTGGAGCGTTGCGAGTCGCAGATCTGGTCGACCGCCGCCGGCGTCATCGCCACCGGAACATCGGTGATCCTCGACCTGGGTCTGATGCGCAAGACCGACCGCGCCCGCGTCGCCGAGATCGCCGCGGCGGTCGAGCTGCCGATCCAGTTCCACTTTGTCACCGCCCCCCAGGACGTCCGCCGCGCGCGCGTTCTGGAACGCAACGAAGTTCGCGGCGAGAGCTTCGCCATGCCGGTCAATCAGGAAATGTTCGACTTCATCGAAGGCGTCTACGAGGCGCCCGACGAGGCCGAGCTCATCGGCGCGATCATTTCAGAGAGCGACTGATCGGCTAGACAAACAGCCATTCCGGCCAGGTCGCGTCCGCGGCCCGGTGATAGGCGTCGCGAACCGTCAGGCGAGCATTGTAGTCGAGCAGGGCCGGGGTTTCCGGCAACGTCTTGCGACGCAGCGCGGTCGAGATCGTCGACCCCA
Source organism: bacterium (assembly GCA_030824495.1). GTDB lineage: Bacteria > Pseudomonadota > Alphaproteobacteria > Caulobacterales > Caulobacteraceae > Phenylobacterium. The sequence continues at coordinate 183,089 of JAVBXP010000012.1, forward strand.
GCATGACGTCGGCCGCCGAGAACCGGTCGCCGAGCAGGTAGTTGCGCCCCTTCACCGCCTTGCCAAGCACCTCGACCATGTCGTCGAAGGCGCCAAAGCCGGTCTCCGCGCCCGGCAGGTCGATATGCTTGGGGTGCAGGCTGATCAACGGATCGAGCACGGCGGTCGAATAGACCATCCACTTCAGATAGGCGCCGCGATCCACGTCCTCGATCTTCGGCGCCAGACCGCCATAGCCGTAGCGATCGGCCAGATAGATGCAGATCGCCGGGTTCTCGCTCACCACGACCTTGCCGTCGGTAAGCGTCGGCACCTTCCCTGACGGATTGAGCTTCAGATAGTCCTTCTTCTTCTGGTCGCCCTTGCGGATATCCACATTGACCACCTGGAACGGGACACCCAGTTCTTCGAGAAGCCAGTAGGCCGTGAAGGCGCGGCTGGCCGGCGAATGGTATAGCGTGATCGCGGGCTTGGTTTTCATGCTGGGCCTCTGAAGACTACGGTCAATCTAGGAACCCGGCGGAGACCCCGCTACCCCGTTCCTGGACAGGTTAAACGCTCCCGCGCGCGGCTCGTCATAACACTCGATGGTCGCGGCCCTTGAGTTTTTGCGCTGCCGCATCTATCCTCTACCCCCCCGGACGCCTGCGCCCGCGGCCGGCAACGAACTCCCTTAAAGGCGACCGAGTCCTCACCTATCATGGAAAAAGTCCCGATGACCGCCGAGGGCTGGCAAGTCCTCGACGATGAATTGAAGCGTTTGAAGACCATCGAGCGTCCCGCCGTGATCGCTGCGATCTCGGAAGCGCGCTCGCATGGCGATCTCTCCGAGAATGCCGAATATCATGCCGCCAAAGAGCGTCAGGGCTGGATCGAAGGTCAGATCGCCGAGATCGAAGACCGGATGGCCCGCGCGCAGGTCATCGACGTCTCGAAGCTCTCCGGCAGCCAGGTGAAATTCGGCGCCACGGTCTCCGTGGTCGACGAAGACACCGAGGAAAAGGCTCGCTACCAGATCGTCGGCGAGCACGAAGCCGACGTGAAGCAGGGGAAGATCTCGATCATTTCCCCGCTGGCCCGCGCCATGATCGGCAAGGAAATGGGCGACGTCGTCGAGGTGAACACCCCCGGCGGCGGCAAGGCCTATGAGATCCTCAAGGTCGAGTGGGTCTAGGCCAGACTTGACTGCATCCAATCCGACGTCCTCCGAGACCCCGCTCATCATCTGGGCGGTCTCGGATGGGCGCGCGGGCATCGAGGCCCAGGTCGTGGGCCTCGCCAACGCGGTGGCGCGCAAGCGCCCGGCCAGGATCATCGTCAAGCGTGTCGGCTGGAAGAGCTGGATAGGGCGTCTGCCCTGGTGGCTCAACCTGGCGCCGCGCAGCTTCCTGACGCCTGAGAGCGACCTGACCCCGCCCTGGCCCGATCTGTGGATCGCGGCCGGCCGGGCGACCCTGCCCTTGTCCATTCGCGTGAAGGGCTGGTCGAAGAAGAAGACCTATGTGGTCCAGATCCAGGACCCGCGCATGCCCACGCGGCTGTTCGACCTGGTCATTCCGCCGAGGCATGACCGCCTCATAGGCGACAACGTCTTCCCGATCACCGGCTCCCCGGGGCGAGTGAACGCCGACCGCCTCGCGGGCGATCTGGAACATTTCAAAGCCGAGTTAGAGCCCCTGCCCCGCCCGCGGGTCGCGGTGATCATCGGCGGCAAGTCCAAGGCCCATGACCTGTCAGTCGAGCGCGCCGCCGCCATGGCGCGCGAGATCGAACTGCCGGTCGCCCACGAGGGCGGCTCGGTCATGGTCAGCTTTACGCGCCGCACCCCCGAGCCTGCCCGCGCGATCCTGGCGGCGCGCCTCAAGCACCTGCCGGGCGTGATCTGGGACGGTGAAGGCGAGAACCCCTACTTCGCCTATCTGGCGGCGGCCGACTACATCCTGGTCACCGAGGACTCGACCAATCTCGCGACCGACGCCGCCTCGACCGGCAAGCCGGTCTTCGTCCTGAAGATGGAGGGCGAGAGCCTGAAGTTCAGGCTGTTCCACGAAGACCTCGAGAGCCTGGGCGCGGCTCGCCCCTTCGGCGGGGCCTTCCATAGCTGGCAGTATCCACCACTAGCCGAGACTGATCGCGCCGCCGATGAAGTGCTGCGGCGCTACGACGAACGAGGCGGGCGCCCCGTTCCGGGCTAACATAGCCTTTCCAAAGTGTTGGTTTCGGCCTTCCCTGTAGCGGAAATGATTCTCCGCCCGCGCGTCCTCTTCGTCGCCAATGCAGGCCCCTCGGTTGGAGGCGGCCATGTGATGCGTTCGCTCAGCCTGGCGCGCGCTCTCGAACCACACGGCGCCGATTGCGTGTTCCTCGCCTCGCCACAGGCGGGCGTCATCCTGGACGTTTTCGCGCCCGACATGGCCCGCGAGGACACCGACGCCATCGATTCAGATTCGGTGCAGCGCGCCGCAATGGGCATGCGCTTCGACGCCGTGGTCTTCGACCATTACGGCCTTGGCCGCGCCGATCACGAAGCCGTCGCACAGGGCCGCCCAACGCTGGTGATCGACGATCTCGCCGACCGCCCGCTTGGGGCCAACCTGGTGCTGGATCCGGGCCCCGCAAGGACCGAGGCCGACTATGCCGCCCTGGCGCCTGGCGCTCGGCTGCTGCTCGGTCCCAACTACGCGCCGGTTCGGCCTGAATTCGCCGCCCTCCGCGAACAGGCCCTGGCCAGGCGCGGCGGGCCTGTCGCACGCGTGCTGGTCGCACTTGGCCTCACCGACGTCGGCGCCATCACCGCCCGCGTCGTGGATCGCCTGCGTCAGCGCAACGGCCAACTGGCGTTCGACATCGTCCTGGGCAGCGCTTCGCCGAGCCTGCCGGGGCTGACCCGGATCGCCGCCCACGACCCCCGCCTGACCTTGCACGTCGACGCCCAGGACATGGCCGACCTGACCCTCAACGCCGACATCGCTGTCGGCGGCGGCGGCTCCACCACCTGGGAGCGCTGCACGCTCGGGCTGCCCTCGCTGCTGGTCGTCCTTGCCGACAATCAACGCCCCGCCGCCCAGGCGCTGCTCGAACGCGACGCGGTCATGGTGGTGGACGCCCAGGCGCCCGACTTCGACACAGCTTTCGACCGCGCCGCCGTACGGCTGCTGACCGATCCGGTTACGCGCACGCGGCTGACGGCGGCCAGCCTCGACATCTGCGACGGGCTGGGGGCCGACCGGGTCGCCCAGGCGTTCCTGCAGGTCATCGCCGCTCCGCGCGAAACGGCCTGAGTCACCCCCGGGAGGGCGTTCGCCCCCAACTAAATACGTTCTTTGAGACCTGCGTTAAGCGACCACGCCCCGTGCCCGTCGCATCCGGCCAGAATCTCACCTAAATATGCGGCATGTCCGAGAACGCTCCCCGCACCACACGCTGCCTGATCCTGGGTTCTGGCCCGGCCGGCTACACCGCCGCCATCTATGCCGCGCGCGCCTTGCTCAATCCGGTGCTGATCGCCGGCATCCAGCCGGGCGGCCAGCTGACCATCACCACCGACGTGGAAAACTACCCAGGGTTCGCCGACGTCATCCAGGGTCCCTGGCTGATGGAGCAGATGCAGGCCCAGGCCGCCCATGTCGGCACCGAGATTATCAACGACATCGTCATCAAGGCCGACCTGTCGCAGCGTCCGTTCCGGCTGGAATGCGACAGCGGCGCGGTCTGGCTAGCCGAGACCCTGGTCATCGCCACGGGAGCCCAGGCCAAGTGGCTCGGCCTTGAGACCGAACAGAAGTTCCAGGGCTTCGGCGTCTCGGCCTGCGCCACGTGCGACGGCTTCTTCTATCGCGGCAAAGAGGTCGTGGTGGTCGGCGGCGGCAACACCGCGGTCGAGGAGGCCCTGTTCCTCACCAACTTCGCCTCCAAGGTGACGGTCGTGCACCGCCGCGACGAGTTCCGCGCCGAAAAGATCCTGCAGGAACGCCTGTTCGCCCACCCCAAGATCGAAGTGATCTGGAACAACGCCATCGACGAAGTGGTCGGCAGCACCGATCCGATGGGCGTCACCGGCGTCAGGCTGAAGCATACCGAGACCGGCGAGGTCCGGGAGATCCCGGCCGACGGCGTGTTCATCGCCATCGGTCACGCGCCGGCCTCCGAACTGTTCCGCGGCCAGCTTGAAGCCGACTCCGCCGGCTATCTGAAGGTCGAGCCCGGCAGCGCCTCGACGGCGATCAAGGGCGTGTTCGCCGCCGGCGACGTCACCGACGACGTCTATCGCCAGGCTGTGACGGCTGCGGGCATGGGCTGCATGGCCGCCCTCGAAGCCGCGCGCCTGCTGGCTGAGGAAGACCACGAGAAGGCTCACCATCCGATCAGCCACCAGGAAGCCGCGAAGATCGGCGTCTGGTAGCTCTAGACCTGCGCTAGCCCGGGGAACTTTTCCCGGGCGGACCACCTCAACCACCCTTTCGAAGAAACGGGGCGCTGCGCCGCCATGACGAACCTGATCGTGCGAGGCGGACGCGCCTTACGAGGCGAGATCACGCCTTCGGCCAACAAAAACGCTGTATTGCCGGTGCTTTGCGCGACGCTGCTGAGCGACGAGCCGATCATCCTGCACCGCGTCCCGGACATCACCGACGTCCGCAAGCTGCTGGAATTCTTCCGCAATCTCGGCAGTTCGGTCGAGATGGATTTCGAGACCAGCACGCTACGCCTGCATCACGGCACGGGCCTCGATCCCAAGGCCGCGCATCTGCCGCTGGGCATGCGCTCCTCGATCATGCTGATCCCGGCCCTGCTGCATCGGTTCGGCCGCGCCAGCCTGGAAGAAGACGTGACCGGCTGCACGCTCGGCTCACGCGAAATCGACCCGCACATCGACGTGTTCCGCGCGTTCGGCGCCGTCGTGACCAGCGAGCCGTCGGCGACCGTCATCACCAGCGGCAAGGGCTTCACCGCCGTCAGCCACTGGCTCGACTACGCCTCGGTGACCACCACCGAGAACTTCGTCCTGTGCGCGGCCACGGCCAAGGGCCAGTCGCGCCTGACCAATGCCGCCTGCGAGCCCCACGTCCAGGAGTTCTGCCAGTTCCTGACCCTGATGGGCGCGCGCCTAGAAGGCGTGGGCGGATCGCGGATCACGGTCGATGGCGTCGACAGCCTGGGCGGGGTGGAGTTCACCTTCGCCGACGACTTCCATGAGGTCGCGACCTTCCTAGCAATGGGCGCGATCACCGGCGGCGAGATCTCGGTCCGCAACGGTTCGGTCGAGCAGTTTCCGCTGCTGGACCGCACCTTCGCCAAGTTCGGCGTCGAAGTGACCCATGAGAACGGCTGGAGCCGCGCCCGCGTCGATGGCCCGATGAAGGTGCGCGAGCCCTTCACCTCTAACATCCTGACCAAGGTCGAGGCCGCGCCATGGCCCTATGTCCCGGCCGATCTGTTGCCGATCTTCGTGGCCTTAGGCGTGCGCGCCGAGGGCCAGGTGATGTTCTGGAACAAGGTCTATGACGGCGCGCTGGGCTGGTCGTCGGAACTCGGCAAGTTCGGGGCCCACGCCATGCTGTGCGACCCCCACCGCCTGATCACCTTCGGCGGCAAGCCGCTGACCCCGGCCACGGTGGACAGCCCCTACATTATCCGGGTCGCCATCGCCCTGTTCATGCTGGCCGCCAGCATCGAAGGCGAAAGCACGATCCTCAACGCCGCGCCGATCCAGCGCGCGCACCCGAAGTTCGTTGAAAACCTGAACGCCCTGGGCGCCGACGTTTCCTGGGTCGCCAGCGACTAGCGCCTCCTAGACCTACGAATGTGAAAAGGCCGGCCACGGTTCGCACCATGTCCGGCCTTCGACACAATCGTCGAAACGACCGCTAGCGCTTATCGCGCTTGGCCTGGGCGTTCTTGTTGGCCTGGGACACGCTGCCAACCTTGGCGGGCGCCGGCTTGGTTGAGCCCTTCGTGTTGCTGGTCGCGACCATTCCTCCGTCGGCCGTCTTTCCGGCGTCGGGATGATGTTTCGGCGGCGCGGCGCGGCGCATCGCCAAGGCGCGTCGCGAGGCGTCGATGTGGGCGGCGCGCGCATCGGCGGCGTCCAGGCGCGCGGCCTGCTTGTTCACCCGGCGCAAGGCGCTGGAAAACACCTGCTTGCGCTCCAAGGGGCGTTCGGCGGTGCCGGGGAAGCTGCCCCCTCGAGCGTCGGACTTGCCGCGAACTTCGCGCGCCTTCTGCCGGGCAAAGGTCTTTTCGGTGTCGCGCAAAGTCGTCAACTTCCGGCGCGCCTCGGCGATCGCCTTGCGATCCAGCTCTTGAATGGCGGGATAGTGGGTGGTCCGCACGACCTCTGCTTCGTCGTGCTTCAGCAGGCTCAGTTCGCGTTTGTTGGACAATGACATGACATTTCTCCCTACCCCGGCGTCTTGGGCGCCTGAGGGCCAACGCATCACGCTCGCCTTGGTTGCGCCCTCCAAGTGCGCAAGCATTGGGTGGCGGCCTGCGCTGCTTCCCGAAATCTGCCTTCCCCTGACGTGAGGCTCGCCTAGACTGGGCCGATGATCCGTCACGCCACCCCCGCCGACCAGGCCGCCATCCGAGCTGTCGTTCACGCCGCCTTCGGCCAGGCCGACGAGGCCAACCTGGTCGAGCGGCTGCGCTCGGCGGGCGATGTGATGTTCGAACTGGTCGAGGAGGACGGCGGCGAGATCGTCGGCCACATCCTCTACAGCCGGCTCTGGGCCGACAGCATCAATCTCTACGCAGCCCTCGCGCCGCTAGCCGTCCGGCCCGATCGCCAACGTAGCGGCGTGGGCAAACGCCTGACAGCGGCCTCGCTGGAGACCGCCAAGGAGTTCGGCGTCCATGCGGTGATCGTCTTGGGGCATCCGCAGTACTATCCAAAGTTCGGCTTCAGCACCGAGGCCTCCGCCAAGGTGAATTCGCCCTATTCCGGCAATCCGGCCTTCATGGCCCTGGCCCTGGAAGACGGCGCCCTGGATGAGGCGCTGCTGATCGCCTATCCCAACGCCTTCAACGGATAGGCCTATTGTGCGCCGGGGCCGCCGCCATCTGACGCCGGCGATGACGGGGCGGGTCCAGGCGCAGGCGCGGGAGCAGCGGCGCCGTCCATGGCCGCCAGCGACTTGTTGATTTCCTTGATCTCTTCGGCGGTCGGCTTTCGCCGGGGCGCATAGAGAGTTCCGAGCACCCGCGTCTTCTCACCGCCATGGGCCGAGGCGTCGGCGACCGTGTAGGTCCGCACCTCTCCGGCCACCGCCAGGGTCAGCTTCCGATTGCCGCCGATGCCCTGGGCCTCGGGATCGAGCAACCCGTTGGTGCGCGCGTCGAGCCCGCCGAGGATGGCCGGCGACAGATAGGCCTCGCCACCCGCATATCTCCCCGTAAACGCCGGCGGCTCCCCCCAGGGACCCGTCCAGCGATAGAAGATGTGCAGCCCGACCTGCTTCATCTTCACCAGGGTCGGGGCCCAGTAAGGGGCGACGTAGTTGGCGTGATAGTGCGTCGCCGAGCCGACCGCCTTGTTGACGTGGCCGGCCAGCGCCTCGCGCGCGACGCGTTGAGCCTGAGCCCACAGCCCCGGCTCGGGCGCGTATCGCAGGGAGCCATCGCAGGTGAAGCTGAACTGGCAGCCGGTCGTGCGGGCCGCGCCCTGATAGACTACGCCGCAGACGGACTTCGGATAGGCCGGATGCCGCACGCGGTTCAGCACGACCTGGGCGACGGCCTCCTGGCCGAGCCTCGGCTCGCGAGCGCTTTCGTAATAGACGGCCTCTGATAGGCACTTCAGCGCGCGAGCACGGTCAGAACCGTCGGCGGTCAGGACGAACGGCCGCATCGGCCGGATCGGCAGCTTGGAGAAGGCGCGCAGGCCGTTGATCTCCTCGGCCGTCTCCACCGAGGTCGGACCAAGGCCAAGGTCCGGAATTTTGGTGATGTCGAGACTGGTCCAACCGATTGTGCGGCCCCAGGGATCGGCCTGGCGCACCGGATCATGCCGCTTGGCGAGCGAGAGCATGGCCGGGTCCATATCGGCGGTGAGACGCGCGAGCCCTCGGTCGGAAAGCGTGCCCGCCACCGCCGCCAAGCCGCGAGACTTGCTCACCTCATTGGCCGTGTAGTCGGGGTTGGCGCAGGCCAACAGGAAGACCGCGCCCCCGCAAACCACCGCCAGGGCCAGGATCAAACCGCGTTGCGAAAAGATCTGCGAAAGGTTCAGGCGCAAGGTCTTACGTCGTTTCCGAGCTGGCCAGCATAGACCGCAACCGGGCGAAAATAGGGATCAAACCTTTCGATATCGAGAGTTGCGCCCAGCCGCCAGCGCCAGCATGCTCACCAAACCGGCTCACCAGCGCCGGAGTTTAGGGAGCGTCCGGTGCAAATGAGCCCCGTCGCCCTGCCGTTGCGCTTTATCCCCAGACGCTCGCCGCCCTTCCCGGTGGCGTTGGCCATCAGCCTTTGCGCCATGATGGCGGCCGTTGGTATCTGCGGCATGTTCGTGGGCTGGGAGAATGCTTTCTCCCTCTCTCCGACCTATTTTCCCGCCTTCATCGTCGCCACCCTGTTCGCCGGCCAGCGCTGGGGCTGGGTGACCCTGCTCGCCGCCCTTGTCATCGGGCTAGGCTCGCGCGCCGCGATGCCCCAGCAATTCGCCGAGCAGGCGGACGTCGTCCTCTACGCGATATCCGGCGCCGTCACCGTCGTGGTGGCCGGCCGCTTGCGCGAGATCGTGTTGCGACTGGACGAAGCCCAGGCCGCGCTCGACCGCAGCGAAGCACGACTGCAACTGGCCCAGGACGCCGGCGAGGTCGGCCTATGGGACTGGGATGTGCTGACCGGTGAAGGCTATTGGTCGCCCACCCTCTACCGCAATCTTGGCCTCCCGCCCGGCGGCGACTCGAACATTCGCACCCTGCTGGAGAGCGTCCATCCCGACGACCAGGAGTGGGTTCGGCAGAGCAATATTTCGGCCATCCGGACCGGCAAGATGGCCCCGACCGAATACCGGGTCGTGCGCCCCGACGGCGAGATCCGCTGGCTGCTCTCGCGCGGCGAGATGCTGCAGAACGGCACCGGCCGCATCGTGCGGGCGACCGGCGTCAACATCGACATCACCGAACGCCGGATGGCCTTCGAAAAGGTCCGCGAGAGCGACGCCCGCTTCCGCGCCTTGGCCGACAGCGCTCCGGTGCTGCTGTGGGTCTCGCGCGCCGACGGCCGTAGGGAGTTCGTCAATCAGGCCTATGTCGACTTCCTGGGCACGTCCTACGACGAAGCCCTGGCGTTCGAGTGGCGTCACCGCATCGACAAGGACGACCTCGACCGGGTCCTGAAGGAACAGGTGGCGGGAGAGGCTTCCCGCGACCTGTTCACGCTCGAAGCCCGCTACCTGCGCGCTGACGGTTCCTGGCGTTGGATCCGCTCGGTGTCCCAGCCGCGATCGGGACCGAATGGCGAGTTCGCGGGCTTCGTCGGCATCGGGATAGACATCAGCGACGCCAAACAGGCTGAACTTGACCTTATGCGGATCAACGATCTGCTTGCCGAGCGGGTCCAGGCGGCCCTGGCCGAGCGCGACGAGGCTCAAGCCCGCCTGTATCATGCGCAAAAGCTGGAGGCGGTCGGCCAGCTGACCGGCGGTGTAGCGCACGATTTCAACAACCTGCTGACGGTCGTGATCGGCGCGCTCGACCTGATGCAACGGCGGCCAGACGACGCGGAACGGCGCAGCAAGATGCTCGAGGCCGCCCTGGGCGCGGCGCGGCGCGGCGAGCGCCTCACCCTCCAACTGCTGGCGTTCTCGAGGCGCCAGGCGTTGAAGCCCGAGTTCGTTCGGATCGACGAACTGCTGAAGGAAAGCGAACCGCTGCTGCGTCGCGCCGTCGGCGAGGCCGTGTCCCTGAACCTCACGCCGACCGCGCCCGGCGCCGTCGCCATGGTTGATCCTGGTCAGTTCGACGCCGCGATCATGAACCTTGTGGTCAACGCCCGCGACGCCGTGGGCAACGGCGGCGCGGTGCGGTTGGAAACCGGCGTCTACGTCCTCAACGAGGGACAGACGCCGGACATGCCGGCTGGCGAGTACATCCAGGTCGTCGTGCGCGACGACGGGGTCGGCATGGCGCCCGACGTCCTGGCGCGCGTTTTTGAGCCCTTCTTCACCACCAAGGAGGTCGGCAAAGGCACGGGACTTGGCCTGTCCCAAGTCTATGGCTTCGCCCGCCAGAGCGGCGGCGGGGTGGCGATCGACACCGCGCCCGGCCAGGGCGCCGCCGTGAGTCTCTATCTCCCCCGTGTGGAGGCGCCCGCGGAGGCCGCTGACGCCCCGGTGGAACAGGCTCCTGTAAAGGCCAGCGCGCTGCGCGTGCTGCTGGTCGAGGACGACATCGAGGTCGCCATCATGGTCGCGGCCATGCTCGAGGAGCTGGGCCACCACGTCACCCGCGCCGATGGCGTCGATCGCGCCGTCGAGTTGCTCAGGCAGACTGGCCCGATAGATCTGATGCTGACCGACCTGGTGATGCCGGGCGAACAATCGGGCGTAGACCTGGCGCGCATCGCCTCGGAAATGCGCCCCGGACTGCCGATCATCCTGTCGTCCGGCTACACTGGAGAGACGCTTTCGACGGCGGTGGACGCCCCTTGGCCCTTGCTGCGCAAGCCCTATTCAGCCGAACTCCTGGCCCGCACCATCGCCCGCCTCATGGACCCCGAGATCCAGGCGGCCTGACCGGTCTTCAAGATAAAGTGGGCTTGTACCCAACCGAACGGGGGTCTATATCAACGCCTATTGGTTTTGCTCCTTTTGAGCATAATCACGACGCCGACGGGCGCTGCAGACACCCGCGGCGTTTTTTGAGGCCGAGGAAATGCTCAGATTGAGCATAAGGAGGACACCATGGCCGACGGTTCGCAATTTGCGTTCACGCCCGCGGTTGAAGCCGCCACCCTTCCCATGTGGGAAAAGGTGAAGCATCACGTCACCCCGATGGAGTGGCGCCTCCAGGCTCCGCTGATCGCCGAGATCAATCGGCTGAAGCGCGAGAAAGACGCCGTCATCCTCGCTCACAACTACATGACGCCCGAGATCTTCCACGGCGTGGGCGACTATGTCGGCGACAGCCTTGGCCTGGCCAAGGAAGCCGCCAAGTCCGACGCCAAGATCATCGTCCAGGCCGGCGTGCACTTCATGGCTGAGACCTCGAAGATCCTGTCGCCGCAAAAGACCGTGCTGATCCCCGACCTGCTGGCCGGGTGCAGCCTCGCCTCCTCGATCACCGGCGCCGACGTGCGCCTGATCAAGCAGCGCTATCCTGGCATCCCGGTCGTGACTTACGTCAACACCACGGCCGACGTGAAGGCCGAGACAGATGTCTGCTGCACCAGCGCCAACGCCGTGCAGGTGGTCGAACACGTGGCCAAGGAATGGGGCGTCGACCGCGTCATCCTGATCCCCGACGAGTTCCTGGCCCGCAACGTCGCGCGCCAGACCGACGTCAAGATCATCGCCTGGCAGGGGCGCTGCGAGGTGCATGAGCGCTTCACGGCCGCCGACATCCTAGAACTGCGGGAAGCCTATCCGAACGCCGAGGTCCTGGCGCACCCCGAGTGCCCGGCCGAAGTGCTGGAAGTCTCCGACTTCGCCGGTTCGACCGCCGCGATGAACGACTATGTGCTGCAGCGTAAGCCCAAGCAGGTGGTGCTGATCACCGAGTGCTCGATGGCCGACAACGTCGCCGCCGACGCACCCGACACTGAGTTCCTGCGTCCCTGCAACCTCTGCCCGCACATGAAGCGGATCAGCTTGCAGAACATCTACGAGGCCCTGGCCTACGACCGCTATGAGGTCACCGTCGATCCGGCGATCGCCGAACGGGCGCGGCTTTCGGTGCAGCGCATGATCGATCTGCCGCCGCCGCTCATTCCGGCGCGCTATGACCTCGTGAAGGCTCGCCATCACGTCGATGTGGAACTGATCTAGCGGTGGAACGCATCAAGCATGACGGCGTGCTGATCGTCGGCGCGGGCCTTGCTGGCCTATCGGCGGCGCTGGCGGTCGCCCCGCGCAAGGCACTGGTCCTGACCGGCGCGCCGGTAAACCAGGGCTGCTCCTCGGCCTGGGCGCAAGGCGGCATGGCCGCGGCGCTGTCCGACGACGACGCTCCGGCCCTCCACGCCGCCGACACCGTCGCGGCAGGCGCTGGTCTGGTGGACGCGGCCATGGCTGCAATCCTCGCGGAAGAAGGCCCCGAGGCCGTCCGACGCCTGGCGCAGCTCGGCGCTCCCTTCGACCGGAACGACCAGGGTCAGTTCGCCACCAGCCTCGAAGCGGCTCACTCACGCTCGCGGGTCGCGCGCGTAAAGGGTGACCAGGCCGGCCGCGCGATCATGGACGCGGTCATCCGCACGGCCCTGTCGGCGCCTCACATTCAAATCCGCTCGGGCGCGCGGCTACGCGGCCTGCTTCAGGACGCTGAAGGTCGCGTTCGCGGCGTGCTGGCCGAAGAAGATGGCCGGCTGGTCGAGATCACCGCGGCGGCCACCATCCTGGCCACGGGCGGGATCGGCGGGCTCTACGCCGTCACCACCACCCCGCCGGAACTCAAGGGCGAGGGCCTGGCCCTGGCCGCCCTGGCCGGCGCCACCATCGCCGATCCGGAATTCGTGCAGTTCCACCCGACAGCCATCGACATCGGCCGCGATCCTGCGCCCCTGGCGACCGAAGCCCTGCGCGGCGAGGGCGCCAAGCTGATCGACGGGAATGGCGAGCCGTTCATGGCCCGCTATCACCCCGACGCCGAGCTCGCCCCCCGCGATGTGGTCGCCCGGGCGATCCACGCCGAGCGCGAAGCTGGCCATGGCGCCTTCCTGGACGCGCGCGCCGCGGTCGGCGCTCACTTCCCCGACGAATTCCCGGCGGTGTTCGCCGCCTGCCTGTCGGGCGGCATCGACCCCCGGGTTCAGCCGATCCCGGTCGCGCCGGCCTGCCACTACCACATGGGCGGCATCGTCACCGACGCCGATGGCCGCACGTCGCTGGCCAATCTGTTCGCCGCCGGCGAGTGCGCCTCGACGGGTGTTCATGGCGCCAATCGCCTGGCGTCCAACTCGCTGCTCGAAGCGGCCGTCTTCGGCTCCCGCGCCGGCCATGCGGCTCGCGAGGCGCTTGATCCCCAGAGCCGGCCACTTCGCGCCACCCCTGCGCCCGACCTGCCCCCAGAAGCCCTGGCGCAGCTCCGCATCGCGATGAGCCGCGACGCCGGTGTCGTTCGGAACGCTGCGGGCCTGACCCGCTTGATCGCAGAGATCGACGCGATGGAGGCCGCCCACGGCCGCGCCGCGCCGCTGGTCGCCGCGCGACTGACCGCGCAGGCCGCCCTCGCCCGCCCCAACAGCCTCGGCGCTCACTTCCGCGCCGACGGCGTTCCCGATCAGGCTCCGTCGCGGACCTTCATCACCCTTCCCGCCTCCAGCCCTCCACGCCTGGCCGCTGAATGACCCCTCCGATCCCCGACCTTCTGATCGCGCCCGTGGTCACGGCCGCCTTGGCCGAAGACCTGGGCCGCGCCGGCGACGTAACGGCCCAGGCCTGCATCGCGGCCGACACCCGGCTTTCGGCGGTGTTCGCCGCGCGCCAGTCCGGCGTCGTGGCGGGCCTGGCCTGCGCACGCCTCGCGGTGCTGACGCTCGACCCCGGCGCGCGCTTCGAGGAATGCGTGTCCGACGGCGATCTGATCCAGCCTGGCGATATACTGGCCAAGGTCGAAGCCAACGCCCGCGCCCTGCTTTCGGCCGAGCGCACTGCGCTGAACCTGCTGGGCCGGCTATCGGGCGTCGCCACCCTGACCCACACCTATACGACCGCGGTCAGCGGCACGAAGGCGCGGATCGCCGACACCCGCAAGACCACGCCGGGTCTGCGCCATCTGGAAAAATACGCCGTGCGCTGCGGCGGCGGCTTGAACCACCGCTTTGGCCTGGATGACGCCATCCTGATCAAGGACAACCATGTCGCGGCCTGCGGCGGCGTGGCCGAGGCGCTGAAGCGCGCGCGGGCGGCGGCGGGCCACTTGATGAAGATCGAGGTGGAGGTCGACAGCCTGGCGCAGTTCGACGAGGCGCTGCCGCTCGCCCCCGACGTGATCATGCTGGACAATTTCAGCCTGGAAGACCTGGCGACCGCTGTGCGTCTGGCGGCCGGCAAGGTGACGCTGGAGGCTTCCGGCGGGGTCAATCTGCAGACGGTTCGCGCGATCGCCGAGACCGGCGTCGATGTGATCAGCGTCGGCGCTCTCACGCACTCGGCCCCGGTGCTCGATATCGGTTTGGACGCCGTCTAGGCGGAACAACACCGGCTGGGACCGGTTCCTTCAGGACACTGAAGGAGGTTTCCGATGAGCAAGGCTCCACCTATTCCCAAGGAACAACGCTCGTTCCGGGGCGCGCGGCCGGACATCCAAGGCGCCGGCCAGGATCGGCGGGACGTCAAGACCGGCCTGCAATCTGGCCAGCCCGGCGATAGCGACGTGAACCTGAAGAACCAGGGACGTCAGGGCAACATTCACCAGAATGTCGACACGGTTCACGCCAAAACCCAGGATCGCTGAACCCCGTTTTGATCGCGCCTGGGTGGCGCCGTTAAATCTATATTGCGCAATCTCCACGACACTGCGCGCCGATCGGTCGGGCGGCGTTATGAAGTTATCGGTTTTTGCGTGGGACGAGGGATTTGACGGCGTAGCCCAGTCAGCCCGAAAGATGGCGCCGTCGCGCTGGATTACCGGCGTGCTGAACGCCATGCTCGTCGGCGCTTTGCTTGGCCCTCGAGCTGCGATGATCTGGGCCATGGCGTTGACCTTGGCGGAGATCTGGACGTGGGTCGCCACCTCGGCTCATCAGGGCGATAAGCAGCCCAGCGCTTTGAGGCGACTTTCCTATCTTGGCTCGGCCTTGGCGGTGAATTTCGTCTGGGTCGGCCTGGCGTTCGCCTATTGGCGTTCAGGGATACCCGGCGCGGAGTTCCTGGCGTTCCTGACGTGGTCGGCGCTGGTGGCGAACGCGATCAGCCATGCCTTTCGATCCCCACTCGCCGTGCTGGTGTTCGGCGCGCCCAGCGCGGTCGCGCTCCTCGTCGCAACGATCCTGTTTCCCGCCTTCGAAGGCCCCACGCAGTTGGCCGCCGCATTGGGCGCGGTGGTGTTCGTCGGCTACGCGGCGATCTCAGCCGAGCGCAGCGTGATCGCGGCCCGGGAGCTGATGGCGGCGCGACGCGAACTCGAGGCTCAGACCCTCACCGCCAACGCAGCCAACCAGGCCAAGTCGGCGTTTCTGGCGATGATGAGCCACGAGCTGCGCACCCCGATGAACGGCGTACTCGGCATGGCCTACGCTCTCGAGCGTACCGACCTCAGCGCCCGCCAGGCCGATCACGTCGCCACCTTGCTGAAGTCCGGCAGCGGCCTGATGACGATTTTGAATGACATCCTCGATCTGGCGAAAATCGAGGCCGGACGGTTCGACGTCGAGAACCGCCCCTTCGATCTGCCCTACGCCGTCAATCGCACCGTGGAGCTCTGGGCGCCTGCCGCCCTTGAAAAGGGTCTGGTCCTGACGTGCGAAATCTCGCCAGAGGTTCACTCGTGGGTGAGCGGCGACGACGCCCGTCTACGACAGGTCCTGCAGAACCTGCTCTCCAACGCGCTCAAGTTCACCAGCCAGGGCGCAGTTCGCTTGTCTGTCCAGCCGACCGGCCGCGGCGACGAGATCGCCTTCACGGTCACCGACACCGGACCGGGGATTGAGCCGGCGACCCAGACGCGCCTTTTCCAGGGTTTCACCCAGGCCGACACCAGCATAGCCCGACGCTTTGGCGGCACAGGCCTGGGGTTGGCCATCTCTCGCAACCTGGCGCGCCTGATGGGCGGCGAAATCACGCTCAAGAGCCAAGTGGGCGAAGGCTCGAGCTTCAGGCTTGTCCTGCCCTTGCCGGAGGCGACCTTCCAGCCCGAGCTCTCACCCTCCCCGCCAGCCTTGGCCGGCGAGGCGCTGGTTCGGGCCTTGGTCGTTGACGATAACAGCACCAATCAGGCAGTCGCTCGGGCCTTGCTGGAAGCCTTGGGCCTGACGGTGGAAACAGCCGCCAGCGGACAGGAAGGCCTGACGGCCCTGGCGAGCGGCGGCTTCGACGTGGTCTTCATGGATATTCATATGCCCGGCATGAGCGGCATCGAGACGCTGGCGGCGATCCGGGCCAGCGGACAGGAGACCCTCCCGGTCGTGGCCCTGACCGCCGACGCCATGACCGGCGAGCGCGAACGTCTGCTCGCGCTCGGCTTCAACGACTATCTCAGCAAGCCTATCGAGCCCGCCGCCCTGGTCCGCGCCTTGGGGCTGGCGGCCTAGCGATTACGCCGGCTGCAAGCGAGCGGCCGCCTCCTGGGCCGCCGCCATGCGCGCCGCAGCTCCGGACGCCAGATTAGCCTTCACACCGGCCAATACATTGGGCGAGGCGAGTTCCGGGCGACCGGAGGCGAAGGGCGGCGCGGGCGCGTATTCCAAGGCGAGTTGGATGGACTGCGCC
Organism: bacterium; assembly: GCA_030824495.1. Lineage (GTDB taxonomy): Bacteria > Pseudomonadota > Alphaproteobacteria > Caulobacterales > Caulobacteraceae > Phenylobacterium. The sequence goes on from JAVBXP010000012.1 coordinate 199,677, forward strand.
CAGCTCTCTCCCGCAAGCTCAGCGGCGACTACGAAGGCGAAATCCAAACCGGCGGTGACGCCCCCGCCGGTAATAATGTCTCCGTCGCGGACGACCCGCGCCTCATCGACGATGGCGCCGAACGGGATCAGCAGGTCGCGCCAGGCCCAGTGACAGGCTGCGCGCTTGCCGCGCAGGAACCCTGCCGCGGCCAGGATCAGCGATCCGGTGCAGACGCTGGTCAGGTACTTTGCGCCGCCGCCTAGCCGCCGGATCTCACCCATGAACGCTTCGTCCAGCATCGCATCGGTCGTGCCGAACCCGCCCGGCACGCAGAGCATGTCGCAGCGCTCGACCTTCGACAGGTCGGCGAGATGGGCGAAGGTCAGGCCGTCGGCCTCTATGTCGCGCCCTGCCATCGAGGCCACGGTGACCGTGGTGTCCGGCAGGCGCGCCAGCACCTGATGCGGGCCGGTGAAATCAAGGTGGGTGACGTTGGGGTAGAGCGGAATGACGATCTGAAACTGAGACATGGCGACCTCCAGTAATTTGACGCCGCCACCCTGCGCGGCCTAGCCTGCGGCAGAAATGACATTCTTCCCTCGGATTCAGCCATGACCCGTACGCTCGGCGTCCTGATCTTTCCCGACTTCCAGATCCTGGATATCGCCGGTCCGGTCGCGGCGTTCGAAATCGCCGCCCGATATGTTCCCGGGGCCTACGAGATCAAGGTGATGGCGCGCATCCCCGGGCCTGTCGCCTCGTCTTCGCGCGCCTTGATGGTCGCCGAGCCGTTGACCGACGCACCGCTTGATACGCTGATGATCGTCGGGGGCGACGGATCGCGCACGGCTGCGCTGTGCGCCCACACGGCTGACTGGATCAGGGCCGCATCCGGCCGCGCCCGGCGCACCACCAGCGTCTGCTCCGGCGCCTACCTGCTGGCCCGCGCAGGCCTGCTGGACGGACGCCGGGTCACGACGCATTGGGAACGTTGCGCCGACCTGGCCCGGCGGTATCGCAAGGTCCGGGTCGAGCCCGACCGGATCTTCGTACGCGACGGCGACTTCTGGACCTCGGCGGGGATCACGGCCGGCATCGACCTGGCGCTCGCCCTCATCGCCGACGATCTCGGCGAGGACATCGCCCGCGCCGTGGCCCGTCAGCTGGTGGTCTACTATCGGCGTCCCGGCGGCCAATCGCAGTTCTCGGCCCTGGTCGAGATGGGCGGTCACGGCGGGCGC